>JAFWDJ010000033.1 GCA_017513095.1 Clostridia bacterium | reverse complement strand
TACGGCCGACCGTGTCCGTATACTCATATCCCGCGCCCTCGTAGGAGTATTTATCGAGATATAGCGTGTTCTTCTCCGCATCGAAGCGCCAGTTTTCGCCGGACGTGTGCGCCGTCGTGACCTCCTCGCCGCCTACCCAAAGATTATGGGACTCAGCCGTATATTCGGCCCTGAACCACTTGTATGCCCAGTTGTCGCCTTTATTATATTCGACCTTGCCGTTTTCATCGGTTTCGCTGCCCCAGGCCTCAACACCCTCGGCGGGAGTATAGGTATTTATAAGCGCACAAGTTGCGCCCGAGGCCGTGAGCGTACCGTTTACAGTTAGGCGGTAGGCTGTGGCTGCGCCGTATGATTGTTTGGCGTCTGCGGAGCCTTCGGCGCAGACCGACGTGCCTTTGTCTATCGTTATGTTGCCGATTGTGTCTATGCCGACGCTCGCATCTCTCGCTGCTCCGCCGGATACCGTAAGGCTGCCGCCGCCCGTGAACGTCACATCCATGCCGGACACTCCGGAGTCAAAGCCTACCGATTCATCAACTTCACCGTTCGGAATCTGCTTTATCGTATTTTCTCCCGTAAGCGATACGGTAAGCGCCTTTTTGCCGTTGTAGCAAACACCGCAGCCGAACGTACTGCCGACCGTGTCCGTATACTCATATCCCGCGCCCTCGTATGTATAGTTTTCGAGATAGAGCGTGTTCTTGTCCGCATCGAAGCGCCAGCCCTCGCCGGACGTGTGCGCCGTCGTGACCTCCTCGCCGCCTATCCAAAGATTATAGGACTCAGCCGTATATTCGGCCCTGAACCACTTGTAGCTGTCGTTGTCGCCTTTATTATATTCTTCCTTATCGTCTTCACCGGCTTTGCTGCCCCAGGCCTCAACACCCTCGGCGGGAGTATAGGTATTTATAAGCGCACAAGTTGCGCCCGAGGCCGTGAGCGTACCGTTTACAGTTAGGCGGTAGGCTGGGATGACTGCGCCGTATGAAAGCTCGGCGTCTGCGGAGCCTTCGGCGCAGACCGACGTGTCTTTGCCGACCGTAATGCCTCCCATTATAACAATGCCGTCACTCTCTATTTTTGCTTTCCCGGAGGATACGGTAAGGCTGCCGCCGCCCGTGAATGTCACGTCCGTGCCGGATTCAGTGGAGTAAAAGCCTATTGAACCGTCAACTTCACCGTTCGGAATCTGCTTTATCGTATTTTCTCCCGTAAGCGATACGGTAAGCGCCTTTTCGCCGTTGTAGTAAACGCCGCAGCCGAACGAATCGCCGACCGTGTCCGTATACTCATATCCCGCGCCCTCGTATGTATAGTTTTCGAGATAGAGCGTGTTCTTGTCCGCGTCGAAGCGCCAGCCCTCGCCGGACGTGTGCGCGCTCGTGACCGCCTCGCCGCCTATCCAAAGATTATAGGACTTACCCGTATATTCGGCCCTGAACCACTTGTAGCTGTCGTTGTCGTCTTTATTATATTCTTCCTTATCGTCTTCACCGGCTTTGCTGCCCCAGGCCGTGACGCCCTCGGTGGGAGTATAAAGGTTGAGGAACGCCCGTGTCCCGCCCGAGGCCGTGAGCGTACCGTTTACAGTGGTTTTTTCGCCTGTGCTTACGCCGTATGATCGTTTGTCGTTTGCGGATGCAGCGGCGCAGACCGACGTATCTTTGCCGACCGTAATGCCGCCGTTTATGTTGATGCCGCTATTCTCCATTACTGCTGTCCCGGAGGATGCGGTAAGGCTGCCGCCGCCCGTGAACGTCACGTCCGTGTCGGATTCAAGGGAGTAAAAGCCTGTCGAAGAATCAACTCTGCCGTTCGGGACCTGCGTTATCTTATTTTCTCCCGTGAGCGATACGGTAAGAGCCTTTTCGCCCACATAGCAAACGCCGCAGCCTAACGTAAAGTCGTATAGCTTAAACTCATTTCCCGCGCCCTCGTAGGTATAGTTTTCGAGGTAGAGCGTGTTCGTGAACGGATTGAAGCGCCAGCCCTCGCCGGACGCGTGCGCCGTCGTGACCTCTTCGCCGCCTACCCAGAGACTGCAGGATGTCTCCGGTTCGGCCCTGAACCACTTGTAGCTGTCGTTGTCGCCTTTATTATATTCTTCCTTATCGTCTTCACCGGCTTTGCTGCCCCAGGCCGCAACGCCCTCGGCGGGAGTATAGGGGTTGAGAAGCGCCTGTGTCCCGCCCGAGGCCGTGAGCGTACCGTTTACAGTTAGGCTATTGTATGCATATACGCCGATTGAAAATAAGGCGTCTGCGGAGCCTTCGGCGCAGACCGACGTGTCATTTCCGACCGTCATGCCTCCCATTATAACAATGCCGTCACTCCCTATTTTTGCTTTACCGGAGGATGCGGTAAGGCTGCCGCCGCCCGTGAATGTCACGTCCGCGCTGTATTCAGTGGAGTAAAAGCCTATTGAACCGTCAACTTCACCGTTCGGGACCTGCGTTATCTTATTTTCTCCCGTGAGCGATACGGTAAGCACCTCTTTGCCGTTGTAGTAAACGCCGCAGCTGCGCGTATCGCCGTCTTCGTCAGTATACTCATATCCCGCGCCCTCGTAGGAGTATTTATCGAGATAGAGCGTGTTCTTCTCCGCATCGAAGCGCCAGCCCTCGCCGGACGTGTGCGCGCTCGTGACCGCCTCGCCGCCTATCCAGAGATAGACTTTACTTACCTTGAGCGCCACGCTGCAGAACGGGCTTGCAAGGTCCGTCATATAATCGCCGTTGTTCTGCTCGGAGAACGCCTTCATCGTATAGCTGCCGGCCGGCAGATCCCCGGGCAGAGTGAAGCCCGCCCTGCCTTCCTTAACGCCGGTCTTTACGCTGCCGTAGTATACGGGATTGCCTTTCTTGTCGCAAACGATGACGGACACGTATTCGTTATCGCCCTCCGCCGCGCCGGAGAACGTAAGCCATACGGTGCCGCCGGGGTACGACTCCGCCGCCGTTTCCGAAACGGCAAAGTCCTTGCGGCTTTCGTCCAGAAGCGTAAGCTTCCACTCGTCCGGCGAGTATTCGTCGCCGCCTTTGCCGCCCTTTGCAAGGGACGTAAAGAGCACCTTCGACAAATCGACGTTCAAAGCGGGGCGAACGGCAACGTCGTTGGCAGTCAAAACGATTCCGGAGTCATCCACATAGCCCGTATCTGTAACGTGTGCCGCGCAAGAGATGCCACTGCCGGGGGAACGAAGCCACCAATAGTTAGCCTCGCCGGGTCCACGCAGCGTAGAACCATATTCCGTTTTCATTGCTCCGCCGGCTGATGCATAGTCGGTGTTGATTGATATACGGCTGCCGTCTGCTTTGAAATCTCCATCAAAGCCGAAGGAAGGGTTCATCGCCTCGGTGATTGAAAGAACGAACACCGAATCCGTCGTATCGGGGCTGCCGACGGTCACTTGCGTATTATCGTCGTTTTTGAGCTTGGTGTCCGCTATCGCGGAAAGCTCCTTTTCGGTAAAGGCGCCGGCCGAAAATCCGCCGCCCGAGTAGGATGAAATGCCGTTAAGCCATTTGCGCAGTTCGCTTTCCGACCACTTCGCTTCAGCCCCGTTCTTTCCGTATATGAACGCCTCGATATTTTTATCGGACAGAATGAACAGCTTTCCGTCCGCGTTCTGAAGCACGCGCCACTTTATGGGTTCGGTGTTATAGCCGCCCCGGCCGTCGGACGACTGCGGGTACGTGCCGAAATATACAATGCTTTGCTGCGCGCCCGCGATATTTTTCGCCGTGCCGTTTTCCGTAAGACAGATAGTCGAAATGTAGCCCGGTATGGGTTCGTCGATTTCGCTGCCGCAGTATTTGCATTTATCACCTTCGTCCCCGATCTCGTGATCTTCGCAGGGCGCTATCTTCGCCCGGCCGTATTCACGGCAGGCGGATATCCTGTTTTTTGCTTCGACGAGCTCGCCGGGGTCTTTTGCGCCCGCCGAGACCGTCATGCCTTCGCCGATTATGAGCCTGTCGTCGCCGTTATTGCCGTTTTTGTCCTTGTCGGCGATATTTACGCCGATGGCCTGCGCCCTCTTATTTTCTACCGTCGTTTCGCCCGCCTGTGCGATGACGACGCCGCCGTATATTTCGCAGACGCCGGATTTAAGAGGCGCCGAGCCGTTGTCCTTCGGTCGGCCCGAGCCGATGCCGGGCGCGGCCTGATACGTGACGGCGCCGCTCGTGTCGCGTGTACTGCCGCTGGCATACACAAAGCCGTCGTTTACCGTAAGCTTGCCGCCGTTTCCGTAGTCGCCGCCGCCTATGCCCGCGGAGCCGTTATTTCCGTAGGCCGAAACGGAGCCGCCGTCTATCGTGACCTCGCCGCCGTTTCCGCTGTCGCCGCCGCCTATGCCCGCGCCGTAGCTGCCGCCGCGGGCTTCCACATCGCAGCTGCCGCTTACCGTTAAGGTACCGCCGTTTCCGTACTCGCCGCCGCCGATGCCGGCGCCGCGGGTGCCGCCGTAAGCCTTTACAACGCCGCCCGATACGGTGACTTCGCCGCCGCCGCGGCCTTCTTTATCGTTCGGTCCGCCGCCGCCTATGCCCGCGGCGTTCTCGCCGCCTCTGGCTTCGATTTTGCCGTCAGAAATGTTTACCGTGCCGCCTTCGCCCCAGTCGCCGCCGCCTATGCCCGCGCCGCGGCTTCCGCCCTGAGCGTGGATTTCGCCGCCGTTAATATTGATCGTGCCGCCCGCGCCGCAGTTTCCGCCGCCTATGCCGGCGCCGTTTTTGCCGCCGATGCAGGACGCGATAATGCCGCCGTTTATCGTAATGCTTTTGCAGGCGCCGTGGTTGCCGCCGCCTATGCCCGCGCCGTTTTCGCCGCCTTTTACGTTAAGCACGCCGCCGTTTATCGTGATTTCTCCGGCGTTGCCCTCATTGTCTTTATAGTTGTTGCCGCCGATGCCGGCGAGGCCGCTGCCGACGTTCGCGATCGTCAGCCTGCCCGCGTCGTCTCCGGTGCTCTGTGCCCATACGGTAAGGCTCGCGTCCTCTGCGACGTAGATTCCCAACGGGGCCAGAAGCTCCGATTCGTCGAGAAGTATGATATTTGCCTTGCCCGTGACGCGGATGCGTTTCGAGACGGTCACGTCGCCCGCGGTATACCAGCCGTTACCAAGCTCGGCGGTGTCGGGTTTTATCTTCGTGCAGCCGTTTTCACTCTTTATATGCTGTCCGTCGGGCGCGATGGGAACGTAGTAGGAGACCGCTCCGGGCGTCGGGGAGTCTCCCTGCGACTCGCCGCTTACCGTTACTTTTGCCGTGTCGCTTTTCGTGTACACCGATTCATCGTTATCCGTGCGGGTCGCGGTGACCGTGCAGAAGTAATACTCCACGGTCCCGGCGTCCTTGCCCTCGGGAACGACATATTCGGCGTTTGTCGCGCCGTCTATGGCCGCGGCGTTCGTTTTGTTTTCGTCCTCGCAGGAATACCACTGATAGGACAGCTTGTACGCCGCGCCCGTATCCGCCTCCGCGGTGACGGACAGCTTATTTCCTTCGGTATAGCCGCTCGTGAGATTTAAGTCCCCGGGCTGCTTTGTTATCACGGGAGCTTTCGCGGAGCCTTTCGCGTTGCAGTATTCGCACACGCCGTTAATAAAGCTGTGGTCCGTGCAGGGCTCTATGCGGACGATGTCGCCCTTTGTATGACACGCCATCTCCCTATAATTGACCTCGTACCACAGCCAGTCGTCGGCGGCACCGGAGACGCTTTTACCGGCTCTGAACCCGGCATGAGTTATATTGGCGTCGAATTCTATGAAGCCGGAGTAATCCCCGCCGGCGCCCGCGCCGATGTTCTCGGCGTCTTTACTGTTGCTGATTGCGGTGATGCTGCCGCCGTTTATCCTCACGCGGCCGCCGCCGCCCATATATGCACCGCCGATCGCGGCGCCGCCGCTCTTGCCCCCGGTTGAGATTATGCTGCCGCCGTTTACGATTAAAAGGCCGCCGTTGGAAAATACTTTTGATAAGTCGGCGCCATCGGAGGTAACCACGCCGCCTATGCCCGCATTCCAGTGATCTTGAGACGAGCCGTTGTTTAAGTTGTCCACAACGAGAGCGCCGTCGCCCTTCCTCTGCCCCCATACCGTGAGGTCGTGGTAGATGCTGTCTGTAAGCTCGATATTATTATTGACCGTCAGCTTTGCCCCGTCGCAGAGAATGAGGTCTGCGTGGCCTGTTACATACACATTGTCAACCTTCACGTCTCCCGATACAACGTACCAGTCGCTAGTGAGTAATAGTGTTTTTTTGTTTTTCAACTCAGTGAAGTTCGTGCAGACCCTTTCCGTCCCGAAGATCGGGTCGAAGTAAGGAACGCCGCCGCAGTATTTGCAGACGGGCGAGCCTCCCTCGATTTCATGTGACGTGCAGGGCTCTATTTTTACCCATTTTTTGCGGCATTCCTTCCGACGGTCATTCGCGATCACCGCGGAGCCGGGTTCGGCGTCGCCCGCCGTAACGCGTGCGTCCGCGAAGAGCGACAGATCGCCGGAGGACTCACCCTCGTCGCCGCAGCCGATGCCCTGGGCCGAGCCGTCGCCCGCTTTTACCTCTACCGTGCCGCCTTTTATCTCTACCTCGCAGCCGTCGCCGCAGTTGCCGCCGCCTATGCCCGCAGCCCATTTTTCGCTGCCGTAGGCCTTGACGTCGCCGCCGCTTATCACTACCTTGCTGCCGTCAAGTCCGCCGTTGCCGTGGTTGCCGCCGCCTATGCCCGCGGCCCTTTGGCCGCCCTTGGCGGTAACACTGCCGCCGCTTATCTCTATTTTTTTGCCGCTAAGTAAGCCGCTGCCGCGGTAACCGCCGCCGATACCGGCGCCGTATTCGCCGCCCTGAGCCGTTACGTCGCCGCCGCTGATAGTTACGTCGCCGCCGCTGCCGCCGGGGCCGTTTACGTCGACGTCGCCGGGATTAAAGCCCGCTACGCCGCCTCCGCCGATGCCCGCGGCCCACGTGCCGCCGGTGGCCTTGACCGTGCCGCCGGAAATTTCGACGGTGCCGCCGTTTTTCTCGTCGCCCGCGCCTATGCCGGCGCCCTCGGAGCCGCCCTGCGCCTCAACGTATCCGCCCGTTACGGTAATGCTGCCGCTGCCGCAGTTGCCGCCGCCTATACCGGCGCCGAACGTGCCGCCTTTAGCGGTAACGCGGCCGCCGTTTATCGTAATATTGCCGGAGCCGTGGTTGCCGCCGCCTATACCCGCGGTCTTATAGCCGCCCGTAACGTCGAGGATGCCTCCGTTTATCGTAATATCGCCGGAGTTTCCTTCCTTGTCGTTATAGTCGTTGCCGCCGATGCCGGCCTTCAGTTCGCCCGGATCGGGTACGGTCAGCTTTCCGGCGCCCGTGCCTTCGCTCTGGCCCCAGATCGTGAGGCGCGCGCCTTCTGCGACGTATATGCCGCCTAAGGCGTCGAACTCCGAATAGTCAAGAAGGATGATGTTCACGTCGCCCGTTACTTTTATGCGCGCGGATACGCTCACGTCCCCCGCCGCATACCAGCCGTCTGCAAGCGCCGTGGTTTTAGCCGTGATCCTCGCGCAGTCGCCTTGGGACTTCATCCGCTGCCCTTCGGGCGCGAGAGGATCGTAGTAATCGACCGTCGCGGCCGCAAGCTCCGCCAACGGGTCGTCGTCCGGGGACTCTCCGACGTCGGACAGAAGGGCGAAGCCATCGTCCGCATCGTAACCCGCATCGCCCTGCTGCGCTCCCGCCGCCGCGGGCAGAAGCGTCAGACAGAACGCAAGCGCCAGAAGTAAGCTTATGATTTTTTTCGTTTTCATGAATATGCACCTCGATCGGTTTGAATGTTGTATCGCGTAAGTTATCCTTTGTCACAAGCGAAGCGAAGGACGCCTGTGCGTCTCTCAAAAAGATACGGGGCGGCCGCATTCGCAGTTTTCGCAAATATATAATATCCTATTTTAGATTATACATTATAATTTGGGTAACGCATCACACTAAAGAGTGGTTTTTTAAAAAAAAATACGTTTTGGGGCAAAAAAACGCCGCCGAAAAAAGAATAAAACGCCCTCGCGGGCGTTTTAGCGGACAGGGTGGGATTCGACCTGCGCTGCGGCGCAGGCCGGGTCGCGGCTCTGACGTGCCACCGGCACGTCCCGGACCGGCAAAAAAGGGCCGGACCGCCGAAAAAATATATAAAACGCCCACGAGGGCGTTTTAGCGGACAGGGTGGGATTCGACCTGCGCTGCGGCGCAGGCCGGGTTACGGCTCTGACGTGCCACCGGCACGTCCCGGACCGGCAAAAAAGGGCCGGACCGCCGAAAAAATATAGTAATAAAGTAAATCCGTGTGCAGTTATTTTACGAAGCAAAAATGTTACGCACAGCGTTTCTAATCGGCTTTTGCGCCGTAACCTCGAGGGTTACGGCGTTTTCGGCTATATGCCGATTGCCTCGCTACCGTATTTAATACGCCTACTCTCGGCAATCGACAATTCCGACCTCTTTTTTGCCGCCCCGCTACCGCTCCCGTTCGAATTGTTATGATTAGCAAAAAAGACGCTCACCGGAAATTTGGGACAGGGTGGGATTCGACCTGCGCTGCGGCGCAGGCCGGGTTACGGCTCTGACGTGCCACCGGCACGTCATTCACTACCGCTCCCGTTCGAATCCCACCCGGGCAAGCAAAAAGACCGTCACGCGGGCGGTCTTTTTGTTTGGCGGACAGGGTGGGATTCGAACCCACGGTGCCGTTGCCGACACACCTGATTTCGAGTCAGGGCCGTTATGACCACTTCGATACCTGTCCTTATTCGTTTAGTCCTTTAAAAGACAAAAGATATTTTACAACAAATCGTATGTAAAGTCAAGAGATTTTGCGGGGCAAAATGAAAAACCGCGTTATATACGTGCCACGCCCGATTTTTTCGCCGCTTCGGCAACGGCCTTCGCCACCGCTTCCGCTATGCCGCGGTCGAACGCGTCGGGAAGTATCTTGTCCTCGCAGAGCTCGGACTCAGGCACTACGGACGCTATGGCCTTCGACGCCGCTATCTTCATTTCCTCGTTTATGTCGCTTGCGCGGCAGTCGAGCGCGCCTCTGAATATGCCGGGGAACGCGAGCACGTTATTTATCTGGTTCGGGAAGTCGCTTCTGCCCGTGCCGACGATGCGCGCGCCCGCTTTTTTGGCAAGCTCGGGCATGATCTCGGGTACGGGGTTGGCCATCGGAAATACTATGGCGTCCTTCGCCATTGAGCGCACCATTTCCTCGGTCACGATGCCGGGAGCCGACACGCCCAAAAATACGTCCGCGCCCTTCATCGCATCAGCGAGCGTGCCCGCGATGCGTTCGGGATTCGTCACCTTCGCGATCGCCTGCTGGGCGGGGTTTTTATTGTCCATGCCCTCGTAGAGGGTGCCCTTACTGTTGCAGAGGATTATATTTTTCGCGCCGAGGCCCATGAAGAACTTCGCTATGGCGATTCCGGCCGCGCCTGCGCCGCTTAAAACTATCTTTATCTCGTCGAAGCGCTTACCCACTACCTTCAGCGCGTTCATAAGCGCCGCGCCGGCTACTATGGCCGTGCCGTGCTGGTCGTCGTGGAATATCGGGATGTCGCAGAGCTCCTTTAAGCGGCGCTCTATCTCGAAGCAGCGCGGGGCCGAGATATCCTCAAGATTTATGCCGCCGAACGATTTGGCTATGAGTGCGACGGACTTTACTATTTCGTCCGTGTCCTTTGAATCGACGCATATCGGGAACGCATCAACGCCGCCCAGCTCGTGGAAGAGTACGCATTTGCCCTCCATGACGGGCATTGCCGCCTCGGGGCCTATGTCGCCGAGGCCGAGTACCGCCGTACCGTCCGTTACGACGGCAACGAGATTATGGCGTCTCGTAAGCTCGTAGACCTTGCTTTTGTCCTTCGCTATCTCCAGGCAGGGCGCGGCCACTCCCGGCGTGTACGCCGTGGAAAGGTCGTCCTTATTCTTAACGGGCACGGTCGAGATGACCTCAATTTTACCCTTCTTTTCGTAGTGCATATCGAGCGCAAGCTTCATGTAATCCATTATTGAGCACCTCCAAATCAGTCGACACTACAATTATATATTATTTTTCAAAGATTTCAAGGCAAATATTTGACACATTACGGCGTTTAGAATATAATTGTGTATTATGGTAATAATGAGCCTTTCGCGGCTTTAATTTTTGGAGGAAAAAATGGCAAAAGAGAATAAAGACAAGCTTGTCAAAGAGATAACGTCCCGCGATACGGATTTTGCGCAGTGGTATACCGACGTGGTGAAAAAGGCCGCGCTCGCCGACTATTCGACCGTTAAGGGATGCATGATAATCCGCCCCTACGGATACGCGATATGGGAAAACATACAGAAAACGCTCGATAAAATGTTCAAGGAGACGGGGCACGAGAACGTATATATGCCGATGCTCATACCCGAGAGCCTGCTTCAGATAGAGAAGGATCACGTCGAGGGCTTCGCGCCCGAGGTGGCGTGGGTGACCCACGGCGGCAACGAAAAGCTCACCGAGCGGCTCTGCATCCGCCCGACTTCGGAAACGCTCTTCTGCCAGCATTACAAGAATATTATACATTCCTACCGCGACCTGCCCATGCTCTACAATCAGTGGTGCAGCGTTATGCGCTGGGAGAAGACGACGCGGCCCTTCCTTCGCACGACGGAATTCTTATGGCAGGAAGGCCATACGATGCACGAAACGGCCGAGGAGGCGCGCGAGGAAACGCGCCGTATGCTCAACACATACGCCGACTTTTTAGAGAATTACATGGCCGTGCCCGTTACGAAGGGCCAGAAGACCGATAAGGAAAAGTTCGCCGGCGCTGAGGAGACGTACACCGTCGAGGCCATGATGCACGACGGCAAGGCGCTGCAGTCGGGCACGTCGCATTATTTCGGCGACGGCTTTGCGAAGGCGTTCGAGATACAGTTCGCGGGACGCGACAATAAGCTGACATTTCCGCATCAGACCTCGTGGGGCGTGTCCACGCGCATGATAGGCGCGCTTATCATGGTGCACGGCGACGACGACGGCCTCGTTATCCCGCCGAAGATCGCGCCCGTGCAGCTCGTTATCGTACCCGTGGCTATGCAGAAGCCCGGCGTTCTCGATAAGGCTCGCGAGCTGTTCGCGGCATTAAAGCCTCAGTTCAGAGTACAGCTCGACGACAGCGACAAAATGCCCGGCTGGAAGTTTGCCGAGCATGAGATGCGCGGCGTGCCGCTTCGCATGGAGATAGGTCCGAAGGATATCGAAAAGGGTCAGTGCGTGCTTGTTCGCCGCGACACGCGCGAGAAGTATTTCGTGCCGCTCGAGGGCGTTGAGACGAAGATTTCGGAGCTTCTCGACGAAATTCAAAAGAGCATGTTTGAGCGCGCGAAGACGTTCCGCGAGTCGCACATCTACGACGCGGCAACGTACGACGAGATGAAGAAGACGGCCGAGGAAAAGCCCGGCTTTATTAACGCAATGTGGTGCGGCGATGTCGAATGCGAGGAGAAAATAAAGGATGAGGTCGGCCTTTCGTCACGCTGCATGCCGTTCGAGCAGAAGCACGTCTCCGACGTATGCGTCTGCTGCGGCAAGCCCGCAAAGGCGATGGTAATCTGGGGCAAGTCGTATTGATGATGGGATATGAAAACAGCAGGCCTTGCGGCCTGCTGTTTTTTTCGCTTAACTTACTTCTTTTTTTCCTTCTTCCCCTTTACGCTCCTCAGCATGAGCGAGAACACGACGCCCAAAACCGCGATCACCGCGGCGGGGATGCAGCGCATATCGAGCGGAAGGTTGGCGTTCGTGAACACCGTCGCCACGACAAGCGACGCGACGGACGCGACGCCCATACCTACCATGATGAGCGCGTAATTCGTGCCCGCGTATTTCACGCCGTAGTAGTCGGTCGTGATGGCGGGGAACGTCGCCAAAAATCCGCCGTAGCAGAAGCAGACGAGCGAGAACATGGGTATTATCGACGCGCCCGGCAGCTTCCACATTCCGAGACAGGCGGCGCAAATGATTATATAGAGGATAAGCACCGTGTACTTTCGGCCTATCTTATCCGAAAGCGAGGACGCGACGAGACGGCCCGCCGAATTCGCGATCGAGGCTATCATCATGCCCGTAACTAGCAGCGTCATATCGACGCCCTTGCCCTGGCCGATGAGCACCCATACCGGGTTTATTATATAAAACGAGATGCAGGCGCAGAACATGCATAAGAAGAGTATATAAAACAGCGGCGTTTTGAGTATCTCCGCGGGCTTGTACTGCTTCGCGTTAAGAACCGCATCGGAATCGTCCGCCTTGTTCACGGCAAAGCCCTCGGGCGGATTTTTGATAACGAGCGCCGATACGACGTTCACCGCGAGGAAAAGCGCGCCCCAGAAGATGAATGACTCCGTAAAGCCGCAGCGCGTAAACAGCGCGTTCGCCACGGGAGTGAGTATCATGGCCGCGATGCCCAAAACGGCAACGACTATGCCGCCCGCGAAGCCGCGCTTGTCGTAGAACCACTTCTGCGACAGCGCGATTGCCTGATTATACGATATGCCCCAGCCGAGGCCGCAGACTACCGAGAACGTGATATAGAAAAACATAGGCATACTCTGCGGCGTAAAGGCGGCCAGCACGCAGCCCGCGCCCATCATAACGCCCGCAATGAGCACGACGACCCGCGGCGCGAAACGCTCCTGAAGCTTGCCGCTGATTATGCCGCCCACCACGAACATGATAACGGCGATGGGATACGCGGCGGAGGCCGTATCAACGTCCCAATTCATAAGCTCCATAACGTAGGGCTGGAATATACCCCAAATCATGCTCACGCCTATCGGTATCTGCAAAAGTCCGCAGAAAATGAGGTATTTGTACCTCGTCTTCATAAGCGCTTGATTTCTTTCTTCAATATTCATTGTTATTCCCCGTTTTTTCGTATTTTTATGCACATGCAATATAATACCACACGGGTTTATACTCGTTCAATAGAAATATAGCAAAAACCGCCCCATTTTAAAGGGCGGTTTTCTGTCATTTTTTTATAATTCTAATCCGCTAACCATGCGGGCGGGGTCGACTGATCCGTTTCCGGCTGAACGTCCGTTTCGGGCGCGGGCGCGGGCTGCGGCTCGGGCTCCGGCTCCGGCTCCGGCTGCGACTCCGGTTCGGGTTCAGGCTGCGGCTGCGGCTCCGGCTCGGGCTGAGGCTCCGGCTCCGGCTGAGGCTCGGGCTGCGGTTCGGGCTCGGGCTGGGGCTGGGGCTCGGGTTCAGGCTCCGGTTCGGGCGTCGATACGGGATTTACGAGCACTATCTTATTGACCGGAGAATATGTAGTATCGTTGATCTTTACGGTCTTCGTCGTGCCGTCGGGGTATGTCGCCTTTCTGTAAAGCGTCGCCGAATAGCCGTTCTGACCCGACTGCGATACCTTCTGCGATCCGGGCGCTATCGACGTATCTATCTTCTCAACGACCGAATACTCGGTGGAGCCGTATGTCTCGGAGTAAAGCTCGAAGCTCGGCTCTCCTCCCGCCGCCTTCGTGCCCTTTATCCTTATCGTGAGCGTCGAGCCGTTCACCTCGGCGCTTATCTTTATCGGAGTGCTTCTGTTGTTCTTGAATCTGAAGTCTATCGCGCCCCACGCGACGGTCGCGTCAAACGCGGGCTTAACGTACGATACGGAGAAGCGGTGCGCCTTGCGCTGCGTTATGTCGAGGCCCTGCACCTTCAGCGCGGCGACGTATATCGTCGAGGACACCTGGCAAATGCCGCCGCCCACGCCGTCGACTATCTCGTTTGCCGTATAGATCTTTGCTTCCTTGAAGCCGGTGGCCTCGGTGCGCGGACCTACGGTATTGTTGAAGGAAAACTCCTCGCCGGGGTTTAATACCTTGCCGTTTATCTTCGACGCCGCGAGCTTTATGTTGTGCGTCCTGTTGGGAACGCTCGTAAGCGTCGTCGAGAACGTCGAAAGCACATCCTTGAAAATGCCCGATTCACCGGCGTCGAGCATATCGGCCGTTATCGCGGGAGCAGTAAGCGTTACGGGGATCGTATACTCGGCGTAGGGGTCGGCCGCTATCATCGTGCGCGCCTGCTCAAGGTCGAAGCTTACGCCCATGACCTCTTTTTTAACGGTCTTAACACCCTTTTCGTCGGTCACTATCGCCGCGTTCTCGGCCTCGTGCACGACCTCGGCGTATATCTTGTCGATATCTATGGGTGCGGCAGGCTCGGTCGTCGTTACGCATTCTACCTTCTCCAGACCGGTATTGCCGTCCGTCTTATCGAAGGTGTGCTCGAGCACCGACTTGATTATTGCGTCGCGCGTCGCCGCAACATCCACAGTCTGGCGGTCGCTGCCGGGGATTATTATAAGCTCGTTTCCGACAACGGAATACGAAGGCTCATTCGAGAATACGCCCTCTTCGCCCGCCACGTCCAAAAGCAGCGTTTCAAGCTTTTCGGCGTCGCATGTAAGGTTGCTGTCAACGGATACGCCGCGTGAGCGCACCTGATAATACTCAAGTATCGCGGAAACGGCGCCCTGGTCGTTGTCGCCGCCCATTCTGCCGTACTGATACGCCTTTCTGTAAAGGTCCTTCGCGTCGTAGTGAACATCGAAGTCCTTAAGGTTTATCACGGTGCTTGCCTCGGAATTGGGCGAAACGACCTCTATCGACGCGGAGTCGATCTCGCTCTGCACATCATCGACAAGCAGCGCAACGCCTCTCTGCGTCATGCCGCCCAGGTCGGTCTCGCCAAACTTTACGCCGTACGCGATGGTGTCGGAGCGCCACAGGCTTATGGGGCCCCAAAGAAGCACCGCAAGCGCGGCGATAACGCAGATCACAACGATAAGTATGACCTTGCTCGACGTTTTCATCCTGCGCTTTTCGGGCTCATCGGGTGATGCCGCGCCTGATTTTTTTATATCGTCAACATTTAAATTGCTCAAGGAAAAGACCTCCAAAATAAAACTGAATAAAGTATATCACCTATCGCCCGATAAATCCAGCGATTTCAAAAATTTTGCTCAAAATAATGCGCCGTTAAGTAATAAATAGGTGAAAAATCATTCACTTATTACAAAAATGTTTTTGGGTATTTACGAAATCATCAAAGAAATTGTATAATAAAATATAAATTAGTGGAAAATGCATATTGAAATCGCCTATAAAACATATTATTATAGTAGGCAAAGATGCAAAGGGGATGATCGGATGAACGATCTTCATATAAAAAGAATAATCATGGTAAGCCTGTTCGCCGCGCTCACGTGCGTTGCGACGATGGTGATACGCATTCCGTCCCCCACGGGCGGGTACATAAATCCGGGCGACGCGGTGGTGCTTCTGTCGTCGTTTCTGCTCGGGCCGTTCTGGGGCGCGGCCGCGGCCGCTATCGGCTCGTCGATGGCCGATCTCTTCTCGGGATACGCGATATACGCGCCGGCTACGTTTATTATAAAAGGCCTCATGGCCCTCGCTGCCGGAACGATAGCGCTCGGCATGAGAAACAAAAGAAACGTCGCCGTGCTTATCGGCGGGATAGTCGCCGAGGCGATAATGATTGCGGGGTATCTCGTTTTCACCGCGTTCGTTTTGGGTCTGGGCGCAGGAGCGCTTGCAGAAGTCCTCTCGAACGTGATGCAGGGCGTATTCGGCGTGATCGCCGGAGGCGCGCTCTACGGCGCGCTTTTGAAGATACCGTACGTCGGGAAGCTCGCGGAGGCGTTCAGAATCAAGGCCGTAAAGCCGATCAAGGTGAAGGCGGCGGAAAAGAAGTAGAAAGGGGCTGCGAATGCAGCCTCTTTTTTGATTATTGCAGTTTATTATGTTCGGTCGTAAATGCAGCCCGTTTAGCGTAATGATTGCTGAGCGTCTTTTATTAAATCACCATTGTTTTCTTCCACGCCAAAAAACATATAATCAAACATCGGTTCGTCACTTTCCAATTTAGTGATTTTAAAGGTAAAAGGGGACGTTTGCTTAACGTATATATTAAGTGAAGGAATGTCAAACCCGTTTCCTTTAAAATCTCCGCCTAAAAAAACTTCCACTTTTTGAGGACCAAAAATGAATATATCATCTCCATGTCCATACGACGAAATTATATTAAACTTTCGAGGACTCTCGCTGCAAGCTATATAAACGTTATCTCTTACTTCTTTGTAACAGGCACTTTTACCGTTACATATTATGATAGTGTCTTCACTTAGATATTCATCTATCTTTTCAATATCATAGCTGCTGAACACATCCCCAAATCTTACGGCATATTTCGTATCAATCTGAGTAAGGGAAAACGTATAAATCAATATTAACAAAACAACTATGACAATAACAAAGACTTTTTTCATCTTACTGCGCTTCCTGTTCCAAAGTGTTCCACTTATTCTGTCATGAAAATACTGTGAAATTATTATAATTTGCCATTCAACGCTTATCAATTGCTCCCATGAACAAAAAGGGCTGCGAATGCAGGCTCTTTTTTTGAGGTTAATCCCGTGTGCTGAAACTGTACGAATTGCCGCCGATACGTTTTAAAGTCTTAATCCCATCAAGTGTATTATTTGCTTCATCATTTATAAAGATAATGCCTTCTTCATCGTCAACGGCGGCAGATATTATAAAAAGAATACTGTTGCCTTCCTTGCGAATATAATTGAATTTGATGTTTTCGTCCAATTCATTAAAAAGTATCGCTTTTAACGGTTCTTGCTCCAAATCATACAATTCAAAACCATTATCTTTTACTTTTGCGGTATAAAAATCTTCGTCTTTTAACAGCTGATTTATCCTATAAAAATAATATTCTTCGTTCGACAGTTTTTTATGCCGAATATTTGGATAAGCAAAAAAACAAATACAAATCACCAATAAAATACAAATGACTAATAATACTTTTTTCACTTTTACTCATCTCCTGATCGGCATTTATTCCGCACTAAAAAATAACAGATGATTAAATCTTAACTTATTAGTCGCAAAACGTGACTACTTTGTTCCACCATTGTGATTAACAACAGGCAGGGTGATAGAAAAGAAGATAAAAAAAGAACACGGTTTCCCGTGTTCTGAAATAGAAGAAGCCGGCACAGACCTATTTTCCCAAGACGTCGCCATCTAAGTATCGTCAGCACTGATGAGCTTAACCTTCGTGTTCGGAATGGGAACGGGTGGATCCTCATCGTAATTAGCACCGGCTGCTTCTTTTATGTCAT
>JAFWDJ010000022.1 GCA_017513095.1 Clostridia bacterium | reverse complement strand
TATTGCCGTTCGTAACCGCGCAGGGGACGCTCGTCGGGTCAAAGCAGTATACATCCGCACCGGTGAGCGCGTCGTTGGAGTGGCCCACATTTTCAAGCAGTGCGCTCCACTCATCCGCGGTGCCGCCGTAATGTACGGTTTCAAGAGCGTAGCAGCCGTTGAACGCCGCGTCGCCTATCGACGTAAGGCTTGCGGGGAGCGAGATCTGTACAAGATTGCCGCAGCCGGCGAAGGCATTGTTGCCTATCGTCAGAACGCCTTCGGGAACGGTCACCGACGCAAGACCCCAGCTTCCCTCGAACGCATTGCTGCCTATCGCCGTAACGGTATCCGGTACTGTGTACGCCGTATCGGTCTTACCATTCGGATACCTGATAAGCTTGGTCTTTAACTTATCAAACAATACTCCGTCCTCGGATGAGTACGCCGCATTCTCCGGATCAACGGTTATCGACGCAAGATGCCGGCATCTGTCGAACGCCTTCCAGCCTATGAGCGCCACGTTCTCAGAGATCGTGATCGAGTCAAGATTATTGCTGCCCGCGAACGCGTAGGCGCCTATCGACGTAACGGTATCCGGCACGGTGTATGACGAATCCCGCTTGGCCGCCGGATATAAGACAAGCGCAGTCATATTTTTATTGAACAATACTCCGCCGTCGGACGCATAAGACGTATTCGCCGGATCAACGGTTATCGATTTAAGTGATTTGCAGGATTCGAACGCTCCGTCTTCAATGCCCTCAATGGCCACAATGCCTGAAGGCAGCGAGATCGACTCAAGAGAGTAGCATCCCCTGAACACGTCGCCGCCTATCGACGCAACAGGCGTGCCGTTTATCTCGGCGGGTATCTCGGCCGCCGTTATGCTATTGTCCGCGCCGACGATCTTGCCGGTAATCATATTAAAGTAGATATTGCCGTTCGTAACCGCGCAGGGGACGCTCGTCGGGTCGAAATCGTAAGTTATCTGTGCGCCTGTCAGCGCGTTGTTGCCGTCGCCTATATTATTAAGCAGCGCGGTCCAATTCGATTCGCTTCCGGTGTAATAAACGGTCGATAACCCGGCGCAGCCATAGAACGCATTTGTGCCTATGCTCGTAAGGTTCAAAGGCAGCGTGACCGTTTTAAGCGCCTCGCAGCCCAAAAATGCGGCCCCGCCTATCCGGGTCACGTATTCGGGGATCGCCGCCGAGGCAAGGGAGCTGCATCCCAAAAAAGCGCTCTCGTCTATCAGCGTCACACCTTCGGGTATCGTGACCGTCTTAAGCACACTGCAGTACTCGAAGGCTTTTTTGCCTATCGCTGTGACCGTCACATCATCTATCTTTGCCGGTATATCCGCCGCCGTTACGGTATTGTCGGCGTCGACGATCGTGCCGGTCGTTTTGTTAAAGTATATCCTGCCTCCTTCGACGTTGCAGGTAGAGGTCACGCCTTTCATGTTAATTATGTTCGCGTCTGTAAGATCGGTGTTACTGCCGTCTATCGTCATCTGCGCCCAATCCGACGCGTCGCCGGCGTAATAAACGGTCGATAACCCGATGCAGTTATAGAACGCATTTGTGCCTATGCTGTCAAGGCTCAAAGGCAGCGTGACCGTTTTAAGAGACGTGCAGTACGAAAAAGCCGAGCCGCCTATGGATGTAACTCCCTCGCCTATCACGACCGACTCCATAGTAATAAAGTTGGAGAACGCCGCCAAATTTATCGCGACAGGATAATTATTTATGGCGCCGGGGATATTAAGCGCAGTTATCCCCGCGTCCGCGCCTACCACGTTTGCGGAGCCTGAGTCCACCTTATAATATATGTTTCCGCCCGTAACGGCGCTGCTTCTGCACCCGTATACCTTCTGTGCCGAGTTCAGTTTTCTGTTGCCTACGGTGATGCCCTCTATATATATATCTGACCAATCATCGGAAGATCCTTCGTAGTAGACGCAAGAAAGGCTGCCGCAGTTATCGGTCGCATCCTGGTATACGTACGCAAGGGTTGACGGCAGCGCGAGGGTATAAAGCGACATGCAGCCATAAAACGCGTTTTTGCCTATGGAATACACACCTTGCATGAGCGAGGCCGACACAAGAGACGTGCAGCCCCTAAACGCCTCTTCTTCCAAATACGATATGGTCCCGGGTATCGTTACGTGCCGAAGCGACGTGTTGCCCGTAAACGCCGAAGGGGCTATATCCACGACCCAGGCGCCGTCTATTTCTTCGGGAATGACCGCCGCCGTGACTGCAGGGTCGGCGCCTACGATCGTTATTTCGTCGCCCGATACCGTGTAATAGATATTGCCGCCCTCAACGGGGTAAGCCTCGGCGGTCGTGTCGCCGCTCGCCAGACCCACGACGGGCAGCATGGTAAGCACCATGCACAGCGCCACAATGAGACTTAAAGCTTTCTTTTTCATATGATTTCCCCCTTGTTTAAAAGAGTATTTGTCTGTATTCGCAAGTGATTTTGTATTATGCCGCGCCCCGCGGCGCGACCCCTCATCCGTCACGGCTTGCGCCGTGACACCTTTCCCCGAGGGGGAAGGCTTCGGGCAGAGGCGCGGAAGCTCCCTCCGTCGGCGCCGATGGCGCCGCCGCCTCCCCCAATGAGGGAGGTTTTGAGGCCGCAAAGCCCGTTTGTATACAACATTCCAATATAAGTGTATCACAAAACGGCGGCGATGCAATATCGGGAGGAAAAAACGTATTTATATCGGTTTCGGGGGCATTAAAAAAAGAGGGGCAAGCCCTCTTTTTTTAAGCGATATTATTTAAGCTTCATTATGCGGTTTACGGCCTCCTTTACATTGCCGCGGTCGCCGAAGGCGGTGAGCCTAAGATAACCTTCGCCGTTTTTTCCGAAGCCCGCGCCGGGAGTGCCCACGACGTTCGCCCGCTTTAAAAGAAAGTCGAAGTATTCCCACGAGGTCATGCCCTCGGGGCATTTAAGCCAGATATACGGCGAGTGAACGCCGCCCGAGAACCGAACGTCCGCGCGCGACAGCGCGTCTGCGATTATGCGCGCGTTCTCCTTATAATACGCGATGTTCTCCTTTATCTCGTGAAGTCCCGCTTCGGTGAACACCGCCTCCGCGCCGCGCTGAACGATATACGGCACGCCGTTGAACTTCGTGGTCTGGCGTCTTAGCCACATTTTCCTTAAAGACCGGCCGCCGCGCACGAGAGTTTCCGGTACTACGGTATATCCGCAGCGCGTGCCCGTAAAGCCCGCCGTTTTTGAAAGTGAGCACACCTCTATTGCGCAGGTGCGCGCGCCCTCTATCTCGTAAATCGAATGCGGCAGGCTGTCGTCTCCGATGAAAGCCTCGTACGCCGCGTCGAAAAGTATTACCGCGTCGCAGGCGTTTGCCCAGTCGACCCATTTTTTAAGGCCGCCGCGCGTATATACGGCGCCCGTCGGGTTGTTCGGGGAGCAGATGTAAACGATATCGCCGCGCGTGTTTTCGTCCGGCAGCGGCAAAAACGCATTTTCGGCGTTGGCGTTAAGAAAAGAGATGCTTCGCCCCGCCATGACGTTCGTATCGACGTATACGGGATATACGGGATCGGGGATGAGC
The DNA here is from genome assembly GCA_017513095.1 of Clostridia bacterium. Classification (GTDB taxonomy): domain Bacteria; phylum Bacillota; class Clostridia; order Oscillospirales; family RGIG577; genus RGIG577. The sequence continues at coordinate 163,675 of JAFWDJ010000022.1, read as the reverse complement.
GCCGTATTGTCCGCGCCGAAGAGATCGAGCATATTGCCGAGGTCGCTTTTCGCACCGTCCGAGATGAAAATTTCGGACAGGTCAAGCTCTACGCCGCGCTTTTTGTAATAGCCCGCTATCGCCTCTCTTAAAAAGGCGTAGCCCTGCTCGTCGCCGTAGCCGCGGAACGTCTCCTTTTTGCCCATTTCAAGCGAAGCTTTCACCATGGCGTCCACCGCGCTTTTGCAAAGCGGCAGCGTCACGTCGCCGATGCCCAGCCTGATCACGTCCGCGTCGGGATTTTTGGCCTTATAATCGTTTACCTTCCTTGCTATATCGGAAAAGAGATAGCTTTCCTTTAGGTTCTTATAGTTCTCGTTAATCTTCACGGCTTGTCGATACCCCCGTAGCGAACGATGGGCTCGAGCTTATGAAGGCTCCTCTTGTGATAGCGCTCTATCGTGGCGCGGTCCTCGTCGTTTGCCTCGCCCGTCGTTATGAACTTATCTATCGCCGCGTAGGTCACGCCCATGTCCTTCTCGTCGGTCTGGCCGTCGTAGAGTCCCGCCGAGGGCGCCTTTTCGATTATCGAAAGCGGAGCCTCAAGGCAGCGTAAGAATTCGAACACCTCGGTCGCCGTCAAATCGAATATCACGTTGAAGTCGTGCGCGCCGTCGCCCCACTTCGTAAAGTAGCCCATGTACGCCTCGCTTCTGTTGCCCGTTCCGGCAACGAGTCTTCCCTCCGACTGGCCTATCGCGTAGAGCGTGGCCATGCGAAGGCGCGGCGCGATATTCGATATCGCCTCGGGCGTGAGCGTGCTTACCTTCGACGCGCTCTTTATTATCTCCTCGCGCGCCGCCGTTAAGTCGACGGTGCGGTTCTCGATGCCGAACTTCTCTGCAACGGCGTTCGCGTCGTCTGTATCGCTGCCGTAATTCTGCTTCGATGCGCACGGCATTATTATGCCTACGGTGTTCTCGCAGGCCATCTTGCAGATTATGCCCACGAGCGCCGAATCCTTTCCTCCGGAGTTGCCGAATATTATGCCCTTCGCGCCCGTTTTCTTTAAAAGGTCGCGGACGAACTGTATGCGGTTTTCAAGCTCAGCCTTATAGTCGCGCATGGTGCGCCTCCTTATGTTTATTTTTTATATCTCCGTCGTGCCCTCGAATACTTTTTTCGCGTCGCCCGTCATGTACACGGCTTCGTCGGTATAGCGGATATGGAGCTCGCCGCCCAAAAGTATCACTCTTATGTCGCGTCCCTTGTCGCAGTGGCCGTTCAAAACGGCTGCGACAGCCGCCGCGCACGCGCCGGTGCCGCAGGCGAGCGTTTCGCCGCTGCCGCGCTCCCATACGCGCATTTTAAGCACGTTGTCGCCCGCTATCTGGATAAATTCGGTGTTCACGCGCTCCGGGAAGAGCGTGTCGTACTCGAATTTCGGGCCGATCTTTTCAAGATTGAGTCCCTCCACGTCGTCAACGAATACGACGCAGTGCGGATTGCCCATCGAAACGCAGGTGATGTCGTACGGCGTGCCGCCGATTATAACGTGGCGGCCTATGACGCTCTCGCCCTCCAAAAGAACGGGTATCTTTTCGGGCGAAAGCTCGGCGCGTCCCATGTCAACGACGGCCTTCATAACGCGGTCGTTCTGCGTTATTACCCTTATCTTCTTGATGCCCGCAAGCGTCTCAATAGTCATCTCGCTCTTATAAACGCGCCTCGTATCGTAAAGATACTTCGCAACGCAGCGGATGGCGTTGCCGCACATCTCGCCCTCGCTGCCGTCGAGGTTGAACATGCGCATACGCGCGTCCGCGACTTCGGACGGGCAGATGAGCACGATGCCGTCGCCGCCTATGCCGAAATGGCGGTCGGAAAGCAGCACGGAAAGCGATTCGGGCGACTCTATCGTTCTTTCAAAGCAGTCGATATAGATGTAGTCGTTGCCCGCGCCGTGCATTTTTATGAAATCAAGCCTCATTTTCTCGCTCCTCATATTGTTTATGTCTATAAGCTCGGTATTTATTTCGCTGTATCGGCTCATAAGGCTTTCGGCCACGGCGTTGGCCGTGTCGATGGACGTAAGGCACGGAATGCGCAGCTGACTTGCGCGCCGTCTTATCTTTACGCTGTCGAGCTGCGGATTTCTGCCCTTCGCCGAGGTCGAGATGATGTAATTTATCTTCCCGCTCTCGATTAGCGTCATCGTGTTCTCGTCGCGCCGCTCGTGTATCTTCTGAACGGCGGTGACCGAGAAGCCTGCGCGCGAAAGCACCTTCGCCGTGCCCTCGGTCGCGTAAAGCTCGAAGCCCATGTCGGCGAATTTTTCCGCCACGTCGACTATTTCAAGCTTGTCCGACGTGCGCACCGTTATGAATACGCCGCCCGCCTTCTTCATCGGGTAGCCCGCCGCAACGAGTCCCTTGTAAAGCGCTTCCTTTAAGTTCTTGCCTATGCCCAATACCTCGCCCGTCGATTTCATCTCGGGGCCGAGCTGCGTATCAACGTCGGTAAGCTTCTCAAACGAGAATACCGGCACCTTTACCGCCGTAAACGGCGATATTTTATATATGCCCGAGCCGAAGCCAAGATCGCGAAGCTTCATGCCGAGCGATGTTTTTACCGCAAGGTCGCACATCGGCACGCCCGTCACCTTGCTTAAGTACGGCACCGTGCGCGAGGCGCGCGGATTTACCTCTATGACGTAGATGTCGTCGGGCGCGACTATGTACTGAATGTTCGCAAGGCCGAGTACGTTAAGTCCGCTGCAGAGGCCGCGCGTGATCTTTAAGACCTTTTCGGCCGTCGCGTCGTCTATCGACGGCGGCGGATAAACGGCTATCGAGTCGCCCGAATGTATGCCCGTGCGCTCGACGTGCTCCATTATGCCGGGGATCAGTATGTCCTCGCCGTCGCATATCGCGTCGACCTCTATCTCGATGCCGCTTAAATACTTGTCGATGAGCACGGGATTGTCCTCGTTGTGGCGAAGGATTATCTCCATGTATTCCTCGATGTCGCGGTCGCCGAAGGCTATGATCATGTTCTGGCCGCCCAGAACGTAAGACGGGCGCATGAGAACGGGGTAGCCGAGGTCCGCCGCGGCCGCGAGAGCCTCCTCGGTCGTCATTACGGTATGGCCGCGCGGACGCTTTATCGACAGGCGCTCAAGAAGCTCGTCGAAGCGCTCTCTGTCCTCAGCCATATCGACGGTATCGGCGGACGAGCCGATTATCGGCACGTTGTTCTCGGCAAGCGTCTTCGTGAGCTTTATCGCCGTGCCGCCGCCGAAGGCCACTATGACGCCCACAGGCTTTACAAGGTTTATTATGTGCATAACGTCCTCGGGGCAGAGCGGCTCGAAAAAGAGCTTGTCTGCCGTATCGAAGTCAGTCGATACCGTTTCGGGGTTGTTGTTTATTATTATCACCTCGTAGCCGAGCGCCTTCAGCGTATGAACGCAGTGTACCGAGGCGTAGTCGAACTCTATGCCCTGGCCTATTCTTATCGGGCCGGAGCCCAATACGAGCACTTTTTTCTTTTCGTCGCTCTTTAAGAACTCGCCCGCTTCGTTCTTTCCGCCCGATGCGGGAGTGTCGAACGTCTGATAAAAGTACGGCGTCTCTGCCGCAAACTCGCCCGCGCACGTGTCGACCATGCGGTAGGTGGGCGAAAGCTCGTACTTAAAGTCGGCGCCCGATATGCGCCTCATCGCGGCGTCGGTATAGCCGAGCCGCTTTCCGCGGATATACTGCTCCCGGCTCACGCCGCCTGCTATCTCTTTTTCAAAGCGGCAGAGCTTTAAGAGCTTATATAAGAACCAGTTGTCTATCATCGTGACGCGGTGTATCTCCTCGGGCGTGTACCCGCGCTTTAACGCCTCGAATACGGCGAAAAGGCGTTCGTCCGTCGCGTCGCGCATAAGCGATACGAGCTCCTCGTCGGAGAGCTTCGTCATCGTGTCGAGATTTAAGGTGTCGAGCGATATTTCCGCGCCGCGCACGGCCTTCATTATCGCCGCCTCAAAGCTGTCGGCGATGGACATTACCTCGCCCGTGGCCTTCATCTGCGTGCCGAGCTCGCGCTTCGCGTAGACGAATTTGTCGAACGGCCACTTGGGGAATTTTACGGCCACGTAGTCGAGCGCGGGCTCGAAGGCCGCATACGTCTTTCCGGTCACGGCGTTCTTTATCTCGTCGAGCGTGTATCCTATGGCTATCTTCGTCGCGACTTTTGCTATTGGGTAGCCCGTAGCCTTCGACGCGAGCGCCGACGAACGCGAAACGCGCGGATTTACCTCTATTACGGCGTATTCAAAGCTCGTAGGATGGAGCGCGAACTGGCAGTTGCAGCCGCCCTCGACGCCGAGCGCGTCGATTATTTTAAGCGCCGCGCTCCTGAGCATCTGATACTCCTTATCCGAAAGCGTCACGGCCGGAGCTATGACGATGGAGTCGCCCGTATGGATGCCCACGGGGTCGAAGTTCTCCATGGAGCAGACGGTTATCACGTTGCCCTTCGAGTCGCGCATTACCTCGAACTCTATCTCCTTCCAGCCTGAGATGCACTTTTCAACGAGTATCTGATGTATCGGGGATACCTCAAGTCCCGTCGAGGCTATGTCGAAAAGCTGCGTTTCGTCGTGCGCTATGCCGCCGCCGCTTCCGCCTAAGGTAAATGCGGGGCGGACGATAACGGGGTATCCAATGCTCTGCGCGAATTTCAGCGCCGCCGATGCGGAGGATACGACCTCCGATGGGATGAGCGGCTGACCTATCGCCTCCATTGTGTCCTTAAAGAGCTGGCGGTCCTCGGCGCGGTCAATCGTTTCCGGCGACGCGCCCAGAAGCTTTACGCCGTGTGCCTCTAAAAAGCCCTCCTTCGCAAGCTGCATGCAGAGCGTAAGGCCCGTCTGACCTCCGAGTCCCGAAAGGATGGAGTCGGGCTTTTCCTTCATGATTATGCGCTTTACAGTCGTGAGCGTGAGCGGCTCTATATACACCCTGTCAGCCATGGCCTTGTCGGTCATTATCGTTGCGGGGTTGGAGTTTACGAGCACGATCTCGATGCCGTCCTCTCTGAGCGCACGAAGCGCCTGGGTACCGGCGTAGTCGAACTCCGCCGCCTGACCTATAACTATGGGGCCGGAGCCTATCATCAATACCTTTTTTATGGATTTATCGAGAGGCATTTTTATTCACCTCCATGAGCCCTACAAATCTGTCGAACAGAAACTCCGTATCGCGCGGGCCCGCGCACGCCTCCGGATGGAACTGCACCGAAAAGGCGGGCTCTGTCTTATACTCTATGCCCTCGCATGTGCCGTCGTTCGCGTTTATGAAAAGCTCTGACGCAACGGCGGGGTCTATCGAATCCGACACAACGGCGTAGCCGTGGTTTTGGCTTGTTATGTAAACCTTGCCCGTCGTTAAGTCCTTCGCGGGCTGATTTGCGCCTCTGTGACCGTATTTTAACTTCTCGGTCTTAAACCCGTGCGAAAGCGCCAGAAGCTGATGCCCGAGGCAGATGCCGAACGTGGGTATGCGAAGCGACGATATCTCCTTTAAATTGCTTATAACGCCCGTGTTGTCCGCCGGGTCGCCGGGGCCGTTCGAGAGCATTATGCCGTCGAGGGCCAAATCCTTTACCGTTTCGGGCTTCGTGTCATACGGCAGAATGAAAACGTCGCAGCCGCGCGCGTTAAGCGAGCGCGCGATGTTTCGCTTTAAGCCGAAGTCGAAAAGCCCGACTCTGAAGCGCGCGTTTTCGGCCTTTAGCTCGTACGGCTCTGCCGTCGATACGCTCTCTACCGATTTTTCGACCCTGTACGCACGTATCTTTTCCATGTCGGCGCGCGCGGGGTCGGACGTTATCATGCCGTTCATAACGCCGCTCTCGCGTATCATCGTAACGAGCGTGCGCGTGTCTATGCCCGAAAGCCCCACGACGCCGCGCTCTTTAAAAAAGGTGCCAAGGTCGCCCTCCGAACGGAAGTTAGACGGCTCCTCGCACCATTCTTTCACGATATAAGCGCTCGGCGCGATAACTTCGCCCTCGAAATCCGCGGGGATCACGCCGTAATTCCCGATAAGCGGGAAGGTCTGAACAACTATCTGCCCGTGATAGCTTTTGTCGGTAAGTGTTTCAAGGTAGCCCGTCATGCCCGTGGTGAATACCACCTCGGCCGTAACGTCCGCCTCTTTGCCGAAGGGTGTGCCTTCAAAGACACACCCGTTTTCCAATACAAGATACGCTTTTTTCATATCTTATTCCGTCTCCTCAAGCTCCTGCTTGTTTATTCCGAGATTTTCAAAGCCCACGTTATAAAAGCCCGTAAAGCAGCCCACGCAGAAATCGAGCTTGCAGCCCGAGCATGCCTTCTTCATGCCGCCGAGGCTTATATAACCAAGCGAATCGGCGTCAATCTTCTTTCTTATCTCCTCAATGCTCATCTGATTTGCGATGAGCTTGTCCTCCGAGTCAACGTCGGTGCCGAAGTGGCAGGTGTGTCTGAACGGAGGCGAGGATACGCGGAAATGTATCTCCTTTGCGCCGGCGTCGCGCAGGCTCTTTATAATGCGCGCGCACGTCGTGCCGCGCACGATGGAGTCGTCTACGAGCACCACGCGCTTGTCCTTTACGTTTATCGCAAGCGGATTTAACTTAAGCCTTACGGCCTTTTCGCGCTGCGCCTGGGTCGGGAAGATGAAGCTTCTGCCCATATATCTGTTCTTTACGAAGCCCGACGCAAGCGGTATGCCGCTCTCGGCCGCAAAGCCCGCCGCAGCCTCAAGGCCGCTGTCGGGTACGCCGCAGACTACGTCGGCCTCCACGGGATGTTCGCGCGCCAGCGTTCTGCCCATATTGAAGCGCGCCTCGTATACCGAGAGCTCGTCCACTACGGAGTCGGGACGCGCGAAGTATACGTATTCAAAGATGCATAAGCTGCTCTTTTGGTCTGTCTTTATCGTATCGGTATGAGTTATCTCACCGTTTTCTATTACTATTATCTCGCCGGGCTCAACGTCGCGTATGAACTCAAAATCCTGCGCGTCAAGGCCGCACGTCTCGCTTGCCACTGCAAGGCCCCATTCATTTCTGCCTATGCACAGCGGTCTGAAGCCCCACGGATCGCGCATCGCGATAAGCTTTCCGTCGCCTGAAAGGATGCAGACGGAAAACGCGCCCGAAAGGATATTGCCCGCGTTCTTTACGCCCTTTATAACGTCGTTGCCCTCTCTTATCGTCTCGTAGGCCACGAGAGAGGATATTACCTCGGAGTCGCTCGTCGCGGTAAATCTTACGCCGCGCTCCTCAAGCGTCTGACGCAGAATCTTCGCGTTCACGAGATTGCCGTTGTGCACAGTCGCGATGCGCCCCGTTAAGTATTCCGTAACGAAGGGCTGAATGTTCGCATTGGACGACGTGCCCGTCGTCGAGTAACGGCAGTGTCCCACGGCTACGCGGCTCTTCGGCAGCTTCGATACCGCCTGATTAGAGAATACCTCGGCTACAAGGCCCGCGTTCTTCTGATAAATTATCTTGTTTCCGGAGAGCACGGCTATGCCCGCTCCCTCCTGACCTCTGTGCTGCAGGGCCAAAAGTCCGTTGTAAGTAATACCGGCCGCTTCCTGAAGCTCTTTTGTGCTTACACCGAATACTGCGCATTCCTCATGCAGCTTACACATATTATCCACAAAAATCACTCCTCATAAGTTTTAAGAATGTCGAGCGCGACCTCGCGCTTTGTCTGCCTCATATCCATCGCCTGTTTTTCGATGTAATGATGCGCTTCGGTCTCACTCATCCTTAAATATTCTATCAGGATACACTTGGCTCTGTCAATCAGTCTTATGTCCTCTATTTTGCGCAGCAGCGCCTTATTTTTTGTACGAAGCGCGGAAATTCTGTTAAAAGACGCCCTCGCAAGCCTCAGTACGCTTCCCATAACGGCGCGCTGGATAGGTTTTCCAACGACGAGCACACCCTCTCCCTCGACGGCGTTCGCAACGTCCTCCGCAAGCTCCGCGCGCACTAAAAGTATCACCTGGCTTTCGCCGTCCTGCGCTATGTTGCGGCTTAACTGCTCGCCCGTTTCGTCGGACAGCGGAGCGTTGATTATGCACAGGTCAAATTCGCGCTCTATCGTTATGCGGCGCGCCTCGCCCGCCGTTTTTACGGTCATTATACTTTCGATCCCGTTCTGTATAAGCATTGGTGTAAGAAGCTCGGCCGCTTTATCGTTTGACGACACTATAAGAACGCTGTCCATACGCTCCCCCCTTCAAACGCCGATTTTTACCGTCCTAAATGCGGACAAAATACATTCTGTCGCAAAAGGCTTCCCTGTTCGTCGAAACCTCGAACGCCTCCACCTCGCGGGATTTTCCTATGATAAAGCTCTCAAAAATATCGTCTCCAAGCACACTTTTTGAAAATTCGCTCTTTTTCATTATATCAAGCGCTTCCTTTAAGCTTCTCGGAAGCGGCTCGGATATGCTTTCGTCAAGCTCGAGTCCGTTTTCGATGCCGTAAAGGCCCGCCGAAAGCACGAGCGCGAACGCAAGATACGGATTCGTAGCCGAATCGGGAGAACGAAGCTCCATTCTCGTCTCTCCCGCCTGGGAAGGCAGGCGGAGCATACTTTTTCTGTCATCGCACGACCACGATACAACGCTCGGCGCCGCAAAGCGGCCGAAGCGGTCGTAGCTGTTCGTCGTGGGGTTTAATACGGCGGTTATTTCCTTCGCGCGCGCGAGCACTCCCGCGATAAAGGAGCGCGCCTCGCCGTAAAAGCGGCTCTTTTTGTCGAAAATGTTTTCGCCGCACTTCGTAAGCGAGATGTTTATATGAAGCCCGTTTCCGTTCTTTTCGGGGAACGGCTTCGGCATGAACGAGGCGTAAAGCCCGTTTCTTGCCGCGATGGATTTTACAACATACTTGAACGTTATGAAGTTGTCCGCCGCCTCTATCGGAGAGGCGTATTTAAAGTCTATCTCGTTTTGTCCCGGTCCCGCCTCGTGGTGCGACGACTGGGGCGAGATGCCCATCTCCTCAAGCGTAAAGCATATCTCGCGGCGCACGTTCTCCGCCCTGTCGAGCGGCTGCATATCGAGATAGCCGCCGAAATCGTGCGGCTCCTTCGTGGGGTCGCCGTTCTCGTCCGTTTTAAAGAGATAAAACTCGCAGTTCGTGCCTATCTGCGCCTTATATCCCGCATTCATTAGCCTCTCCTCCGTGCGCTTGAGAAGGGCGCGCGTATCGCATTCGAACGGCGTTTTGCCCGGCTTCTCAATATCGCAGAAAAGCCTTACAACGCGTCCCTGCGACGGCCGCCACGGAAGCACCGACAGCGTGGAAAGGTCGGGCTTTAAGATAAGGTCGTTTAAATCGTCCCTCGACAGCGCGCCTGCGGCCGACGCGTCGAACGATATGCCGCAGTCGGCGGCGTGATCAAACGAGCTCGACACTATTGAAACATTCTTCTGCATACCGAAAACGTCGCAAAACGCAAGGCGTATGAATTTTACGTCGTTTTCCGAAATAAAGTCTTTGACTTCCTGCTTCGCGTATTTCATTTATGCTCCTCCTAATTTGGGGTATACATTCGTTTATACGGGTTCTTGGCGTTCGGCTTTAAAACGTAGTAGTGAGCGGACATTACGGCCTTTAGGTCCATGGAGAATATCTCCGTATACTCCTTTAGAATCTCGTAAGCCTCGTCCATGTCCTCCTTTTCGGCGTCGTGCGCCGAGACCTGCTCAGGAAGATTTTTCGGCAGCGTGTCCGTTCGTAAGAATATCTTTCCGCCGTGCATACCCGTCCCCGTAAAGTTTCCCACAATGGGAACATTTGTGTCAAGTCCCAAAACTATTATTACGCCGCCCGCCATGTATTCGCCCAAAAACGAGCCTGCCGAGCCGCCCAAAACTATCACGGGCACCTTGTCTCGGTATTCCTTCATGTGTATGCCGGTTCGGTATCCCGCGTTGCCCTTTACGTATATCCTGCCGCCGCGCATCGCGTATCCCAAAGCATCTCCCGCCGAGCCGAAAACGGTTATCCTTCCGTCGTTCATCGTGTCGCCCACGGCGTCCTGAACGTTTCCGTATACCTCTATGCCGGCTCCGTTTAAGTAAGCTCCGAGGGCGTTTCCGGGAGTGCCGTTTATTTTTATCGTCGTATTGGAAAGTCCCGCCGCGATGTAGCGCTGTCCCATGCAGTTGTCTATCGTTATATTCTTTTCGGATGCGGCCGCTTCGCGTACCGTGTCGTTAAGCGTTTTAAAGTGCATTCTGTCCGCGTTTATCGTCTTCAATTCTTTACACCTCCAAGCATTTCGGCGCGTCTCTTCTTCCCGAAGGGGAGTAAAGACGGGTCCTTACATATAAGCTCGAAATCTATGCCCGAAAGCGGCGTGCGGTCGCGTATCATCGCGGTGTAGATGCCCGCGCGCCGTATGTCTCCGATGATTATATATCCCATAAGCCTGTCGTCCCTGTAAAAGAGCTTTTTATAAAGCCCCTCGCCGCGCTCGAAGTATACCTCGCCCTCGTATGCACCCGCCGTGACCATATGAAGCCCGAAAAAGCCTATCGCGTTCTGCGCCATCGCGCGATCGAACGCTCCGGGCTCGCCCGCCATGTTGCGTCCCGCGCATTCGCCCTGCATATAGGCGTTGGGCATGAGCGCAAGTATGCGGCTCTGGCCGGTGACACAGTCCGTGCCCTGCGCGCAGTCGCCCGCGGCGTAGACGTTCGTTACCGTCGTTTCCATGTGGTCGTTTACGATTATGCCGCGCTCGCACGCGCCGCCCGCGTCCTTTACAAGGCTTATATTCGCCTTTACGCCGACTGCCGTGACGAGTACGTCGAACTCTATCGTTTTGCCGCTCTTTAATCGCGCGCGGCCGCCCTTAAACTCCTCCACGCTGTCGGAAAGGTAAAACTCCATGCCGTGCTCTCGTAATGACTTTTCAACGACCGCGGCCGCTTCCCGGTCTAAGATGCTCGAAAGTATCCTGTCGGCAAGGTCCACCACCGCGATGTGACCGCAGAGCCCCGATATGCCCTCGGCGCACTTTAAGCCTATAAGACCCGCGCCGATGATTAACACCCTCGTTTCGGGCGTAAGCGCTTCGGATAAGGCCTTCGCATCGTCGAGCGTCATGAACGAATACTTCTTTTCGACGGCGTCAAAGCCCTTCATCGGCGGTATGAACGGGCGCGAGCCCGCCGCAATAAGAAGCCTGTCGTAGGGCACCTTTCCCTTGTCCGTCTTTACCGTCTGGCGGACGGGGTCAATGCTTTCTGCCGTCACGCCGAGCATGACGTCGACGCCGTTGTCCTTATAAAAGCCGTCGGGGCGGTATTTCATCCTCTCCTCGTCGGTCTTTCCCAAAAGGAGATACGATATGAGAGGCCGCGAATACGTGTGATGCGGCTCCTTCGATATGAGCGTGATGGCGCCCTTTTTGTCCTTCTTTCTTATTCCCTCTATCGCGCCGATGGCCGCAGGGCCGTTTCCTATTATTACGTATTTCACCTTCGGCTCACCTCTCTTCAAATACTATCGCGCCGTTGGGACATCCCGCAACGCAGGCGGGCGTGCCCTTCTTCGTCTTTACGCAAAGCTCGCACTTCTGCACGGCGCCGTCCTCGGACGGCATTACCGCCCCGTAGGGACACATGACAATGCAGGTGTAGCAGTGTATGCATTTGCTTTTATCTATCTCGATAACGCCGTCCTCAATCGAGAGCGCGCCGCCTATGCAGCCCTTGACGCACAGCGGATCCTCGCAGTGGCGGCACGATACGGCGTAGCACACTCCCTCGCCCTCTTCAACTCTTATATTGGGCCGGATATTAACACCCATAAGCGTGGTGGCCATATCCCTGCCGCCCGAGTTTGAGAACGCGCAGTTGTATTCGCACAGGTGGCAGCCGAGGCACCATTTTTCGTTTACGTATACTCTCTTCATAAACCAACACCCCTATTCTCCCGCATGCTTTATTCCTAAAATGTCAAGCTCTTTTTGTGTAAGGCCCACGCCTCTGAGCATAAGCCTGTTGCCCTTTAAGCTCTCTATCGAGTTTATGCCCATGCCGCCCATAAGCTCCTTTATCTCGTGGTTCCACGCGGTGAGAAGGTTTACGAGCCGCTGATAACCGAGATCGGGATTTAAGCGCTTCACAAGGTCGGGACGCTGCGTTGCAATGCCCCAGTTACACCTGCCTGTCTGACACGTGCGGCATAAGTGGCACCCAAGTGCGAGAAGCGCCGCCGTACCGATGTAGCAGGCGTCCGCGCCTAATGCCACGGCCTTGAATACGTCCGCGCTGCTTCTTATGCTGCCCGCAACGACGAGCGACACGCGGTCGCGTATGCCCTCTTCCCTAAGCCGCGTATCTACCGACGCAAGCGCAAGCTCTATCGGTATGCCCACGTTGTCGCGTATCCTTGTCGGAGCCGCGCCCGTGCCGCCTCTGAAGCCGTCTATCGCTATAACGTCAGCGCCGCTTCTCGCGATACCGCTTGCAATGGCCGCGATGTTGTGAACGGCGGCTATCTTTACGAATACGGGCTTCGTGTAATTCGTCGCCTCCTTGAGCGAATATACGAGCTGCCGCAGGTCTTCTATCGAATATATGTCGTGGTGCGGCGCGGGCGATATCGCGTCGGCGCCCTCGGGCACCATGCGCGTGCGCGAAACGTCGCCCACTATCTTTTCGCCCGGCAGATGGCCGCCTATGCCGGGCTTTGCGCCCTGGCCTATCTTTATCTCTATTGCGGCCGCCGTGTCGAGGTACTTTTTATGAACGCCGAATCGTCCCGACGCAACCTGTACTATCGTATTGCTTCCGTATTGGTAGAAGTCCTCGTGAAGGCCGCCCTCGCCGGTGTTGTAGAATATTCCGAGCTCGCGTGCGGCGCGCGCGAGCGACTCGTGCGCGTTATAGCTTATCGAGCCGTAGCTCATGGCCGAGAACATTACGGGCATCGAAAGCTCGAGCTTCACTCTCTTTATCGGAATGAGCCTGCCGTTTTCGTCGCGCTTTATCTCGTGGGTCTTGCCGCCCAAAAATACGCGCGTTTCCATAGGCTCGCGAAGCGGGTCAATCGAAGGATTCGTGACCTGAGACGCGTTAAGCAGCATCTTGTCGAAGTATACGGGATACTTCTCGGGATTGCCCATGCTCGAAAGCAGCACGCCGCCGCTCGACGCCTGCTTGTATATTTCCGTTATCTCCTTTTGTCCCCAGTTCGCGTTCTCCTTGAACGTATGCGGAGACTTTACTATCTTTATTGCGCGCGTGGGGCAGAGCGTTGCGCAGCGGTGGCAGTTGACGCACTTTAGATCGTCCGATATCATCCTGTCCTTTTCGGGCAGATACGTATGCACTTCGTTTGCGCACTGACGCTCGCACACGCGGCATCTTATGCATCTGTCGGGGTCTCTTAAGACCTCGTATTCGGGGTACATGAATTCAATAGCCATTTCTCACACCTCCGATGCGTTCTTGTCAAGAGTTACGATGACCGCCTCGCCGCCGCGCGGTGAGCGTATCCAATCGAGGTCGGGCTCTATTATTCTTATCGCCGACTCCTCGCTTGCCATATATACCATGTCGTCCTTCTGGCCCACGACCATCGAGCGAAGCTTCAGCCTGTCGTTTAACGCCATAAGTCCGCCGGAAAAGCCCACGAGTATCGAGAACGGACCAGTTATGAGCTGCGAGGCGAACATGTTTCTTAAGTATTCGTGGCGCTCCCTTTCGGGCGCGTCCATCTGACCTATCGTCTGCCAGAAGGGCGCGGCCACGACGGACGCGATCTCCCCGAGCGTAAGCCCCACCTTCCTGTGAAGGTAGTCGAATATGTACGTTATTACCTCGGTATCCGTCTGAAGCGTGCATTTGTAGCCGTACATCTCTATCGCGCGGCGGTTCGCGTCGTAGGACGAAATTTCGCCGTTATGTACTATCGAATAATCGAGAAGCGCGAACGGATGCGCGCCGCCCCACCAGCCGGGCGTATTCGTGGGGTAACGTCCGTGCGCCGTAAAGCAGTAGCCCTCGTATTCGTCGAGGCGGTAAAAGCGTCCTACGTCCTCGGGAAAGCCCACGGCCTTGAAAACGCCCATATTCTTGCCCGACGAGAAGATGTACGCGCCTTCTATATCGGTATTTATGCGGAAGACCGACTTTACGACGAACTCCTCCTCGGTAAGCTGGCTTTCCGAAAGCTTCGTGGGAAGCGGCAGAACGAAGTAGCGCCAGATGAGCGGCTCGTTCGTTATCTCCTTAACTTTTGTAGTGGGTATTTTTGAAAGGTTTATAATATCGAAGTGACGCTCCAAAAACTCCTCGCAGTCGCGTTTCGCTTTCAGGGTGTCATAAAATATATGAAAGGCGTAATAATCCTTGTACTCGGGATATATCCCGTAGCCCGCAAAGCCGCCGCCCAGACCGTTCGAGCGGTCGTGCATTACTTCTATCGAGCGGATTATGCTCTCGCCCGAAAATCTCTTTCCCGATCTTGAGAAAATGCCCGAAATGGCGCACCCGGAAGGAATGCGCACTTGGCCTTCTATTACCGTATCGTTCATTTTTTTGCACCTCCGAAGTCGTAAAATCCTGAAAACAAGAAAAAAGGCGCTCACCCGAACACACATACTCTGTGTGCTCGAATGAACGCCTTTGTTCATTGTGTAGTCAGTATATACCCGAAAGCGGATAAAGTCAAGGGGTTTTTGAGAATTTTGTATAATCGGCGCGGCGGACGCCGAATAAGGGGGGTGAAAATTTTTTCGAAAAAAGTGTTGACAAACGAAAATCGGCCGTGCTACAATGTCAGCGTAAACAGCAAAGGCGCTGTGTGTGGCACTGCCACGCACGGCGTTTTTTTGTTTTAATCAGAAAAACGAGGTGACCGATATGAGCAAGCTTATTAAACCGAAAAGCTATAAGAAGAAGCTGTCTATTTACGACACGCAAAAGGCTATTGGCCTTACGAAGAGGGCCTTTGAGGACAATCTGCGGCGCGCTTTGAACCTTTCGCGCGTATCCGCCCCGCTGTTCGTCGATCCCGGCACGGGCTTAAACGACGACTTAAACGGCGTTGAGAGGGCTGTAAGCTTTGACATAAAGGAAACGGGTACCGTGGGCGCGGTAGTCCACTCGCTTGCGAAGTGGAAGCGCATGGCGCTCTACAAGTACGGCTTTTCCGTGGGCGAGGGCCTCTACGCCGACATGAACGCGATACGCCGCGACGAGGACATGGACAACCTTCATTCGATCTACGTCGATCAGTGGGACTGGGAGGTTATAATAGACAAGCGTTCGCGCAATGAGGAGCACCTTAAGGAAACGGTTCAAAAGATAGTGAACGCGATATGCGACACGAAGGACCGCATAAACGACTTCTTCCCCGCGCTTACGACTACGCTTTCGCGCGACGTTTCGTTCGTTACCTCCGAGCAGCTTTGCGAAATGTATCCCGACAAGACTCCGAAGCAGCGCGAGGAGGCATACGTGCGCGAGCACAAGACGACGTTCGTTATGCACATAGGCGACACGCTGGCGGACGGACGCTCCCACGACGGACGCGCGCCCGACTATGACGACTGGCATTTAAACGGCGACATCATATTCTGGAACGACACGCTGGGCTGCGCGTTCGAGGTATCGAGCATGGGCATCCGCGTCGACGCGGATTCGCTTTCGTATCAGCTTGAAAAATCGGGACACAACGAGCGCCGTGCTCTTATGTTCCATAAGCTTCTTTTGGACGGCACGCTTCCTCTTACGATGGGCGGCGGCATAGGCCAGTCGAGGCTCTGTATGCTGCTTTTGGAGAAGGCGCATATAGGCGAGGTACAGGTATCTATATGGGACGACAAGACGTTAAGCGAATGCGCCGAAGCGGGCATAGAGCTGTTATAGACGAAACGATGATGGCATTTATGGGAAAGGAGAAATTAAAATGAACGGCATTCCCGAAATTTTCGGAAGTATGGTATTTAACGATAACGTAATGCGCTCGCGTCTTCCCAAGGACACCTACAAGGCGCTTAAAAAGACGATAGAAAGCGGACGGCACCTTGAAAAGGATGTTGCAATGGTAGTTGCGAGCGCGATGAAGGACTGGGCCATTGAAAAGGGCGCAACGCACTTTACGCACTGGTTCCAGCCGATGACCGGCATAACGGCGGAAAAGCATGACAGCTTCATAGCCCCCGACGGTCACGGCTCCGTTATAATGGAATTCTCAGGCAAGGAGCTCGTTAAGGGCGAGCCCGACGCCTCGAGCTTCCCGTCCGGCGGACTCAGAGCTACGTTCGAGGCGCGCGGCTATACCGCGTGGGACCCCACCTCCTATGCGTTCATAAAGGACAACACGCTCTGCATACCCACGGCGTTCTGCGCATATTCGGGCGAGGCTCTCGACAAGAAGACTCCGCTGCTTCGTTCGATGGAGGCGCTCGACCGCCAGGCAATGCGCATACTCAAGCTTTTCGGAAACGAGGACGTAAAGCGCGTCATTACAACGGTCGGCCCCGAGCAGGAATACTTCCTCGTTGACAAGAAGGCGTTCCTTCAGCGCCCCGACCTGATCTTCTGCGGAAGAACGCTTATCGGCGCGCGCCCGCCCAAGGGACAGGAGATGGAGGATCATTACTTCGGCGCCATAAAGCCGAGAGTTTCCGAATACATGAAGGAGCTCGACCGCGAGCTGTGGAAGCTCGGCGTGCTCGCAAAGACGAAGCATAACGAGGTCGCTCCCGCGCAGCACGAGCTTGCGCCCATATACAGCGAAACGAATATTGCGACCGACCACAACCAGCTCACGATGGAGCTTATGAAGCGCATCGCAGACAAGCACGACATGGCATGTCTGCTCCACGAGAAGCCGTTCGCGGGCGTAAACGGCTCGGGCAAGCACAACAACTGGTCGATATCGACCGATACGGGCAAAAACCTTTTGGAGCCCGGCGCCGAGCCCGAGAAGAACGCGCAGTTTTTACTTTTCCTCACCGCCGTCATAAAGGCCGTGGACGAATATCAGGATCTGCTTCGCATAACCGTTGCCTCTGCCGGAAACGATCACCGTCTCGGCGCGAACGAGGCGCCTCCGGCCATCGTGTCAATGTTCCTTGGCGACGAGCTTTCGGCCATTCTCGATTCCATCGAAAAGGGCACCGGCTACAGCTCCGCAAAGCATATAAACATGGAAACGGGCGCACAGGTGCTGCCCCACTTCCAGAAGGACACGACCGACAGAAACCGCACCTCCCCGTTCGCGTTCACCGGCAACAAGTTCGAGTTCCGTATGCCCGGCTCCGCACTTTCGGTATCGGGTCCCAATATCGTGCTCAATACGATAGCGGCAGAAGTGCTCGGTCAGTTCGCCGACGAGCTTGAAGGAAGCACGGACCTTTCAAAGGATGTACACGACCTTATCCGCCGCACGCTTTCGGCGCACAAGCGCATCGTGTTCAACGGCAACAACTACTCCGACGAATGGATAGAAGAGGCCGAGCGCCGCGGACTTCTTAACTTAAAATCGACGCCCGAGGCTCTGCCGTGCATGCTCGACGAAAAGAACGTTTCGCTCTTCGAGCGCCATCACGTTTTAAGCCGCACGGAGCTCGAATCGCGCTATGAAATCTATCTTGAAAATTACACGAAGACCATACATATCGAAGCGCTGACGATGATAGACATGATAAAGAAGTCCGTCCTTCCGTCGGTACTCGGCTACGAGGCAAAGCTCTCACAGCTCGTTAAGACGAAGAAGGAAATCGGCGTTGAATCCGCGCTCGAGGCAAAGCTCGTAACGAAGCTTTCGGCGCTCTCGTCGTGCCTCTACAATAAGCTTACGAGTCTCGAGGATGCCGTTATAAATGCGAAGGACGTAAGCGAGGCTCTCGACTGCGCAAGGTATCATCACGACACGATATTCAACGCGATGCTCGAGCTTCGCACCGTGTCCGACGAGCTTGAGAGCATGATGCCGGAAAGCGAGTGGCCCTACCCGGCATATTCGAAGCTTCTTTACAGCGTAGTGTAAGGCAAATTAAAGACGCTTTCATTCTTATTTTAATACTCTTTCTGCAATGCGCCCCGCCCCGTTTTTCGGGACGGGGCGTCTTTGCGCCTCTCTGCTTTTGCCGTCTTGCAATCTCATTTTTTCGGGTATGTTTTTTTTAAACTTGTCGTTTTTCGCGGGTGATATATTGACTCCACAAATATTTTTACAATGTAATCGAATGAGAACGTAGTTTTGTCACCGTCTTTGTATGGTGTTCACAAGACGGCGATCGACTTCAGCAAAGGATTGTTCACTGCCGTTTTTCGTACAATGTTAAGTCGGACAGACGACTGAATTTTTTCCTTCGGCAGTTACAAAAATTATTCCCTAAATGATCATAACAAGAAAGGCAGGTTACAGTATGAGCGACGAGCAAAACACCAATCAGGTAAACGAGCAAACGGTCTCGGATGCCGTCGATACTGCAGCCGAAAAGACCGAAGAAATCGCGGCCGCAGTGCCCGAAACGCCCGCGGCGTCAGAGCCTGAAACGCCCGCAGCGGCAGTGCCCGAAGCGCCCGCGGCGGCAGCGCCCGAAGCGCCCGCGGCGGCGAAAGCGGCGAAGCCCGCGGCAGCAAAAGCGGCAAAACCCGCACCGGCAAAAGCGGCGAAGCCCGCGGCGGCGAAAGCGGCGAAGCCTGCGGCAGCAAAAGCGGCAAAACCCGCACCGGCGAAAGCGGCAAAACCCGCACCGGCGAAAGCGGCAAAACCCGCTGCAGCAAAGGCAGCGGCAAAGCCGGCAAGCAAACCGGCGGCGCGCACCGCAAAGGCGCCGACCGCAAAAACAGCACCGAATAATCCGGAGCCCGCTGATCCCCTGACCGCCCGTATCGAGAGCGGCGAGATAATCGAGCAGAAGAGCTGGCAGTTCATAAAGGAGCTCAATTCCCAGACGGAAGCGCAGCTCAACGCGGTGGCAATAGTACAGGGAAAAAGAGAGTTCACATACCGTCAGATGTTCCGTATGTGGGAGCGCTACGCGGAGGTATTCTCCGCTCTGAACATCACGGAAAAAAGGCGCAGCCGCGTCGTTCTTATAACGACTCCGGACGCGAAAGCCGTGTTCATGATCTACGCTCTTAACATGCTGGGCGTTTCCGTTTCCGTTGCCAATTTCGGCGATCTTCTCGACGAGGAGCTGTGGGAAAATCTTATCAAAAAGGAAGGCATCACGGACGCCGTTCTCTGCGCTCAGTGGGTACAGCCGAGCGTGATGGAGCGCGTGCTTGAGTCGAAGAAAAGACTCGGCCTTCGCAATATAATCGTGTATCAGACTCCCTCGGGCGATCCGTTCGCGCCGCAGGGCTACGACTTCTTGAACGCGGTGAATTACCTTCGCTTAAAGCGCCGCTTCGATGTTTTGTTCATGGAAGAGCTTCTTAAGAAATACGAAGCGACTCCCATAGCATACGGCAGCGGCAAGAACGACGACACCGCGGTCATCATCCACTCCTCCGGCACGACGAGCGGCGTACATAAGCCCATACCGCTGTCCGACCGCGGCTTTAACGAGTCGGTCGCAAGGCTTTTGCGCGACAAGCGCTTCGCACAGCTTCGCGGTAAGTCGGTATCTTGTCTTTCGTTCGATCTGTCGTACTCGTACGGACTTGTCGACATGGTTCACCTGCCGCTTTCCTTCGGCGGAAAGCTCGTGACCATTCCGCTGGGCGACTTAAATCCCCGCTTTTCGCAGGCGCTTGAATATTACGGCGTAAGCATCTACTTCGGCAACACGTGGACGATGGAGAAGATGATGCTTTCACTGCCGCAGCCCGATCTGTCGGCGTTCGCCTTTGTATTCGTCGGCGGCGCGTATTACTCCGCCGAAACGAAAAAGCGCTACGACGAGTTCATAAAGAAATGCGGCGCTAAGACACGTACCATAAACGGCTACGGCATCTCCGAGGCGGGCGCGGCGTGCATCGTTTCCGACCCCTCGCGCGACGACGACTCGATAGGCCGTCCGCTGTCCGGCGTCAAGGTAAAAATATACGACGAGGACGAGAAGAAATACTATGACTTAAAGGACGGTCCGCGCACGGGCGTGCTCTTTATCGCATCTCCCTCGGTAAGCTGCGGAAAGATAGGCTCGAAGGTATTCTTCAAGCTCGAAAAGATAGACGGCGAACAGTATCTCAACACTTACGACATGGTAAAGGTCAATGAGGACGGCACGCTTGCCTACGTAGGCCGCATGAATAAGTATTTCGTAAACAACGAGGGCATACGCTTCGACGCCGGCCTTGTTGAGACCGCCGTATCCGCTCAGCCCGGCATAGAGTCATGCGCGCTTGCTCCGAGCTACGACAAGATACTGCACGACTCGTTCCCCGTGCTCTATGTAAAGACCATAGGCGATCAGCTTCAGAGCCTCAACACCGTAAGACAGGCTCTGTACAACGTATTCATCCGAGACGGCAAGATTAAGGATACCAATCTTCCCGGTCAGTGTGTTATCACGGAGGACATTCCCTACACCGCAACGGGAAAGGTGGACGTACACCGCATCCTCAAGGGCGAGAACAAGGGAACGTGCTATGTCGTAACGCCGATCCGCGTACAGGGACGTCTTGTCGACGTTCGCCTTGAGCTCGCGGACCTTCGTCTCGTAACGCTCACCGGCGTACCGGACGAAATAGAAGATAAGTTTAAAAAAGCACTGGCCGCAATGTATCCGCTTCAAAAGAATGCGACGAAGAAGTCCTCCGGAAAGTCTTTCGGTCCTTCTTCGCAGGTGGCATTTTCACAGGGCGTATTTTCGCAGGCCGGCATAGATTTAAAGGAGGTTTTTGATTTGCTTTGGAGCATTATTCCCTGCCAGTCGCAGGATCCCGATAAGAACGGTATGCCGCCTTTAACGTATGAGGATATAACGCGCATGTTCACACAGTTCATGCAGTATCTGTCCCCGGTAATCTGGCAGGTTCCGTTCGTACAGCTTAAAGATCAGTCGTCGCAGCTTCAGGATCAGCTTCAGAAGCAGGCGGCTCAGTGGCAGGCACAGGCGGCTCAGCTTCAGGCCCAGCTTCAGAAGCAGCTTCAGGCCGAGATGCAGAGTCAGGCTATTTATATGCAGAATCAGGCCGTTCAGATTCAAAGTCAGGCCGCACAGATGCAGGCTCAGCTTCAGCAGATGATGCAGAGTCAGGCCGTTTACATGCAGAATCAGGCCGCACAGATGCAGGCTCAGCTTCAGAATCAGCTGACGCAGCTTCAGGCGCAGCAGCCTCAGTGGTTCCCCTTCGCTCCCCCGATGATGCCGTTCGCACAGCCGCAGGCAGAGGGTGACGCGCAGCAGGCACAGCCTCCGATTGCGGGCACCGTACTGGACCTTCTCGCAAGGCTGTTTAACGCCGCTTCCGGCGATCTGGCATACATGGACTAAGCCATTCGGTGCAACATAAAATATAATCATTCCTTGAAATAAAAGCTGCGGGCGCTCCGTTTTCGGAGCGCCCGCAAAACACAGTAATACATATAACGCAAACCACTTTTGAAACGGGGTGACATCAGATTATGAACCTCATTCTCAGGCATCTCAAAGCGTCCGCCGCGAAGCACGAGCCCTCTTTTGTGCGCTCGGAGAACGCGCGCGAGACGCCGCCCGACATGGAGGAATACCCGGACGTTCCGTATACGGGCGAGGGCGGTGCGCCGCTTGCCGCAGATATCTACCGTCCCGCCGATCCCGCGCTTCGGCCGCTTCCGACGGCTGTCGTTATCCACGGCGGCGGGCTGTTTGTCGGCACAAGAAAAATCGACCGCTCCTTCTGTCAAAGGCTTTCCGAGAGGGGCTTTCTCGTCATCTCCGTCGAGTACCGACTCATTGACGAGGCAAACGCCTGTGAAATGATCGCGGACGTATGCGCCGGTTTCGACTTCGCGCACGACGCTCTGAAGGAGTACGGCGGCGATCCCAACCGCGTATTTATAATAGGCGAGAGCGCCGGTGCGTATCTTTCGGTCTACGCCACGGCGGTGACGCGGTCCGACGCGCTTTGCGGAATGTTCGGCATTACCCGTCCGCGCCTTGAGCCCGCCGCGTACGTGGGCTTGAGCGGGATGTTTTATACGACGCGCCGTGACTTTCTCGGCATGGCGTATCGCAAGGACCTCTACGGCGACCGCCGAAAAGAGGCGGGCTTTCTCGAACGGATGAACCCCGGGCATCCGGAAGTCGTGTCAAATCTGCCGCCCGTGCTTCTTACGAGCAGCCGCGGCGATTTTCTCAGGAAATACACGCTGCGCTTCGCGCAGGCGCTAAAGGACGCGAATCACCCCTGCGAGCTTATCTATTACCCCGAGGGCAAGCACCTCGTCCATGCGTTTCCGTCCCTTAATCCGTCGCTTCCCGAGAGCGTGGAGGTAATGACGAAGATCGTCGCATGGCTTAACGCGATTCCGCCCGCACGCGGGTCATAAAATCAGCAGGTATTTTGCCTTTGGCACGAAATATCCCCGATTACCTGCCTTCGACCTTGCGCGGCGCTTATCGAAGGAGTATAATAAAGGGAGCAGACAAAGGCAAACCGCAAAGAAACATGAAAGGAGACAAAGACCATGAAAAGAAAGCTTTTATCTGTAGTTCTCGCAGCCATTTTTATGCTCTCGCTCTGCGTCCCTGCGATGGCTGAGGATTATGCCTCTCCCTTCTCGGATGTAAGTGAGAGCGACTACTTCTATAATCCGGTGCTCTGGGCCGTGGGCGGCGATATCACTCAGGGCGTCGGCGGCGGCAAATTCTCACCCTACACCATCTGCACCCGCGGTCAGGTAGTTACCTTCCTCTGGCGGGCCATGGGCAAGCCGGAGCCAATTACCAAAACGAACCCCTTTACTGACGTAAAGGAGAGCGACTACTTCTACAATCCGGTACTCTGGGCGGTGGAACAGGGCATTACAAACGGTACGACCGCCTCCACCTTCTCCCCCGAGCAGACATGCTCATGCGCTCATATCATCACCTTCCTCTGGCGCTCGATGGGCGCACCGGAGCCCGGCGCTCCAAGCCCCGTCTCGATGCGTTTTCCGGACGGCTGGTACAGCGGCGCTGTGAGCTGGGCCGAGTATCAGGGGCTGCTTGCGGGCTTTGAAGACACCTTCGACATAAACGAGCCCTGCTCAAGGGCGCTCACCGTCACCTACCTCTACAGGGCGCTTGTCTACAAACAGGCTCTGTGGGGCAGCGAATGGGATCCGACCATCATGCAGCGTCAGGTGCTTGTGGACGAGGACGTACTCTGCGGCGCGGTGCTTATCGGCACCTTTGGCGACCAGCGCGGGCAGAATGATATGATCAGCGACACGGACTACTGGCGTCAGGTCCTTGTTGACTCCGGCCTTACGGATGATTTTGAGTTTCTTAAGGATATGCCCGCAAGTCAGATAGTTCAGACCGGCGGAGGCCGTGAGCTCTATCTCATAATCCCCACCGACCGCTTCGCCTCGGTCACGGTAAACAAGTGGATCATGGACGAATCGAACGGCTGGGTCGGACAGACGGGCGAAGTGCTCTACAAGAGCGATACCGGCGCGCCCATTCTGCTCTGCTGCAACTGGGTGGACAACTTCCCCGACGCACAGGTCGTTATTGTAGACAATAAAGGCCGCGTTCTTGATTGGAAGCCGCAGCTGAGCATGATGGACGGTCATATGGTCACCGTCTCGAACGGCATGTATATCTACGATTTCACCAACTATCCCGAAGAGGGCGGCGCGGGCTGAGCTGCGTCGGCGCGAACTTAGAATAATAAAGCGCACGCAAGGAATTGCGTGCGCTTTATTTGTATATGAAGACGGTTGTATTTGTCGTTCATCTTTACGGCATCACCGGAGCTTCTGCTTATCTGTCGGCCTCTATGAAAACACCGCATCCATTGTTCGGGCGCGGTGTTTTAACGCATCGTACTCATTTTTCACTTATCGCTAAAAGCTCTGTGATAACTTTTTCGAAAAGCGGCATATATTTATCGTCAATGCGGTGGATTTTGTCAAGCATCAATGCGTCACTGTCACGCTCTGCGCCAAATAGTATATAATCTGCAGAAAGTCCCAGAACATTGCATACTTTAATGAGAAGCTTGACCGATATCCCCGTTCGTCCCCGCTCAAGCTCCGCGAGATACGAAACGCTGACTCCCAGCTTTTCCGCGAATTGCTCTCTTGTATATCCCATATCCTCTCTTGCTTTTCTTATCCGCATATACATATGCTATCACCTCTACTAATAGTATGGGTGATACTTCGCGCATCTAACATCAACTAATATTATATTAAAAACATATTGCATTAGTTTATGTTTTGTGATATTATGGGATAAATCAAGAGGAAGGAGGATAATTATGGCTGATACCATGGGAACAAAAGAAGCCTCCGACAAATGGGGCTATTCGCAGAGCGCCATATCCAAATGGTGCCGCGCTGGGCTTATAGAAGGCGCTTCACAGGACGCGCGCGGAAGCCCATGGCACATACCGAAAGATGCAAAATGTCCGCGACCTATAAAGAATAAGGGGGATAAGAAATGAAGAAAATAATAGCTATTTTATTGGCAGTCATTATGATGACGGCTCTGGCCGCATGCAGCGGAAGCTCGGGGTCGGGAACGGGGTCAAGTTCGTCAAATAATTATTCGCGCAATTCAAGCTCGGAAGTTTCCGAGGCAGATATAGAACAATTAGCTGTAAGCGCTTTATATCTGGAAATTTTAGATATAGCCAATGCAAGTGGCAATAACAAAGACCTTGATCCCGGCGCTACGCGTTATAGTATTACAAAAATAGAGAAACAAAGTAATGGCGACTATTTTGTATATGGCAATGGCAGTTTTTATGATAAGTATGGACGGGCGGCAAATCCATATTCCAAAAATCGCAATGAGTTCAGGTTCAATTTTACTGTACGCATGTACAATAATTTTAAAAACAATTATTGCACGATAGAAATGCTGTCAAATAACTAAAATAAGCCTCTTTTTGCATTTCAATAAACATTATGCTACTAAATTTTCATATAACAGGAGGAAAAAATGAAAAGAATAATCAGTATTGTTTTAGCGATTATTATAGCCGTAACCTTGTGCTCTTGCGGCACAAACGGGACAAGTAAATCAAGCAACATCGATATTAATGATATGGAAGAGCTCTTTTCTGAGAAGCTTCAGCAAGGTCAACAAGACGGCGAGTATGTTATACCTGATGACAGTAGTTGGCGCGCCGCATTGATTAAAACAGATAATAATCAAAAAGTCTCTTCCATTGACATATTGTCCTTTGCCGATACTGAAGCTCTTAAGGATATCGACAAAATGACTGATTATATTACACAATTTAATAAAGTGGAAGGATTTGACCTTGCAAACCCTGATTTTGATTTACGAGTTTATTATACAGTAATGCTCTTTAATGAAACTGTTAACCTGTTGAAACTTCTAAACGAAGACTCACTAAGTGAAGAAGAACTTCTCGCAACAGCGCATTTGTTATATATAAAAGGAAACATAACGTTGAATAATTGGGATATTACGTATTCCGAGTCCACGGCTCAGTCAGGCGCAACTATGGTTAATATAGTTGCAGAATATAAATAATTGACGACCTTGCAGACAAATACAGCCGCCCCACATGGGGCGGCTGTACTATGGTATGCCCGATGCGACTTGAACGCACGGCCTTTGGAGTCGGAGTCCAACGCTCTATCCAACTGAGCTACGGGCACATATGTGCGGGCGGCGGATTTGCCGCCCGGTCTTATTATACTTTGATTTCGCCGCGGCTATGCGGCAAAAGCCGCGCTTACAGCTTCCTTCCGCCGCCGCCGAAGGAGCCGCCGCTCGACGAATGGAACGTTGTGCTCGTCGAGCCGCCTCCGCGGAAGCCGCCGCTTCGTCCGCCGCCTCCGCCGCCCGACGCGCGCGGGATGCGGCGCGTCGATCTTCTCGTATCAATGTGCCTGTCTTCCCTGACGTTTAAATTGAGCGACGAATTTGCCTTGTAGTCATAATAATACTTCTGCGTCGCAACGGTATATCCGCGGCGCGAAGCCGCGCATACGATAAGGCCAACGACAACGGCTATCGCCAAGAAAATCACGACGTACATGGGCGTAAGCCCCTGCTTCGGACGCGAATACTCGCCCGTGTCCTCGTCGTAATACATAAGATCCTCGGGCTCGCCCTGCTCGTAGTAATACTCCGTGTCGGCTATTAAAGACAGAGTCGCGTTGTAGTAATCCTTCTCTCCGGCGTAAACGTACGCCGCGTCGAGCATATCGTTTATGCGTCCGTCGGTCAGATAATTGAGCGCCTTGCTTTTCGTGAGTATGTACATCTCGCCGTTGTCGAAGTCGAATATATACATAACGCCCGTCTTATCGACGCCGCGGCCGAGATTGTTCGCCTCGTAGAAATCCGCGCCGTAACCTCTCGTCGATTTTCCGTCCGCGTCGTATATCGTGAGCACGCTTATATCAAAGCCCGTGGCTTTCTCCGCCTGCTCTATATGGCTCTGAAGCTCGGCCTGCTCATAATCCGAAAAAACTCCGGCGTAGTCGTATACGCTCTCGTAATCGCCCGACGCGCCCGCAGTCACGCCAAACGCCAAAACGACGATAAGCATAACGAGCACGGCCGCGGCCGCCTTCTTAAATCCCGATCTAATCATAACAGCAGCCCTCCCAATATGCAGAGTACCGCAAATATAGGAGCGGCCACGCACGCGAACCGAATCAGAAGCTTCTGCATTGATATCGGCACGTCGCCGCATATCTTGCCCGTCTGACCGTTCATCGCGTAATAGTGAATCTTGTCCTTGCCTGTATACGTAAGTACCCATACGGGCATGAGCGCGTACTGGTTCTTTCTGCCCTTGACGTGCGTTTCAACGTGGACGGCGTGAAGCTCGTCGTAACGGTCGAGCGTATCGCGCAGCACGTCTTCCGTATACTGCATCGTTTCGGCCTTTATCTCCTCCTTGAAATAATCTATCTCAAGGTTCCGCTTCTCCGCAAAGAAGCCCGACAGATACGCCATGGAAAACGGCTGCGATTTTTTCATGTCGAACGGCAGCACGTTGTCAACGAGCACCTTTTCGTCCTTGTTGAGCGCGTTCTTCGTTATGTTCTTTAAGATTATAGCACCGTCGCGCACAACGCGGTATATGCTTCTCTCCGTATGCTCCGTGCTTCCGCTCACCCAGGTGCGCACATTGTGCGCCTCGGCCTCAAGCCGGCCGTCTATCTTTTCGGATACTACGAAGAACGGGAAATAAACCCCCGACATCTTTTCGATGTTCTCCTCGCCGTAAAAATCGCTCGGAGCAAGCTTCTTCGTCTTTATCCATTCAAGGAAGCGGCTCTCGGCCTCCTTGCGTTCTATCGTAAACGGAATAACGAGGTCGGGCCTGTATTCGCCCGCAAGCCTTCCCGAAAGCACGACGGGATTGTGGCAGTAGTAGCAGAACGAGGCCGCCGTCGTCGCGTCGGTCACGATCTCGGCGCCGCACGAGGGGCAGTTGTACATGAGCATATCGCCGTCGTCGGCGTGCGCGTGCTCATGCTCACGCTCGGCCTTCGCGTCGGCCTCCGCCTGCTGTGCTAACTCCTCCTCGTCAAAGTGAGCTTTGAGCTCCTCCATCGTAAACTCGCTGGTGCAGTACTCGCATACAAATTTCTGTTTCTCAGCGTTAAACTCAAGGCCGCCGTCGCAGTTCGGACATTTATATGTAAATACAGCCATAGTAACACTCCTTGCCGACTGTTATGAAAGCTTTTCTCCGCATTCGGGGCAGAATTTTGCGCCGGCGTTCACTTCTGCGCCGCATTTGGGGCACTTCGAGGCAACAGGCATCGGCTTTCCGCACTCGGAGCAGAATTTGCCCGTGTTCTTCGTGCCGCATTCGCATACCCATTCGGCCTTTGGAGCAGGCATCGGCTTCCCGCATTCGGAGCAGAACTTGCCGGTATTTACGGCGCCGCATTCACACGTCCAGCCCGCAGGAGCCTGCGGCGCACGCGTCTGAGCCTGCTGCTGCATACGCATCTGCTCAAGGTTAGTATTCGAAGCCGCGCCCATTGCGCCGGCCGCGTTCATGCCGAGGCCAACGCCCATAAAGCCCGTAGCCGCGCCCGCGGTATTCGAGCCTGCCGCTTCTATGCCCGATGCAACGGAGCCCTGAACGTAGCCCTCTCTTATCGTTGCGTCCGAAAGCATAGCGCCCTTGTTTCTCAAGTTTATGAGCTTCTGCGAGTCCTCGTCGTAGGATATGCTTGCTATACCTACCGACTGCACCTCCATGCCGCGCATGCGGTTCCACTCGTCGTCGAGCGTGTCGGCCATGTACTTCGAAAGCTCGCGTCCCTTGGAGGAAACGTACGATATTCTCACGCCGTCGACCGACATCTGATTGAGCGAGGTCTGAAGCGCCTCCAAGAACTCGTCGCGGTACTGCTCGTTAATATCGCTTATGTCAACGCGCTTTGCGTTCTTCGGAATAGCCTCAGCGTAAAACGTGAGCGGATTAACTATCTTCAAAGAATAAGTGCCGTGCGCGCGCAGGAAAAGCTCTGCGTTATAGAAATTGTCGAAATAGTTTACAGGATTTCTCGTACCGAATTTTATGCCCTTTATCTCCTGCATATTGATAAAGAACACCTTCTGCGAGGTCGAAGGCACGCCGCCGAACTTGATGCGCTCGAAGGCTTCCTTTATGCTGCCGCCCAGGTCACCCGTAAAAAGCGAAGGCTGGGTCGAATTGTTTACCGTGTAGTAGCCCTCTTCAGCCGTGAAGTCAATTACCTTGCCGCCCTCGACAAGAAGCATGAACTGATTGGGATACACGTGTATTTTTGAGCCGTTCGATATCGTATCGGCGTTCGCGCGAGTGTTCGAGTTGCGTTTTCCGTCCTTGCGAACGCTCACGCCGCTTGTGAATACCGTCGTGTCGCTCATATTGTCGGCTTCTATTACCTCAAGCCAAGAATCCGCCAAAGTTCCGCCTACGGCGTCCATTGCTGCTTTTATAATACCCATTTTACATCCTCCCGCTTATTTTATTTTATTATATTATAAAACAAAATAAGCCTTATTTCAATAAGTCAGCGCGCTTAAAAAATACTTTTTCGGCGTGCCTTAAAATCCGGTTGTATTTTTTTACGGTGTTTGATATAATTTAGATGGAAAGAATCTGTATTAAAAACTATGAGACAGGCATAAATATAATGCCCGAATATTAAAACACAGGAGGTCAAATATGTCGTCGGAGAAAATAATAAACCTGACCGCGGACGCTTTTGACGAGCAGGTAATCAATTCCGCAACGCCGGTGCTCGTGGATTTCTGGGCGTCGTGGTGCGGCCCCTGCAAAATGATCGCTCCCGAGGTCGATAAGCTGGCCGAGAATTACGCCGGCAGACTCAAGGTGTGCAAGGTAAACGTAGACGATGAGCCGTCGCTTGCGGCCGAATATATGGTAATGAGCATCCCCACGCTCATTTTGTTCAAGGACGGAGAGATAGTGGACAAGCTCGTCGGCGTGAGAAGATATCCGGAGCTCAGCCTCGCGGCTGATTCCGTAATAGGTTAAACAGGGCACGCCTTGCATCTTTTAAGAGAAAGGCGTGCTTTTTTAAACGAATATAAAACTTGGATAAGGAGGCGTCGATATGGAACCCGACGTACAATTCGGCTCTGCCATGATGGGCTTTAACAAGCAGGACGTAATGACGTATATTGAATCGCTCATAAGCAGCCACGAAGCAGAGTGTGAGTCATTAAAGGAGCAGATAGCGGCTTTAAGCGCGCAGCTCGATGACAAAAACCGTCTTTACGAGGCGCTTTTGGAGAAGGAAAAGGACATGAGCTATCGCATAAGCGAGCTTGAGGGCGGCCGTCCGGCCGTTGTGGGCGAGGACCCCGAGGTATTAAAGGCGCGCCTTGAGGAAGAGGAAATGCGCTTCAACGAGCTTTCAAACGAAGCGGCGCAGCTTCGCCACTCGCTCGACGAGGCTTCCGCCGAAAACGAGCGCTTAAAGCAAAGTCTCGAGGAATCGGGCGCGGAGCTTAACGAATACAGGCTTCAGAAGCAGAACATCGGCTCTGTGCTCATGCGCGCGCAGAACGAGGCCGACACGATAATGACGGATGCAATAAGCGAGGCCGACAAGATAATGACGGACGCAAGGACAGAGGCCGACGCGATAATGACGGACGCTGAAAACAAACGGCGTGAAATAGTGGATAAAACGAACGAATACATATCGGGCGTTCGCATGATGTGCGACGAATACGTATCGAAGGTTGCGTCCGAGCAGAGCCGCCTGAAATATTCGGCCGACAATATCGTATCGGAGTTCGAGCGCATTACGTCCGCCGTTTCGGGCGCAAAGAGCGCTCTCGACGATATGGCGTCCGGAATTGCGCCGAGGGACGGCGAATTCGGAGGTTAAGGCCTTGAACGAAGAAGTAAAAAGAATCGAGCTTTCAAATTTGCGCGAATGCGCGCAGACGCTTTCGGCCGGCGACAGCGTAAGTCTTACGGGCACGATTTATACGGCGCGCGACGCCGCGCACAAGCGGCTTACCGCAATGCTTGACGAGGGGCAGGCGCTCCCGTTCGACCTTCGCGGCGCGGTGATATATTACGCGGGGCCGACGCCCGAGCGTCCCGGTCAGATTATCGGCTCTTTGGGCCCCACAACGTCGGGGCGCATGGACCCGTATTCCGAGCGGTTTCTTTCCTTAGGCCTTTCGGGGATGATAGGAAAGGGCGACCGCAGGGAGGACGTATGCGCCGCCATAGAAAAATACGGCGCCGTCTACTTTATCGCGACGGGCGGCGCGGGCGCGCTGCTTTCAAAGTGCGTGCGCTCGTGCGAGGTGATAGCCTTCGACGATCTCGGCTGCGAGTCGGTAAAGCGGCTGTACGTCGAGGATTTTCCCGCGATAGTCGCGATAGACGCGCACGGCGGCAATATATATAAGACCGGCCGCGAAAAATACCGTGAGATTCTGTCCCGCTGACCCATTTTTGCCTATGTATATACTTTATGAAATTGAAACGCCGCGCCTTCTTCTGCGCCCGTTCGAAAAATCGGACGCGGACGATATATTCGAGTATTCGCAAAGTCCCAACGTCGGCCCTAACGCCGGCTGGGAGCCGCATAAGACGAAGCGCGACTCAAAGAACGCCGTAAGGTCGTTCATTGAGAACCAGAACGTCTGGGCCGTCGTTGACAAGGCTTCGAACCGCGTCATCGGCACGATAGGCCTTCATCCCGACGAAAAGCGGCAGAACATACGTTCGCGGATGCTTGGCTATTCGCTCTCGGAGAAATTCTGGGGGCGCGGTCTTGCCACCGAGGCGGCAAAGGCCGTTATCCGCTACGCCTTCAACGTGTGGAACGTCGATATGCTCTCGATATACCACTACCCCGAGAACGTGCGTTCGGGGCGCGTGGTGGAAAAATGCGGCTTTACGTACGAGGGCACGCTCCGCAAGGCGTTCGCGCTCTCGGACGGCATACCGCGCGATCACGTATGCTATTCTATGACGCGCGAGGAATTTGACAAATTATACGGATATTGAATAAAAGGAGATGTAAATATGTTTAAACAGTTCGAGCTTCCCTTCCCCCACAACGCGCTTGAGCCGCACATCGACACGCTGACGATGGAAACGCACCACGGCAAGCATCATGCGGCCTATACGAAGAATTTTAACGACGCCGCGGCAAAGGCGGGCGTTGCCGATATGGATATCGAGGCGCTTCTCGCCTCGCTTGACAAGGTGGAGGACCCGGCTTTAAGAAAGGCGCTCCGCAACAACGGCGGCGGCTATTATAACCACAACCTCTACTTCTCCACCATTTCCCCGAATGCCGCAAAATCCCCGAAGGGCGAGCTTTTAAAGAAGATCGAGGCCGAATTCGGAAGCCTCGACGCCTTAAAGGAAAAGCTTACCGCGCTTGCGGCGGGTCAGTTCGGCTCGGGCTGGTCATGGCTCTCCGTCAATAAAGAAGGCAAGCTCATGGCTTCGGCAAGCCCCAATCAGGACAACCCGATAATCGAGGGCACGGGCTTCGTTCCGATACTCGCGATAGACGTATGGGAGCACGCGTACTACCTTAAATTCAAGAATTTGAGGGGCGAATATATTAAGACGCTCTTTGAAGTCATCGACTGGTCGCTCGTTGAAAAGAATTACGAGAGAGTTGTGAAATAATATGAGAAAGGCCGCGTACCCCGTTATTCTGACGCCCGATGAGCCCGGTTTTATAGTCTACGTCCCCGACATGGATATAAATACCGAGGGCAAAGATATCGCCGACGCGCTTTCCATGGCCGCCGACGCCATCTCTCTCTGCGGCATAACGAAGCAGGATATGGGGCAGGAAATCCCCGCGCCGTCAAAAACGCTTCCCAAGTGCGCCGAAGGCGAGATCGCCACGTTCGTATTGGTGGATTTCGACGCTTACCGCAGAGCCGTCGATATGCGCACCGTCCGCAAGAACGTGACTCTTCCCAGCTATCTTAACGATATGGCCGAGAAAGCGGGCTTAAACTTCTCCCGCGTGCTTCAGGACGCGCTGAAGGAACGGCTTCAAATCAATTAACGTTTTGTAACACTTTAAAAGGGCACAAGCTTGACCGCTTCTGCCCTTTTCGTCTGTTTAAGCATATGTCCCTCATCTTCGGCGCGGCGCGCGGCAGAAATCCGCCGCGGCCCTTTTTTGTTGTCACTCAATGTCAAGAATGGGGTCATAAATTATAAAAAAGCCACATTCCCTATCGCAATAAAAGCCATGTGCTTTATCGCAAGTCGTGTTATATGGTACTATTTTGCCTTCCTTGCAGTTCGGGCATTGAACCTCATCGCCTCTCCGAAGCAAAATATACAGATCTTTATCTAACACGTCTGCCATGAACATGTCCTCCATTTCAAAGAGCGAAAACATGATGTAATTTCTTTAGGTTCGCGGTTACTGTTTCATTAGATTTCATATGACATTTTTTCGGGGAAAATGCCTTTTTGAAACTCCGCGTGATGTTTTCTGAGCATAGTTTCTATATGGCGATTCCGAGCCAGGGAGCGCATTGGTTTTCTTGTTACTTCATACGTACCTTCTTTATAATCCACAACAAGCTCCCCCGTCATATCGGTGACGTAGCCGCCGAGAGCATACGTCAATTTCGTCCCCTCAACGGATATTAAGCTGCAGTATACCACATGCCTCACCTTACTTCCTCTATACCCGCCTTATTTTCACCTCGAAGCCTTCGAGCCCCGCGTCCTCTTTCACCTTTATATACTCAAGCGAAAAGCGCGATTTCAGCCTCTCTATATTCCGGCGTTTGTGTCCCGTCATCTTCGACGCGGCGCGACTCGGAACGTGTATCTCCACGCGCTTCGGCGCGCCCTCGCGCTCTATCGCCGCGCACGCGGCGTTATAGAACACCTCGGAGTAGCAAAGCTCGCCGAGCGACGGATGGTACGCGCCCATGACCTCGCCCTTTGAGAGTATCTCGTTTTCCATAAGCCCCACACGAAGAATCGTTATGCCCGCGCGCGCGAACATCGGTATTATTTCGGCGCAGATGCTCACCGCCTCGTCGACGGTCTGCGGCGCATATTCGCCGCTTTTCGCCATGTCCCAAAGCGCGGTGCCCTGAAGCACCACGCACGGATATATCCTCACCGTATCGGGCGAAAGCGCGATAAGCTCGCGCGCCGTATAAAGGCTCGTTTCGCGGTCGTCGCCCACAAGGCCCGTCATCATCTGAAGGCCCAAAGAAAATCCGCGCTCCTTTATAAGGCGGGCCGCGCGGCGCGTATCGTCCGCCGTATGGCCTCTGTTTGAAAGCGCGAGCACGCGGTCGCTCATCGACTGCGCGCCGAGCTCCACGGCAGTGACGCCGAAGGCTTCAAGCTCCGAAAGTATCGCGTTGTCTATCGCGTCGGGGCGCGTTGAAAGGCGTATGCCGTCTAACACGTCACGGTATTCGTGCGCGGCCGAAAGAAGCTCCCTGCGAAGGTCTTTGTCTATCGCGGTAAAGCTTCCGCCGAAAAAGGCGGCCTCGATATGTACGCGCTCTCTCATCGGCTCCGCGTACGAGAGCGTCTCTTCGATAAGCCCGCGCACGCGCGCGCCGTTCGGCACGTACGCGTTCATCGTTATCTTATGCTGGTCGCAGAAAACGCAGTCGTTCGGGCAGCCCAAATGAGGCACGAATATCGGTATGTTTATCGTGCGCCTGCGGCCGTTCACGGCTTTATCTCTCCCATGAGCACGAGCGCGAGGCGCGCGGCGTCCTGCTGCGCCTCCTTTTTGCTTCGTCCCCTGCCCGAGGCGAATACGTTGTTGTTGAGCATTACGTCGACCTCGAACACCTTTAAGTGGTCGGGGCCGCTCTCGCTCTTAAGCTCGTAGCTTAAAACCTCTTCCTTGTTCTTCTGCACTATCTCCTGAAGCATCGTCTTGTAATCCTTTAACGACTTTCCCGCCGCCGCGCGCTTTATCGGCTCAACGAAGCGCGGCATGAATACGTGGCGTATCGCCAAAAAGCCGCCGTCAAGATAAACGGCGCCCATAAGCGCCTCGTACGCGTCGGCTAAAATCGACATGCGGCTTCGGCCGTTCGTCGACTCCTCGCCGCGGCCGAGGTATAAAAATCCGCCCAAATCTATTTCCTTTGCGCGCTCATAGAGCGAACGCTCGCAAACGACGTTCGAGCGAATCTTCGTAAGCTCGCCCTCGGGCATATTGTAATAATGCTTGTAGAGATATTCCGATACCATGATGCTTAAAACGCTGTCGCCCAAAAACTCGAGCCGCTCGTTCGAGCGTCCGTGCTTCGTATGGTTCTCGTTCGCATATGAGCTGTGAGTCAGCGCGTTTTCGAGTATCGATATGTCGTGAAATTCGTATCCTATTTTTTCACAAAGCTTCTCTTCCCGTTTGTCCATATTTCCTCCCGTTTTTTGCTTTTTACGAAAAAATAAGACCATATCAAAAATCGAGAGATACCCGCGTTCTTTGATACGGCCTGCTTTTTTGGCGTCAAAACTTTATTTTATTGTGCCTGACCGTAATATTGTTTTAAAGCCCGCCCTCATGCGCGCATAAAAGCGGGCTTTTTTATTTCTATTCCTCGTCTGCGGAGGCTGTGGCCTCTATGCCCTTTTTAATTTCGTTCGTCACGTCGGCCTTAACATAGTCGCTTACGTTTATAATTGTACTGTAAAAAGTGCGCGCGTCGGACGAGCCGTGCGTTTTGAACACCGGCCTTTTTAGCCCTAAAAAGGCCGTTCCGCCGACCTCCTTGTAATCGTAGCGCTTCTTTAAGTCAGAAAGCGAGTCCTTAGCCATCATCGCGCCGAGCTTGGCCTTCGTGCCCGACATGAGAGCGTCCTTTACGCTGCCCATGAGCACCTTTGCAAGACCCTCGTAAAGCTTCAGCGTCACGTTGCCCGTAAAGCCGTCTGTAACGACAACGTCCGCGCCCGTATAAGGCACGTCGCGTCCCTCAATGTTTCCGATAAAGTTTATGTCGGCCGCCTTTAAGAGCTTATACGCCTCAAGCTGAAGCTCGGTGCCCTTCGTATCCTCGGAGCCGACGTTGAGAAGACCTACCTTCGGGTCCTTTATGCCCTTAACCATGCGCATATATACGCTGCCCATAACGCCGAACTGCAAAAGCATCTGCGGAGTGCATACGATGTTCGCGCCCGCGTCTATGAGCATGAAAAAGCCGTCCTTGCCGGGGAGCAGAGGCGCGAGCGCGCCGCGCTTTACGCCCGGCAGACGCTTAACTATAAGCGTGCCGCCCGAAAAGAGAGCGCCCGTATTGCCGGCGCTTATAAAAGCGTCGCCCTTGCCCTCGGAAAGCGCCCGAAGGCCCTTCATCATCGACGAATCGGCCTTGGCCTTTACTGCCGACGTGGGATCGTCGTGACCGTCCACGACCGTCGGCGCATGAAGTATCGAAAATTTGTCAAGCGCACCCGCGGCCGTAAGCTCGGCTTTTAATTTTTCCTCGTCGCCCGAAAGCGTAACGCTTATATCGCTTCTCTCCCTCATCGCCATCAGCGCGCCGTCTATCGCCGCGCGGGGACCGAGATCGCCGCCGAATGCGTCTATGATTATGTTCATATGTATACACCTGCCTTAAACCCGGAGCTCTGTTTTAAGCTCCTCTATTTTTAAAAGCGCGCGCTCGGAGAGTTTGCGGTTCTTCTCCCTTTTAGGCTTTACCTTATATCCGAGCGGCGACATTATCCCGAAGTTTACATTCATCGGCTGAAAGTTTGAAACGCTCTCGTCGCTTATATAGTGAGAAAGCGCGCCTATCGCCGTGTCGCGCGTAAAATCGAGCGGTTCTTTCCCCGAAAGCACGCGCGCAAGGTTTATGCCGCACAAAAGCCCGCTCGACGCGGACTCAACGTACCCCTCGACGCCCGTTATCTGACCCGCGAACCATATATTTTTATCATGCTTCATACGATAAGATTTGTCAAGTATGCGCGGCGAATCTATGAACGTATTGCGGTGCATTACGCCGTAACGCGAGAATGCGGCGTTCTCAAGGCCGGGTATCATGGAGAACACGCGCTTTTGCTCGGGGAATTTAAGATGCGTCTGAAAGCCCACGATGTTGTAAAGCGTGCCCGCCGCGTTGTCGCGCCTAAGCTGCACAACGGCGTACGGAAGCTTTCCCGTGCGCGGATCTGTAAGCCCCACGGGCTTTAAGGGGCCGAAGAGCAGCGTATCGCGGCCGCGAGCCGCCATTACCTCTACGGGCATACAGCCCTCGAACACGCGGCCGTTCTCAAAATCGTGAAGCTCGGCGCATTCGGCCGTTACAAGCGCGTCGTAGAACGCGTCGTACTCGTCCTTCGTCATCGGGCAGTTTATGTAGTCGGGCGTGCCGCGTCCGTAGCGCGACGCAAGGAAGGCCCTGTTCATGTCTATCGTGTCAAACTCAACTATCGGCGCGGCCGCGTCGAAAAAGTGAAGGCTTCCCTGCCCCACCTTCTTTTCAATATCCGAAAAAAGCTCGTCGTCGGTAAGCGGCCCCGTCGCGACGATCGTGGGAATATCGCCTTCGATGTGCGTGACCCTGTCGGTTATGACCGTGATATTCGGCTCGGCCTTTATGCGCTCGGTCACGCTTCTTTCAAAGCCCTCGCGATCGACCGCGAGCGCTCCTCCCGCGGGCACGCGGTTCTCGTCCGCGCACATGATGATAAGCGACGAAAGCGCGCGCATCTCATGCTTTAAAAGGCCCACGGCGTTTTCAAGCGTGTCGGCGCGGAGCGAATTTGAGCATACGAGCTCCGCAAAGGCCGCGCTTTTATGCGCGGGCGAAAAGTGCATGGGCTTTTGCTCTATAAGCTCGACGCGAACGCCGCGGCGCGCAAGCTGCCACGCCGCCTCACTTCCGGCCAGTCCCGCTCCTATTACTCTTGCTTGCACCATCCGGGCTCCTCTCGTAATCGCAGTCCTCGTTCATGCAGTAAAGCTTCTTGCCCCAGCGCGTCTTTTTAAGTATCATCCCGCCGCATTTGGGGCACGCCTCGCCTGTCGGCTCGTCCCACTGCATGAAATTGCAGTCCTGATTTTCACAGGCGTAAAAGATTTTATTCGTCTTTGACCTTCTCTTTATTATATCGCCGCCGCAAACTGGGCATTTTACGCCTATCTTCTCAACGATGGACTTCGTGTTGCGGCACTGAGGGAATCCGGGGCATGCAAGAAAGCGTCCGTGGCTGCCCATTTTGTATACCATCTTCCTGCCGCAGAGCTCGCACGTTACGTCGCTTACTTCGTCGGGTATCTTAAGGCTTAAATCACCAAGCTTCTTTTCGGCCTCCTTTAAGGATTCGTCAAAGCCGCCGTAGAATTCCGAAAGCACGCTCGTCCACGAACGCGCGCCCTCCTCCACCTCGTCAAGCTTGCTTTCCATGTTGGCAGTGAACGATACGTCAACTATATCATCGAAGTTCTCCTTCATTATTTTCGTCGTAAGCTCACCGAGCTGCGTGGGCACGAGCATCTTTTTGTCGCGCACGACGTAGCCGCGCGCCAATATCGTCGTGACCGTGGGCGCGTACGTGCTGGGGCGGCCTATGCCGTTTTCCTCAAGCGTCTTTATAAGCGTGGCTTCGTTGTAGCGCGGGGGCGGCTGCGTGAAAAGCTGCTCCGAATGAAGCGTCTCGCACTTTAATACGTCGCCCTCGTTTATCTCCGGCAGCGTCTTATGACGCTTGCCCTTCGCGGCAGCCTGCGCGTCGGTATCCATCGTATCGACGTATACGGCGGTATATCCCGGGAAGAGTATCGAGCTTCCCGAGGCCTTGAAGATATATCCGTTAGCCTCTATGTCGGCGTTAGTCACGGAATATACGGCGTTTGCCATCTGACTTGCCACAAAGCGCTCCCAGATGAGCTTATAAAGCTTGTAGTGGTCCTTTGTAAGGCTGTTTTTAAGCTCCTCGGGCGTTAAATCGACGTAAGTGGGGCGTATCGCCTCGTGCGCGTCCTGCGCGCCCGACTTTGCCTTGTAAATGCGCGGCTGCGACGGGTAATACTGCTCGCCGTAGCGCGATATTATGAGCTTTTTAGCGGCCTCTCTCGCCTCGTCGGAAATTCTCAGGGAGTCCGTTCTCATATACGTGATAAGACCGACGGAGCCGTGACCGGGAACTGTCACGCCCTCGTAAAGCTCCTGAGCTACGGACATCGTCTTTCTCGGCTGAAAGCCCAGCTTATACGAGGCCTCCTGCTGAAGCGTGCTCGTTATAAAGGGCGCGTAGGGCTTTTTCGGCTTCTCGCCGCGCTTTATGCTCTTTACGACGTAATCGGCGCCCGAAAGAGCGTTAAGGATTTCGTCCGCGCGCGCCTTGTCTCGCACGGTCTCCTGCTTTTTCTCGCCGTCGGGCGCGTAATACTTTGCGTTAAACGTCTTTTTATGCCTGGGGCTCAAAAGGTCCGCGTCGATGTTCCAGTATTCCTTCGGCTCGAAGTTGTTTATCTCCTCTTCTCTGTCGACGACGAGACGCGTCGCTACCGACTGTACGCGTCCCGCGCTCAGTCCCTTTTTCACGGTGCGCCAGAGCACGGGGCTTATCTTATAGCCCACTATCCTGTCGAGCACGCGGCGCGCCTGCTGCGCGTCCACGAGCTTTTTATCTATGACGCGCGGATTTTTTATGCCGTTTCTTACGGCCGCCTTCGTTATTTCGTTGAACGTGACTCGTATGGGCTCGTTTTCGTCAAGGCCCAGAAGCTGCGCGAGATGCCACGATATTGCCTCGCCCTCGCGGTCGGGGTCGGTCGCAAGAAAGACCTTGTCGGCCTTTTTCGCGTCCTTCTTAAGCTTTGAAATAAGCGCGCCCTTTCCGCGTATGGATATATATTTAGGCTCGAAGTTGTTCTGTACGTCAACTCCGAGCTGACTTTTGGGCAGGTCCCGAAGATGGCCCATCGAGGCCTCTATTGTATAGTTGCTCCCAAGATAGCGCCCTATCGTGCGCGCCTTCGAGGGAGACTCCACAATGACAAGATATGACATTGTATCATTCCTTTCACCGATGTATATCAAAAGCGATTGCTTTCCATGAATTGTAAGAGGGATTACAAATCGCTTATCATTCTATCACAAGATTTTAAATAATAGAATACCGTTTATCTAATTTTTTTAATATTATTCCTTCCATTTCAAGCGTGATAAGCGCCGTATTGAGCTCTGACGACGAAACGGACACGTGCGCGAGCATCTCGTCCGCGGTCATATCGCCCTCGATTAAAAGCGTTAAGACCTCCTTCTCTGCGCCCTCGTATTTGTCCGTGTCTACGCTTTTTTTGGGCTCTTCTTCTTTTAAGACGGCCTTTTTCGCCTCTTCCTTCGAGACGCTTACCTCCTTTTTGGGGACGGGCGCGGTCTCTTCATCGTCCGCGAATTCTTCCCCGCGCAGGCGGCGATTTAAATTGTCGCGCATTACGGGTATGAAGTACCTGTACTGACCCACGATGTCGCGCGCGTCGGTAACGAGGTACGCGCCCTCCTTTATGAGCTCGTTCGAG
This sequence comes from Clostridia bacterium, assembly GCA_017513095.1. Classification (GTDB taxonomy): domain Bacteria; phylum Bacillota; class Clostridia; order Oscillospirales; family RGIG577; genus RGIG577. The sequence goes on along the minus strand of JAFWDJ010000022.1, from coordinate 123,517 downwards.
CCCTCGCAGTATTCGCTTGCGATCTCGCCAGGCACGACGAAGATGTCGCGCCCCTGTTCGAGCGCGTTTCGCGCCGTTATGAGCGCGCCGCTCTTTTTCGGCGCCTCAACGACGAGCACGCCCTGCGAAAGACCGCTTATGATGCGGTTCCTTATCGGGAAGTTCGCTCCCGCGGGCGGAGTGCCGAGCGGAAACTCCGATATAACGGCTCCGTCGGTGGCTATGGCTCTGAAAAAGTCGCGGTTCTCCCTCGGGTATACTACGTCGACGCCGCAGCCCATAACGGCTATCGTGCGGCCGTACGCGCGGTGCGCGCCTTTTAATGCGGCGGTGTCGATGCCGCGCGCGCCGCCCGAAACGACGGTCACGCCGAGGCCGGCAAGCCCCTGCCCGAAAAAGCGCGCCGAATCTAGGCCGTAACGCGAGCAGCTTCTCGTGCCCACGACGGAGATGCAGAGCTCCTCGTCTATATTCCCCAAATTGCCCTTAACGTATAATATGTGAGGCGGGCAGTAAATATTTAAAAGGCGCACGGGGAATTTTTCACTGTAGCTCGGTATTATCTTTACGCCGAGCTTTTTGCATCTGTAAAGCTCGTCCATCGCATCGTCAAGGTCCCTGTTCTTTATAATGCGCTCCACCGTATCGCTTTTAAGGCCGCCCAGCGAAAGAAGCTCGCCTCTTTTTTTGCGGTAGACCTCCTCGGCGCTTCCGAAGGCATTTAAAAGCAGGTCAAGCTCTATGCTTTTTACGCCCAAAAGAAGAGTAAGCCACAAATGATATACAAGCTTATCCATATAAATACTCCCCGTCACTATTTTCCGTTATTCGCGCGGCGCGCCGCTTCCCAAAGGATTACGCTTGCCGAAACGGCGGCGTTTAAGGATTCCGTTTCGCCGCTCATGGGTATTATTATCGCGTCGTCGCATTCGCCTATGACCGTCTCCGGGATTCCGCGCGCCTCGTTTCCGATGACAAAGGCCGAAAACCCGGGGAAATCCGTATCCCCGAGACGGCGCGCGTCCTTTTTTAAGGCCGCCGCGTATACGCGCGCGCCCGCATTCTTAAGTTTTCTTACGGCGTCGGCCGTGTCATCCGCGAAGTAGAGCGGAAGGCGAAACGCGCTTCCCATCGTGGCGCGAAGCGTCTTATCGTTATATACGTCGGCACAGGCGCCGCACATCACCGCGCCCGCGGCGCCGAACGCCTCGGCCGAGCGTATTATCGTGCCCACGTTCCCGGGATCGGCAACGCCGTCGAGCACGATATACGTGCCGCGGGTATGCCCGAGAAGGCCGAAATCATGCGCGGGCTTTTTTTCGATAAGGGCGATGATCCCCTGAGGCGCGCGCGCCGACGACAGCATGTCGATTATCGCGTCGTTCACTTTAATCATTCTCACCGCTCCCGCGCCGAACGAGGGGACCTCGCCGCAGTACATGTCGGATATGAGGACCGATTTTACCGTGACACCGCTCTTTTGCGCCTCGCAAATGAGCTTATACCCCTCGATTAAGCAAAGCGGGCTTTTTTTGCCTGCCCGCTTTACGGCGTAAAGCTCTTTTATATAGGGATTTTTCCTGCTCGCAATCGTTTCCATGTCCCGCGCTCCGCTTTTCTTTGATTATACTTGCAAGTACTATGATATTGCAAGCGGCGTTTTAAATCAATAAATAAATAATTATCCCCCGGCGGCGCCGAGGGATAATTATAAAGATCGCTTGTCGATAAGCTTTATTTTTAAAGAGCAGCCTTTGCCTTTTCAACGAGCGCCGAAAATGCAGCCGCGTCGGAGATGGCTATCTCGGAAAGCATCTTTCTGTTGATATCCACGCCCGCCTTCTTTAAGCCGTTCATAAATCTCGAATAGTTGATATCGTTCATCTTGCAGGCAGCCGAGATCCTCGTGATCCAGAGACGTCTGAAATCTCTCTTCTTCTGCTTTCTGCCTATATATGCATAAGTAAGCGACTTCATTACCGCTTCGTTGGCGGTGCGGTAAAGCTTGCTCTTCGCTCCTCTGTAACCCTTTGCGAGCTTTAATACTCTCTTTCTTCTCTTCTTGGTGCTTAAGCCACCCTTAACTCTTGCCATTTTTCTATCTCCTTACTGAATTATCGAATTTCGTTTTTATCTCTTGAGCCAAAGCTTACGCATAGGGGATAAGCTTCTTGATCGTGGGTGCATTAGCGTCGGACGCATATATGCCCTTTCTCAAAGCTCTCTTCCTCTTGGTGGATTTCTTCGTAAGAATATGTCTTCTGTAAGCCTGTGAACGCTTAACCTTGCCGCCCTTAGTCAGGGAAAATCTCTTTTTTGCACCGCTGTGCGTCTTTATTTTAGCCATTCTCTATGTCCCTCCGCAAAATATTGTTTTATGAAAAATTATTTAGCCGTCAAAAACATGACCATGCTGCGCCCTTCGAGCTTGGGCTTTTTATCGACCGAAGCGACCTCGCTCATGGCCGACGCGAACCTGTCCAAAAGGTCTACGCCCTGACTCTGGTGCTGCATCTCTCGGCCGCGAAATCTTACGGATACCTTTACCTTGTCGCCGTTCTGTATGAACTTCTGCGCATGCTTTACCTTCGTATTGAAGTCGTGCACGTCGATCATAAGCGACAGGCGGATTTCCTTTACTTCCGTCACCTTCTGATTCTTGCGCTGCTCCTTTTCCTTTTTGGAAAGCTCAAAACGGTACTTGCCGTAATCCATGATACGGCATACAGGCGGATTGGCCTGCGGGGCGATCTTCACTAAGTCAAGATTCTTTTCTTCCGCAGCTTCCATGGCCTTTTTAATGTCCATTATGCCCATCTGATTTCCGTCGGCATCGATAAGACGAACCTCTTTATCGGTTATCTCATCGTTGATCATCAATTCCTTGAAGCTAATAATTAAACACCTCACCGAAAAATATTAAACAAAAAACGGGCGCGCGACGCACCCGTTAAAACACGCAAAAATACAAGACCTTTGCCGCGTAAGTATTGACCCGGCGACGAAATCGCCAAGGTGAGACGGGCGCACCGTCTTCTTTGTTCCGATATATATTACCACAGCCGTTCTTATGTGTCAAGCTTTTTCTTTATACCGGCCGCGTAAAATTTATCTTCGTATATTTTATCATATTTTTTGCCCGTTTTTGTTCCCATTATGATAAATTTGTGATATATTATAATTTAATCACAACAGTAGAAGGTGTTATAAATGGCAAAATCCAACGGGCTCAGGCTCAATATGTCCATGCTCAGCGACTTTTACGAGTTTACGATGAGCAACGGATTCTTTCAGGGAAAGATGCGAAACAAGACGGCGTATTTCGACGTATTCTTCCGTAAGAACCCCGACAACGGCGGTTTTTCGATAATGGCCGGTCTCGAGCAGGTCATCGAATATATCAACAACCTGAAATTCACAAAGGAAGATATTGAATATCTGCGCGGCAAAAAGATGTTCGATGAGGAATTCTTAAAGTATCTTGAAAACTTCAGGTTCACCGGCGACGTATGGGCGGTGCCCGAGGGAACGCCTATTTTCCCCGGCGAGCCCATCCTCACCGTGCGCGGCAACGTCATCGAGGCGCAGCTTCTTGAAACGATGATACTTCTTACGCTGAATCATCAGTCGCTTATCGCAACGAAGACGAACCGCATCGTGCGCGCGGCTCAGGGACGCACCGTCATGGAATTCGGCGCGCGCCGCGCCCAGGGCACCGACGCCGCGAATTACGGCACGCGTGCGGCGTATATCGGAGGCGCCACCTCCAGCTCGAATACGATAATCGACCGCGACTACGGCGTACCCGCCTCGGGCACGATGGCCCATTCGTGGGTACAGCTTTTCGACTCGGAATACGAGGCGTTCTACGAATACGCGAAGATCTACCCGTCGAGCTGCGTACTGCTCGTCGATACGTATAACGTGCTCAAATCGGGCATACCGAACGCCATAAGGGTATTCAACGAGGTGATCGTGCCCTCCGGCAACCGCCCCATTGCGATACGACTTGACTCGGGCGATATTACCTACCTTTCGCGCCGCGCACGCCGTATGCTCGACGAGGCGGGATTTTCCGACTGCAAGATAGTCGCTTCGAATTCGCTCGACGAATACGTCATCCGCGACATGCTGCTTCAGGGCGCGCAGATAGACTCTTTCGGCGTGGGCGAACGCCTTATCACCGCGAAGAGCGACCCCGTATTCGGCTGCGTATACAAGCTCGTTGCCGCCGAGGACGACGACGGGAACATAATCCCGAAGATAAAGATATCCGAAAACGTATCGAAGATAACGACGCCGCACTTTAAAAAGCTCTACCGCCTTTTCGAGCGCGAGACCGACAAGGCCATAGCCGACGTCGTGACGCTTCACGACGAGGTAATAGACGATACGAAGCCGTATGAGCTCTTCGACCCGGCTATAACCTGGAAGCGCAAGACTATCGACAACTTCTATGCCGTTGAGCTTTTAAACCGCATATACGACAAGGGAAAGCTCGTTTACAAGTGCCCCACGCTTAAAGAGATACAGGAAAACTGCCAAAGCGAGGTGGAGAAGCTGTGGGACGAGGTAAAGCGCTTCGAGAATCCGCACAACTACTACGTCGACCTGTCTCAGAAGCTTTGGGACGTAAAGGACGAGCTTATCGAAAAATACAAGTTCGTGTTATAAAAAAGGGCCGGACCGCCGAAAAAAATATTTTTAGAATGCTAAAAACCGCGCAAAAAATCCTGCATCGAGCGATGCAGGATTTTTTAGTTTATTTATTACTCCGAGCAGGCCTTTATGAAGCTTTTAAAAAGCGGGTGCGGCCTGTTCGGGCGAGACTTGAATTCCGGATGGAACTGCGTCGCGACATACCAGCGCTTATCGGGAAGCTCCGCGATGTCGGCGTACTTGCCGTCGGGCGCGAGTCCCGAAAAGACGAGTCCGGCCTTCTCCAGCGCGTCCTTATATTCAAAGTTGAGCTCGTATAAATGGCGGTGCCTCTCCTGAATGCGGTTGGAGAAATACGCCTCGTACGCCTTCGAGCCGGGGTTAAGCATACACGAATAAAGGCCCAGCCTCATGCCGTCGCCCTTTATGTAAAGGGGCGATTTCGTATCGGGCGTAAATTCAACGGAATCGGCGTCGGGTATGCCCGCCGCGTTGCGCGCGAACTCTATAACGGCAAGCTGCATTCCCTCGCCCAGCGCAAAAAGCGGCACGTCGTTCTCACGGGCGTACCTCAGAGCCACGAGCTTTCCGTCGATGCCGCCGTCGCCTATCGCGCCGGGAATCACAATGCCCTGGCAGCCGCCGAATTTTTCGGCCGCGTTCTCTATGGTAAGTCCCTCGGACGCCACCCATTCAATCTCAACGCTCACGCCGTTGTCTATGCCGCCGTGAAACAGCGCCTCGGCAACGCTAAGGCACGCGTCGTGAAGCTCGTTATACTTGCCCGCGATGGCTACCTTTACGCACTTTTTGGCCGTCTTTATCTTCTCCACCATTTTTGCCCATTCCGAAAGGTCGGGCTTCGTGGGCGGGAGATTGAGGCGCTTTAACACTACCTCGGCAAGGCCCTCAGCCTCCAAAAGCAGCGGCACCTCGTAAAGCGTGTCGGCCGTGGGGTTTAAAATTACGCAGTCGGGCTCGATATTGCAAAAGAGCGCGATTTTTTCTCTTACGTCCTTCGTAAGCTCGCTCTCGCAGCGGCACACGATAACGTCGGGCTGTATGCCGATGCTGAGTAACTTCTTTGCGCTGTGCTGCGTGGGCTTCGTTTTAAGCTCGCGCGAGCCCGAGATATACGGAACGAGCGCGACGTGTATGTACATGCAGTTCGAGCGGCCGACGTCCTTTCCTATCTGGCGTATCGCCTCAAGGAACGGCAGTCCCTCTATGTCGCCTACCGTGCCTCCGATCTCGGTAATAACGAAGTCGGCGTCAGTCTCCTTCGCCACGCGGTGAACGCATTCCTTTATCTCGTTCGTGATATGCGGTATAACCTGAACGGTGCGTCCGCCGTAGTCGCCGTGACGCTCCTTTAGAATAACGCTCTTATATATCTTTCCCGTGGTTATATCGGAATCGACGTTCAGGTTCTCGTCGATGAAGCGCTCGTAATGGCCTATGTCAAGGTCGCCCTCCGCGCCGTCGTCGGTCACAAAGACCTCGCCGTGCTGATACGGGCTCATCGTCGCCGGATCGACGTTAAGATAAGGGTCGAACTTCTGATTTCTCACCTTATAGCCGCGCGCCTTGAGTAAGCGTCCCAGAGATGCGGCCGTTATACCCTTGCCGAGTCCCGAAACAACGCCGCCCGTTACGAATACATACTTTACAGGCATATGAAAATCCCCCTATGCTCATTCTTAAATCCATACTTAATTATTTTATACAAAACCGCGAAAAAGGTCAATAAAATTTACGCACAAACCGAAAAAAAGAGACGCGAAAGCGTACTCGCGTCTCTTTTTATATAACAGTCCGGTCGTCGCGCTTAAAGTCCCAGGTTCTTTCGCGCAGCTTCGTTGTTCGAGATGACTATCGCGGCCTTTTCGCACCCGCGGACGGACGCGCAGTCACCGCACGTCTTTATACCCTTTTCGACGGCGCACAGGCGTATAGGGCAGAGGCTTTGGCAGTAGACGGTCTTTTTGCCGTCGGTGCGGCAGCCCTCGCAGTTTATATGCTCCGGCAGAATAGGCGCGTTATTGAGTTCTGCCCACAGCTTCGCCGTTTTTTCGCGAAGCGCGCGGTCGTCATTTACAGTTGCAATATACGCGTCGCATTTTTCGCAGTCAAGCCCGCAGTATGCGATCATTTTATTCATAATATTTCCTCCCGACGCCGGGATACGGCTCCCGGATTTTATTTTCATCTTTTCTCCCGTTTTTAAAAATCATCCAATGAAATATCCCCTGCGTCTTCCGGCATATAACAGAGCATATTGGGGTTCTTTTTCAACTCTCCGATCACCTTGCTCCATGAATTATCGCTCCCGGCACATTTGTCCAAAAACGCCGTCCCTTTTTCCGACATGACCTTGTCGATAAAGTCCTGCGGCAGCGTAACGTGATACTTCAGAACGTATTTCCACGTATCACGATCCCAACAGTATTCTCCGTCGTTATACCAATAAGGACCCGAAAGTTCCATCTCTTTAAAAGGGTGCTTATACATGCCCAGACAAACAACATGGGGCTGCGTAGTCTGTAAATACGCTATCACTTTTTGAGGAACGGCAAAGGTTTCGTCAACGTGGTCATATATGCTTTCCTCGCCGCCTTTTATCTCTTTATAAGGCATTATATTTATAAGTTTAACCACTGTCTTCACCACCTGTCTAAAGTTGCTGATAACCCAGCGCCGTTTACTCCATAAAGTCGAACTCTAAATTGTACATGATGACCGTGTCGCCGTCTTTTACGCCGGCCTCGGTGAGCTTGTCGATAACGCCCGTGCGTCTCAGTGTGCGCTGGAAATACGCCATGCTCTCGTAGTCGTCCATATTGACGGAGTTAAGAAGCACGTAGAGCCAATCGCCCTCCACGACATAAGCGTCGCCCTCGCGCGTTATCGTGATGTCGTTCGGGTCCTCGGCTATGGGCTTTTCGGGCTCGAAGTAATCGGGCGCGAAGCGCTCGGGCTTCGGTATCTTCGAGAGCATTTCGGCCGCGGCGTTAATCACCTCGCGCGTGCCCGACGCGGTCGCCGCCGACATAGTATAAAACTCGTATCCGCGCTCGCGCACGTAGCTTTCAAATTTTTTAAGCAGACTGTCGTCCGTAATTATGTCAACCTTATTGCCCACGACTATCTGCGGCCGCCGCGAAAGCTCCTCGCTGTAATTTTTAAGCTCGCGGTTTATCGTTTCAAAATCCTCCACGGGGTCGCGTCCCTCGCTGCCCGACACGTCCACTATGTGGATAAGCAGGCGGCAGCGGTCGACGTGCCTTAAAAAGTCGTGACCGAGTCCCACGCCCTCGCTTGCGCCCTCGATAAGTCCGGGTATGTCCGCCATGACGAAGGAAAGCTCGTCCGATATGCGCACCACGCCAAGATTCGGCGTAAGCGTGGTAAAGTGATAATTCGCAATCTGCGGGCGCGCCGCCGATACGACGGAAAGAAACGTCGATTTTCCGACGTTCGGAAAGCCCAGAAGCCCCACGTCGGCTATGAGCTTTAGCTCAAGCACGACCTCGCGCCGCTGTCCCGGCAGTCCCGCCTTCGCAAAGCGCGGCGTCTGGCGCGTGGGAGTTGCGAAGTGAGTGTTGCCCCAGCCGCCGCGTCCGCCTTTCGCGGCCACAAACGGCTCGTCCGAGGACGACATGTCCCATATGAGCCTGCCCGTTTCGGCGTCCTTAATCAAAGTGCCTTCGGGCACCTTTATTATAAGGTCCCTGCCGTTTCGGCCGAAGCACTTCTTCTGTCCGCCCGCCTGGCCGTCCTCGGCAAAGTATTTGCGCTTATATTTAAAGTCCATAAGCGTCGACATATTGCGGTCAACGACGAATACAACGTTTCCGCCCTGTCCGCCGTCGCCGCCGTCGGGCCCGCCGGCGTTTACGTATTTCTCGCGGTGGAACGACACCTTGCCGTGTCCGCCGTCGCCCGCCTTTATCGTTATTTTCGCGACGTCTATAAACATATGCGTCCTCCTCTCATGTGAACATACAAAAAAATCTCAGACCGCGGTCCGAGATTTTTTTAGTCTTTTTTTCGCTTACTGCTCGATCGTGTAAACAGAAACCTTTTTTCTGTCTTTACCCATTCTCTCGAACTTTACCTTGCCGTCGATAAGAGCGAAAAGCGTGTCGTCGCTGCCCTTTCCTACGTTCGTTCCGGGATGGATCTTCGTGCCTCTCTGGCGAACGAGGATGTTGCCCGCAAGCACGAACTGACCGTCGGCGCGCTTTGCGCCGAGACGCTTGGACTCGCTGTCACGGCCGTTTTTCGTAGAGCCAACGCCCTTTTTATGTGCAAAAAACTGTATGCTTATCTTTAACATTACCTACACCTCCAAAATACGATAAATTATGTTTTCACTGTAATCCTCGCTTAAGATCTCCATGTGGAGAGCGAACGCGGCAAGCAAAAGCTGCGCGCCCTCGTTTGAGGGATCCGTTCTAAGCGTTATTTCCGCGGTCTTTTCGTTCACCGAAACGTCGGCCTCGGCGCCCGCGATCTCCGTTATGCCGTTGGCCGCGAACTGTACCGCCGAAGAGACTGCGGCGCAGACTATGTCCTCGCCCTCTTCGTCGTAGCCGCTGTGATCCGCTACCGAAAATCCGCAAATTCTGCCATTTTCCTTGAATAATTTAACGGTAGTCATGACTTACGCATTGATCTTGGTTATCTCAACCTTGGTATAAGGCTGTCTGTGACCCTGCTTGCGTCTGTAACCCTTTTTGGACTTGTACTTGAAGATGATTATTTTTTTGCCCTTGCCGTTCTTTGCAACGTTGGCCTCAACGGTAGCACCGTCCACTACGGGAGCGCCGACCTTCAGGCCGTCGTCGGTACCTACTGCAAGCACCTCGTCAAACGTAAAGGTGTCGCCTTCCTCTACGGGAAGCTTTTCTACAAAAATCGTGTCGCCTTCCTGCACCTTATACTGTTTTCCGCCCGTTTTGATTATAGCGTACAAAAAGATGCACCTCGCTTTCTTAAAAACTCGCTGTATACGGCAGGGCATGACCTTTAAAAACCGTAGACACGCGGCTAAAGGGTAGTATATCATTAAAACAATGGCTTGTCAAAGGTTTTTTTCCTTGAAAACGATAAAATTTTTCAGCTGTTCTTTAAAAGCATATCGACAAGCTCGGCGTTTGAATTCGTCGTGATTATCTTTGATACGAGCTTCTCGTATATGTCCGTGCCGCTTCCGCCGAGCGAACGTCTTAATGACCAGAGAAAGTCAAGCTCGCGCTTTGAGAGCAGAAGCTCCTCGCGCCGCGTGCCCGAACGGTTGATGTCGACCGCGGGGAATATGCGCCGCTCGCTCATCTTTCTGTCGAGATAAAGCTCCATATTGCCCGTGCCCTTGAACTCCTCGAAGATTATATCGTCCATGCGGCTGCCCGTCTCAACGAGAGCCGTCGCAAGTATTGTAAGGGAGCCGCCGCCGTCGATATTTCGCGCCGCGCCGAAGAATTTTTTCGGGAACATGAGCGCGCCCGCGTCTAGGCCGCCCGAAAGCGTGCGTCCCGTGGGCGGCATGACGAGATTATACGCGCGCGCAAGGCGAGTTATCGAGTCGAGAAGAATTACGATGTCCTTCTTATGCTCCACCTGCCTCATGGCGTATTCGAGCACCATTTCCGCAACCTTAATATGATGCGCGGGCTCCTCGTCGAAGGTGGAGTATACCACCCTCGCGTTCGTTGAGCGCCGCATATCGGTGACCTCCTCGGGTCGTTCGTCTATGAGAAGCACGATAAGTATGCATTCGGGGTTGTTTTTGCTTATGCTGTTTGCCACCTGCTTTAAGAGCGTCGTTTTGCCGGTCTTTGGCTGCGCCACTATCATTCCGCGCTGTCCCTTGCCTATCGGGGCCACGAGGTCCGTAAGACGCATGGCGTAATTAGATTTGTCGGTCTCAAGCCTGAGGCGCTCGTTCGGGAATATCGCCTCAAGCCGCTCGAATACGGGGCGGCGCATAACGGCGTCAGGTCTGTCGCCGTTTATCGTCTTTACGTATATCATCGACTCGAACTTGTCTTCCTGCGGCTTTCTTACAACGCCCCAGAGCTCGTCGCCCTGTCTCAGTCTGAACCGCCGTATCTGTGTCGGCGAAACGTAGATGTCCTCGGGGCCGGGCAGAAAATTCTGACCGCGAAGGAAGCCGAAGCCGTCCGTAAGTATATCGAGCACGCCGCCCGCGTCACGCCGGTTGTCGCCCGTCTCCTGCTCCGCCGTCTGCGTATCGGCTGCCTCGTCCCGCGGCGCGGGGCGCTCCTCCGGCGGTGCGGGCTCGCTTTTTTCGCCCTCCGGCGCGCTATGCGGCGAGATTTCGCGCCCTGCGGGCGCGCTTTCCCCTCCCGGGGCGGGCGCATCACTCTTCGTGCCGGCTCTTCGCGGCGCGGTGCGCCCGGTTTCGGTATTCTCACGCGCGCCGTTCTTTGCGGCGCTTTCTTTTATCGCCGCTTCGTTCTGCTCTAAAAGCTCGCATATCTTCTGCGCAAGCTCCGCCTTTCGGTAGGCGGTCACGCTTCTTATGCCAAGAGCGCGCGCCGTCTCTTTAAGCTCGGCCAGCGTTTTCTTCTCCAGCTGTCTTAAAATGTCGGTATCCGCCACACAAACACCTTCCTTCATACGGCGTGTCAGGCTTTGCCGCTAAGTCTTAACTCTGCCGCCTTTATCGTGTTCTTTAAAAGCATGGTTATCGTAAGAGGGCCTACGCCGCCCGGAACGGGCGTAATTACGGACGCCACCTCTTTTACGTTCTCAAAGTCAACGTCGCCGCAGAGCTTGCCGTTCTCGTCGCGGTTCATGCCCACGTCAATGACGACCGCGCCGGGGCGCACCATGTCGGCCGTTATCATCTTCGCCTTGCCCACGGCCGCAACGAGTATCTCCGCGCGGCGCGTTACTTCCTTTAAGTCCTTCGTGCGCGAGTGGCAGATCGTCACGGTGCCGTGCCTGTGTAAAAGAAGCATGGCCTGCGGCTTTCCCACGATGTTGCTTCGTCCGACGACTACGCATTCCTTGCCCTTTACCTCGACGCCCGCCTCGTCTATTATCTCCATGACTCCGGCCGGAGTGCAGGGCAGAAAGTCAAAGTCGCCTATCATTATCCTTCCCACGTTCTGCGGGTGGAAGGCGTCGACGTCCTTGTCGATGCGGATATTCTCGATTACGACCTTTTCGTCGAGGTGTCCGGGCAGCGGAAGCTGCACGAGTATGCCGTGAACGCTTTCGTCGGCGTTTAGCTTCTCGACAAGCGATAAAAGCTCCTCGGACGTCGTGCTCTCGGGAAGCTCGTATACGTCGGATTTTATGCCGACCTCCTCGCAGGCGAGACGCTTGTTCTTAACGTATGTCTTCGACGCGGGGTCCTCGCCCACGATTATTACGGACAGCGAGGGATTTATGCCCTTTGATTTAAGTGCCTCGGCGTCCTTTTTAATCTGTTCTCTGAGTTTTTTGGAAAGTGCCTTTCCGTCAATTATTTTTGCTGCCATTTGATAAATTCTCCCTGTTCTTTGTTTTTATCCTTGCTATGATGATTAAAATTACCGCCGCGGCGAACGAAACGGCCGCAAGCGCCTGCGAAACACGAATGCCCGAATCGAAAAGATAAAGGCTGTCCGTTCTTAAGCCCTCGATGAACATGCGGCCGAAGCCGTACCACGCGACATACATAAGAAGTATCTCGCCGTTGAATTTTTTGCGCTTGTAATATATGTGAATGAGAAGCGCGCCCAAAAGGTTCCATACGGATTCATAGAGAAACGTGGGGTGAACGCATATGCGCATATGCGCGGCCATGTCGTATATCTCCATGCGCCACGGCAGAGCCGTAATCTCGCCGTAGGCCTCTCTGTTGAAGAAGTTGCCCCAGCGGCCTATGCCCTGCCCTATAAGAAAGCTTACTGCCACGCAGTCGCTCACCTTAAGAAAGCTTATCTTTTTCAGCCTACATATTATAAACGTGCACAGAAACGCGCCTATAACTCCGCCGTAGATGGCAAGACCGCCGTCGCGTATGGATATCGCGCGCATAAAATCAAATTTTCCGTCTGTAAAGTATAGGGAACTGTAAAAAATCACATAATAGGCTCTGGCGCAGATAATGGAAACGGGCAGAGAGATTATGAGTATCAAAAGGAAATCGTCCTCCTTTATCTTCTCGTAACGCACTCTTGAAAGGGCGTATAAAAGCCCCAAAATAAAGCCTATTCCAATGATGACGCCGTACCAGTATACGGAAAAGCCAAAAATTTCGAAAGCCGTTCTCTGCGGGTCCACGCTTATGCCCAGCCCCGGAAACGCTATTGAATTATCTACTGTCAATGTATTTACCTCCGCCCGGGATCACTTGTCGTTTGCGGGACATATCACCGACAGCGCTGCAAGCTCTTCTTTGAAATGACTCAAAAGACGCGCTTTCGCGTCTTCCTTTGATATCGCCTTTATCATCTCTATGCCTTCAAACATATCGATATCATTAAAATAACACGAAATCAGGCTGTTTGCAATATTGTCGGTTGAATTAAACTGAAAAATCATGCGCGAATATACGTTCTTTTTCGCGATATTAAAGGCTTCCTCGTCAAAATCCTCGCGAAGGAGCGCAAGCTTCTCAAAAATCGCGTCGCGCACGGCCGCGGGGTCCTCGCTTTCGCCCTCAAAGATGCTGAGCGCGAAGTTTCTCTCCCTGTAATACTCAAAGCCGAAGTTCTTGTTTATAAGGCCCCTTCCGAACAGGTCGCCGTAAAGGTCGCTGTCCTCGCCCGCCGTCATCTCCATAAGTATCTCTGTCAGGTAATCGTTCTTCTGTGCCGCCCTGCCCGTAAATTCGCCGCATATATCCTTAAAGCCGAGCATAAATTTCGGTATCGCGACCTCGAGCGGCTGCGAAGTCATGGTGCCCGCGACTGTGTCGGGCTCGTTTATCGCCTTTCTTTCGATATGCGAGGACGGCTTTTTTATTATCTTTTCGTCCATCGCGGATACCACCTCGTCTATATCAACGTCGCCCGCGATGCAGAGCACCATATTGGAAAGATTGTAGAACGTGTCGTAGCAGGTGTTAAGTATTTCGGGCGTGATATGCGATATGCTCTCAACGGTGCCCGCGATATCGACGCGCACGGGATGCTCGTGATACAGAAGATTAAGAAGATTATTGAGCACGCGAAAGTCGGGGTGGTCGTCGTACATGCGTATCTCCTGACCTATAATGCCCTGCTCCTTTTTAACATTCTCATCCGTAAAATACGGCGACTGCACGAAATCGAGAAGTATCTCCAAATTCTCTTTGAATCTGTCCGTGCAGGAGAAAAGATAGGCCGTCTTGTCAAAGCTCGTATACGCGTTCGCGCTCGCGCCCGTTACGGCGTACTTTTCAAAGGCGTTGCCGTCCTTTCCCTCAAAGAGCTTATGCTCAAGAAAATGGGCTATGCCGTCGGGCACGACGACAAATCCGTCGGTCGCGTCGGATTTGAACTCGCGGTCAACAGAGCCGTAATTCGCAGCAAATACGGCGTACATCTTTGAAAAGCCCCTCTTCGGGACTACAAGCGCGGTAAGTCCGCTTTTATGGTCAATGCGTATGAGCTCTTCGCCGAGAGTTTCATACGTCTTTTTCGTTATCCTCGTTTCACTGCTCATCGTCTGCGCCTCCCTCTGTACCCTTAAGGAAATATATCGTATCGTATTTTATCGTATTTGCCGCCGCAATTATCTCGTCGGTCGTCACCGCGTCAAGACGCAAAAGAAGATCAAGCGGAGACGACGTGTCGCCGTTTATCGTCTTTGTAAGATAATAATCCTCGGTCTGCGCGCCCGAGTCGAGCGTTGAATTTATCGACGTGCGAAGCGCCGCGCGCGCGGCCGTAAGCTCATCCTCGGTTATCTCGCCCCGCTTTAAGGCTGAAAGCTGCGCTTCTATCTCTTTAAGCGTAACGTCGAGATTTTCGTTTTCGATGCCCGCCGCTATGATCATAACGCCCTTTAGCTTGTCGGTGATAGATTTTACGTAATAACATAGCGACAGCTTCTCTCTTACGTTCATAAAGAGCTTTGAAACGGGCGTGCCGCCGAAAAGCGCGTTCGCGAGCACGAGCGCGGGATAAAGCGCGTCGCCCTCCGTAATGCCCGTGCGGCAGCCTATGGCAAGCTTGCCCTGGGCAACTTTAAGCTCCTCGGTTACCCTGCGCACCTCTTTTACGTCGCCTGTTACGACGGGCTTCGGCAGCGTATCGGCCGGTCTCTTTGAAAGCGCCCGAAGATGCACAAACGCGGCCTTTAAAGTATCCTCGTCCTCGCTCCCGACGTAAAAGGCTTCCGTTTTTGCTTCCTTTATGATGAGCCTGTAATGCTCGTAAAGCTCGCGCGGCGTTATACCGTCCACATCCTCGGCCTCGCCGTAGGCCGAAAGCGCGTAGGGCTCGCACGCACACATCTCCTCCGAGGCGCGCTTTATAGAATACGATATCTTGTCGTTTATCTGCGCCGCGATATAATTTTTAAGATTGCGCTTCTCGCTTTCGACGTATTCTTCCAAAAAAGCGCCGTCCGCAATCAGCGGCTCGAACATGAGCTTTTCCATGATGGTTACGGCGTTCTTAAAGATGTTCTCGCCCTCAAAGGCGAACGAGTTGTTTATCATCGTGCAGTAAAAGCCGAAGACCTGGCATTCGCCGCGTTTTCTTACGATAGGCTCAAGGCGCATACCGTAATTTTTTGAAAGCTCCGCGTTGATTTTTTGCTGCGTTTCAAGGCCTTCGCAGCCGCGCCGCAGCACCTGCACGAGCAGCGCGTTCTTCGCGTTCTCTCCGCGAGAAAGCGGCCTTATGAAATTAAGACTCAAAAAGCCCGTCTTGAATTTACCGGTCGATATGATGTTGAGTCCCGCGCCGTTTTTAAGTTCTATACGTTTATAATCCATTTATTTCACTCCCGGAATGTATTCTGCGTCATCCGCCCGCCAAAGGCGGGCGTCTCGTAAAATATCTTAAATTATAGTATATCATTATTCGCGGCTTTTTCAAACCTCAACAAGCACATCGTAAAAATTTTTATCGCTTCTAAGCTCTATTTCGTTTGACGCCATGCGTACGCCGTCAAGCGTGACCGCGGGCGCGCCGTTTTTCTTTTCGCGGTTTTCGTATCTTATGCGGTATTCGCAGCCGTCATGGCGAAGAGTGAGCGCCGCGCCGTCCCAGAAGCCCGGAAGATGCGGCGAAATCTCAAGCCTGCCGCCTCTTATCCTTATGCCGAACAAATCCTCGATTACAACGACGTAATACCACGCGGCCGCGCCCGTGTACCAGCTCCAGCCGCCAACTCCCGCATTCTCTCCGACCGAGTAAACGTCCGCCGCGACGGCGTATGGCTCGGTGCGGTAGCGCTCCGCCTTCTTTTTCGTATCGGCGTGACGTATCGGATTTTGCGCCGACAGAAGCTCATAGGCCGTGTCATGCTCGCCCGCCCAAAAGAGCGCGCGGCAGAGCCACAGCGAGGCGTGCGTATACTGGCCGCCGTTTTCCCTGACTCCCGGGATATAGCCCTTAACGTAGCCGGGATTTTTATCGCACTCGTCAAACGGCGGCCAAAAAAGCCGCACAAGAGCGTGCTCCCTGTCGTAAAGCTCCCGTACCGCCGTTTTAATCGCGGTAAGCTTTCTTTCGCTTATATCGTCGGGCCCGGAAATGACCGAAAAGCTCTGCGAAAGAGAGTCAATTTTACATTCGCGGCATTCGCGCGCGCCGAGCGGCGTGCCGTCGTCGTAAAAGGCGCGAACGTATCTGTCGCCGTCCCACGCCTCCCGTTCGATGGCCGAAAGAAGGCGCTTCGCCTCTCCGTTATAGCGCATCGACAGCTCAAAGCGGCCGAACTCCTCGCAGACCTTTGAAAAATCGGCGAGGATGCCGCAGAGAAACCACGAAAGCCATACGCTTTCGCCCTCTCCCGCTTCTCCTACTTTATTAAAGCCATCGTTCCAATCGCCGCCGCCTATTTTTATAAGGCCGTGTGCGCCCTGTGACAGCGCCGAATCAACGGCGCGCACGCAGTGCTCGAATACGCTCGCGCGTTCGCATGTTTTTTTCGGCACACCGTAGCTCTCGCGCTCGTCCGGTTTAAGCGGCGGCTGCGTTATAAAGGGCGCGTCTTGTGAGAAAATCCCGCTATCGCCCGTAAATTCGGCGTATCGCATCGCCGTAAACACGAGCCACAGCCTGTCGTCCGTGCAGCGGCTGCGCACGCCGCGGTGGGCGTCGCCCTCGCGCGCGGGCGGTATGGGGTGCCACCAGTGCTGTACGTCGCCCTCCGTGAATTGGTGCGAGCAGGCGCGTATGATGTGCTCCCGCACTACTGCGGGGTCGATATACAAAACGGCCAGGCAGTCCTGAAGCTGGTCTCGAAAGCCCCACGCGCCGCCGCACTGATAAAACGAGGTGCGCGCCGTCATGCGGCAGACGAGCGTCTGATATAAAAGCGGGCCGTTTGAAAGCGCGTTGAGCCTTTCGTCGGGCGAGCTTATTTCTATTTTGGAAAGAAGCGTTTTAAAGTCTCTTTTGACGCCGCAGAGGATATCGCGCATCTTCCGCGGCGCGGTACTGCCGAGCGCGCGCGAAAGCTCGTCTTCGTTTGAATACGCGCCCATAATAATCACGAACGACGCGCTGTCTCCCGATGATATTTGAAGGTCGCAGCAAACCGAAAAGCAGGCGCGGCGCACGTATCCCGTTTTCCCGGTGTCGCAGCGTCCCGACAGCGCGTCCTCGTATTCGCACGTATACGCAGAGAGCGCGCCGCAGTAAACGAAGGCCGTATAGTCCCCGAAATCATTGTTCGCGGCGTTTCTCGCCGTAAGAAGCTTTCTTTCGGCGTCGTACGACGTGACGATATGGCGAAAAGTCGAGTTTTCGTCGTCTCCGAGCACGAGCGGCGCGCAGAACACCGCGCGCACGGTTAAATTTTCGCCCGTGTCGTTATTTACAGTTACAATGCGCGCCGCGGCCTTAACGCCCATAGGAATGAACACCGTCTCGCTTGCGCGAACGCCGTCCTTTGAAAGCGTGTATACGGCCGCGCCCGCCTCGTACTTTACGTCTCTTTCGCCGCCGCCTATGGGGCGCTCCAAAAACACCTCTTCGCCGCCGAAGAAAAGGCGCATGGTCTCGGTCGCGGGCTCGCACAGCGCGTCGGACGTCATCGGCGTTATCTTATATTCCCGCGCGTTGTCAATGAACGTATATCCGCCGCCCGCGCCCGACAGTACCGCGCCCGCGCGTCCGTTCGACAGAACGTGCGAATACGGCGCGGGCGGAACGCCGCACACGACGTAGCCGTCAGACGCAAATCCGCCGAAGCCGTTAAAGAATTTAAGATTGGGGCACGCCGTTTTCGTCTCACGGTTTATTTTATACGTTTTCGGCGCGCGCCCGCTCACGCGTTCGTCGCTTCCCTCCCCGAAAACGAAGGCGGCGCACGAAAGTATCAGCGTTTCATCCTCCGGCGGGATGGCAAGCGCGTTTATCAAATGAACGCCGCCGCGCGCGCCGATAAGCGCGCCGAGCCTTAACTTTTGCGCTGCCGCGCGGATTTGGCGCTCCACGGGGCGCATATATTCGCCGCTTTCGCGGTATAAGACGACGAGATCGGCCTCCTCGCCGCGCATATAGAAAAGAAGAAAGGTCCTAAGGGCGTCCCAAAGCTTACCCCGGTCGTCCTCGTCGCCGTAACGCACGAGCATTATCGGAAGATCGCCCGATACGCCGTATTTCCAAAGCGCGCTTTTTTTAAGCGTATTGGCCTCTATATGCGGCGCGAGCGCGTCGCGCGCGGGCATGTTCTTATAAAGGCAGGGAAGCAAAGAAAGCGCGCGCCGTCTTATATCATCTGAAAGCCTGCCTATATCGTTTTCGGCCGCCGTGCGCGCCGCGGCCTCCTTTATAATTATATCGGCCTCCGATTTACTGCGGCAGCTCCGTGCGAGCGTTAAAAGCTCCGAAAGGCTTTTCCCCGCCGCAATGACCGCGCCGAGCGTTACCCTCTCGCCTTTTATTATAGTTTTGTCCGCGCGTGCGAAAACGCACGGCTCGGTAACGCCGCCGAACACGCTTTCTTCGGCGCACATCGCCTCATGGGGAAGCTCACACGCGCCCGAAAGGCGCGTGCGCACACATCGCTTCGACGTCGTGACAAAAATCGCATCCGTATCGCCGAAGAAGGCGGCGACAAGATACGCCGCCGCGCCCGAGCCGTCGCGCGCGCGGCGCTTCACAATAAGAAGCCTGTCGCTCTCGTTATAGCTTGTCTCTATGAAAAGGTTTGAAAAAGCCGGATGCGCGGCGTCCTCGGAAAACGGCGAGAGCACCGGCTCAAAGTATATAGAAAGCGAAGCTTCACGTTCGAAGGCACAGGTGTTTTCGAGGGCGGCATGCCTTATTTCAAGCGGTCTGCCTGCGCCCGAGAATATATCGAGCCGGGACGATAATCCGTACCCTTCGGCGAAAAACGAGGCGGCGTGCCCCAAAAAGCGCACGCGGTATTTTACGCCCTTATCGTACGCGGGCGCAAACGTAAGCCCGAAGCACTCGCCGCTTTTTTTATCGCCCGCGAAAAAGAAAATTCCCTTTTCGTCCTCGGCGCGAAAGCCCCTGCGCGTGGCGCAAATGCCCCCGAAGCGAGCGTATCCCGCGCCCGCGTCCGTCGTGACGCTTGAAAAGCGGCGCGAGCCTGTCGCCTGCGCAATCGGCGAGAACGCGTCAATCTCGTCCGTTTCATATTCAAAGGCGGACGAGTCGGCCGCTTTGGGCGGCAGCGGCCCTGCGTCGCGCGTATGCCTTTCGCGGGATACGGCGGCTCCTCCGGCGCGCTCCTTTAAAAGCATCGAAAACGCGCTCATCCGCCTGTCACTCATAAAGCGCTGCTGCATAATACCGCCGAATACCGCGTTCGCGCACGATATCATGCTCATGCCGATATGATGCGCCATAAACGTTTTTGCTATCGCAAAGTCCTCACCGCCTAAGCGGTTTTCAAAGTCCATCGCCTCATAAAAGCCGTATTTGCCCATCGGGCAGACGCCCTTTAAGCGCATAAGATTGTCAAACGCCGCGCGCGTGTCGACAGTCAGGGCGAGATACGACGAATACGGCGAGATGACGAGCGCGCCGTCAGCGTCGCGTTTTCTCGCAAGCGCGGGTATGCCGAACGCCTTATACCGATACGAAAAGCTCTGATCGAAGGCGCAGTACGCGCTTTCGGATATGCCGAAAATATTATTCCTTCCCACGCGCCGCCGCTGGGCGAAAAGCGAGAATTTAAGGCCGTCGCAGATCAAAGAATCATGGTACGGCGGCATCAGAAGGCACGGCATAAAGTACTCAAACATCGTGCCCGTCCAGGAGCCGAGTCCCCCGTATCGGCCGACGCGAAGATGCGCGCGCGAAAGAGACCTCCAGTGCTCGACAGGCACCTGCCGAAGCGCACAGGCTGCAAAGCTTGCAAGGCGCGCCTCGGACGCGAGAAGGTCGTAATACGCCGCGTCGTACTTTCCCGCGCTTTCGTTATACCCAACGTAAAAAAGGCGGCGTTCGTCCGAGTAAAGCGCGGCAAAGTCCGTGCCGTCGATAAGGCGCCACATTCTTTCCGTAAGCTCGTCGGGTGCGCCGAGCGCCCTGAGACCTTCACGAAGCGCGATAAGGCAGCCTGTGAAGTTTCCGCTGTCCACCGTGGACACGTAGCGCGGCGAAAGCACCGAAAGCGTCTCGGTGTCGTACCAGTTATAGAGATGTCCCCTGTATTTTTCAAGCTTTTCAACTGTGTTCAGCGTATTTTCGACGCAGGAAAAGAGCTCCTTTTTTTCGATTAGAGAAAAATCATACGCCGCAAGCATACAAAGAAGCGAAAGCCCTATATTCGTGGGCGACGTGCGGTGCGCCGCGCCGTTGTACGGCTCCGTCTGAAAATTGTCGGGAATAAGGTAGTTGTCGCCCGCAGTAAGCATATCCTTAAAATACCCCCACATAAGACGCGCGTGCGCCGAAAGCTCGTCCCTTTCTTCCTTCGAAAGCCCGCCTTTCGGCTTCGGCCTTCGGCTTAAAAGAAACGCGGCGGCGGGCGACGCGGCGAAGATTGCGGCGAGCGTCACGGCGAGCGGGTTTTGTGAAAAGAACAAAAGTACGGCCGAAAAAAGCGGACAGGCGAACATATACCTGTAATACGCGCCCGCGCTCTCGCCGGACGCTTCGAAAAACTGCGCGCTCGTCCAGTCCAAAAGATTTTTCTTTGTCACCGCCATGCGCCATATGCTCTTAAGCGCGCAGCCGACGTTTTGCGCCGCCTCGAACGGCAGTATGGAAAACGACACGGCCGCCCGGATAAGGCTTCCCGCCGTCGGGCTCAACACCTGCGAGACCGTGCGCGCCCTGCGCGGCCCGCGCAAACGTGAGAGGGCGCTTCCCGCCGTCGGCAGAAGGAGATTTACAATCATCATGACGAACGGAAAATATCCAAACGACGGCGCGGCAACGGCACTCGCCGCCGCGGTAAACGTCATAAAGGCGGGCACGAGCGCACGAAAGAGCGTTTCCGCGATTTTTACGCGCCCAAGCCACCCTATCGGGTTTCTGACTCTTTTCCCCGCGCGGTCTCTCACTCTGAAGAAAAGCCACGGCAGAAGCTGAAAATCGCCGCGCGTCCAGCGCGCCTGACGCGTAAAAAACGCGCGGAACGTCGGCGGCTCACTGTCCGTCCATTCAACGTCCGACACGAAACGCACGCGCACGTACGTCCCTTCGAGCAAATCGTGGCTTAAAACGGCGTTGTCGGCAATCGCGCCGCCGAGCACGCGCGAAAAAATGCGCGGTGAAAAAAGGCCCTTGCCGATATACGTACCGTCGCCGAAAAAGTCCTGATATTTGTCGCCCGAAAGGTTTAAATAAGCCGATACTCCGCCCGCGCCCGAAATGACGCGAAGAAAGAGCGGCGCGTCCGCGCCCGTAAGCTCGGGCGTAATTCTCGGCTGCAGTATGCCGTATCCCGAGTCGACGCGCGCGCCGTCCTTCGATATCCTCGGCACGTTTACGGGATGCGCCGCCGCCTCGATGAGGCGGATTACGGAATACGGCGCGGGGCGCGTGTCGAAATCGAGCGTTACGACGTGTTCAAACGACGACGGGGCGCGCGCGCAGACGATATCACAGAATGTGCCGCGCTCTCCCGTGTCGATGAGGCGCGAAAGCTCCAAAAGCGCGCCGCGCTTTCGCTCGTAGGACATATACCTTCCGTGCTTTTCATTGTAGATACGGCGGCGCACGAAGAGACAGAAGGGCGACGGCGCGTATTTTTCGTTGAGACGCGCTATCGCCTCACGCGCATACGAAACAAGCTCGCCGTCGGCCTTTTCGTCGGGCTTTTTGGTGTCGCGAAGGTCGCCCAAGATGCCGAAGGATATGTTGTCGTCGCGGTTTGAAAGATAATATTCCTCCAAAAGAGACGAAAAGCGCTCGACACAGGCGCGCGAATCGAGAAGCGCGGATATTACGACGAGCGTGCGGTGCGAGTCGGGCACCCCGCGGGTAAAATCCATGCGCAGCACCGCGGACGGCGCAGTCTGCGAAAGACCGAGGCGCGTTATTATTTTTTTAAGTATCTCGAAAAGAAAAATCGAAGAAAAAATCGCGGGCAGTGCGCCGCCCGTAAAGAAAGCCGCGAAGAACGCGCCTATAACGGTAAGCGACGCGATATAAAAAACGTGCGCCGAAGCGGCGTCCTCGCGCTCCCTGTTAAGCCCGGGCGCTCCCTCTGAAAGAAAAAAGCCGACGTGGCGCTTTCGTTCGTCCGTTTCATTCTCTGCGGCCTCAATCGAAAGCAGGGCGGCCTCGCGTTCGCTTATTCTTTTTATGCGGGAAAGCTTTTCCGCCCGGCTGTGATAATAAAGGCGCGTCTTTTTGTCCATGCGGGCGTATATGCCCGCGGGATCGCGCGACAGTATTTCCTCAACGGGACTCGCCGCGAAAAATACGTCGGAAAAGTCCGTCGAGGAAAGCGCGGCAAGCGACGTTACGGCGTTTTTTACGCGAAGGACGCTCTTTTCGCCTTCGCGCGCCATCCTCACGGCCAGTGAAAGCACGAGCATCGTATCAAAGCAGCCTATTTCGCCGCTTTTAAGCTCGTATTCGCGCGCCGCCGCCTTCAAATACGCAGAAAGCCCCGCCTTCTCTATGAGGTTTTCGTTCTCCGAAAGATATTTATACGACAGCACAAATGAAACGGGGTACCTTCCGCCCGCCGCCTTCACCGAGCGCATTTTCCCGAGCGACGCGGCCGTCTTCAGCGCGCCTTCAACGCTTTCGGCTATCATTTCGATGTTGTCGTAAAGCCACGCGCGGCTCTCGCTCTCGGGCCGCGTGCCGCAGTCCGCCGCTTCGCGCAGCGCCGCAAGCGACATTTTCGCAAGGCGGCACGCCGCGCGGCACGAGACCGTTCGTTCCCTTATTAAAAACTCAGCCGCCGCATCGTCCCAAACAAAACCTCTCGCAAACATATTCTTCTCCGTTTCAGATAAGTGTTTCGGGATTATTTTTCGCAGGATGAGAAAGAATATGCAAAAAAGCGGCGGCGCAAAATTGCGCCGCCGCTTTCGGGCTTTCCTTACTGCTTCGGGGTGACCGAAACGGGCTCGTTCTCCTTATCGAAGAATATCGCCTTGTTTTTGTCTATCTTTATTATCTTCTTCGGGCACTTTTCAACGCACTTGCCGCATTCGGTGCACTTCGAGTAATCGATCTTGGCAAGGTTGTCGGTAACGGTTATCGCGCCCGACTCGCATACCTTCGTGCACATGCGGCAGCCGATGCAGCCGGCCGTGCACTTTTCCTTCATCGCCGCGCCCTTGTCGTGCGAGTGGCACATTACGAATATGCTGCTGTCGTAGGGCACCATCTCAATTATCTTCTTCGGGCAGGCGTCGCGGCACATGCCGCAGGCCACACACTTTTCCTTATCGACAACGGCCACGCCGTCGTCTATCTTTATCGCGCCGAACTTGCACACCTTCACGCAGGTGCCGAGTCCTATGCAGCCGTATTCGCAGTACTTCGTGCCGTTGCCGAATCTCATTGCCGATACGCAGTCGGTAACGCCGTCGTATTCGTACTTCATGCGGGCGGCTATGTTGCTCTTGCCCGAGCATACGACGCGCGCGCCGTAGCGTACGGCGCCGGACGCCGGAGCCATGCCCATAATCTCGGCTATGCGGTCTGCCGTCTCATTGGACGATACGGGGCAGGAATTGGGCTTCGCCTTGCCCTCGACGATTGCGGTAGCAAGCGCGTTGCAGCCCGCAAAGCCGCAGCCGCCGCAGTTCGCGCCGGGGAGCGTATCCTGTATCTCGCCTATGCGCTCGTCCGTTTCAACCGCGAACGCCTTTGACGCTATGCCGAGTATTATACCGAAGATAAGGCCGAGTATCGCGAGCGTTCCAACGGCGTATACGATGCTCATAAAATCAATATTCATAATTCACGCCTCCTAAATAACCTTGAGGCCCGAGAATCCCATGAAGGCGATAGCCATGAGCGACGCGCTTACGAGCGCTATCGGCAGGCCCTCGAAGCTCTTCGGGATATCGGAATACTCAAGTCTCTCGCGGACGGATGCAAACAGCACGATGGCAAGCGTAAAGCCTATCGCCGCCGTGAATCCGTATACGATGGACTGGATAAAGTTGTAATCGTTCTGGATGTTGAGCAGCGCAACGCCGAGCACGGCGCAGTTCGTCGTGATGAGCGGCAGGTAAATGCCGAGCGACGAATAGAGCGCGGGCATCATCTTCTGAAGCGCCATCTCAATGAACTGTACGAGCGATGCTATTACGAGTATAAACACGACGGTCTGCATAAATCCGAGTCCGAAGCGGTCAAGGATGAAATGCTGTATAAGCCACGTTATAGCCGAGGCTATCGTCATGGTGAAGGTAACCGCCATGCCCATGCCGCTGGCCGTTTCAACCTTTTTGGAAACGCCTAAGAACGGGCAGATGCCTAAGAATTTGTTGAAGATAAAGTTTTCAACGAGTACCGCGCCGAGGGCAATCGAAAATAATGAAGTCAGCATTATGCGTTACCCTCCTTTTTCTCTTTCTTCTTTCTCTGGATGATCTGGATTACCGCAACGATAATTCCGAGCACCAGGAATCCGCCGGGAGCCATGCCTATTATCGAGGCGGGCTCGAATGCGGGGCCGAATACCTCGTGGCCTAAGAACGTGCCGGAGCCGAATATCTCGCGCACCGTCGCAATGATGAACAGCGCGAACGTAAATCCGAGTCCCATCGTGAGGCCGTCGAAGAAGGACGCGCCCACGGTCTTCTTGGAAGCGTACGCTTCCGCACGGCCGAGGATTATGCAGTTAACAACTATAAGCGGTATGAAAAGACCGAGCGACTTGGAAAGCGCCGGAACGTACGCCTTTAAAAGCAGGTCTATCATCGTAACGAATCCCGCGATTATTACGATATATGCCGCTATTCTTATCTTCTTCGGTATCACCCTTCTCAAAAGGGAGATAACCACGTTTGAAGCTATGAGCACGACCATGGCCGAAACGCCCATGCCGAGTCCGTTTTCCACGCTCGAGGTCGTTGCAAGCGTGGGGCACATGCCGAGCGTCTGTACGAGTACGGGGTTATTAGTGAGTATGCCCGATTTGAACATCTCGCCGACTTTGAAATTTTTAGCCATATCCTGCGCCTCCTTCCTAATTCATTTGTGCAGCAACCTCGGCTGCAACGTCAACGGCTAAGTTTACGCCCGTCGTAACCGCGGTGGACGAAATCGTAGCGCCCGTAATTGCGAGTATTTCCGAATCGCCGGGCTCGCCGTTCTTTATTACCGCTATGGGAGCCGGTTTATTATCGTACTGGGTGATGAAGCCTTCCTCTGCGACCCGCGTACCGAGGCCGGGCGTCTCCGAGTTGGTGGAGAGCACGCGCACGCTCTTTACGCTGCCGTCGGGAAGCACGCCTACCATGAGGTCGATGGCTCCGCCGAAGCCGTTGGGCGAGGATGCTACGGCGAATCCCAAAAATTCACCGTCGGCGCCGTAAGCGGCGTATACGGAGGAGATGCGCTTTTTGTCAACGTCTGCGGGCACCGCAAGCTCGGTCGTCTCGGAAGCGTCGGGATAGATGCTCGCGATGGCGTTCTGTATCTCAAGCTGAGCCTGATACGCAATCTGATCCTTGGTGATGGAGTTTACAAAGCCTAAAACGAGCGCGACACAGAAGGTGATTATAAAAAGGATTATGCCAAGCTTTGCTATGCTCGGTTCCTTCTTCTTTGCTTTAACTGCCTGCGTCATTTCTTAGCCCCCTCTCCGAATGCCTTGGGCTTCGTATGGGTGTCGATGAGCCATACGCAAGCGTTCATGAGGAGTATCGAATACGATACGCCCTCGGGATACGAGCCGAAATATCTTATAAATACCGTGAGCAGGCCGCAGCCTATTCCGAATATTATCTGTCCTTTTTTCGTTACGGGAGAAGTTGCGTAGTCGGTAGCCATGAAGATGGCGCCGAGCATAAGGCCGCCGCTCAATATGTGCGAGAGCATGAATTCAAGGTTGTTGTTGCCCCTTGCAAATATGAGCGTGAGCACAGCCACCGTAAGTATGAACGCGAGCGGGATGCGAACGGAGATGACCTTTCTTATAACGAGATACGCGCCGCCGATGAGAAGACAGAGCGCGCTCGTCTCGCCTATGCATCCTCCCACGTTGCCTATAAACAGGTTAAACAGTCCCGCGTCGGGAATCTGACCCGCCTTCAGCGCTACGAGCGGAGTTGCCGTTGCTATCGCGTCCGTTGCCGGAGTTGCGAAAATCGGCAGTACCGTGTGCGGAGCCGTCCACGTAGTCATTATTACCGCCCATGAGAATAAGAACGCGCGCGCCGCCAGCGCGGGGTTCATGAAGTTCTGTCCCAGACCGCCGAAGAACTGCTTTACGACGATTATCGCGAACGCGCCGCCCACAAGTCCTATCCAGAGCGGTGCGGCCACGGGCAGGTTATACGCAAGCAATATGCCCGTGACTACCGCGGACAGATCGCCTATTGTATTGTAGCCTTTTTTTGTTATCTTATTATATGCCCATTCCGACGCAATGCAGGCCGCGACCGTTATGATAATGTGCATGAGCGCGCGCGGACCGAAGAAGTATACTCCAATCACGCCGGCGGGCACAAGCGCGATGATAACGTCGCGCATTATCTTTGTTACGGTCTCATCCGACCTCATATGCGGCGATGATGACATGACATAGCTTGTATTCAAATGTTCACGCCTCCTGTTGATTTTTTTATACGAGAGGCAAGCGTCCTTTCGTATATTACGGCCGTGGCGGCCGCTTTTGATATTGCGAGTAAGCTACGACGCCTTTTTAGCCTCGGCTTCCTTTTTCTCCTTTTCTTCCTGTGCGCGGCGGCGGCGTATTTCCCCAACTTTCGCCTTCGCGTCGCGTATGTTCTGTACGAGATACTTCTTGCCCGGGCAGGTAAAGCTGCACGTTCCGCATTCGATGCAGGACATTACGTCAAACTTTTCAAGCTTGTCGTACTCCTTCTTTTCGGCGTACATCGAAAGCATCGCGGGAAGAAGATTCATCGGACATGCGGCTATGCACTTGCCGCATCTTATGCAGTATGTGCGCTTGGGCCGGTCAACGCTCTTTTCGGTAAGGCAGAGTATGCCCGACGTTGTCTTTACGACCGGCACGTCCGTGCGGTACTGGGTTATGCCCATCATGGGGCCGCCCATTATTACCTTCGCGGGCTCTTCCTTAAAGCCGCCGACCTTTTCAAGCACGTAATCGAAGGTGGAGCCGACTCTTACCCTGAAGTTGCCGGTCGAGAATACGGCGTCGCCCGTTATGGTAACTACGCGCTCGAAGAGCGGCTTCCTTCTCTGGATCATCTCATAGATCGCGTATACCGTGCCCGCGTTCATGATTATCGCGCCTACCTCGCTGGGCAGCTTGCCCGTCGGGATAACGCGTCCCGATACGGCGTAAACGAGCTGCTTCTCGCCGCCCTGCGGATACTTAGTTTTAAGCGGCACTATCTCGATATCGCTGCGGTTCTTGACCATGTCCTGATATCTGTCGATAACGTCGGGCTTATTGTCCTCCACGGCGAAGTATATCTTCGAGTCAAATATCTTCGTTATGGCGGTAAGTCCGTCGATTATCTCATTGGGATACTCCATCATAAGGCGGTAGTCGTTCGTAAGATACGGCTCGCACTCTGCCGCGTTTATGATTACGTAATCGATCTTCGTCTCCGCGCAGGAGATAATCTTTGCCGCAGTCGGGAAGCCCGCGCCGCCCATGCCGACTATGCCGGCCTCGCGGATAAGCGAAACGAGCTCGTCGCGGGTTATGTCCGAAAGCCTGTCGTTGAACGAAAAATCCTCGACCGGCTCGTCCTGATGGTCGTTCTCGATAATTACCGACATGACCTCAACGCCTCTCGGATTGGGACACGGCTTTATATCAACGACGGTACCCGAAACGCTCGAATGCACCGGAGATGAAATAAAGGCCTTTGAATCGCCGATCTTCTGTCCCATTTTTACATGGTCCCCCACCGCCACAAGCGGCTCGCACGGTGCGCCGATGTGCTGAGACAGCGGGATAATCACCTTATCAGGCGCGTCGATTGTCACGATTGACTTGTCCTTCGACAATTCCTTGAAATCGTGAGGATGAGCGCCACCCTTAAAGGTTTTTTTCAATGCAAATCACCTCTTAACCTAAACTTTAACACTGATACGTATCGCATCTTAATTTAACCTATAAAATTGTATCATTTTTCGGGAATAAATTCAATTAATCAATATGCAGTATTTTTGTTTTTCATCGAGGGCGTTTGTTTGTCTGTTTTGTATGTTTTTTTGCATTGGGGGACTGTTTTTGGCCCCCTTTTCGGTAAAATAGTTAAAAATAAAACGTAGTTTCGGGATTTCACACAAACAAAAACGAGGGTTTTTCACCCTCGTTTTTGTGCTTATCCGTTCTGCTCCATCGCAAGTCTTACGCTTATTTTTATCGTGATCCCCGCGCGCCATACGTCTATCGTCACCTCGTCGCCCGCCCTGAACCGCTCCTTCTCGAAATTGAGCTCCGACATGCCATAAACGGCCTTGCCGTTTATGGCCGTTATAACGTCGCCCTCCTTTAAGCCTGCCTCGAGCGCGTATCCGCTCGGGCTCACGTAATCGACGTAGACGCCCTGCGGCATACCGTAAAAATCGGCCGCGCTCTTTGATATGTCGTGCCCCGATATGCCTATGACGGGCCTGTTCTTTACGTATCCCGTATCTATAAGGTCGTCTATTATCGGCTTTGCCGTGTTTATCGGGATTGCGAATCCCAGCCCCTCCGTATCTGACGAGGCGACCTTTACGGAGTTTATGCCTATCACCTTTCCGTATTGGTTTATGAGCGGGCCGCCGGAGTTTCCGGGATTTATCGACGCGTCCGTCTGTATCAGCGTCATTATCCTGTCGTTTATCGTAAGATCGCGGTTCACGGCGGAGATAATGCCCGCCGTGACCGTGCCCGAAAGCTCAAGCCCCATCGGGTTTCCTATCGCCACGGCGAGGTCGCCCTCCTCCACCGTGTCGGAATTGCCGAACTCGGCGCACGGCAGCGCCCCGGCCTCTATTTTCAGCACCGCAAGGTCGCTTCGCGCGTCGCGTCCCACGACGCTTGCCGTAAATTCGCGCCCGTCATAGAGCACGACGGACGGGTCGAACGAGTCCTCGACGACGTGCGCGTTAGTAACGATATATCCGTCGGGCGTCATTATTATGCCCGTGCCCGTGTTCTTCCCGACGAGCGTCGTGCCGCGGTAAAGGCTCGATACGACGCCGACCACGGCGGGCTTGTTTTTGCGTATTATATCCTTTATCGAAAGCGCGCCTTCGTCCGCGGCCGCCGCGATCACCGGATAGGTGCTCTCGTCCTCCAAAGGCACGGCATCCGTTTCGGCCTCGTATTTTGCTTCGCTTTGAAATGCCGCTTCGCTCGTTTCGGCGTCCTGCGCCGGCGCCGTGCGCCAAAATCCCGAAAGGGCAAAATACGCCCCGAGCGACAGCGCGGCGAAAACGGCCGCCGCCGCGGCCGCAAAAAGCGCGCGGCGCATATTGCCTCCCGGCTTTTTTCGGCTTTTTTGCACACGTCCCACCTCCGATAATATATACTTTTGCCCCGTGAGGCGGATTTTATGCAAAAAAGAACGGATAATAGTCCGTTCTCTTTTGCTGTGCGTATTCTTTTTTCGCGGGTGCGCTTACGCCTTCTTTTTCGGAGCGGCGAGCGGCAGATCGAAGGCGAATTCCGTATATTCGCCCACGACGCTTTTTACCGTTATGTCCTCGCCGTGGCGGTTTATTATCGTCTTGCAGATGTAAAGCCCCAGACCCGTGCCGCGCTTATCGAGGCTTCGCGAGCGGTCGGACTTGTAGAACTTCTCGAAAAGGCGCGGAAGCTCGTCGGGCGTTATGCCCTCGCCCGAATTCTTCACCGAAATATGCGCCTTTTTGCCCTGCTCCATTATCATTATCTTGAGGCTTCCGCCCTGATTTGTGAACTTTACAGCGTTGTCGCAGAGATTGTATATTACCTGGAATATGGAGTCGTAGTCCGCCGTTACGTTTATAGTCGGGGACAGAAAATCGACGTCCACTTCAATTTCCTTGCTCGATATGGCCGCCTCGAAGCTCAAAAGTATATTCGACATCATCTCGCAGATGTTGAAGTCCACTAAATTGAGCTTAAGCTCCCCCGCCTCAATCTTCGCAATGTCAAGAAGGTTCTTAACGAGGCGCGACAGGCGCAGTACCTCGTTTCGCACGATGATGAGATACTTTCTGTGCTCCTCGGGCTTTATCGTGTTGTCGAGGATGCCGTCGATAAATCCGGCGATGACCGTCATCGGCGTTCTTAGGTCGTGCGACACGTTCGCGATGAAGTCGTTTCGCATCTTGTCGATGTTTCGAAGCGACGCCGCCATATTGTTGAACGCCATCGCAAGGTCGCCTATCTCGTCGTTGCTCGTTACGGGCACGTAAACGTCGAAGTTGCCCTTCGCGAACTGCCTTACCGCGCCGCTCATGCGCTGCAGGGGCTTTATCATGCGCAGCGACATTATGTACGTTGCGATACAGCACAGTATGAGAATTATAAGCACCGCGATGATGTAATAGCCCTTTATGTTGTTTATAAAGTAATTGAGCGGATCGACGGTCGAGACGAAGACCGCGCCCACGATCTTCGAGTTCGAGCCGTAGACGGGAACGCCCACGACGTAGGCGTTCTTCGGATAGAAGCCCGCGTCGCCCGCGCTCTCGGTGAACGTCTCGCCCGAAAGTATCGTTTCCATATATTCCTTCGGCACGACGGTACCCGAAATCGGGGCGCTGCCCTTGTACGCCGCGTAGAGGATGTTTCCGTCCTCGTCCGTAACTATTGTGTCGGCGTTGAAGCTCTCGTTGAATATATTGAGGAAGGTGACGTATGAATACTCCGCCGAGGGCGAATAATTGTCCATAAGCACCGTGGTCATGTCGCTCACCTTCGCCGCCGCGGAGGAGAGCTGATTTTGCTTCTCCGTTTCAACGTAGCTTGAGAGCATATTGAAAAGTATCGCGCCGAACGCCACAAGGCACACGATAAGTATTATTACCGTGGAGAAGAACAGCCGAAGATAAAGGCTCCCCGAGCCGCGTTCGCCCGCCGACTTGTTGTATCCGTATTCCGTTTCGGGCGGTTTAATCCGAGTCGACTTCAAATTTATATCCCACTCCCCAGACAGTTTTAAGACGCCACTTGTCGCTTACGCCCTCGAGCTTGTCGCGAAGCCTCTTTACGTGGACGTCGACCGTGCGGCTGTCGCCGAAGTATTCAAAGCCCCACACCGCGTCGAGAAGCTGATCGCGCGTGAACACGCGGTTCGGGTTCGACGCGAGATGATATAAAAGCTCAAGCTCCTTGGGCGGCACGTCGGTCTTTTTGTCGTTTATTTTAAGCTCGTAATTTGCGATGTTTATGTAGAGCTTATCGAACGAAACGGCCTTCTGCTCGTCGGAATCGCCCCTGAAACGGCGCAGCACCGCCTTGACTCTCGCCATGACCTCCTTCGCGTCGAACGGCTTTACGACGTAGTCGTCGGCGCCCAGCTCGAGCGCTATGATCTTGTCGAACGTCTCGCCCTTCGCGGTGAGCATTATAACGGGAACGTTGTGCTTTTTTCTAAGCTCCTTCAAAACGCTCAGTCCGTCCGTTTTGGGAAGCATTATGTCGAGGATCATAAGATCGGGATGAAACGACTCAAAAAGCGCCACGGCCTCCTCGCCGTCGTGTCCCATCTTTACGCTGTAGCCCTCTTTTTCAAGATAGAGCCTCAAAAGCTCGCATATATTTACGTCGTCGTCTATTACTAAAACCTTGATCGGCATATCGTATCGCTGCCTCCTTTGTCCATGATGATAAAAAACACTGCCGCAAGATAATTGTACCACAAATCCGCCGCGCATAACAGCTTTTACGAAAAATTTTCGGTTGCCAACTTCGCGATTTGCAATTATAATATACATCAAACGATAAAATACCGAAAAAGGAAATGATGATATATGAAATTAGGCATAGTAGGCCTTCCCAACGTGGGAAAGTCAACGCTTTTCAACGCGATAACGAACGCGGGCGCGCAGTCGGCAAATTACCCCTTCTGCACCATCGACCCGAACGTGGGCATAGTGGCCGTGCCCGACGAGCGCCTCTCGGTGCTTACGAAAATGTACGCCTCGAAAAAGACCGTGCCCGCGACGATAGAATTCGTCGACATCGCGGGCCTCGTTAAGGGCGCGAGCCGCGGCGAGGGACTGGGAAACAAGTTTTTGTCGCACATACGCGAGGTGGACGCGATAGTTCACGTCGTGCGCTGCTTTGAGGATACTAATATCGTCCACGTCGACGGCAGCATCGACCCGCTTCGCGATATAGAAACGATAAACCTGGAGCTTATATTCTCCGACATCGAGATGATAGACCGCCGCATCGACCGCACGAAAAAAGCTATGAAGGGCGACAAGAGCCTTCAGTTCGAGCTTGACCTTTTGGAGCGCGTGAACGGCGTGCTAAACGAGGGCAGATCGGCAAAGAGCATCGATTTTTCCGAAAAGGAGTGGGAGATAATGAGGAATATCCCGCTTCTCAGCTTAAAGCCCGTCATCTACGCCGCGAACATGAGCGAGGACGACTTCAAGGGCGGATATACGAATAATCCGCATTTTCAGAAGGTAAAGGCGCTTGCGGAAAGCGAGCATACGATAGTTCTGCCCGTCTGCGCCCGCCTCGAGGAGGAAATACAGGGGCTTGAGCCCGACGAGCGCATGATGTTCCTTGAAGAGCTCGGCATAAAGGAATCGGGCCTTGACGCGCTCGTTCGCGCGTGCTATTCGCTTTTGGGGCTTATAAGCTTCCTTACGACGGGTCCCGACGAAACGAGGGCGTGGACTATAAAGCGCGGCACGAAGGCGCCGCAGGCCGCAGGCAAGATACACAGCGACTTTGAGCGCGGCTTCATCCGCGCCGAGGTGGTCTCCTACGATGACCTTGTGACCCTGGGCGGAAGCGCCGCCGCGAAGGAAAAGGGCCTCGTTCGAAGCGAGGGCAAGGAATACGAGGTAAAAGACGGCGACGTTATCCTTTTCAGGTTCAACGTATAATATGGCTGAAAACAATAAAGAGCGCCTTTTGTTTCTTGATTCGCTGCGCGGCTTTTCCGTGATCTCGATGATATTTTATCATCTCGCCTTCGATATATACGACTTCGGGATATATCCGTTAGGGATTGGCACACTGCCGTTCGAGGTCTGGCGCATGAGCATCGTGACGGTGTTTCTTACGGTGAGCGGCATATCGCAGAACTTAAGCAAAAACAGACTGCGGCGCGCGCTAATAACCGTAGCGGCGGCGTACCTTGTCACGGCCGCAACGTACTTTTTCGACCCGCACGAATACGTCGTGTTCGGCGTGCTCCACTGCCTTGGCTTTTCGGCGCTCATTTACGCGGTATTTAAAAAATACATCGACCGCGTGCCGTACGCGCCGTTTGTATTCATGGCGGCGTTTGTAATACTGCTCGTCATAAAGCTTCCCACGGTGAGCGTGCCGCATCTTTACGCATTCGGATTTACCGATGCGGCCTTCGTATCGAGCGACTATTATCCGCTTCTGCCGAATCTGTTTCTTTTCCTGTTCGGCACGTCGCTTACGCCGTATCTTGGCGGCGAGAAGGTCTCGACGTTTTTAATGCGCGTGCACGCGCGCCCGCTCGACTTCGTCGGCCGCCACGCACTGATTATTTATCTTATTCACCAGCCCGTGATGGTGGGGATAATCACTCTTATATTGAGATAAAAAACGGACGCCGCGTTTGAAGGCGTAACCGGACAATGAGAAAGCTCCCGAGCATCGGTTTGTCACCGGTGGCCGGGAGCCTTTTTGTTATCTTTTCTTTTTTAGTTCATTTTGGAAAAGCTGCTTCATTATATCTTTACCCTCTTCTGAGTAAAGTTCTTCTTTTCTGATCTCTCCTTTATAGACCATCTCCATTATTCTTATGTATGCTTCGCCCAATGCGATGGTCAGCAAACCTGCTGTAGCACCGGAAATAACGCCGCCTGCCGCAGTTCCTACGCCGGGAATCAGCTTCACAAGATTTGAAACGATTGTCCTTCCGAGCACAGTGGCCCCGGCGCTTCCTATTGTTGCAGTAACAAATGAAGTCAAGAAACTCTTATTAATATCCAGACCGAAGATCACTGTTATTCCGGCTATCATTCCCACCTGAGTCGGAATCAACATTGCTGCGTCGGCAAAAGGGAGCGGGGCAAACCCCTCAGCGAAACTTCCCGCTACGGCTGCTTTGACCGCGGCCCGCGCCTTTGATTTTTTTAGTTCTAAACTGACACACTGTACGGCAACAAAAGTTTTTTGGACTGCTTCAGGGATGACGGAACACATTATCTCAGATAATGTGTCAAGGCCAAATGCTTTTTTCGGCGGGTCTTCATCATCAAAGTAATAATCCTCGGCAAGTACCGGAACAACGTTGACAATCTTTAAGTTTTCTTTTTCAATCTCTTTTTTCAGTTCATCAGCATCCTTCTTGCTATATGACTGCGTCAAGACAACTATAACGGGAACATTAAAGTATTCGGTTTCATCAAGAAATCGTTTAAGGAATTCCACCTCTGATTGCTCAAACCTATGTGACGGAGTGCTGACGCAATACCAGATGCAATGAATGGCTTTACCGATTTCACCGCTTTTTATTCCTTGCTTTATTACGCCGATGGCTTCTTCAAGAAGCTTTTCTATGGTGTTTTCGCCGCCCAGTTCCAATCCTGGAGTATCATAAATCGTTAAAGGGAAATCCGGCTTTACATATTGGCGGATTTTATCCGTAACAGGTTTTCCGACTCCGATTTCCGCCACTTTCTCTCTGAACATATTATTGACGAGCGTGCTTTTTCCAACCCCGGTTTTGCCTAAAATCATCACGTTAAGCGTTTCAAGCTCTACATCTTCTTCATGAATTCTATCAATGAGCTTCTGAACAAAATCAGCTGGTGTATTAAAGATTTCCATTTTCGTCCTCCTCTTATTAGATTAAACCAAGCCTAAACGATATATCTCAACTCTATTTTGAATATATCGTATTTCATCGATAATTACAATGAAACATTTTATAAAAATACAAATTTGCTATGTTTTTGTCAAAAAGTCAGTATTTATATGCAGACTTTTCTATATCCTTTTTTCAAATCTGAACATACCGTCCTCGAAAAGTCCGTCCGCGTCGGGGTTTGTCCCGTCGCGGTCGTTTGGATCGGGATGACGGCTGCAGAAGAACTCGACGATGTGAAATCCGCATCGGTTTACATAAAAATGAATGTTGCGCTTCTCAAAATACGGCGTGACGGTCTCCCAAACCTTCACCTCGGGGTGAAGCCGCTCTATTTCGCGCCATGCCGCGTATCCTATGCCCTCGCCGTGGACCTCGGGCGAAACGAACAGAAGCTCAAGGTCGCCGCGTTCGCCGTCCGTCCTTATCACCGCGCCTCCGACCTTTTTGCCGTCACGAACGATGCGGTACGCCTCGCCGCCGCGAATGGCCGCGTCTATCGTCTCCCTCGATATTATCTCGCCGTCCTCTTCAAAGTGATCGTCTCTTTTTCCGAACTCCACAAGCGCGCCGTAGTTGAAGGCATCCTGATTGTCGCGGATGAAGCGCTCCCTGTCGTCCGGCGAAAGTGAAACAAGCTTTACTTCCAAAGTATCCTCCTCCAAATCCGGCTTACGCCTCTTCAAGCATCCGGCGGCACGTCTCTATCATATCGCCAACCGTTTCAACGGACTTTAAAAGGCGCTCTTTTTCCGCGGCAAGCTCGTCCTCGTCGTCTAAGATTTCCTCCTTATCGAACGGGAACTCGTCCTCTATCTCCTCTATCATCGTGCGTATCTGACCGCGCGCCGTTTTAAGGTCCTTCTGCCGCTGTGCATGCTCGGAGTCGCTCATGGCTTCATAATCGGGCGTTTTGAACTTTCGCGCCTCGTCAAGAATGGCTCTAAGGTCGTCCTTTCTGCAGTATTCATACGCCGACGAGGCCGAGATAAACAGGCTTGCCGTGTCGAGCGTCTGACAGGGGTTTAAATCGGGGTTAAGTATCGTAAGAAGCTCCGAGTAAATCTCGTCAAGCTCCTCGCACTCGTCCTCGGAAAGGAGATCGCGCGGATTTTTGAGCTGCCTTTGCATCTCATAGAAAAGCTCGTCCTGCAAAAGCTCCTCGTCGGCGCGTCTTTCGGCCTCCCCGCGATCGGTGCCCTCCTGTACGGCGGCAAGGACGTATTGAAGCTTTATCATATCTATCTGAAGCCGCTGAAGCTTAAGCGAGAGACCCTCCGTAGCCTCGTTATAGCGAAGCTGAAGCGCCTTGCTGTCAAAATACGTCATCCTGTCGCGCTCCAAAAGAAGCTCCAGCACCTCGTCGTAGAGCTTTTTCGTCTTTTTTATAGCTGCTCTGCTGTCTGCCATAGTAATTCTCCTTAAACTTATTTTTGCGTCAGACTACCGTTACGGGATTGCCCTTGCGGGGCAGCGGCTCGCGCACGGGCAGGCCGTCTTCGGTATCGGCATATCCCAGCGCGACGGCGACGTATACGCGCTCGTCGGGCTTCATGCCTATGGATATCAGATATTCGTTTATAACGTCGTTCTCACCCAGCCACTTTAATTGATTTATATAGCAGCTTCCCAAATCGAGCTCATTTGCCATGAGCATCATGTTCTCGGCCGCAAGCACGCAGTCGGCAAGGTTGTTCGTGTAATCCTTTTTATTGGCCAGAACGACAAGCACCGGCGCATTGTAATGGAACGTATAATCGCCGCTCTTCGAGGCGGTTATGGCGTGCGCCATGGCGCGGTACATGCCGGGCTTCGTCTCCCACAGGGAAAACTGCTCTCTTACGAGCCGCGAAAGCTCCCCCCTTACGGTGCGGTCCTTTATCACGATAAAATGCGTGCTCTGGCTGTTGCTGCCGCTGGGCGCGTAGCGTCCCGCCTCGATGATTTTTTCAAGAAGCGCATCTTCAAGGGGCGCGGCCTTATATTTTCTCGTGCTTCTTCGCGTTCTCATAAGCTCAAATGCGTCCATGCTTTTTTCCTCCTTTATATTTTTACTTATGTAAAAGCGAAAGCAGGGCATGCCCTGCTTTCCTTGTGTGCTTTTAATATTTTATTTTGCGAACGCGGAATTTATCCATACGGGGATATTCCACAAAAGCTGAAGCAGGATGATTATAAACGGCGATATGTGCGTCATGCCGTTGAACATCGCGATGAGCGTAAGCAGTATCGGCGCGCCTATCATAGCCGCCATCATAAACACCTTGTTCATATGCGTTGCAAATCTTATCGACTTGAGCGCGCCCACAAGCGCGGTGAACGAAAGCACGCTCTGCTTCGTAAGATACATGCCGCTTCTGCCTATCTGGTCGGACGTGGACAAAAGCTCCTTGAACTTCATTATATCCTGCGGATGCATGAGCTTTAAGCTGTCGCCCTCGGTTATGTCGAAAAGATTCTTAAGGCCGTGCTCCGTAAGATTCGGGTCGAACGTCGCTATAACGCTCTTTACGTCCTCTCTTTCAAGCTTCATAAGCGCCTCGCCCGCGTGGATATCGAGAAGATACGCCATCGAGAATACGCATACGAGCTTTCCGTCGAGCGCAACGTACATATTGAAGCGCGCCTTGCCCTCTTTAAAGAACTTCTCCGGATACGACGCGGGTATTACGCCCTGGCTTACCATAAAGTCACGGTTGCCGAGAAGTATCTTCGCGCCGTCAACGAGCGCCAAAAGTCCCTCGCCGTCTATCCTCTCATAGAAGCTTACGGGCTTGAGCATTTCCTCCTTATGGTCGATTATGTCCATAAAGGCATACTTTGCGGGGCTGTCTATCGTTACGAAAATGCTTGCAACGTCGGGCAGGATGTTCGTTATAACGTCCTTGTCGACAATCTTTAAGCTCTTTATGAGCACGGTGCCGCGTCTGAAAATATCGCTGTCGTCAAGCAGCACCGCTTCCATCTCGCTGTACTTCGACGCGCAGACCGAGCCGCTTATTACGGCGCCCTGCTTGCGCGCGTTTGACGTGGAGCGCGCAAATACGAGCGCGCCCGTAAACTCGAACATCGAGGGCAGCACCATCGCGAATACCGCGGCGAGAAGGCCGAACCATCTTTCAAATCCGCCGCGCTGACCTAAGATTACCGCAACGAAGATGAAGCATACCACCGAAACGGCAAGTATTATGCTCGTCATGCGGCTGCCAAGCGACGTCTCGCGTTCGCCGCCTCTTGCGTACTCCAAAAATCCGCCGGTCGTAAGGGCGTTATTCTTATAATAGAAGTTTTTGCCCAGCGTTGAGAATTTGCTCGTGATCTTCGTAAGCTCTCCGTCGGCCACGCTCTTAACTTCCATTATGCCGCTTCCGGCTTCATAAATCGCTTCAAAGTTCTTGATGTGCGTACTGTCGTATACCCTTCGTCCTATGCCGTAAAGAAGCATCGCAAGAGCCACTACGGATGCGTAGGACGTGAACGCCTCTCCCACCATAAGGCATCTTATGAACGAATAGACCGCGTGCGCCGATACGATAACGGAAGACAGGAACACAAAGCTTACGCCCTGCTGCTTTCCGTTTGAAAACAGCGTGCGCGCGCCGTTTTTCATAACGTCTATGTTCATTATGATAACTATCGCCAAAATGATTATCGCAACTCCGGCGTATATCTTGTCGCCGTTCGTGCCCATCGCGCCGGGCGGAACGATGCCGGCGAAATCGAATATGTCAATGAGCGCAAGCAGCGCAAAGGCGATGGCCGATACGATTATGCGTAC
This sequence comes from Clostridia bacterium, assembly GCA_017513095.1. Classification (GTDB taxonomy): domain Bacteria; phylum Bacillota; class Clostridia; order Oscillospirales; family RGIG577; genus RGIG577. The sequence goes on along the minus strand of JAFWDJ010000022.1, from coordinate 84,320 downwards.
CCATGACCGTGAGCTGTCGTCCGTAAGTACGTCGTAGACCTCGTCGTATTCGTCGGCCTGTACGTTTACCTGTTCGGGGTCGTCGAACGTCTCGAGAACTTCGTTTACTTCGCTCTGCTGACTGTCGACCTCTTCCTCGTCCGTGGTCTCTTCTTCGCCCTCTTCGCCTCCGGCTTCAGCGTCGGAGCCGGGACGTATCTTCTTTATAAAGCCTATCTTGTCTTCAAACTTCTTCTTTAATTCACCGGCGAGGTCCTCCTCGGGCTCGCCCCACTCTTCCCATTCGTCCTCGTCTTCTTCGTCCTCGTCCCAGTCGCTCTTTACGCGTCCGGGCTCGGCGGGACGCTCTATTCTTATCGTCTTGTCGGTTACGCCTTCCGTCTCGGGCGCCTCATCTGCGCCTTCGGCTTCTTCGGACGGCGCCTCTTCAGGCGTCTCGCCCGACTGCGCATCCTGTGCGTCGGCCTTCGGCTCGAACACGGCCGTTTCCTCTGCGGCCAAAGCCTCGCCTTCCTCTTCGGTCGGCGCGGTCTCTTCTTCGGCCATGGGCTCCTCGGGCGCCGCTTCTTCGGCTGCGGGCGTCTCCTCGGGTGCGGGCGCCTCGCTCTCCGGCACGGCTTCGGCTTCGTCATTCGCCGTATCCTCGGGCACTTCCTCCCGAGCCTTCTTCTTCACGCCCACGATAAGACCCATCTTAACGAGATCGGACTCGTTTTCTTCTATGACACCCTCCGGGAAATCCTCGGGGGACGCGGCGGGCGCGGGCGGCGGCGCTGCGGGCTCTTTTTTAAGCGGGGGCGCTGTCTTTACGTCCGCGTCAATGTCTATATCTATAACGGACTTATGTTCTGCCGCCTCCTCCTTTGCTCTCATGGCCTTTTCCTTTGCGGCGTTCTTCGCCTTCTCCTTTGCGGATTCGGCAAGAATCTCGGCATAGTAGTCGGAGGGGTCCTTTTTGCTCTTTTTCTCTATAAAAGCCACGATATCCGTGGATGCGTCCTCGTCGAACTCGTCCGCGCTCGCGGGACCGAACGCCATATCGAGAAGCTTGGCCTTTCTGTCCTGAGCCTCCGCCTCGGATTCATCGACGAAATCCTTCACGGCCTCCGGCGCGTTTTCAAAGGATATCTTATGCTCCTTTATTTCGTTACTGTAAACGTCGCTCTTGTCAAGACGCTTTTCGTAAACGAAGGGCACGCTCTTTTCGGGAATCTTCGGCTCCGCCTTGGGCACGGGCGCACTTCTTCTTTCCTCGCGCACGGTCTCTCTCGGCTCGGGCGCGCTTCTTTTCTCCTCCCGTGCGGGCCTGGGCTCCGCGGGCGGCTTTTCGTCCTTCGGCTGCGACTTCTTCGGCGCGGTACGCTCGTAACGCTCGCGGTCGCTTGAAAACTCCTTTAATATGGCTTCAAACTCATCGTCGTCGTTATGGCTTATTATAGCGTCCGCGTAACGCTTTAAATTCCTGAATTCCTGCTTTTCCTCGAGGTTCTTCTTTTTATCCATATAAAAATTCCACCCTTTGGTTATTTCTTTATTCCTTATCGGTAATCATTCTGTCTCTTAAAATCTCATACATAAGTATGCCGCCCGCAACGGACGCGTTAAGCGAATTTATCTGCCCCCGCATGGGAATGGACAGCATATAATCGCACTTTTTACGTATGAGCTGCGATATTCCCGCGCCCTCGCTTCCTATTACGAGTGCCGCGGGGCCGGTGATGCGTTTTTTTGTAAGGATAGACTCGCCGTCGGCGTCGGAGCCGTAGATCCATACGCCCGCGTCCTTTAATTCGTCTATCGTAGAAGCGAGATTAGTAACGCGCGCGACAGAAACGTATTCAAGCGCGCCCGCCGCCGCCTTTACGACGGCACCCGAAAGGCCCACGCTTCGCCGCTTGGGTATTATAACGCCGTGCGCGCCCACGGCGTTTGCCGTGCGGATTATCGCGCCCAGGTTATACGGGTCGTTTATCTCGTCACAGAGTATTAAAAAGGCGTCCTCGCCCCGCTGTTTCGCCGCATCCAGCATGTCGGAAACAGTCGAATACTCCTTGGCCGCGCAAAAGCACACAACGCCCTGATGCGCGCCGTTTTGACAAAGTGAGTCAAGCTTCGGCTTTTCGGCCTCGCTTATCACGATACGCCGCTCACGGGCGAGCGAGATTATCTTCTGTATCGATCCTTCGCGCGAGCCCTTCTGAACAAACAGCTTATCGACCGCGCGTCCGCTTTTTAATATTTCCATTACGGGGTTGCGTCCGAAAACCACCCAGTTTGAGTAATCGCTGTTATTTTCTGCTTTCGGGGCTCTCATTTGTCACAATACCTCACTTTATTTAAAGATTATTATAACACATATCTATGTATTTTTACACGCGTTGACAAAAAATTTTAAAAAATAATAAGAAATATTTTTCTCTTCTCAAATTCTTTTTTGTATAATTCTTATGAAAAGTATTTAAATGCTAAAAATTTCATGGTAAAATAACTGCAAACCATATTTATATAACGCTTCAGGGGGGTATATCACCATGACAAAAGTAAACAAGGACAAATGCGTGGGGTGCGGCATGTGCGTACAGGCCTGCACGAAGTATCTGTTCACCTTAAAGGACGGCGTTGCCGAATGCGACGACAGCGACTGCTTTGAATGCGGACACTGCGGGGGCGCATGTGCGTTCGGCGCGATAGAGTACGACTGGAAGAAGGCGTCCATCGGCGACAAAATAGAATTTGCCACGGAAAAGGATTACGAAAAGCTCATCTATTCAAGACGCAGCATAAGACATTACAAGAGCGATCCCGTTGACCATAAGACGCTCGAACGCCTTGTTTTCCTTGCAAATCAGGCTCCCACCGGCTCGAACCAGCAGGGTGTGAAGTACATAATCACAAATCCCGAAACGACTGCGAAGCTTGAAGCCGCGGCTCAGCGCGCCGTGCCGCTTTCAAACGACTACATAAAGAAGTCGGCTCCGAACAAGCGCGAGGGCATAACGATGGGCGCGCCGCACGTTATCTGCATCGTGGGAAATAAGAACCTGGGCGGCCACAACGCGGCCATCGCGGCATGTGCGCTCGACCTTGCGGCAGAGCCGCTGGGACTCGGCGCATGCTATAACGGCATACTCGTAAGCCTCTACTTCGTTTCCGACGAAATGAAGGAGATAGTTGGCCTTGCGCCCGACGAAAAGATGTACATGATGATGTCGGTAGGCTACAGGGGCAACGAGGCGTACGTAAACAAGATAATTCGTCCCGCTCCCGAAACGAGATACGTATAAATCACGCGATATCAAAGCGGACGCGAAGGTTTTCTTCGCGTCCGCTTTTTGTTTAATCAAGTATATACTCCGATATGTCGGCTGAATAATCGTCGCCGCTCGTCTCCGGGTAATCCGTGACGGGCTCGTTCGGCACGGGCTCCGGCTCGTGATACGAGTGGGCGCTGCACAGCGAGGAAAGTCCCGACGAGGCGTAGATTATCTTGCCTCCCGAGCCGACCCTTACGACGTACGCGCTGTCAAGCGTATTTACGTAAGTCGGGCGCGATATATTGAGAAGCGACACCGATATGAGGTTTCCGCTCGGGCAGTACGGCGTTGCTATCTGATGCGTCATCTTGTCCATAGTTACGAGATAATGAACGTCGCACGTCTGAGTGGGCTGCGTGCCCTCTATATAAAGTGCAGTTCCCACGCGGCCGCCGCGGTAATCGAGCTTGCAGTAGGAGCCGGGCGCAAGTCCGCTGTCCTTGCAGTAATAGCCCGATACGACCTTCGGATGCTCGGTCGGGAAGTATCTCACCTCAAGATTTGCGTGAACGTTCTCCATTACCTTGCGCCAGAGCTGCAGCGCCGGATTGGACGTAACGCCCGATACGGATTTCGGCTGGTCGTAGCCGAACCACACGGCGCCGACGTAATACGGCGTATATCCGACGAACCAGCGGTCGAAGTCGTCGTCGGTGGTGCCCGTCTTGCCGGCCACGGGCTGCGCGCCGCCCTTAAGTCTCGCGGCCGCGCCGGTACCCGAGGTAACGACGCCCTGAAGCATATCGTTCATTATGAACGCCGTTTCGGAGCTCATCGCAACGGACGATTCCTTCGCGCATTCGAGTATCACGTTGTCCTTCGCGTCGACTACCTGCGAATATATCCTCGGCTTGTTGTATATGCCGTCGTTGTCGAACGGAACGTAGGCCGCCGCAAGCTCAAGCACGGATATGCCCTTTGTAAGGCCGCCGAGCGCCATGGGAGCTAAGTCCTTGTCGGCGTCGACTATGCTCGTCACGTGGAGATTGTTTCTAAGGAAGTTCCACGATACCTCCGCGCCCATCTGATTTACTATCTTTATCGGAACGGTGTTTATCGACTGCTCCACCGCGTATTTTACTGTAACGAGGCCCTTGTAATGGTCGTAGTAGTTCTTCGGATACTCCTCGTAAAGCGGCGTGTCGTCAAATACGGACGCCTCGGTTATCGCCCTGCTCTCTATTGCGGGAGCGTATACGGCTATCGGCTTTATCGACGAGCCGGGTGAACGCGTCGTCTGCACGGCGCGGTTAAGTACGCGGTCGGCCGTCTTGGGGCCTCTGCCGCCGTACATCGCAACTACGTCGCCGTTCGTCGGATCGATTATCGCAATCGCAGCCTCGGGCTGCACCTCGCCGCCTAAGTTGGGGAAGTTCGAGGTGTCCGCGAAAACGGAGTCAACGGCCGCCTGAACGTTGAAGTCCATCATGCAGTAAATCTTAAGACCGCCGGAATAGAGAAGATTCGTGGCCGCGGCGCGCGAATAGCCCTTCTGCTCCTGAAGGTCCTCAAGCACGGAGGCTATGACCTGATCGACGTAGTACGACTGATAGCTCGAGGCTTGCGTCTCCTGCGTGCCGGAGCTTAAAACGAGCGGCTCGGCAAGCGCGGCGTCGTACTCCTCCCTCGTTATCATGCCCTGGTCGTACATCTCGCCCAGAATTATTCTCTGGCGCTCGACGTTGTTGTCGTAATTTAAGAACGGATTGTACTTTGTCGGCTTGTTCGTAATGCCCGCGATGGAGGCGCATTCGGCCAGCGTAAGCTCACTTACGTCCTTGCCGAAATACCCCTGTGAGGCGGCCTGAACGCCGTAATAATTCTGTCCGACGTAGAGCGTGTTTAAATACAGCTCCATTATCTGTTCTTTTTCAAGCCTGTTCTCAAGCTGCGTCGCCCGCACTATCTCGCGTATCTTTCTGCTTGGCTTGTGCGAGTTGTCGCCCGTTATATTCTTTATGAACTGCTGGGTTATCGTGGAGCCGCCGTAATTGTCGTTGCCGGATACAAAGCCCGCAACGGCGCCTATCGTGCGCTTCCAGTCAACGCCGTGATGCTTCCAGAAGCGCTTGTCCTCTATCGCGACAAAAGCGTCGACAAGGTCTTTCGGTATCTCGTCGTAGTCGACCCAGATGCGGTTCTCGCCGCTGTGAAGACGCTCTATCTCGACGTAATCCCCCAGATTGTCGTCGTAGGCGTATATTACCGTGGCAAGATTCATCGTGAGATTGTCGATGTCGTCGATAAACGCGTCGTCCTTGAAATTGTTTGCGTACACAAACAGAGCGACCACGCATATCACTATAACCAATATGAGCACGATCGCCACGTTGATAAGAAATCTAAGAAATTTTTTCATTTGCTTCCTCCGCATTTTAAAAAACGCAAAAAAAGATATCGTTTCGGACGTTGATTAGACTGTCCCTGCGGCGGTTTCGTTCCGCCGCCCTTTTAGGTAAAAATATATTTATAGTTTATTATATTACCCGGGAATAATTTTGTCAAATCGGCGTCACAATATCCGTATAAAATAGAAACGCGAGGTGCCGCCAATGAACAGACCGCTTATGCTCATCCTGCCCGCAGTTTTATGCCTTTCGCTTATCTGGGCGCTCTTTCCCGTATCAGGCGGCGCGCCCTCATCGCCCGATACGCGCCGCGTATACGAAAGCGCGCCGTCTGAGAGCGTAGTTTCGGTCTCGTCGGACGCGGACGCGTCGGCGGCTTATCAGACCGCCGTTATAAGGGACGGCAGGCTCTGCCTCATATGGCCCGAAACGGGCGAGGTGGCGCGCGTGCTCGACGTGAACGTAAGAACGCTGCCGCCCGCCGACCGCGAGATGTTCGCCTCGGGCGTCGCGCTCTACTCAAAGGAGGAGGCCGCCCGCTTCGCGGAGGATTATACGTCGTAGGGGGCGACAGGGTGTCAAAAAAGAGGTCAGAATTGTCGATTGCCGAGCGTCGGCGTATTAAATACGGTAGCGAGGCAATCGGCACATAGCCGAAAACGCCGTAAACCAAAGGTTACGGCGCAAAAGCCGATTTGTAACAGTGAGTATGAAAAACTCATGCCTATAAATTGCTTTCTGACTTCTTTCGCTTTATTATTGTACTCTTTTCGGCGGTCTGGCCCTTTTTTGACAGACTTAAAAACGCCGGATTTTCCGGCGTTTTTTATTATTTGTGCTTACCTGCTTTTATGTCGGCGTTCTTCTTATATAGTATATATAACCCGTCCATCATCAGATTATCGTCTATCTTTATGTCCCTCATGCAGTGCGGGATGACGAACTGCGCCGGGTCGCCCGTCGCAACGGCCGTAAGCTCGCGCCCGAGCTGTTTTTCTATGCGGTCGAGCACGCCGTCGAACATGACCGCGTTTCCGATGATAAGCCCCGACTTCATGCTGTCCGTCGTATTCTTTCCTATGAGGTTCTTAGGCGCGTCGAGGCTTATGTCCTGAAGCTGCGACGTGTTCGTGCGAAGCGCCTCGAGCGATATCCTTATACCGGGGATAATAAGGCAGCCGAGTATCGCGTTCTTGTTGTCCACAACCGTCATCGTAGTGGCCGTGCCCAGGTCTATAACGCACATCGGCGTTGGGTATTTTTCTATCGCGGCGACGCACGACACAACGATGTCGCTTCCGAGCTGGGCGGGGTTGTCTATTTTTATATCGAGGCCCGTTTTCATGCCCGGCTCCACCATCATGGGCTTAATTCCTATAACGCGCTCTATCGCGCTTGCGAAAACAAAGGACAGGGACGGCACAACGGACGCGATTATCGCGCCGTCGAGCGCGGAAACGTCGAGCCCGTACATATGAAATATATCCTTTACCTCAACCGCGTGCTGATCCGCGGTCTTGCTTTTGTCGGTAGATATGCGCGACGTGAAATGAATCCTGCGCCGCCCGTTTTCCTCGGAGATGGCGCCCATAACAATATTCGTATTGCCTATATCGATAGCTAAAACCATTGACGCGCTGCCCCCTTTCAAGTATATGCTTTGCAATAAAAAGATTTGCAATATTCATAATTATACATTATTATATATTAAGTATATGAATGACTTTGACCGATGTCAAGGAAAGCCTTTTATAAATACGGCGATATTTATAAATTCGGGTCTTGACACGGTTGTTTTATTACTGTAATATAGTAAAGTAATAAAGCAGGGAAGGAATGCCATTATGAGAAACAACAAGATAACGCCCGTGGGAATGTTCGATATGCTTCCCGGCGAGGCGTCATTGAAACGAAACATAGAAGAACAGCTAAAGACCGCCTTTACAAGGCGCGGTTTTTGCGAGATAACAACTCCGACGCTCGAGTTTTACGACGTATTTTCCGCGTCGCAGCTGCCGCAGGAGTCGATGTACAACCTGTTCGACGCGCAGGGACGCATACTGTCTCTTCGTCCCGACGTTACCGCGCCTATACTGCGCGTATGCGCGGGCAAGCTCGATCCGCAGCTCATGCCGTACCGCCTTTGGTACTGCCAGCAGGTATTCAGGCGAAACAAGGCCCTAAACGCGCGCCGCGACGAGATAACGCAGTGCGGCGTTGAGATAGTGGGCGCGGGCGGCTTCCGCGCCGACGTTGAGGTCATTGTAACGGCCATCGAAAGCTTTCTTGCGCTCGGGCTCGACGGCTTTAAAATCGAGCTCGGCCACATAGGATACTTCAAGGCGCTCGCCGAATGCTCGTTTGATTCAAAGGAGCTTTCCGACCGCGCGCGCACGCTCGTTGAGCGTAAGGATTTCGCCCAGCTTTCGGACCTTGTGGAGCGCCACGCCATAGGCGACAGGCGCGCGATGGGCAGTCTGCCCACGCTCTTCGGCGGCAAGGAAGTGCTCGACGAGGCCTTAAGTCTCGCGCCCAACAGCGACGCGAAGGCTGTAATCCTCCATTTAAAGGAGGTATACGACCTTTTATGCTCGCTCGGCTATGAAAAATATCTTTCGATAGATTTGGGTCTCGTGCACGCGATAGATTACTACACGGGTCTTGTGTTCAGAGGATACCTAAAGGGGCTCGGCGACGTCGTGCTCTCGGGCGGACGATACGATACGCTTTCGGAGGCGTTCGGCGCGGGTCTTCCCTCCACGGGATTTGCGATAGACGTTGACAGCATAGCCATAGCCTTAAAGAAGAACGCTCCCCAAAAGAGCGCGGGGCGCGTTTTGGTGCACTGTCACGCGGCTGAGGATTTTAAGCGCGGCGAAGAGGAGCTCTCTTCTCTCTTCGAGGCGGGCGTTCCCGCCGAAATGAGCCTTTTTGATTCACTTTCCGAGGCTATAAATAAGGCAAAGAGCGGCGCGTTTTCCCGCGTGGTGTTTATATCCGACGGCAAGTCGGAAATCTATGAATTCGGAGGCGGCAAGGATGAGTAAGCTGCGTATCGCCCTTACGAAGGGGCGCGTTGAAAAGGATATAGTAAAGCTTCTGTCCCGCGCGGGGCTCGATATGACCCCGCTTATCGAAAAAGGCCGAAAGCTCATCATACAGGCGGGCGATTATGAATTCGTGCTGGCGAAGGCTCCCGACGTCATCACGTACGTCGAGCACGGCGTATGCGACGCGGGCATCGTGGGCAAGGATACGATAATGGAGAACGGCGGCTCGTTTTACGAGGTGCTCGACTTTAAGACGGGCGTATGCTCCTTCTGCGTTGCGGGCCTGCCTGACACCCAGCTTTACTCCGACTACCGCCAGATAAAAATAGCGTCGAAATATCCCAACGTGGCAAAGCGCTATTTCAACGAGCGAAACCTGGACGTCGATATAATAAAGATAGAAGGCTCCGTTGAGCTTGCTCCCCTTTTGGAGCTTTCAGACGCGATAGTCGATATCGTGGAAACGGGCTCCACCTTAAAGGAGAACGGGCTTGTCGTGCTTGAGCGCATGTACGACATTTCCGCGCGCCTTATCGTGAACACCGTAAGCATGAAGCTTAAAAAGGACGAAGTGACGGAGCTTACGTCGCTTGTCAAGACCGCGCTTTAAAAGGAGAACTTTCCTATGATAAGGATAATAGACAGCTCGAACGAAGACGAGATAATAATGCTTGTGCGCGGACGAAACGCACAGGCCGACGAACAAATAACGGCCGCGGTCGCAAAGATAACAGAGGACGTAAAAAACGGCGGCGACGAGGCCGTAAGACATTATACAAAAAAGTTCGACGGCGTTTCGGTGGACGATTTCGAGGTCTCTGAGGAAGAGATCGAGGCGGCGTATAAGTCGGCCGATCCCGCGCTTATACGCGCGATGGAAAAGTCGGCGCGAAACATTTACGACTTTCATAAAAAGCAGCTTCGCGCATCGTGGGAGTCCGAAAAGGACGGCGCACGCATGGGACAGCGGATAATCCCGCTTAAAAGAGCGGCGCTCTACGTTCCCGGCGGACGCGCGGCGTATCCCTCGTCGGTGCTCATGAACGCGGTGCCCGCGCTCGTTGCGGGCGTATCCGAGGTGTTCATAATCACGCCGCCCGGAAAGGACGGCACGTTAAATCCGAATATCCTCGCGGCGGCGAAAATCGCCGGCGTAAAAAAGATATACAAGGCGGGCGGCGCGCAGGGCGTGGCTGCGGCCGCGTACGGCACAGAGTCGATACCGCGCGCCGACAAGATAGTGGGCCCCGGCAACATCTACGTCGCAACGGCCAAGCGCCTTTTATACGGCGTAGTCGACATTGATATGATAGCCGGTCCGTCGGAGGTCATGGTAATAGCCGACGACGGCGCGAATCCCGCGCACGCCGCGGCGGATATGCTTTCGCAGGCGGAGCACGACGTTATGGCCTCGGCCATACTTTTGTGCCTGTCGGAGGATTTCGCAAAAAAGGTAAAGCGTGAGCTAAAAGCCCAGACGGCGCGCCTTAGCCGAAGGGAAACGATAGAGCGTTCGCTTTCCGATTATTCGCGCATAGTCGTATGCGAAAGCATAGACGACTGCATAGACCTTGCGAACGAGATAGCGCCGGAGCATCTTGAAATCATGCTTTCGGACGCCGCGAAATACCTTGACAGAATAAGAAACGCGGGCGCGGTGTTCTTAGGCCCCATGACGCCCGAGCCGATAGGCGACTACATCGCCGGACCGAGCCACGTACTGCCCACGGGCGGCAGCGCGCGCTTTTTCTCGGGCTTAAACGTCGACAGCTTTATAAAAAAGATAAATTATATCGAATTTTCCGACGCGGCGTTTTTAAAAGCCGCGCGCGACACGGTAACGTTCGCCATGGCGGAGGGCTTCGACGCCCACGCGGGCTCCGTTTCCATAAGAATGAAGGAGGACAAAGGTCTTTGAATAAATACATCTCGCCGCGCATGGCGGCAATGAAGGAATACGTGCCGAATACGGACGTATATAAAATACGCCTCGACGCGAACGAAAGTCCGTTTCTGCCCGACGCGGAGACGAAAAGAAAAATATCCGAGGCAGTCGCGGCGGTAAGCTTTAACCGCTATCCCGACCCGCTCGCGACGGAGGCGGTAAAAAAATACGCCGCGTATATCGACGTTTCTCCCGAACTTATCACCCCCGGAAACGGCTCGGACGAGCTTATAAACGTGATAATACAGGGCTTTTTCTCCCACGGCGACAGGCTTTACATCACTCCGCCCGATTTTTCGATGTACGAGTTCTACGCGCAGCTTAAAGAGCTTGAAATTGTATCGTTCGACCGCGCCGAGCGCATGTATAAGATACCGTGCGACGCGCTCATCGCCGATATAAACGAAAAGAAGCCGCGCGCCGTGATGTTCTCAAACCCCTGCAATCCGCTGGGACAGGCGTACAGCCGCGACGAGATATTAAAGCTCGTAAAAAGCGTTTCGGCGCTCTGCATCATAGACGAGGCTTACATGGACTTTTACGGCGATTCCGTCGTGCGCGACACCCGGAGCTTTGACAATCTCATCGTGCTTCGCACGGCCTCGAAGGCGGCGGGCTTCGCGGCGGCGCGTCTCGGCTTTGCCGTGACGAACGCGGAGCTTACCTCGGTCATCCGCAAGGTAAAGTCGCCGTTTAACGTAAATTCGCTCACGCAGGCGGCGGCGTGCGTTGTGCTCTCCGACCCGGAGAAGCTCAAATCCACGACCGAGACGATCGTAAACGAAAGAAAGTATCTCGAATCGAAGCTTGCGGGGCTTTGCGCCGCGGGCGGCTTTGAGCTTATACCCACAGTATCAAACTTCGCGCTCATGCGCGGCGAAAATGCCGTAAAGGTATTTACGGCGCTCAAAAAAGAGAGCATCGCAATAAGATGCCTGAGTAGCGAATACCTTCGCGTTACGGCCGGCACCCGCGAGGAGAACGATGAATTCCTTGCGGCATTTATAAAGGTGTTAAAGGAGATTTAACATGGACATAAAAAGAAAAACGAAAGAGACCGATATTTCACTGTCGCTTGATATCTACGGCGGCGGCAAATGCTCCGCAGAGACGGGCGTTGGCTTTTTCGACCACATGCTCACGGCGATGTGCGTTCACGGCGGCTTCGATATGACGCTTTCGTGCAATGGCGACTTAAATGTCGACTGCCACCACACGATAGAGGACTGCGGCATCGTTATAGGCAAGGCTTTTCGAGAGGCGCTCGGCGACAAGTCGGGCATCGCGCGCTTCGGCACGGCGTACGTGCCGATGGACGAGGCGCTGGCCTTCGTTTCGCTCGACATCTCGAACCGTCCGTTCCTTGTGTTCGACGCCGAGTTCAAGGCGCCCATGTGCGGCGACTACGATACGCAGATGACCGTCGAGTTCTTCCGCGCCTTCGCCGTAAACGCAGGGATAACGCTCCACGCGAAGCTTTTATACGGCGACAACGCGCACCACTCTACGGAGGCGCTCTATAAGGCGCTCGCGCGCGCATTGCGCGAGGCCGTAAAGAAAAACGGCGGCGCCGCGCTTTCAAGCAAGGGCGTGCTTTAAGGGGGAGTAATAACATGATAATACTTCCCGCGATTGACCTAATAAACAAGACGCCCGTGCGCCTTTACAAGGGGCGCTACGACACGGCGCACACGGTGGCCGACAGCGCGGCCGAGACTGCAAAAAAATTCTACTCAGACGGCGCGCGCCATCTTCACGTCGTCGATCTCGACGGCGCGAAGGCGGGAAAGCCGCAGAACCTCGACGTACTCGCAGAGATAAAGGCGGCCGCGCCGCTCGAGATCGAGTTCGGCGGCGGCGTAAGGGATATGGCTACGATAGAGGCGGTGCTTAAAGCGGGCGCAAGCCGCGTGATCTTAGGCAGCGTGGCTTTAAAAAACAAGCCGCTCGTCGAAGAGGCCGTAAAGTCTTACGGCGACAGAATAACCGTGGGCATTGACGCAAAGGACGGATATGTGAGCACCGAGGGCTGGCTTTCGGACAGCCGCGTCACTTATATCGAGCTTGCCCGCGCAATGGAGGACATCGGCGTAAAAACGATAGTCTTTACCGATATAGGCCGCGACGGCACGCTCATGCGTCCCAACTTCTCGCAGCTTTGGGCGCTGTCCGACGCGGTGTCGTGCAATATCATTGCAAGCGGCGGCGTAAGAGACATAGAGGATATAAATACCGTGGCCCAAATGGGGCTTTACGGCGTTATAGCCGGAAAGGCTATATATTCGGGAAGCTTAAAGCTTACCGACGCGATAAACGTAAAGCTAAACGGCGCGCCCCCGTTTCCCTGCGACCTTGAGCCGTTCTTTGAAAAGAGCGACCTTATCCCCGCCGTTGTCGCGGATAAGATAACCAATAAGACGCTCATGCTCGCGTATATGAACCGCGAATCGCTGCGGCGCACCCTTCTTACAGGTCAGACGTGGTTCTGGTCGCGTTCGCGCAGCGAGCTTTGGAACAAGGGCGCTACAAGCGGCCATATCCAGAACGTATCGGAAATATTCTACGACTGTGACTGCGACACGCTTCTTATCACGGTCGAGCAGATAGGCGCGGCGTGCCATACGGGGAACCGCTCGTGCTTTTACAGAACGCTTAAAAAATTCTGACGGAGGAAAAAACTATGAACGACAGCATTTTAGCCGAGATGTACGACGTTGTCATCTCGCGCAGAGAATCAAAGGAAGAGGGCTCGTACACGGCCTATCTTTTCAGGGAAGGCATCGACAAGATACTTAAAAAGGTCGGCGAGGAATGCGCCGAAACGATAATCGCCGCGAAGAACGGCGAAAAGGAGCCGATCATAAACGAAACGGCGGATTTACTGTATCACCTGAACGTTATGCTTGCCGAGCTCGATATAGACGTGCGCGAGGTCGAGGATAACCTGCGCGAACGCCGCAAAAAGTCCGGCAATTTAAAGAAAATGAAAAAGGTGGACAAGAACACCTGATAAGAAAAACGGTGGGATTTTTATGGAATTACACGTTAAATATTTTGACGAGCTTACGCCGCGCGAGCTTTACGAGATACTGCGGCTTCGCTCCGCCGTGTTCGTAGTCGAGCAGCAGAGCCGCTATCTCGATACGGACGGAAAGGACCGGGACGCGCTTCACGTCTTTTACACGGACGGCGGAGAGCTTGCGGCCTATCTTCGCATTCTTAAAAAGGGCGTGAACTTCGATGAGGTCTCGATAGGGCGCGTCATAGCGAAAAAGCGCCGCTCGGGCACCGGCAGCGCGCTCGTTCGCGAGGGCATAAGGCTTGCGAAGAGCGAATTCGGCGCAGATAAAATAAAAATTGCCGCGCAGACGTATACACGGGAGTTCTACGAACGGCTCGGCTTTGTTAAGATATCGGACGAGTATTCGATAGACGGCATACCGCATATAAATATGATACTTGAATAGAGAACTGCCGAAGGGACATCCCTTCGGCAGTTATTTTTGGGTTATGACAGCGTCGCGCTCTCCGTTCCCGAGAATCTTGCGGGCGCTTCCTTTACGGCACTTATTATCGCGTCCGTCCAGCTCTGCTCGAGCGACTCAATATTGCCGCTGTCGCACAGCGCGGCAAGCTTTTCGTCAATCGGTATCCTTGCCGTCGCCGCAACGCCGAACTTTTCGGCCAGCTCTTCTATCTTGCTGTCGCCGAAAATGTAATGCTTTTCGCCGCAGTTAGGGCACACGTAATACGACATATTCTCAACGAGTCCCAACACGGGGATGTTCATCGTCTCGGCCATTTTGAATGCCTTGCTCACGATCATTTCAACGAGCTGCTGCGGAGACGCCACGATGATTATGCCGTCGACGGGCAGCGACTGGAATACCGTAAGCGGCACGTCGCCCGTTCCGGGAGGCATATCGACGAACATATAATCGACGTCGCCCCATATGATATCGGTCCAGAACTGCTTTACCGCGCCCGCGATTATCGGGCCGCGCCATACGACGGGATCGGTCTCGCTTTCAAGCAGCAGATTTATAGACATGACCTTTATTTCGCTTTGGCTCGAAACGGGATATATGCCCTCGCCGTCGGAATACGCCCTGTTTTTTATGCCGAGTATCTTCGGTATCGACGGGCCCGTTATATCGGCGTCGAGCACGGCCGTCTCAAAGCCCTGCTTTCTCATCGCGGAGGCCAAAAGCGACGTCACGAGTGATTTTCCCACGCCGCCCTTGCCGCTTACTACGCCTATCATTTTGCCCACGTGAGTGGAAGCGTTGGGCGCTTCAAGAAAGCTCTGCTTTTCTCTTCTTTCCGCGCAGTCCTCGCCGCACTCCGCGCAGTTGTTATTGCATTTATCGCTCATTTTAAAATCTCCTTTTAAATTTTATCAGTCATGACAGCCGTGCTCGCCGCAGGCGTGATCATTGCAGTCGTGATCCTTGTCGTGATGGTGGTGATGATGGCCGTGACTGTCGCTGCAGCTTGCGAACGGGTCGTATAAAAGCGAGCCCTTCGAGAAGTCCGAAGCCGCCTTGTCCGCACTGCCCTTTACTCCGCCGTAGAATTTAATGCCCGCCTCGGTAAGCGCCGTCTTTGCGCCGCCGCCTATGCCGCCGCAGATAAGCGCGTCCACCTTGTTGGCCGAAAGAAATCCGGCCAGCGCGCCGTGTCCGCTTCCCGTCGCGTCGATAATCTCGGACGATACTATATCGCCGTCCGAAAAGTCAAACACCTTGAACTGTTTCGTATGGCCGTAATGCTGAAATACCTGTCCGTTCTCGTAAGTTACCGCTACTCTCATTATATTCTCTCCCTTTTTTAATATATTTTTTTGCTCGTGGGACGGCGCCGCATGACATACGCTTCCGCACGCCGTATTGTCCTCGCCGCCGCACAGACGGTAATTGCCGCCGCCGATGACGAGCCGCTTTCCGTTTACGATAGTATCCGAAAGCTTGAAACGTGCGCTTTCGTATATCTCGGTCACGGTGGTGCGGGAAATGTCCATGCGCGCCGCGCACTGCTCGTGAGTATACTTTTCGTAATCGACGAGCCGTATGACTTCATATTCGTCGACCGACAATACGACGGACTCGCATCCGTCCCTGCCGTCGGGCAGAAAAGAGTCGAAATCGGGCTCCCTGCATATCCTGCGGCACCTTTGCGGCCTTGCCATACTATCGGCCTCCCTTCATGTTATTTCCGTCATATGTCGATTATATCACTCAAAATCGCGCATGTAAAGCGTTTTGGGCAGAAAAAACCGCCCGAACGCACGATTCGGGCGGTTTTTATAAGCTTTACTTCCCCTTTACCTCATCCGCAAGCCTTGAAAGCTCGGCTGCGCTCGCCTTTATGTCGTCCGCGCCGAAGATGGCCGAAACTATGGCCACGCCGTCAATGCCGCTTCCCTTTAATTTAAGTATATTGTCCTTCGAAATGCCGCCTATCGCCACAATAGGCACGGTCGACGCGTCGCATATCTTTTTAAGCATATCGTACGTCACGGGGTCCGCGTCGAGCTTCGTTCCCGTGGGGAATATCGCGCCGACGCCGAGATAATCCGCGCCGCTTTCTACGGCCGCCAAAAGCTCCTCAACACTCGAGGCCGACACGCCCAATATTGCGTTCGGACCGAGCTTTCGACGCGCCTCGCCGCTGTCAAGGTCCTCCTGACCGACGTGCGCGCCGTCCGCGCCGCAGGCAAGCGCCACGTCCACGTCGTCGTTTACGACGAACGGCACGCCGTATTCGTCGGTGACGGCCTTTACCTCCTTTGAAAGGCGCACGTATTCGTCAAACGATATGTTCTTCTCTCTTATCTGGATAAAGGTCGCGCCGCCCTCAATGGCTTCTCTTACCTGGTCGGCAAGCGTCTGCCCGTCTTTCAGGAATTTGCGGTCGGTTATCGCGTAAAGGTGCATGGACTTTCTTAATGCGTCCGGTGTTTTAGTAAATTTCATATTTTGCTCCGCCTCTCAAATCATAGTAACCAATTTTATACATATTATCAATGAACCACGTGCGCAGCGAAGCGTTTCCGGCGTCTTCGAGGGTCATGCGCTCGCGCGCACGCTCTCCCGCTATTCCCACCGCGCAGAACGCTGCCGCCAGGGCTTCCGTAAGATTGTCGGGGTTCGCGCCGGCGTATGCGGCGGCTACTGCCGTAAGCATACATCCCGTGCCCGTAATCTTAGTCATATCGCTGTGTCCGTTCTTAATCAGAATGACCTGCCTGCCGTCGGTCACGATATCGGTCTTTCCCGAAATGCCGACGACCGCGCCCGATGTGCGCGAAAGGCTTTTTGCCGCTTCAATGAGAAAATCGACCGAGAAGCGCGACGTATCGTCCGCGCCCGCATCGACGCCCTTCGTGTTGGCCCGAACGCCCGCGAGCGTCATTATTTCGGAGACGTTGCCGCGTATAATCGCCATCGACGCGGCGTCGAGTATGCTTTGCGCGGCGCGTGTCCTAAATTCCGACGCGCCCGCGCCCACCGGATCGAGTACGACGGGTATGCCCTTCTTTTCGGCCGCGCGCGCCGATATGAGCATACTTTTAACCGATTGCTCGCTGAGCGTGCCGATGTTTAAATACAGCGCGTCGGCAAGCGCCGTTATCTGTGCGGTCTCCTGTGCGTCCTGCGCCATTATGGGAGAGCCGCCGCAGGCAAGAAGTATGTTCGCCACGTCGTTTACCGTAACGTAATTCGTGATGCAGTGAACGAGCGGCGTTTTTGCCCTTACGTTTTTTATGATATCCTCAAACATTGTCCCGCCTCCTTTTTTCGCGCCGCGTCCCTGCGGCTTTTCTCCTTTCATTCTATATCGCACCGTGCCGGGTTGTCAATTAAAAAAGCGAAGCGCCATTTTGGCACAGCCTTGGCGCTTCGCTCCTTTTGAGAGAAAAAGTATAATGGGAATCTTTATCTTAATTAAATATTCAGGCGAACATCCTCGGGAAGCTTGTTCCACTGCGGGCACTTCGTTCTGTCCATGTACCAGCGGCAGATGGGCTTGCAGTTAAAGCACTTATTGGACGGCTTCTTCTCTTTTGCCTTCTCTACCCAATCGGGGTCTATAAGTATGCCGCGAAGCACGTCAACGGTATCGCTGTAACCGTTCTCTATCATTTCGTGGGCGCTTTCCGAACGCATCATCCATACGCCGCCTACGGGAATGGATACGGCCTTCTTTATCTGCGATGCGCCGTAAGGAATGTTGTCAAATTTGAAGCCTTCGGGAGCCTTGGGGCCCTCGCCGAGCGTTATATCAACGAAGCTCATCGTTCCCCACGATACCTCAATATAATCTGCGCCCGCTGCCTCAAACAGCTTTGCGAACTCTACCGCGTCCTCTATCGTCGGAGCATTGTAGGGCATTCTTACTGCCACGATGAAATCGGGACGAACGCGCTTCTTTATCTCTTTTATCGTTTCAACGGCTATCCTTGCGCGGTTCTCGCGGCTTCCGCCGTATTCGTCGGTACGCTTATTCTTTTCGCTAGAAAGGAAGGTGTCGAAAAGATAATTATGCGCACACTGCACCTGTACGCCGTCGAAACCGGCCTTTTCGCATCTTAATGCAGCGTCTACATAATCCTTTTGATACTTCTTTATCTCTTCCTTCGTCATCTCTCTCGATATTGACGTGCCGAAAATTTTTGATTCGACCTTGATTACCGATGAGGCCACAAGATCGTTGGTACCCTGTGCGTTTACTCCGGCATGGTTTATGAGCATGAGCACCGGAACACCATTCTTATGGCATACCTCGGGTATCTTGGAAAGTCCGGGGATATGCTCGTCGGAGGACACGCCAAGCTGGGACACAGGAGTCATTTTGCCGTTCTCGCTTACGTACGACGCGCCCGCCACTATCATGGCAACGCCTCTGTCGCAGAGCCATTGATAATGCTTTAAGTGGGACTCGTTTACAAATCCCCCGGGAGTGTTGATGT
Source organism: Clostridia bacterium (assembly GCA_017513095.1). Lineage (GTDB taxonomy): Bacteria > Bacillota > Clostridia > Oscillospirales > RGIG577 > RGIG577. The sequence goes on along the minus strand of JAFWDJ010000022.1, from coordinate 65,691 downwards.
CGCATACAAGCATTGCCGGAAATACAATTCTGTTTTTAAGCTTCGTTTTGTTGATAGTGATCTCAGAGAATAAGCCTGACATTTATATGCACCCCTTATTATATATTATTCTTAACCGCGGCATCTGTACTTTTAATTTATCATACATATTATAATTTTTCAAGTACTATTATATTTAATAGCATAAGCTTTTCCGTACGGAAGCCGCATAACCGAAAAACGCGCGGACGGGCGTCCGCGCGTTTTTAATGAAATATTTACTTCTTCTTTCTTCCCTTAAAGTCCGCGTCTATCTTCTTTCTCCAATCTGCGCCTGCGCTGCCTTCGCGTCTTGCGGCGCCTACGGCCTCGGCTACGGCCTCGAACACGACGGACGTGCCCTTTCTGTCGGCGTGGTAGTTTACGGCGCGGTCTGCGTCTATGCCGAAGCGTCCCGCCGTCTCAACGGAGTCGATATTCGCGCCGATGAAGAGAAACTCCCAGCCGTATCCCTCCTTCTGACGCTCTATCATGAGCTTTACCTCGTCGCTCGAATAGATGCGGCTCGCGTTCTCCATGCCGTCGGTCGTTATCACGAACACCGTGCGCTCGGGCACGTCCTCGGGGCGCGCGTACTTATGGATGTTGCCGATATGCGTGACTGCGCCGCCTATCGCGTCGATAAGCGCGGTGCAGCCGCCGGCAACGTAATCGTCGCGCGTCATCGGCTTTACTTCTTCAAGCTTCACGCGGTCGTGGATGACCTTGCTTCTGTTCGAGAAGAGCACCGTGGAAACGTAGCATTCGCCGGTCTCTCTCTTCTGCTTCTCGATAAGCGAATTAAATCCCCCTATCGTGTCGTCCTCAAGCCCCGCCATGGAGCCGCTGCGGTCAAGAATGAATACGAGTTCTGTAAGATTGTTTTTCATTGATATTACCTCCCAAAATAATAATGTGACTGCGTTTTTTTACCTTGCAGTCACATTATAGCTTTTAAAATAATATCAAAGGTCGCCTGCCATGCGACAAATTCACGCGCCTAAAAGCGCCTGATCGTACTCGAAAAGCGCCTCGTTTATCGTAAAGATATCGTAAATGCCGCGGCTTATGAAGTATTCCACGATCACGTCGAATTTGCTGCTGTGCGAAAGCGCGAAGCCCGCCTTCATAAGAAGCTCGCGCGTCTCGTCAAGAGAAAGCCTGAGCGCGACGGCGAACGCGACTGCCGTAGTTTTCTTCGGCCTGTAATTTACGTCGTTTCTTATCTTCGAGAAGAGCTTTCTGTCGACGTTCGCGCGCTTGTAGCATTCGGGGTCCGTCATGCCCTTCTCGGTTATCTTGCGAAGCAGCATCTGCGAAAAGCTCTCGTCGAGCTCGTCCACGATATCGTCAAGGCTGCCCGCCACGGAGAACGCGGCGTCCTCCGCCTCGAAAGTCTCCCTTGACTTCGAGGAGAAAAACCCCGGAAGGGCCCCGAAAGGATTGCGGCGCTGATGATATGAGCGCTTCTCCAAATGCTTTTCAACGTAGTTCTCGTCTATGTACTCCCGTATCTCGCCCGAAAGCTTTTTGCTTGCAAGAAAGCCCTCTTTATCGTAAACGACGATGTATACGGTCATGTCGTTTTCCGTAAGGAAGTCTGCGATCGCGTTTTGCATCGTTTTAAGCGCCAAATCCTTCGGATAGCCGAACGTTCCCGTCGATATGAGCGGGAAGGCGACGGACATACAGCCGTTCTCACTCGCGAGCCGCAGGGAATTGCGGCAGCACGAAACAAGCGTCTCCTCCTCGCCCGCGCTTCCGCCGCGCCAGCGCGGTCCCGCCGTATGTATGACATACTTGCATTTAAGGTCGTAGGCGCCCGTTATCTTCGCCATGCCCGAGGGGCATCCGCCGAGACTCATGCATTCCTCCAATAATCCGGGGCCCGCCGCCTTATGTATCGCGGCGTCCGTGCCGCCGCCCGGGTGCATATCGTTGTCAACGGCGTTTACAATGGCGTCGCATTTCATTTTCGTTATGTCGTTGCGTACAAACAGTAAGGGCATGAATGCTCCTCCTTTTTTCTAAACAAACTCCGACGGGGCGGCAAAAAAGAGGTCAGAATTGTCGATTGCCGAGCGTCGGCGTATGTTATACGGTAGAGAAGGCAATCGGCATATAGCCGAAAACGCCGTAACCGCAAGGTTACGGCGCAAAAGCTTCTTTGAAGCGGCGAGCAGAAAATCTTGCCGCGAAAAACATCTGCACAAGGTATTTCGCACTTAATATTCTCTTTTTTCGGCGGTCTGGCCCTTTTTTGACGGCCTGAAGCACTATATTTCTCTTCGTCCCTCGAGCGCGCGCATCAGCGTTATATCGTCGGCATATTCAAGGTCGCCGCCCACTGGTATGCCGTAGGCTATGCGCGTGACCTTCACGCCGAGCTGCTTTATAAGGCGCGACAGATACATCGCCGTGGCGTCGCCCTCCACCGTGGGGTTCGTCGCCATAATGACCTCGGATACGTCCTCCTCGCCGAGCCTCATTAAAAGCTCGCGCGCGCGAATGTCGTTCGGGCCTATGTTGTCTATGGGCGATATTACGCCGTGCAGCACGTGATAGCTGCCGCGGTAGCGGTGCGTGCGCTCTATCGCGGCCACGTCCTTTGGCTGCTCGACTACGCATATCGTCTTTTTGTCGCGCGCGGAGTCGGCGCAGAGCTTGCACACCTCATTTTGCGAAATATTCTGGCAAATGCGGCAGTAGGTCACGTTTTTGCGCGCGTCGATTATGGCCGCGGCGAAAGCCTCGGCCTCGCTTTCCTCCATGCGCAGCACATGAAAAGCAAGCCTCTGCGCGTTCTTGTGTCCTATGCCGGGCAGCCGCTCAAACTGCTCGATGAGCCTTGCGACGGGCGCGATGTAATAGCTCATATCTTAAATAAGGCCGCCCATGCCCATGCCGCCCGTTATCTTTCCGAGGGCCGCTTCTCTTTCGCCGTTAGCCTTTCTTATCGCCTCGTTCACTGCGGCGGTGATAAGGTCCGAAAGCATGTCGATATCCTCGGGATCAACTACGTCGGGCTTTATGTCGAGCGCAAGTATTTCAAGCTTTCCGTTTATCTTTACGTTTACGGCGCCGCCGCCCGAAGATACTTCAAACTCCTTCGTGTCGAACTCTTCCTGGATCTTCTGCATCTCGGCCTGCATCTTCTGCGCCTGCTTTATCATATTGTTCATGTTGGGCATACCGCCTCTGGGCATTGCTCCTCTGGGCATTTTTGCCATGTTGTTCTCTCCTTTTATGATAATAATTTATTATTTTAAATCGTCTAAGCTTACGTTTCTTTCCTCGTCGTACTCAATTATTAAATCGAGCGGGTCGGGCTCCGGCGTCTTTTTTGCGCGGGCGCGGGGCTTTATTTCCCCCGTCACGGCCTCCATCTTCATCTTTTTGCCGAGCTGCGCCGATATGACGCTCTCAATGAGCTTCTTTGCGTCGTTTACCATGTCCCTCGTAAAGCCGTTGGGGCAGACTATCTCTATATGCGTCTTATACGCATACGCGGCCGTGTTTTTAAGCATGCTGCCCGTCATCGGGTCTTTTTTCATGACCTCGGCTATCGTTTTTGCGTACCTTCCGAAGGGAAGGCCGTCCTCCGCCGTATCGTCGGCGGGCTTTTCGTCGGGGTCGGGCTCCTCGGCCGGCTGAACGTCGGCCTGCGCCTCTTTTTCGGGCTCCGGCGCCTCTTTTTCGGGCTCCGGCGCAGGAGTTTCCGCCTTCGGCGCGGGGGGGTCAGCCTTCGGCGCTGATTTATCCGCCTCCGGCGCGGGTGTTTCCGCCTTCGGCGCGGGTCTTTCCGCCTTCGACGCGGGTGTTTCCGCCTTCGGTGCGGGTGTTTCCGCCTTCTGTGCTGGTTTATCCGCCTTCGACGCGGGTGTTTCCGCCTTCGGCGTATCGTCGGCGGCAAACGCAATGCTGCCCGAGGCTATCATGTCCTCGAGTCTTGCCACTCGCTCACCGAGCGTTTCCTCGTCCCCGGATAAGCGCCTTTCGCAGAGGCGTATCAGGCACATTTCAAACGCGATGCGCTCCGATATGCTTCTCGGCAGCCTGTCGAGCGTTTCCGAAAGCTCCTTCGCCCACCGGAGCACGTCGGTCAGTACGGCACGCTTCGAAAACGCGATTATCGCGTCCGCGCTGCTTTCGGTGTTCTTTATAAGCGCCGCGCCCTCTTTTTCGGACTTTGCCACAAGTACGCAGCGGCACATCCAGATAAGGCGCTCACAGATGACGCTTATATTCTTGCCCTCGTTGTACGCCTCCTCAGAAAGCGAGAGGGCGCGCGTTAGATCCTTCTTATAAAAGCAGTCCATGAAGGTCATAAGCATCTCGTCGCTCGCCATTCCGAGCGTCGAAAGAACGTGTTCGCGCGTCAGGCGCTCATTCGCGGAGATGCAGCGTTCGAGCACGGACAGCGCGTCGCGCACGGAGCCGTTTCCGAGTCTCGCCACCTCCAGCACGGCTTCGTCGTCGAACGGTATGCCCGATGACGTAAGCGCGCGCGAAAGCACGCCCGCTGTCGTATCAGCCGACACGCGCCTGAAATCGAATCGCTGGCAGCGCGAAAGTATCGTTGCCGACAGCTTGTGCACCTCCGTCGTGGCCAATATGAATATGGCGTGGGCGGGCGGCTCCTCGAGCGTTTTTAAAAGCGCGTTGAACGCGTTCGCCGAAAGCGCGTGCACTTCGTCGATTATGTAAACCTTATACTTCGCCGTCATCGGCGAAACGCTTATATCGTCGATAAGGTCGCGTATGTTGTCGACGCCCGAATTAGAGGCGGCGTCCATCTCTATAACGTCGAGTATGCTCTCGTTTTCTATGGCGCGGCAGACGCTGCACTCGCCGCACGGCTCCCCGTCGCGGGGCGAAAGGCAGTTTACGGCCTTCGCGAAAATTTTAGCGCACGTCGTTTTTCCCGTGCCGCGCGTGCCCGTAAAGAGATACGCGTGGGCTATGCGCCCCTCTTTTATTTCGTTTTTCAGCGTAGTCGTTATATGATCCTGACCTACCACGTCCGCAAATACCTTGGGACGGTATCTGCGGTATAATGCCTGATACATTTTTTGTATCCTTTCTCCAATAAAAAAGCTGCGGCTCTAAGTAAGACTGCGCACCCGTTCTCGAAACGGCGACGACATGCGTTGATTTTGCAGTTAGCTCGGAACAGGCTGCCTTGCGGCACACAAAAATCACTGCTTATTGCTGCTCGGTCCCCCGCCTGACAAGGTTCACAGGTTTCTGTTGCACAAGACCAATTCGTCATAACCACTTACAAAAGACCGGCCACACCGACGCGCCCCTCAAACGGGGATTCACCCCTGCTATAGCGGATTGCAGGCGACAGGGGGCCGCTGCCTCCCCGGTTAGCGCAGCCATACTTAAAGCCACAACTTAGATTATTATATCCTATACCGCCGTGGTTTGCAATACCCCAATATCAACTAAAAGCCCTTTTGATAGACGTAAAAGTCGCGAAGCTGCTTTGAACGGCTCGGATGGCGAAGCTTTCTTAATGCCTTTGCCTCAATCTGGCGCACGCGCTCACGCGTCACGTTGAAGTATATTCCCGTTTCCTCAAGCGTGCGTATGCGTCCGTCGGGCATAAGCCCGAATCTCATGCGTATTACCTCCGCCTCCCTGGGCGTAAGCTTCGTAAGCACGTCCTCTATCTGAGCCTTGAGCATCTGAAGCGCGGCGAGATACTCGGGGTCGGGCGAATCGGAATCCTTTATAAAGTCGCCCAAGGTACCGTCGTCCTCCTCGCCTATCGGCATATCCAAAGACACAGGCTCCTGCGCAAGCTTCATAATGTCGCTCACTCTTTCGGGGCTCATCGAAAGCTCGTGCGCTATCTCCTCGGGCGTGGGCTCGTGTCCAAGCTCCTGAGTAAGGCGGCGCGAAACGCGGTTTATCTTGTTTATCGACTCCACCATATGTACGGGTATGCGTATCGTGCGCGCCTGATCGGCTATCGCGCGCGAGACCGACTGGCGTATCCACCACGTCGCGTACGTGGAGAATTTGTAGCCGCGCGTATAATCGAATTTTTCAACGGCCTTCATAAGGCCTATGTTGCCCTCCTGTATGAGGTCCAAAAACGGCATTCCGCGGCCGACGTAGCGCTTTGCAATGCTTACGACAAGCCTTAAGTTTGCCTCTATGAGCTCGTTTCGCGCCTCCGCGTCGCCCTGTGCCATGCGCTCGGCGAGCGTCGTTTCGTCCGTCGCCGACAGAAGCGGTATGCTGCCTATCTCGCGAAGATACATTTTCACGGGATCGTATACGAGGCGGTCCGCGTCGGATACGCCCGCGCGGGGCGAAGGCTCTCCGCCTTCCTCGCCCTCCCCGCCTTCCTCGGAAAAATCGTCCTCGCCCAAATCAAAAGGCTCGTCGAAATCGCCCGTTATCTTTATGCCCATGCTCTCGAGCGTATCGTAGAGCTTTTCGACGGCGTCAACGTCTATATCGACCTCGTCAAGAATGTCGAGCATATCCTTATTCGTTATGCTGCCCTTTTCTTTGACAAGGGACATTATTCTGCTTAGGATTATATTCTTATCGTCAGCCATGCTTTCCTCCGAAAATCACATTCTAATCCAAAAAGTCCTTGAGCCGTTTGGAGCGGCTGGGATGACGAAGCTTTCTTAAAGCCTTTGCCTCTATCTGGCGTATGCGCTCGCGCGTTACGTTAAATTCCTTTCCTACCTCCTCGAGCGTGCGCGCGCGGCCGTCGATAAGGCCGAATCTGCGCTGAAGCACGGTGGCCTCACGCTCGGTAAGCGTCTTTAATACCTCGGCAAGCTGCTCCTTTAAAAGCGTTTCCGCCGCGGCTATCGCGGGCTCGGGCGAGTCGTTGTCCTGTATAAAGTCACCGAGATGGCTGTCCTCCTCCTCGCCTATCGGCGTCTCAAGCGACACCGGCTCCTGGGCTATCTTCATTATCTCGCGCACCTTCTCGACCGGCATGTTCATCTCTTTTGCTATCTCCTCCGGCTGCGGGTCGTGACCGAGCTCCTGAAGAAGCTGACGCGATACTCTTATTATCTTGTTTATCGTTTCGACCATGTGCACGGGTATGCGTATCGTGCGCGCCTGGTCGGCAATAGCGCGCGTTATCGCCTGGCGTATCCACCACGTCGCGTACGTGGAGAACTTATAGCCGCGCGTATAGTCGAATTTCTCCACGGCCTTTATAAGGCCCATGTTGCCCTCCTGGATAAGGTCCAAAAAGAGCATTCCGCGGCCGACGTAGCGCTTCGCGATGCTTACGACGAGCCTGAGATTCGCCTCAGCCAGCCTCTTTTTGGCCTCCTCGTCGCCCTCGGCCATGCGCTTTGCAAGCTCTATCTCCTCATCGCCCGACAAAAGGTTTACCTTGCCTATCTCCTTTAAGTACATCCTGACGGGGTCGTCTATCGCCAATGCGTCGCCCGAGGCCTGCGACGAATCGCTCTGCAGGTCGGGTATCGCCAGATCCTCCGGCGATATCTCCTCAACGTCGGGTATTATCTCTATGCCGAGACTTTCAAAAGTCTCGTAGAGCTTTTCCATGACCTCGACGTCGATATCGACGTCCTCCAGCATGTCGAGTATCTCTTTATTGGACATGCTGCCGCGCTTTTTCGCCGTTTCCATCAGGTCCTTTAAAATATTGGTCTTATCTTCTGCCATATTTATCTCCATCCTTCTTTTCAGAGTTGCCTGCTTTTTTCTTTTTAAGATGCTTAACCCATTCGGCCTCGCTTCCGCCGCCTTCGGCGCTCTGCGCCTTTAGGCGCTCCTCCTCAAGCTTTGATACAAGGTCGAAAAGCGTTCCCTTTCTGTCGGAAAAGCTGTTCCCGACAATCGAGGCGAGGTATGACACCTCATCCGCCGAAAGCTCGCCGTGCGCCTCCGATATATCGGGAAGGCGGCCGCCTTCGTAAGCCTTAATGATATATTTAAGTATCTTTGCGTCCGTCTCGCTTTTTAAGTCCCCGGGCGAAAGCCTTCCCTCGATCTCGCCGCAGAGCGTCGGCTCGTCGTAGAGTATCGAAAGGATAAGCTGTTCGGGCGTCGGCGGAGCCGTTTTTTTCGGCCCCGGCGATATAAGCTCGCGCTTTCGCTTCGTTTCGGCCTGCCGCCTGTTCAGTTTGGCAATGCGCCGGATTTCGCCCTCGAGCGCCTCGCGCGAAACCTCGTACTCGTTCGCGATCTTCGCCGTGTACACGTCGCGTTCGAGCGAGCTTTGCACCTCGGCAAGTATGCGCGCCGCGCCGCGAAGAAAGCCCACCTTGCCCTGCGGCTCTCTTATGTCGTTCTTTTGGGCAAGCTCGTAAAGCGCGTAATCTATGTACCCCTTTGACGAGTCGAAAAGCTTTGAGAACGCGCCCGCGCCGTACGCGCGGATAAATTCGTCGGGGTCCTTCTTGTCGCCTAAGTCGAGTACCTTTACCTCGACGCTCAAATCGGAAAAAAGGTTCAGCGCCTTTACTGAGGCCGCGCGTCCCGCGCTGTCGGAATCGTAGGCGATGGCTATCTTTTTAAAGTACCGCGCCGCAAGACGCGCCTGCTGCGCCGTAAGGGACGTTCCGAGCGACGCCGCGGCATTCTTAAAGCCCGCGCCGTAAAGCGATATAACGTCCATGTACCCCTCCGCCAATATGAGCGTGTCGCTCTTTTGGGCCTTGGCGAAATTTAAGGAGAACAGGTTCTCGCTCTTTTTAAATATCGGGCTTTCCGGCGAATTCAAGTATTTCGCGCCCTCGCCGGACACCGTGCGCCCGCCGAAGCCTATCACGTTGCCCGATATGTCGATTATCGGAAACATCACGCGGTTTCGGAAACGGTCGTAAAGTCCGCCCGACTTGTTTTTGACCGCAAGGCCGAGCTCCGTAAGCATATCGGGCGCGTATCCGAGCCCCAAAAGGTGCTTCGTAAGTCCGTCCCACGCGTTTTGGGCAAACCCGAGGCCGTAGGTGCGGATGAGCTTGTCGCCAAGCCCGCGGCGTCTCAGGTACGCGATACCGTCGTTTTTGTCGTCGCGCGTCAGTACCGAGTAGTAATATCTCGCCGCGTCGCGGTTAATATCGTAAAGGGTGCGCCGTCGTTTCATGCGCGCCTCGTCCTCGCCGCTCACTTTTATTTCAATATTGGCCTTCTGCGCCAAAAATTTCACGGCCTCGACAAATTCAAGGCCCTCTATTTTCATTATAAACGTTATAACGTCGCCGCTTTCGCCGCAGCCGAAGCATTTGTATATGCCCTTCGCGGGCGTTACGGTAAACGACGGCGTTTTCTCGGAATGAAAAGGGCAAAGCCCCTTTAAATATCCGCTGCCGCTTTTCGTAAGCGTCACATACTGCGAAACTATATCCGCGATATCGCAGGCCGCGCGTATGTCGGCCAGGGTCTCGCGTCCAATCGTATCCACGCCGTTCACCTCCCGCCTTTATTTTTCTTTTTTTATTCGTTTCCCTTCATGGTAAACGACTTCGGCAAAAACAGCGATTTATACATCTCAAGCGCGTATCTGTCGGTCATGCCGGCGATATAGTCGCGCACGGCCGTGCGCACGCCGTCGCGCTCGATAACGAAGGTGTAATCCTTGGGAAGCCTTTCGGGATGCGACGTGAAATACTCGAAAAGCTGTATGATGAGCGAATGGACCTTCGGCTCCTCGCCGCGCACCTTCGGGTTGTTGTATACGTTTTCAAAGAGGAACCGTCTTAATTCATACATGGCGTGAAGCGCCGACGGCTCCATCTGTACGTCGTCACGGCCCGTGCTGTGGTCCACGACCGAGCGTATCATCGTGTCGATGCGCGCGCGCCCCGTATTGCCGAATACCGCAGTGAGCTCCCCGGGCAGCGCGTCGGCGGACAGCACGCCCGCGCTTATCGCGTCGTCTATGTCGTGATTTATATAGGCTATCTTGTCCGCAAGATTTACAATGCGTCCCTCGAGCGTTTTGGCCCGCCGTCCCGTCGAATGATTCTGTATCCCGTCGCAGACCTCCTCCGTAAGATTGAGCCCGCGCCCGTCCTTTTCAAGGATGCGCACGACTCGCACGCTCTGGTCGGCGTGGTCGAAGCGTCCCTCGTCACGAAAAAGCTCCGACAGCGCGCGCTCCCCCGCATGGCCGAACGGCGTGTGGCCGAGATCATGGCCGAGCGATATCGCCTCGGTCAGGTCCTCGTTTAACATAAGCGCCCGCGCTATCGAGCGCGCTATCTGCATTACCTCGAACGTATGCGTAAGCCGCGTGCGGTAATGGTCAGCCTGCGGCGAGATGAAGACCTGCGTTTTATGCATAAGGCGTCTGAATGCCTTTGAGTGTATTATCCTGTCGCGGTCGCGCTGAAACTCGCCGCGCATATCGTTTGGCGTGTCGGGCGCGCTTCGCGTCGCGCTTTTGCTCTTCGCCGCGTACGGCGAAAGAATTTGCTCCTCCGTAAGCTCTATCCTGTCCTTTATCGTCATAGAGGCGCCTCCTCAGATAGGCATAAATCTTTCCCCCAAAACCTTTGGGGCGGCCGTACCGTTCGTTTGCTCGGTAAGAGCGGCCGCAAATTTTTCTGTGTCGCTTTTCTTTATATAAAACGAAATCTTTACGTTGTCCGCGTATCCCGTATCCGTAACGACGGCGCCCATGTCCGAAAGAAGGTTCTTCGTCTGCTCGTACTGCGCGTACCCCACGGTAAGCTCGCATTCGTCGCAGAGGCACATAAGGGCAATGCCTCCGGCCGCAACGGCCTCCTTTGCGCCTCTCGCGTAAGCGCGCACAAGGCCGCCCGCGCCGAGCATTATGCCGCCGAAATAGCGCGTTATGACTACGACGAGGTCGTAAAGCTCCTCGCGGCGCAAGACCTCAAGCGCGGGCTGTCCCGCAGTGCCCTGCGGCTCGCCGTCGTCGGAGTAGCGCATTATGCCGCCCTCGCGCAGTATATACGCATAGACGTTATGCGTCGCGTCCCAGTATTTCGACTTTTTTTCGTTTATGAACGCGACGGCCTCCTCGGACGTTGAGACGGGCTTTACGTGGCATAAAAAGCGCGAACGCTTTTCTATGAATTCGCCCGTAGCCTCGCTTTTTACCGTTTTATACTCCATCGTAAGATACCTCGCAGTCCCTTACCTTACCGTATGTCTCGGCGTCGACTATCGCCGTTACCGCAGCGCCCGTGTCCCGGTATTCCAGGGATTTAATCCTCGACTTTTCGTGCAGCAGATTTAAAAGGCCGCCCCTGTCGTACGGAATAAGAAGGCTTACTTCTTTTTTTCGGCTTTGAAGCTTCTTTTCTGTAAGCCCCAAAAGCGCCGGCACGCCCTCGCCCGTAAGTGCCGAAATATATACGGCGTCGCCCGAAAAATCGAGCCGTTCGCAGGGATTTCGGTCGCACTTATTGTAAACGGTTATAATATCCGTCGCCTCCGCGTCCATGCGCGCGATAAGCTCATGCACGGCCTTCATCTGGTCTTTGTGGTTCTCGTCGGACACGTCGACTATGTGCCAGAAAAGATCGGCGTGACGAAGCTCGTCGAACGTCGAGGCGAACGCCTCGAAAAGGTGGCGCGGCAGGTCGTTTATAAAGCCTACCGTGTCGGAGACGAGCGCCTCGCACGTGTCGGAAATTTTTAAGCGCCTCGTCGTTGTGGAAAGCGTTGCGAAGAGCTTGTCCTCCGCAAGCACGCCCGCGTCAGTTAGGTAGTTTAAAAGCGTCGATTTGCCGGCGTTCGTGTAGCCTATTATGGCGATTTTCGGCGTCGTGCTCTTCGCGCGCGCCTTTCTTTGTACGGCGCGCGTGCGCTCGATGTCAGAAAGCTCGCGTTCGAGCATCTCTATGCGCGCGCGGATATGGCGCCGGTCCGTCTCAAGCTTCGTTTCGCCGGGGCCGCGCGTGCCTATGCCGCCGCCGAGGCGCGAAAGGTCGCGTCCCATGCCGAGAAGCCTCGGCAGCTGATATTTAAGCTGCGCAAGCTCAACGCCTATCTTTCCCTCGCGCGTCGTCGCGTGAAGCGCGAATATGTCGAGTATGAGCGTGCTTTTGTCTATAACCATGCGTCCGAGCTCATCCGAAAGGTTCTTAATATGCGTGGGCTTAAGCTCCGCGTCGAAAACGACGAGCGAAGCGTCGAGCTCTTCCGCGGCGCGCTTTATCTCCTCGGTCTTTCCTTCGCCCACGAAGGTTGCGGGGTCGGGTGCGGGACGCTTCTGAAAAACGGTGAACACCGTCTCTCCGCCCGCCGTATCAAGAAGCCTCGAAAGCTCCGTTAAGCTCTCGGGGCTGCTGCCCTTAAATCCCGCCGTCGTAAATTCAACGCCGACCAATACGGCTTTTTCGCGTTCGTGCGTATTTTTTTCGTCCATAAAATAAATTCAAATCAAAAATTCTCTTAAAAAATACCCGTCTATATATTTAATACTCCGCTTCACTCAAAAAACACTTTTTTCGCGCGTTAAATTTTTATAAGTCCCTCGGAGTAAAGCTTCTCGACCGAAAGCATGACGCCGAGATACCCGCTCTCCCACGTTATGCCGCCCTGAACGTACGCTATAAACGGCTCCCTCATCGGGCCGTCTGCGGAAAGCTCAATGGACGCGCCCTGTATGAACGCGCCGGCCGCCATTATGACCTTATCCTGATAACCGGGCATATCCCACGGCTCGGGCCTTACGAACGAATCGACGGGCGCGCCCATCTGTATCCCCTGACAGAACGCGCAGAGAAGCTCGGCGCTTCCCAGCGTTATCGCAAGGATTATGTCGCTTCTTATTTCGTCGGGCGCGGGACTTACCGAAAAGCCGAGCCGCCTGTAAACCTCGGCGCAGAATACGCTCGTTTTAAGCGCCTGCGCCGTTATGTGCGGCGCCATGTAAAAGCCGCGGTACATATCGAGATTCTGACCCATCGACGCGCCCACCTCGCGCCCGATTCCGGGCGACGTGAGTCTGTACGAGATAAGCTCGATAAGATCGGCGCGTCCCGCCATATATCCGCCGCCCTTCGCAAGGCTTCCGCCGGGGTTCTTTATAAGCGAGCCTACGATAACGTCCGCGCCGTAATAAACGGGCTCGTGCTCCTCGACGAATTCGCCGTAGCAGTTGTCGACTAAAACGGCCGCGTTCGGGTATTTTTCCTTTATTTTTCGCGCCGCTTCGCCTATTTCCCAAGACGTAAGCGTCCGGCGGTCGGAGGCGTAGCCCTTCGAGCGCTGCACGAATACGACGCTCACGGAGTCGTCCATCGCGGCTATGGCCGCGTCTGTGTCTATGCGGCCGTCTTTAAGCTCCACCTGCCTGTAATTTACGCCGAAGTCTATAAGCGAGCCCTGCCCCTTTTTCCCCGCAATGCCTATTATCTCGTCGAGCGTGTCGTAGGGCTTTCCCGTTATCGAAAGGAGCGTTTTCCCGGGCCGAAGAAGGCCGAAAAGCGCAACGTCGAGCGCGTGCGTGCCCGAAACTATCGAATGGCGCACGAGCGCGTCCTCACATTCGAAGGCGTCGGCGTAAACGCGGTCAAGGTCGTCGCGGCCGCGGTCCGAGTATCCGTATCCCGTCGTGCCGATGAAATGCGTTTCGCTCACGCGGTTCTTATAAAAGGCGTGATGCACCTTTTCGGTGTTGTATTTACAAATCGCGTCTATGCGCGAAAACTGCTCACTTAGGCTCTCCTCGGCTTCGCGGCAGAGCTTTTTTACTTTTTCGTCTATTTCAAACATGTAAGGTCTCCTTAAATAAAAATCCCGCCGCCGCGGAATTTTTATTGTATTTTTTACTGTCTTGCCGCAAACTCGGAAAGAAGGCTTATCGCCGCCTCGGCGTCCGCAAGGTCTATGCACTCGCCCGCCGAATGCGTGTAGCGCGACGGTACGGAAAGGCCGCCCGTTTTAACTCCGGCGCGGCTTACATGGATCGCGCCCGCGTCCGTGCCGCCCGAGGGCGCCACCTCCAGCTGATGCTTTATGCCGCACTCGCGCGCTATGTCGGTAAGTTTCATGCGCACCTCTCTGTGAGTGATGACGGAGCCGTCCTTTACCTTTATTCCGACGCCGCCGCCTATTACAAGGCCGTGCCCCGACGAATCGGGCGTATCGGGCGCCGTCATAACGTCCACGCTCAGCGCAAGGTCGGGCGCTATCGCATACGAAACGGCACGCGCGCCGCGAAGCCCCAGCTCCTCCTGAACGGTGAATACGAAATATACGTCGTTTTCGGTCTCTTTAAGGCGTTTGAACGCCTCTATGAGCACGAAGCAGCCGATGCGGTCATCTAAAAAATTCGAAAAAACGCGCCCGTTCTGTATAAAGCCCTCGTGCTCTATAATGCAGGCGTCGCCCACGTTTACCAAAGCTGCCGCTTCCTTTTCGTCGCGCGCGCCTACGTCTATGAACATGTCGGAAAGCTTCAGCTCCGCGCGCTTCGTCTTTGTGCCGCACATTATAACGCCGCGCACGCCCGACTCGAAGCGGACGTATCCCGAAAGCGCGTAAAACGGCGACACGCCGCCAACCGGCGCGCAGTATAAAAAGCCGTCCTCGGTAATATTCGTTACGATAAGCCCCACGGAGTCCATATGAGCGGCCAGCATGACGCGCTTTCCCGCGCCCTTCCTTCTTGCAACGAGATTGCCGAGCGCGTCCGTATAAATCTCGTCGGCAAGGCCGCGAAGCTCGGACGCTATAAGCTCCGATATTCCGCCCTCATGTCCCGACGGGCCGAAGGCAGAGCAAAGTTTTAATAAAAGCGAAGTATCAATATTCATAGCCCTGTTCCCCCAATTTAATTATGAGCGCGGCGATGAGCCGCTTCGTATTGTCGTAATCGTCAAGCGATATAACGCTCGACGGCGAATGAAGATACCGGCACGGCATGGACACGCTTAAGACCTTGTGCCCGCCGAAGCCCTGCGACACCGCGCCCGCGTCGTTGCCGCCCGCGCCGCTCTTTTTCACCTGATGCGTAATATCGTTCTCCGTCGCGCACGAGAGCGCGAATCTTACGAGAGCCGGGTCGTAGAACGTTGAGTTGTCGATAAACGATATCGCGGGGCCCTCACCCAGCCGCGTGACCTTTTTATTCTCCGGCACGCCGTCGAAATCGGCGCACGTCGTCGTCTCTATTATCACAGCCACGCCGCCGTCGGCTTCTGCCGCGCCGACGCGCGCGCCGCGCGTGCCTATCTCCTCGCCCACGGTGAATACGGCCTTCGCGTCGTATAAAAGCTCTCCCGAGAGCGTCTCGATTATCGCGGCGCAGCCCGCGCGGTCGTCAAGCGCCTTCGCGCATACGCGCCGCTGCCCGAAATATACAATGTCGTCGTCGAAGGACGCAAAGTCGCCCAATCTTACGTGGTTTTTTGCGTCCTCTTCGTCGCGCGCGCCTATGTCGATATACATTTTATCCGTCTCGGGCGCCTTTTCGCGCGCCTCCTTCGTCTGAAGGTGCACGGCCTTTACGCCGATAACGCCGCGCACGCGCTTTTCGCCTACGAACACGGTCTTTGATAAAAGCACGCGCGGGTCTATGCCCCCGACGGTCTTGAAGCGAAGAAAGCCGTCCTTATCTATCTTCGATATGATAAGCCCTACCTCGTCCATGTGCGCGTACAGCGTCACGGGCGTTTTCGGGCGCATTTTTCCCTTCTTTTTTACGATGAGATTGCCCATTTTATCATATGAGGTCTCGCATCCCGCAGTACTCATGCGGCACTCAATCTCAGCCGCAACGGCCGCCTCGTCTCCCGTGACCCCTGGGATGCGGCACAGCGTTTCTATAAGCTCCACGGTCATGATCCCTCCTTATCCTTTGACATAACGTACTCTGAAAGAAGCTCGCCCACGGCCGTTATATCAGAAACGGCGGCCGCTTCCGCGCCCGTGTGCATATACCGAAGCGGTATTGATATCAAAGCGCACGGTATGCCGCGCCCCGCGATGGCGATGCTCCAGGCGTTCGTGCCCGACGAGCCGCCCATCACCTCGATCTGATGCTCGATGCCAAGCGTTTCGGCAAGCGCGCGAAGCTCGTCCGACATGCTTTTTTTAAGGCTCGGCGCGACGCCGATCATCGGCCCGCCCGCAAGCTCGAACGTGTCGTCGGATTTTGAGTCGGGCGTTTTCGCGTGTCCCACGTCGACGCAGACGCACATATCGGCCCCGGATGCGTACGCTCCCGCGCTCGCGCCGGAGAGCGAGAACTCCTCCTGCGTTGAAAAAAGCACGTGAACGCGCGTGCTCCCGAGCTTTCCGCGAAGCCTTTCCGACGCGTACATTATCGCCGCCATGCCCGAACGGTCGTCGAGCGCCTTTGAAAGATACCGCTCGTTTAAAAGCATACCCGCGGGCGTAAAAAAGCTTACGGCGTCGCCTACGGCGATATTTTCGCACGCCTCATCGTGCGAAAGCCCCGCGTCTATGAACATCTCGTCCGGCGGGACGGCCTTTTTATAATCGGCCGAGCTTGTGATATGCGGCGGCAGATTCGTGATGACGCCGAAATAGTCGCGCCTGCCGTGAATTTTCACTCGCATGGCGGGCAGAACGCGCGCGTCGATGCCGCCGATGCTTACAAATTTCAGCATTCCGTTGTCGCATATGCCGCTGACCATGAGGCCCACCTCGTCCATATGCGCGTCAAGGAGCACGGTGCGCACAGGCTCGCCCTGCGGCTCGAATACGGCGTGCACGCTTCCGAGCGCGTCGGTGTAAACACTGTCCGCGCCCGCGTCACGAAGAAGCTCCGATGCAAGCGCGGCCGTATCGTCCTCAAAGCCCGATATGCCGTCGGCACTGCATAATATTTTAAGAAGTTCGTCTGTTTTCATATCAGTTATGCGTCAGTTTAATTCGTTTACGATACGCTTAAACTCGTTTCCTCTTTCCTCAAAGTTTTTAAAGAGATCAAAGCTTGCCGAAGCGGGCGAAAGTATGACTATATCGCCCTCTTTTGCTGCGTCCCGCGCCGCAAGCACGGCGTCCTTAAAGCTCTGCGCGCGGATTATTTCGGGCTTTCCTTTGTAGTTTTTGTTCTCCCTTACGGCCGCCTCTATTTTTCCCGCCGTGGCTCCCGTGAGCACAAGCGTCTTTACCTTTTCAATAAGCACGTCGCCCATAACGGTGTAATCGAGGTTCTTGTCGTAGCCGCCCGCGATAAGAATGAGCTTTTGGTCGAACGAATTGAGGCCCGCAAGCGTTCTCGTGGGGCTCGAGGCTATCGAATCGTTGTAATAGCGCACGCCGTGAAGCTCCCTTACGGGCTCTATCCTGTGCTGCACGCCCGTAAAGTTTCGCGCCGTGTAAACGATATTCTCCGGCGTTACGTATCCCCATACCATGGCGATGGCCGCAAGGTAATTCTCAACGTTGTGCATACCGGGAAGGTATATGTCTTCGCGGCTCATTACGCGCGTTTTTTTGCCGTCTTTTATCATATAGATATCGCCGTCGTCGAGATACGCGCCGTCCGCGCCGCGCAGCTTCTTCGAAAAGCCGAGCTTTTCGCATTCTTCGCCTATCTCGCCGTAAAGCGCGTCGGTTATACTGTTGTCGCGGTTCAAAACGAGGCGCGCGCCGGCTTTCTGATAAAGATACACGTGCTTCTTCGCCTCGACGTATTCCTCCATTGATTTGTGATAATCGAGATGATTAGGCGTGATATTCGTAATCAGCGCCGCCTCGGGGCTTTTTTTCATCGTCTGAAGCTGAAAGCTCGAAAGCTCCAAAACGACCATGTCTTCTTTTTTTATCTCGGCTATCTTAGGAAGCAGCGGCGCGCCGATGTTGCCGCCAAGATGGCAGGTATAGCCCTCTTTTTTGAGCATTTCGTAAATGAGCGTGGTCGTCGTCGTCTTTCCGTCGGAGCCGGTGACCGCGAAAACGCGCGCGGGGCAGAGCTCCATAAAGACCTCCATCTCGCTCGTCACGGCGCTTCCTCTCTTTCGCGCCTGCACAAGCTCCTTTACGTCGTAGCGCATTCCGGGCGTTTTAAAGATTATCTCCTCGTTTAAGTCCGAAAGATAATCGTCGCCCGCAACTACGCGCGCGCCGCGGCGTATAAGCTCGTTATACGTTTCGCCAAGCGCCTCCTTCGACTTTTTGTCGCGCGCGCAGACGTCGGCGCCGTACGACAGAAGCATATATATAAGCGGCAGGTTCGAGATTCCGATACCTATTACCGCCACCTTTTTCCCTTTTAAGCCTTCAAAATATTCCTTATAGGCGCAATCCATAACAGCCTCCGTAAAAATTTTATTTAACTTTATTATTATATTCTTTTTTCTCGCTTTTTTCAATGAAAAAGAGAAAAAAGAGACGCTTTGCAAAATTTGCAAAGCATCTCTTTGATTATTGGCTTTTATTATCCGCGTTTGACGGGTACGTCGGTGTGCGCGGCTATCGACGATATCCAGCGCGCGATCGTCTCGTCGGCGGGCATGGCAACGTCCGAAAGGGGGTACTTTTTCCCCACGGAGGCGGCCTTGCTCTCTCCGAGCGGATGATACGCCATAACGTCTATGCCCATAACGTTCTTAAGGCCCGACGCAAGCTTGCCCACGGCCGCGAAATGCTCCTCGCGGTCGTTAAATCCGGGTATAACGGGGCAGCGTATGACCGTTTTTGCGCCCATATCGTCTATCACCTTAAGACTTCGCAAAATCGGCTCAAGCGGCGCGCCCGTATACTCTCTGTGGCGCGCGGAGTCGGTCTCCTTTACGTCGTATAAAAAGAGATCGACGAGCGGCACAAGGCTCTTTATCGTATCCTCCGGGCAGAATCCGGCTTCAAACGGCCCATGTCAAGGGGGAGACGACTTTTAAAAAAAGTTGAAAATGCAGTAGCCATATGGTATTTTAAATATAAAGCATAAGGTTATATGAATTATATACTTTTATAATAATCTTATATAATGAATGCCTACGCGGTTGCGACGAAATACATGGCGAAATACATATAGATAGCTAACTAAAATGAAGCGGTTGATAGGGGGGATTTACAAAGTGGCTAAGAAATTCATATCTGCGTCAGATTTATATAGGGCAAAAAACCGGAGCCGTAAAGGATCCGATATAGGAGGATTACTCAAGGCCAGCTCGCAGCTTGTAGACGCATTTCTTATGGGTCCATCAAAAAAACGAAAGAAAAAAACGGCAAGTAAAAAGAAAACAAAAGCAAAAAATAGCACAGCAGGCCGAAAAAATGAAATTAGAAGTTTAAATACCCGTTTGAATCATCTATCGCCAACTATTATAGAAAAAGAATCACATATTGCCGGGCACGACACGCTTCATGAACGTACTTCTTCAAAAGAACATGAAAAAGAAATACGAATTCTTTCGCAAGAAGAAATTGAGGCGTTACATATCCATTTGGAACGCATAGATATTTACAAGGATATAGCAAATACATCTTCTGACCCGCGAGCAGTTGGACATGCCTTGGATGAGTTGCTGAAATCTATTGATTATATTATGACTTATAGTGAAGGAAAGCTTAATCAGGCAGGAATGTCAAAGGTGAAGCTTCCTGCACAACGGGAATTCATTGTGCAGAATTATGACGTTATGATTGCACAGGCAAGTGCGCAAGCCTTTGATGGTAACGAAGAAATAACTACTAAGAGTGAAAATATCTGAATAAGACAAACAGCGATAGTTGGATGGATGTCTTAATTGAAGGATTATTTAAATCTATCTAAGGCTGAGTTTAGAGCCGAGCTTCTCAATAACTTTGAAAGAGTTTCTCTTAATCGATGTATTTTCACAAATGAAGAATGTGTTGAAGTAGTAATGAATGAGATAGGCAATCATCCGAGGAAAACTGGCGGCATTATAAAAAAAGCAGAAGACTGATTGAGAGCAAAGCTGGCAAAGACGATATAATGCCGCGTGAAATCACAACCCGTGCCACTCCAATCTTCTTATGTAATGGAAATCAAATAAAAAAGTCCGTGAAAGAGCCTTTCTCGGCTCTTTCACGGCAAAAAGTTATCCGCGTTTGACGGGTACGTCGGTGTGCGCGGCTATCGACGATATCCAGCGCGCGATCGTCTCGTCGGCGGGCATGGCAACGTCCGAAAGGGGGTACTTTTTCCCAACGGAAGCGGCCTTGCTCTCTCCGAGCGGATGATAGGCCATAACGTCTATGCCCATAACGTTCGTAAGGCCCGACGCAAGCTCTCCCACGGCCGCGAAATGCTCCTCGCGGTCGTTAAATCCGGGTATAACGGGGCAGCGTATGACCGTTTTTGCGCCCATATCGTCTATCACCTTAAGATTTCGCAAAATCGGCTCAAGCGGCGCGCCCGTATACTCTCTGTGGCGCGCGGAGTCGGTCTCCTTTATGTCGTATAAAAAGAGATCGACGAGCGGCACAAGGCTCTTTATCGTATCCTCCGGGCAGAATCCGGCGGTCTCGATGCAGGTGTTTATTCCCTCCGCGCGGGCAAGCGACAGAAGCGCCCGCGTAAAATCCGCCTGAAACGTCGGCTCCCCGCCCGAAACGGTAAGGCCGCCGCCCGATTTTTCGTAAAAAAGCCTGTCTTTTTTTACCTCGTCCACGGCCTCGCCCGCGCTCATCGTGCGGCCGCTTATCTCAAGCGCGCCCACGCAGGCGTCGACGCATTTAAAGCATACGGTGCAGTTCGTGCGGTCGAGCTCGTGTATGCCGTCTCTCATAACGTGGACGCCCGAGGGACATACCTTTACGCATTCGCCGCAGCCGATGCAGCGCGCCGGCACGTAGAAAAGCTCAGGGCGCGCCGACTGCGATTCGGGGTTATGGCACCACAGACAGCGAAGCGGACATCCCTTTAAAAAGACGATCGTGCGAATGCCCGGCCCGTCGTTTACAGACATCCTTTGAATATTGAACACAGTGCCCGTTACGGCCTTCGGATCGGTTGACATAATTTTTTATCCCTTGTGAAGTATTCTTTCGATTATGCTGTCCTGGAGCACCTCGCTTAAATAGATGAAGTGCGCCGAATATCCGCCTACGCGCACGCAGAGATTGGGATACTTCTCGGGATTCTTCTTCGCGTCGAGAAGCTCTTCTACGCTCGTTACGTTGCCCTGGAAGATATGCGTGCCGCAGCCGATGAACGATTCAAGCAGGCTCTTGCCCACCTCGGGCGTAGCCCACGACTGCTCCATATCCCACATCTGGGACGCGCCCGCCGTGAACATGTAAAACGGCATCTTGCCCGACGAGTTCATCGCGGCCGTTATGCCCTTCGTCTGAGCGCACGACTGCGGAGTGAGCGATATCGCGATATTGCGGTTCGAGTGGCCGCCGTCGGGCGTAGCGCCGAGCAGCGCCGCCGCTCTCGTCGTTATCGTGAAGTTTAAGCCTATCGAACGTCCCCTGCCGCCCCAGCGCGTGGTGTAGCTGTGGTAGATGTTCGCAAAGTCGTAAAATACGCGCGCGGCCATTGCGTCGGCCTTTTCGTCCTCGCAGCCGTATTTCGGTATGTTGGCAAGCTTCAGTCTGAGTCTTTCGTAACCCTTATAGTCGGCCTTTATCGCCTCAAGCATCTCCTCCGCGGTGCAGATGTGGTCGTCGAATACGGCCTGCTTTATGGCGTTTAGTCCGTCGGCCACGTTCGGAAGTCCCACGTGCATTCCGCCGTAATCGTGATACTTCGCGCCGCCGCCGTGCTGATTGCGTCCGCGCTCCAGGCAGTTGTCCATAAGGCTCGAAAGAAGATACGACGGGCGGTGGCTTTCGGCCACGTCGCTCGATATCTCGGAGCAATCTATAAATATATTCGTAAGGCGCGTTGCCTCGGCGATGAAATCCTTATAGAAGGACTCGAAGTCGTCGTAGCCAGCAAGGCTCTTCGTCGCCTTGAACGCGTTCACGCGCTTGCCGGTGCGAAGGCATATGCCGCCCGTGACCATAAGCTCCAGCATCTTTGCGGCGTTCTGCCATGCAATCAGAAGGAAGTCGCTCGTCGTGCCGGGTATGCTTATCTCCATGCAGCCGCTTATCGCGTACGTCGTCGCCTCCTCATATGGTATGCCGCGGTTCATAAGCGCCTTGAATACCGACGGGTCGGAATAGAACTGCGCCTTGTTGTTGCCCTTCGTAAGATAGAGAGCGCAGAGCTCTAAAAAATCCTCCGGCGGATTTTCGGGGATGCGCACGTAAATCTCGGGATGGTGCGTGCCGAGTCCCATCGCAAGCTCTATCATCATATACGACAGCGGATTTATCGCGGACGTGCCGTCCTTTTTGCTGCCGCCGACGGTAAGCACCTCAAGATAAATGTCGAGCTCGTATTCCTTCATGATCCAGCGCTCGTCAAGCCTTAAAAACATCTCGCCTATAAGGTCGCGCGCTTCCTCCATCGTTATAATGCCCTTTTCGAGGTCGGCCTCAAGATACGGCCAGAGGAACTGGTCGAGGCGGCCGTTGCCGTTGCCGGGGCTCTCCATGAGTATTACCATATGCTGCATATAATACGACTGTACGGCCTCGCGGAAATTCTCGGCCGGGTATCTCGGAACCTTGCGGCACAGCGCGGCAAGCTCCGTCATGCCCATGCGCTCAAGCTCGGCCACGTATTTGTCGTTCCATTCGAGCATGGCCTCGTACGAGATGAGCACGCCCTGATAGAACTCGCGCGCCTTCTCGTCGGGGGCGTTCTTGAGACGCTCGCGCACCTCGTTCATTATGCCCTCAACGCCGCGTTCGAGTATGCGCTCGTACGCCCAGTTTACATGGCTTCGCGTGCCGTCGTGGCAGAGCTGGTTTGCAACGAGCTCGTCGTATTCGGGATACTTTTCGCGGCGGCGCTTTATGCCCTCGTTCCAGAAATCGAGGTCGGGGCACATCTCCTCCGGCGGCTCCTGATTTGCGAATATGGAGCAGCGTCCGATAATCGTATCGTCGGGATAAATGCGCACCGGCTCGTTTACGATGGCGTAGGCCGAGGCGCGCGCCGTCTTCTCCCACTGAGGCATATCCTTATAGATAGTCATGGCGGACTTGTTGTAGTTGTAATCGAAAAGTCCTTTGGGATACCCCTTTACACGTTCGTGGCTCTCGTCTCTGAGACGTCTTAGCTTTTCGCTGATGCGTTTTACGTCCTTTTCCTGCATGGTCAGCATTCTGTGTTTCCTCCTCCCGCAAAATTTTATATTTTAATATAATTTTAGACGCGTGATAAGACCTTGATATGATATATTACTATCCTTAGTGCTATTATAAGGCGCAATATGTAAGAAATCAACAATTATTTGGCGGTTTTCGACTGAAAAAACGTGAAATTATATTAAAAAGGGATAAAAACGCGTGTTTTTTGGCTAAAAAAGTGACGCTTCGCAAAAAACGAAGCGTCACCGAAAAAGGCGGCGCACGATATGGGGAGAGAGGCGCCGCAATTTTTGCCGTTTTTCTACCAGCCCGTGCCTACAAGCTCAACGTGCCAGCCGTCGTCGGCGCGCGTCGCGTATCCGCAGCGGCCGTATTCAAACGCGCCGTAGGGCACCTCGGGGTCGTTTCCCGTGTATTCGCCCGTATTGCCCGCCATCGACTGCCGGAGTGCGCGTTCGTTTTCGGGCACGAACGCGACGATAACATAAAATGCCCACGTATCATCGCCTATTCTTCCGAGGCTTCTGAAATGCTCCGTCTCCTCGGCGGCTTCTCTTACGTCGCATTTAACAAAAGAAAACTTGAACTGACTTCCGTCCGACAGCACGGTATGGCGCCCCTCGAATATGCGGCAGAACTCCTCGGCCGCCTCAATGTGCGTCTGTCCGCGGTCGGGCACGATTATATTGTACTGCCCGTCGTAAAAGCCGCCGCAGGCGTTAAATTCGGCCTCGTCGTACCACGAGCGCATCAGCGTTCCGAGCTTCATATTCCTGCTGTCTTCTCCGTATTTATACTCCGCATTAAAGGAGTAAGCCACGCCCTCGGGCGTATAGAGAACGAACGTGTTTTCATCCTCGAAAAACTTCATCGCGTATCCGCGGCACGCAAAGTTTACGCACTCGCCCGACTTGTCGGACGCGCCGACTCGCGTATACTCAAAATCCGAAAGCGACGTCGAAAGCTGCGTTTCGTTCGGTACGCCGCGCCCCGAATATGCGGCCGTCTCTCTTTTATCGGCGTAATCAAGCCAAAGCGACACAGACACGCTTTTATCCTCTATAAAGGCTATCGCCTGCGAAAGCGCCGCCTCGGGCGTTTCGGGCGTCTTTGTGTTAAAGCGTTCGTCCGGGGTAAAGCTGTCCGCCATTATGCGCATAAGCTCCGGCTCAAAGCCGACTAAGTTATTTTCGCCTGAAAGCGCGTCTATCGTTTCGGGGTCGTAATCGGCGCGCACAAGCCAGACGACGCCGTCCGATGAGCGCACGGTGCGCACCTTACGCCCGCTTACGGACGCCTCGTCGGGATTTTCGTTATTCCGCCCCAATTCGGCCTTGCTTATAATAAGCTTCGAGCCAGTGTTGTAAAGCGAGACAAACTCCGCGCTTTCTTCTTCGGACTTTTCAAGCCTCCAGGACTGCGCCGGTATATAGACGTACCAGCCGTCGCCGTCGTAACGCCGAAGCGCAAATTTCTGCGTCTCGCCGTCCGCGCTCTTTACGTCCTCGGTCTTTATATAGAGCGGCAGGTCGAGCCCGTATTCCGAGACGTACCAATCGTACAGCGACTCCTCAACGCTCCCATGCATACCGTAAAAATCGACTCCGTCGCCAAACGGCTCGTCGCTTAAAATTTCATAAGAGGCATCATCACGGCGCAATGCCACGACGATATGTCCGCCCTGACCCTCAAGGTCGTAATATCCGTCCCATTCGTTCATGCCGCCGACGAGCGCGATATCGCCCTCGGGCGCTTCAAGCGCCATGCGGTACAGATAATGCCACGCTTCAAGCGTGCCGTCCTTCGCAAGGCCTGAAAGCTCACCCTGCCGCTCAAGCTCGTCTATCCTTACGTCGGTGATATTCGCCGTTTTAAGCCCGCCGCCCGCATCCGTATACCGGACCGTACCCGATGGGAGCACGCTCAGAATGTAAGCCTCCACGCTTTCGTATCGGCCGTCCTTTTCCTGCGTCGGGGGATTTGCCGCGCACGCCGCGACGACGGCTATGCAAAGTGCGGCGGCCGTGACCGTCACCCACGCTTTAGGCTTTTTAAAGCGCAGCGCATTCTTTATGCGGCCCTTAACGCCCGTCTCTCCGAACGAAAGCGGGCCCGCCGCCGAAAACGTCTGCCCCGAGGCGAACGACAGAAGTGCCATGCCGTACGCCTTTTTTATGACGGCGCTTTCGCCCAGAACCTTTTCGTCGCAGCTCATCTCCATATCACGGCTCATAAGATAAAACGCGAGCCACACGAGCGGATTGAACCAGTGAACGGCCAATATAAGAAAGGCAAGGCATTTTATTACATGGTCGCCGCGCTTTATGTGATACCTTTCGTGTTCGAGCACGTATTTTTCGGTATCGCCCAAAAGGCCGAACGGCACATAAATCCGCGGACGAAAGAAGCCCATAATGAACGGCGACGACACGATGTCCGCGGCGTATACATTGTCGTAAAGCCGCACGGCGCCCGAAACGCGCCGCAAAAGGCGCATATAGCTTATAACGGCGTAAATGACAAGCGCCGCCATACCGATAAGCCATACCAGGGCGCCCGCCGTCATCCACGTATTTACGGGATCGGCCGCGGCCGGCGCCGCGGACAGCGCGTCTACGGCGGGGGACGGCGGTACCTGCGCCGCGGGAACGGCCGCATATTCAAGCGCCGTCGTATGCGCCGTAACGGGCGAAGCCGCGGGCTTTGGACTTATCCGGAATATACTGAACGCCGCCTTGAAGCTCACGGGGCATAAAAGGCGGAACGCGGCGGCGATCCACAGCGCGTATGACCACTTTTTCGGCGCGCGAAATGCGCCCAAAACGAAGCGCGCGATTATGACGGCGATGATGACCGCGCACGACGATGCGCTCATGTTAAGAATCGTTGTGAATACGGCTTCCATCTCAATCCTCCCTGTATTCGTCTATAAGACGCTTAAGCTCCGCCGCCTCTTTATTCGATATTTTCTTCCCGCCCAAAAAGGAAACGAGAAAGCCGGGAAGCGACCCCGAAAACGTCTGCTCCACAAACAGCTCGCTTTCCGAGGCCTGTACCTCGCCCTTCGTAACGAGCGACGTAACAACGGCGTTCTCGTTTTTTGCAAGGCCCTTTTCGCACATCTTTTTTATCATCGTATATGTCGTCGATTTCTTCCAGCCGAGCCGCGAAAGACAAAGCCTCGCAAGCTCCGTCGAGCCTACGGGCTCGCTTTCCCAGATAATGCTCATAAAGCGGAAATCGCTCTCCGCAAGTCTTTTGTTCTCCATGGCGCACCTCCCGCGAATTTGGTCTATAATTATAAACCTTACGCATTTAGTCTATAACAATAGACCGATTTTGTCAAGGGGTTTTCTCAATTTTTCTTGACGTGCCCGGTTTTATCTGATAATATTGCTTCAAAGGGTGAGCACCTACCTTTATTTAAAACTCAGGCTATTTGCCTGGGTTTTTTTCTTTCGGAGGAGATCGTTATGTTAAACTACATCTGGCCTATTGCGCTCGTTGTCGCATCAAACGTCGTGTATCAGATATGTGCAAAATCGCTGCCCGGCAATATAAATCCGTTCGCCTCGCTTACTGTGACTTATATTATTGCCGCCGCAGCCTCGGCAGGGCTCTTTTTTGCAACAGCGCACGGCGCGAGCCTCGCCGCCGAATACACGAAATTAAATTGGGTCCCGTTCGTGTTCGGCGTCGTGCTCGTGGGGCTCGAGGCGGGCTTTATATACGCATATAAGGTCGGCTGGCAGATAAGCACGGCCTCGATAGTTCAAAGCGCGTTTCTCGCCGTAGCGCTCTTATTCGTCGGTTTTCTTCTATATAAAGAAAGCATCACGCCGAATAAGATAATCGGCCTTATAGTCTGCCTCGCGGGACTTTTTATAATAAACAGACAGTAAAGAAAAAAGCATCGCCTTATGACGATGCTTTTTTATGCTTATTTATCCTCTTTTCTCTCCGCTGTGGCAGCTTCCGTGAGCCGCGCAGCTCTTGCAGTCATGGCCGCAGGAGCATTCGCCCCTCTTTTTTCGGCGGACGAGGTATACGACGTCCGCCGCGACGGCGGCCGCTATGATTATAAGAATAATTATCCACGAAGGCATGCTTATCGCTCCTTATGCCGTGACCTTTTCCGAAAGCCGCTGCGCTTCCTTATACGGTCTGAAAAGAAGGTATATCGCAAACACCACGACAGCCGCGGCTATCACGGCTCCCACAACGCCGAGTGCCGTAACAGGGCCCGCAAAAAGGCTGCCTATCTGATAGATCACGAAGGATACCGCGTAGGCAAAGCCGCACTGATAGCCTATCGCGAACCACGTCCACTTTCTGTTGTTCATCTCGCGCTTTATTGCGCCGATAGCCGCAAAGCAGGGCGCGCACAAAAGGTTGAACGCAAGGAACGCATATCCCGCAACGGGCGTGAACGCCGCCGCGATCGCCTGATACGCCGTGCCTTCGCCGCCGCCGTAGAGAATGCCTAAAGTTCCGACGATGTTCTCCTTTGCGACAAGGCCCGTGATGGACGCAACGGCCGCCTGCCAGTTTCCGAAGCCTATCGGCGCGAATATCCACGAGATCGCGCCGCCTATCGACGCAAGTATAGAATACTCTATCTCGGATTCGTCGAGCATACCGAACGAGCCGTCTATAAATCCGAAGTAGGTCGTAAACCATATAACGATGGTCGAAAGCAGGATTATCGTGCCCGCCTTCTTTATGAACGACCAGCCGCGCTCCCACATCGAGCGAAGCACGTTGCCCACGGTGGGCAGGTGATACGCAGGAAGCTCCATAACGAACGGAGCGGGGTCGCCCGCGAACATCTTCGTCTTTTTGAGTATTATGCCCGATATGATTATCGCCGCCATCCCCATGAAGAACGCCGAAACAGCGATGACAGGCGAGCCGCCGAATATCGCGCCCGCAATCATCGCGATGAACGGGAGCTTCGCGCTGCACGGGATGAACGTCGTAGTCATTATCGTCATGCGGCGGTCGCGCTCGTTCTCAATCGTGCGCGAAGCCATGATGCCGGGTATGCCGCAGCCCGTACCGATAAGTATCGGGATGAACGATTTGCCCGAAAGACCGAAGCGTCTGAATATCCTGTCAAGCACGAACGCGACTCTCGCCATGTAGCCGCACGCCTCCACTATCGCGAGAAGCAAAAACAGTACTAACATCTGCGGCACGAAGCCGAGCACCGCGCCCACGCCGGCAACTATACCGTCGATAAGCAGGCCGTGGAGCCATTCGGGGCAGTCGTCACCGAGTGCGCTCTCGATGAGCACGGGAACGCCGGGCACCCATACGCCGTAGTTTGCCGGATCGACGCCGCCGTCGTATTTTTCGTACATATCTATCGCTTCCGAAAAGTCTGCGCCGGTCGCAGTCACTTCCTCGGTCGCAAGCGTCTCTTCATCCTCAAGAACGTACGTAAACTCAGCGTCTTCGCCGATTTGGGCCGCAACGGCTCTGAGACCTGCGGCGTCCTCGGCCGCGGATACGTCTATGCCGCGCTCTTCGGCATAGACGAGCGCGCCTTCGATTATCGCGTCGGTGTCGCCGTATTCCTCTTCGGCCTCAGCCGTCTCGGCGCTGCCTATGCCGAAAAGATGATATCCGTCGCCGAACAGTCCGTCGTTCGCCCAGTCGGTGGCGCCGAGTCCGACGGTCACCATCGCAATGTAGTATATTAAGAACATCACGGCCACGAATATCGGCAGGCCGAGTATGCGGTTCGTGACCACTTTGTCGATCTTGTCGGACGTTGAAAGCTTTCCCGCGTTCTTCTTTTTCTGGCAGTCGCCGATGATGCGCGAGATGTAGTCGTATCGCTCGTTAGTGATGATGGATTCGCTGTCGTCGTCAAGCTCCTCCTCGACGGCCTTTATGTCGCCCTCGATGTGCTTTATCACGCTCTCGGGAAGGCCGAGGCTCTCTATCGCCTTTTCGTCGCGCTCAAAAAGCTTTATCGAATACCATCTCTGGCGTCCCTGGGGCATCTCGTGAAGCGCCGCTTCCTCGATATGCGCGAGCGCATGTTCCACCGCGCTTGAAAAGCGGTGACGCGGCGCCGACGCATGCGACTTTGCCGCCGCTATCGCGGCCTCGGCGGCCTCGGTCACGCCCTCTCCCTTTAAGGCGGATATCGGAACGACTTTGCATCCGATAGTCTCGGAGAGCTTATCCATATCTATCGTGTCGCCGTTCTTTTTTAAGACGTCGCACATATTCACCGCCGCAACGACGGGTATGCCAAGCTCGGTAAGCTGCGTCGTGAGATACAGATTCCTTTCAAGATTGGTGCCGTCGATTATGTTGAGTATCGCGTCGGGACGCTCGCCTATAAGGTAATTCCTCGCAACGACCTCCTCGAGCGTGTACGGTGAAAGCGAATAGATACCCGGAAGGTCCGTGATTATTACGTCGGCGTGCTTTTTAAGCTTGCCTTCTTTTTTTTCTACCGTTACTCCCGGCCAGTTGCCTACGAACTGATTTGAGCCGGTCAGCGCGTTGAACAGTGTTGTTTTGCCGCTGTTCGGATTGCCCGCAAGCGCTATTTTTATACTCATTTGCGCATTCCTCACTTTCCTTCAACTTCGATTTTTTCGGCGTCGGCTTTTCTAATCGAAAGCTCGTATCCCCTCACCGTGACTTCGATGGGGTCGCCGAGCGGCGCGACCTTCCGCACGGTCACGGGTACGCCCTTCGTTATTCCCATGTCCATTATTCTGCGGCGCACGGCGCCCTCGCCTCTTATTCTCACTACCGTTACGGTATCGCCTATCTTCGTTTCTTTTAAATTCATGCTCTGCCTCCTCAAACCATTATTTTAGCCGCAAGCTCACGGCTTAACGCTATCCTTGAATCCTTTACCGATACGATAAGGTCGCCGCGGTGTGAGCTTACGACCTTTACCGTGCCCCCCGATACAAACCCCAGGTTCTCAAGATGTGTTCTTACCTCGGACGAGCCTCCCACCTTTTTTATTATGTGTTCGTCGTTCAATGTTGCTATCGTAAGCGGCATCATACATTCGCCTCCCTTTATCGCTGTATGTCCCTGTTAGCTCTGTTAAACTTTTGTTAGCTTATCCTAACCGGTAGGCTTAAAATAAAACCGGATATACCGGCCTTCTGCCGCCAAATCAGTTAGGTATTTCTAACTTATGCGCTTAAAATAAAGTCGGTGTGCTCCGGCATTGGTTAGTTATTGCTAATCACCGACCGTTTTGATTATACGCCTCAAATAGTTAGTTGTCAATAACCGGCCGCAAAAAAATAACCCTTTTTGCGAAACGCAAAAAGGGTTGATTTTTCTTTTTTGCTCTTATTCGGCCGTGAACGGCAGAAGAGCGATATGACGCGCGCGCTTTATAGCCTCGGTGAGCTGGCGCTGATGCTTTGCGCAGGTGCCGGTGATGCGTCTGGGCTGAATCTTTGCTCTGTCGGAAATGTATCTTCTCAGACGAGCGGTATCCTTGTAGTCGATATGCTCAACTTTATCAACGCAAAACTGACAAACCTTTCTCTTTGCGCGTCTGTTCTTATAAGGTCTTTCTCTTTCCATCGTCGTACCTCCTGTTCTGGGTTAAAACGGCAGTTCGTCGCCGTCGTCAACTTCTTCAAAATCTCCGCGCTGCGCCGGAGTATAGCCGCCCGAAGGCGCTCCGACGTCGCTCTGCGAGTCTCTCGGCGCGCTTCTGTAAGGCGCCTCGGCTCCCGATGCGGATGCATCTTTCTTGGAATCGGCAAAATATACCTCATCCGCTACAACCTCGGTAGCATAACGCTTGCCGCCGTTTTGGTCCGTCCAGCTTCTCGTCTGCAGACTGCCCACTACGGCGATCTGGCGGCCCTTCGTGAAGTATCTCGACACGAATTCGGCCGTCTGCCTCCAGCAGACAACGTCAAAGAAATCGGCGGTCACGGGATCGCCCTGACGTGCGAAGCGTCTGTTTACGGCAATGCGTATCGTGGTAACGGAAACGCCTGTGGGGGTAGTTCTAAGTTCGGGGTCCGCGGTGAGGCGGCCCATCAGAATAACTTTGTTCACCCGTTACACCACCTTACGCATGCTTTCTGATGATAATGGAACGTAAAATAGCGTCGCTGATGTTGTAGATACGGTCGAGCTCCTTCGGGAACTCGGGTTCGCTCTGGAAGTTGACGAGTACGTAATAACCTTCGGTCAGGTCGTTTATCGGATATGCAAGGCGTCTTTTGCCCCACTCGTCAACGCTCTCGACAGTTGCCGACTTCTCGATCAAAGTCTTGAACTTGTCTACGGTTGCCGCAACGGCTTCTTCTCCGCCCGTCATATCAACGATGAAAATCGTCTCGTATCCGGCAAGTTTCTTCTCCATTTTTATACCTCCTTTTGGACTTTTGGCCGCATATGAAGAATTATGCGGCAAGGACTATAAAATTATATTAAAGGTCTTTCGGTTTGTCAAGTAGGCACGCAAAATTTTTCCTCACGCGCCGCTTGACTTTTTTTGCGCGCCTGCGTTATCCTTTACTAAGATTGAGCGAGGAGGACAAATCCATGGAAAAGCGCATCTCGATAATTTCGATAATCGTTGAGGATAAGAACGCGGCGGACGCGATAAACAGTCTGCTGCATGAATATTCGGAGCATATCATAGGACGTATGGGCATACCCTACCGCGAGCGCGGCGTGTCCGTTATCTGCGTCGTAGTCGACGCGCCCACCGACGTTACGAGTGCGCTTTCGGGAAAGCTTGGCGCGCTTTGGGGCGTTTCTACGAAGACCGTGACGTCGAAGACGTAAAATCACCGCGCCTGCCGGCGCGGGGGTATTTGCCTTCCCCTTCGATGGGAAGGTGGCGGCGAAGCCGACGGATGAGGTGCAGCGCCGCTCGGCGCGTGCGTCCCTAAAGGCTCCCTTGTGTAAAGGGAGCTGTCGGCGCAGCCGACTGAGGGAGTTGTTGCCCCGTATTGCCTTCCCCTTCGAGGGGAAGGTGGCGGCGAAGCCGACGGATGAGGTGCAGCGCCGCTTGTCCTTCGTAGGGAGGCGTCCCCTGACGCCTCCGCATGGCTTAGCCATGTGTTCACGGAGGCATGAAGGCATGCCTCCCTACGGTGCGCCCTCATCCCTCGTATGTCATTCTGAGGAGCGCAAGCGAAGAAGAATCTTAAAGTCGCACCTTTGCAGTGCTTACTGTTCTTTTGTATACTTTGAACTTACAATAAGCCTTTTTCTAAAGCATTTAACCTATCTTTTGTCTTAGTTATGCCTATGCATCCTGCTTCAACATCAATTCTTTTTTAGAACTCCGTTCTAAAGACTTTTGTCGCCTCCCGCGGGGGTTCTTTTGGAAACAAAAGAACCAAAATTTCCGAGAGGCCGCGGCCTCTCCGTCTCTCTGCTCCCTCGCTCCCGGCCACGCTCACGCGGGCCTCTCCGCTCGGCACTACTCCGCGTTTTTCTATCGCTTCTCCTTCAAATAAAGGCGCAATTTACTCTTATACTTATAGTTGCCTCGATATGAAGCATCATTCAAGATATCTTCGCGTCCAATAAAATTTCGCGTCCGAGCCGCTCCAAGACTTCGCGCCCGCTGAAAGCTGCTTTCAGCAAGACAAAGTAACTCCATCGGCTGCGCCGTGTCGGGCGCATCGTGCGCCCGTCTGATTTTGATTGCGTCATCTACCGATGATGTGTGACTTCGAGGCCGTAAAATCAAAGGGGACGGGGGGAAGGCGGCCTAAGCGCTGCAGAAAGTCTGCATTTAGCACAAGCCCCGCGAGCCTGTGCCGCGGTCCCCCTCAATACCACCCCAAAAAATCCGCGAGCGTATTTTTCGGGGACCCCGGATTTTGCTACTTTTGTTTCCAAAAGTAGGCCCCTCCGGCAGGAGACCAAAGTCTTTAGAACGAAGTTCTAAAAAAATATATGTTAAAGCAGGACATATTGGCATAAGGAATATGAAAGTAGATTTAAAAACTTAATAAAAAAGCGCGCCCGCGGGCGCGCTTTTTTATTTATCGTCCTTGAATCTTATTCTCTTATTCTCGGGCAGCCACAGGTCCTCGCGGCGCGGGACGGGATAACGGCTCAGGTCGAACTCCATATCCTCGGCAATCGTCAAAAGCTCCTCGTTCGTGGCCTTTTCGGCCATATCGAATGCCTCCTGCGCCTGCGGAAAGCCCTGCATTATGAACGTCTCCAGCGTAAAGAGAATGTCGGCGCGCAGCAGGTTGTAATTATATTCCATAAAATAATCCTCCGTTTTTCATTTTCTTTGGATACGGCAGCCGCATTTATTCTGCGCCGCCGAAAACGTCGTAATACCCCTTAAAGCCGTATGCGCCCCTGACCTTTGCGGCGCGGATTATCGCCTCCGCGGCGCAGTCTGCCGCGATGGTGCCCACAACGTCGGGCGTCGTCTTTATCTCGCCCGTCGCCATTACGAATACCGTATCGCCGTCCTTCGACGTATGAACGGGACTTATCGTCCTCGCGTAGCCGTTGTGCGTTATCACGGCCGCGCGGTTCGCCTCGCCCTTCGTAAGCTCGGCGTTCGTGACTATGCAGCAGAGCGTGGTGTTCTCTATGCTGTCGCCGGGAAGGGCGGCGTTTATAAGATAATCCTTCGCGCTTCTTATGCTGCGGCCGTCCTCGCTTAAGATTCCCGCTACGAACTCTCCCGTTTCGGGATCAACAACGTTGCCCACGGCATTTACTACGGCCAGTGCCGCGACCTTCAGTCTGCCGTACGACACGCCGTATATGCCTATACCCGTTTTCATGGCGTAATCCTTGCCTGCGAACTTGCCGACGATGCAGCCTATGCCCGCGCCGACGTTTCCCTCGGCTATGTCGCCCGTATGGGCGTTCTTCGCCGCCTCATAGCCCATCGCCTTATCGGGATAAACGTATCCGCTGCCCACGGGGAGGTCGAAAACGGACGCGCCCGCGACGAGCGGCACGTAAAACGGCCCGACCTGATATCCTATGCCGCGCTCGGCAAGATACGCCATCGCGCCGCCGCAGGCGTCGAGTCCGAACGCGCTGCCGCCCGAAAGCATAACGGCGTGAATCTTTCGCGGCGCGGTGCCGGGAAGAAAAAGCCCAGATTCTCTCGACGCGGGTCCGCCGCCGCGTATGTCGCAGCCGCCCGACGCACCCTTCTCGCATATAATAACGGTGCAGCCCGTGGCGTTCTTTTCGTCCTGCGCGTGACCTATTTTTATTCCCTCTATATCGGTTATTTTTATGAGCTTCTTTTCCATAAAGTTACCCGTCCCCGTTTTTCATTGCAAATTTTTACTTTATAATTATAGCGTTTCGCGGCGGAAAAAACAAGCAGAATTAAAATCCCGCAGGATAAAAACGGCGGAGAAAATTCTCCGCCGTTTTAATTACAGCCTCATGCCGCCGTTTACGTTCAAAAGCTCGCCCGTCACGTAGCTTGAAAGGTCGGACGCCAAAAAGAGCGCGGCGTTCGCTATTTCCGACGGCTCGGCAAGACGTCCAAGCATCGTCATGCCCTTGAACTTTTCCAAAAGGTCGGGCGGGACCGTTTTCATCATATCGGTCATCGTATAGCCCGGCGCGATAACGTTCACGCGGACGTTGCCGCCCTTCATCGCGAACTCCTTCGCCCAGCTTTTCGTCATGCCTATAACGCCCGCCTTCGTCGCCGCGTAATTCGCCTGACCTACGTTTCCGAATACGCCGACGACGGACGATATGTTGATTATCGAGCCTGATTGTCTCTGCTGCATCGCGGGGCCGATAAGGCGCGTGAGATTCCACGTTCCCTTTAAGTTTACGGCGACGACGCGGTCGAACTGCTCCTCAGTCATCTTCTTCGTCATGGCGTCTCGCGTTATGCCGGCGCAGTTGACTAAGATATCGACGCGGCCGTACTGCCCTGCTATCTCTTTATACACCCTTTCGCAGTCCGACGTATCCGAAACGTCGGCTCTGTAACAGCGCATATTCTCCGCATCGGCGCTTTCGAAGGCCGTGATATCAATACCTGCCACCTTCGCGCCGTTCTTAATAAAAACCTCGCATATCGCTTTGCCTATACCGTTGGCGGCGCCCGTTACGACCGCAATTTTGTCCTTCAGCATCAAGCATCACCTCGATTTTTCATACTCGCCCGAAGCGGCCTGCCGCTTCGTCACGTTCAGATTATATATCGCCGTGCCGTCTGCGTCAAGGGCGCGCCTTTTTATATGGTTATAAGAAGGTGCTCGTTTTTTATGTCGTTGTAAAGGCGGCAGTCGCACGAGCTTACGTCGTAAACGCGGATTATATCGTCAAGTCCGCTGTTTTCGTCGATCTCCTTTAGGATATTCTTCTGTCCCATAAGCTTTTCGGGGGCGAAGTGCAGCGTTTTTTCGTTGTTGAATACCGCGGTATATAAAATCTCCGCCTCGACCAGGTCCTGAAAGAAGTGGCTGCCGTAGGAGAGCTCCGGATTGTAGCCCGCCCGCGACTCCTCCATCTCGCATACGACCTTAAATTCGCTTATTTCCGCAAACGACGTGGGCACGCCGAGCTCGGGCGACGAGGTTCCCACCCTGCCGGGCACCATGAGCATCATATGCTTTTCGGAGTCGCGGTAATGCCAGTTTATCTTGCCGATAAGCTTTGCCGCGGAGGCCTTCTCGCGGTACGGCATATTGTAGTACGCCACGGGATCGACCCACACTATAATATCGAGCTTCGTGGAGCTTGAAATGCCCATCGACGCGCCGCGGCTCTCAAGAAGGATATTCTCCTCCTTTATATCCTCGGGAATTATAACGCCCGTCCTGTCGTGGATTACCTGAAGCGGCCTGCACTGAAGCAGGTCTATGGAATATTCGCCGTTGTCGGAGACGTTTATCGTAAATTCAGTATCGACGGGGTATTCGTATTCGTCCTGTATGCGCATGAGCATATTCTGCATCTGCGTCATGAGCGTTTTGTTGCTTACAAGGCCGTGGCAGGAGATGAACGTTGAGGAGACGTTTCGTCCCATTTCGCGCAGTCTGCTCTCCGCCTCGAAGTCGTGCTCAAGCAGTATCTTTTTAAGATATTCGGGCATCTCGGGCTCCACCGCGCGAAGCGGCAGACGCTCCATGTCGTGCTGCGAGGTGTTTATTACCTCTATTCTGCCCTGCGAGAATCTGTGCCTGTCGGCGTCGCTTGAATATATCGTTTTTTCGGGCATATCAAGGCTTACGAGTCTCGGATACGAGCCCTCGGTCCTGTCAACCGCCGACGTGCCGAGACCCATTACGAGACGGAGCATTCCCGCCGACTGGTCGGAGCTTTTAAGAAAGCTGTACGGGCTGTAGGAGTATCCCACTCCGGCCGCGCACGGCATATAATAAGCGCCGTAATAGGAGCCCGAAACGCGCTGAATGAGAAGGGCCATTTGCTCGTCGCGTTTGTCGAGACCGCGCCGCTTTCTGTAATCGAGCGCGGAAAGGCTCATCGTGCTTGCGTAGACCGTTTTTATCGCGTTTTCAAATTCCGAAAGACGCTCCGCAAGCGTTCCCCTGTTCGCGCAGAACACCGATTCGTACTTGCCCGCGAAGGCGTTCCCGAAGCCGTCCTCAAGGATACTGCTCGAACGGACGATATACGGGTCCTGGCCGTAATACTCGATTATATGGGCGAACTGCTCACGCATTTCGTCGGAAAAGCGTCCGTTCATGAGATGCGCGGCAAAATCGGCGGCGAGGGCATAATACCCCTCCTCGGTGCGCTGCTTTATCCTCAAATCCCAGAAGTTGTTGTCAACTATATAAGTATAATACACGTCGGAGCCGACGTAGAACGAGTCGTGGGGCTCTAAGACCTCGTTTATCTCGGGCTCGGTGTTTCTTATTATCGCGCGCGCCAGAAGCATGCCGCAGGCCTTGCCGCCTATCATGCCCGTGCCTATCATGTGGTCACGCACGTCGAAGTAGTCCTCGGGCGTAAAATGCTTCTTGACCATCTCGCGCATCTTCGTGTCGCGCGTCATCATGATGTTGCACATATTGGCGCACTGTGCCGAGATGTCAACTCCGTTCTCGTAGAGTATCTTCGCCTTTTTAAACGACCTGTCCCACGAGTCCATGAACTGCTCGTCGGCGGAACGCTGCGCGTAGCCCAATACCTGATAAAAGCGGCTCGACTTTACGCCGTCTAAAATGGGCCTGAAGCGACCCGTTTCGGGTTCGTAGGTGTGCGGCAGGAACATGGTGTCGGAATTTCTGTTCCAGACCTTTTCGGGGCGGATGTATACGTTTCTGTGATCCGAATACACGTCAAGGAAGAGCTGCGTCGTATCGAGTATCTTGTTTATCGCGTGAACGGAATGCTTTCCTCTTATGATCGGGAAGAACGCCACCGTATCGAGTATGAAAAGGAACGGACACGTTACCCGAAAGAAGTTGCCCATCATTAAATCGGTAGCCCACATTGCCTGAAGCTCGGAGAGGCAGTCGAAAACGTAAAAGGCGTCCTTGCCCTCGCGCTCTATGGCGTTGTGGATATCGACCGTGAACGTCTCAAAGCGGTGCGACAGCGGCACCTCTATCGTTTTCACCTCGGGGCGGTCCTCAACAAGCGGCTCGTGGCTCGCAAATCTGAAGTAGATTATATTTCTCTTGTCCTCTATCGCCTGCAAAAGATACGGTTCCATAAAAAGGCGGAACTCGGACAAATCCGAGACGCGCCATACTACGTTGTCGCCCAGCCTTATATTGTCGAGGGCGGCGTCCATTTCGGGTATCCCCGACTTTACTCTTTCAAATGCAGCCATGATAATACCTCCCGTACAAATAAAAAAAGACGCCCCTCCCCAAGGGAGAAGCGCCATTGCTTTCTATAAAGCATTATATTACGGCCGCCCGTATATGTCAAGCGTTCGCGCGCGCCGCCCGGGCGCAAAATATTGCAAGGATTTTTTGTTTTAACACTTGCCTTATACGTTTATATGATGTATAATTTAAATTCCGAGGCATTTGCCCCGGAAGTCAGTCGCAACATCCTGACTCAAAATAAAACTACGAAAGGAAAACAGAATAATGAAAACCAAGGACTTAGTCATCGGTGCGCTTATCGCCGGGGCGTATTTTGCGCTTACGCTCGTGCTTGCGCCCATCTCCTACGGGCCGATACAGTTTCGCGTATCGGAGGCGCTCACGCTTCTTCCGCTGCTCTTTCCCCAGGCGGTGCCCGGTCTCTTTATCGGCTGCCTGCTTGCCAACTTTTTCGGCGGCTACGGCCCGATAGACATCGTATGCGGCTCGGCGGCAACGCTTATCGCCGCTGTAATCACGTACCTCATCGGAAAGTACATAAAAGCGCGCGTTCCAAGGCTCGTGCTGGGCGCGATACCGCCCGTAATAGTGAACGCGCTCATAATCGGCGCGATGCTCACGTTCGTGGAGCTTAACAGATTCGAGGCTTCGCTGTTCTACGTGATAGGCGCTCAGATTTTTATAAGCCAGGCGGGCGTTCTGTACATCATAGGCATACCGCTCGTTTTAGCCCTTGAAAAGGCGAACCAAAAATACGCATTTGCAAAATAACGGAGGACTCATCATGGTAAAAAAGGCCGTTATACCCGCGGCGGGCTTCGGTACGAGAATGCTGCCCGCTTCAAAGACCGTGCCGAAGGAGATGCTCACGCTCGTCGACCGACCCGCCGTGTCTTACGTCGTGGAGGAGGCCATAGCGTCGGGCATCGAGGATATCTTAATAATCACGAGCCGCGGCAAGGCCGCCATGGAGGAATATTTCGTTCCCCACTTCGAGCTTGAGGCGAAGCTTGCGGCGTCGAAGAAATTCGACGAGCTTAAAAAGCTCAAGGAGCTTACCGAGCTTGGAAACATACATTTTATATATCAGAAGGAGCAAAAGGGCTTAGGCCACGCTATACGCTGCGCGAAGGCCTTTACGGGCGATGACCCGTTCGCGGTGATACTCGCCGACGACATCGTATATAACGAGGGCGCGCCCGCAACGCGCCAGCTCATCGACGCGTACGAAAAGCTTCACGGCGTTATTTTGGGCGTTCAGTACATCGACGACAAGAACATCTCGAAATACGGCGTTATAAAGCCCGAGACCATCGGGGACGGTCTCTTCCGCGTGACCGACATGGCGGAAAAGCCGAAGGTCGAGGACAAAATGTCCAACTTCGCCGCGCTCGGCCATTATATACTCACTCCCGAGATTTACGACGCAATTGACGAAACGACCCCCGGCGTCGGCGGCGAGATACAGCTCACCGACGCGATAAGAAAGCTTATCGCTAAGGGTCTCGTTTACGCCGTTGATTTCGAGGGCAAGCGCTACGACGCGGGAAACAGACTCGGCTACATGAAGGCCTCCGTGGAATTCGCGCTTCGAAACGAAGAGATAGGCGAGGACTTTAAGGCATACTTAAAGGAGCTTGCACAGGGACTTTAAAGCATAAAAACCGCCGTGCCCCAGGGCACGGCGGTTTTTTTATTTGGGAAGCCCGCGGGAAATAAAAAAAGAGGCCGAAGCCTCTTTTTTTATATATCATTCCTTTAAAAAGTCGATTATCTTTCGTGCGTCGCTGTAGCCCTTTTCGTAGAGCAGCTGAAGCTTCGCCTTGTCCTTCGTGAGCGTCTCCACGCCGCACAGGTCGTCGGGCGCGAGCACGAGGGCGCGTCCTTCCTTCATATACTGTATGGCTCTCGCCACGCCGTCGTTGTATTTCTTGTAGCGGTCCAAAAGAAGCTCCGCCGCGTTGGGGAAGCGCCTCTTTATCATGCGCGCGGGCCAGATATCCTTCTTTTGCTCCCTTATGAAATCGACGGGGCGCGTAAGAATCACTATGACCTTCTGACAGCCGTCGCGTATCGCCTGCTCTATCGGCACGGGGTCGGATATGCCGCCGTCGTAATAGGGCACGCCGTCTATAACGTAGGGCTTGCACACCATCGGTATGGCCGACGACGCCTTGCAAACGCTGTAATCGTCGCGCTTGAAGTCTTCTTTTTCAAAATATTTCGTCTCGCCCGTAAGCGCGTTGGCCGCCACTATCTTCACCCTTGCGGCCGCCTTTAGGAACATATCGAAATTTAAGGGATACTCTCCGTCCGAGTTTGACAGAGTGCCGTAAATATAGTCGAGATTCAGATACGAGCCGAGCTTTATAAAGTTGCCGGGGCTCATATACTCCTTTCGCATGGAGTATTCCATATAGAACTTTTTGTTGCGCCCCTTCTGATGTCCCAAAAACGAAGCCACATTGGCGCTGCCTGCGGATACGCCTATAAGATAATCGAAGTTAATGTTGTGATCGAGGCAAAAATCGAAAACGGCCGACCCGTATATGCCCCTGAGTCCTCCGCCTACGTCTACTGCGCCTATCATAAGATTACACCCGCCTTATGCTTATAAAATCGAGTCTCTTTCTATATTTTTACGATATCATATGAGAAAATGCATGTCAAAAGACAAAAAACGCGATTTGTAAAAAAATGTGCGTTTTTTAACGATTTAATTAAGTAAAAAGGGCGGCTTTATTTAAGCCGCCCTTTGATTAAGACTTATTCTTACTTGCTCTTTATATACTTGTCTATCGCTGCGGCTGCGGCCTTGCCCGCGCCCATAGCGAGTATAACGGTAGCGGCGCCGGTAACGGCGTCGCCGCCCGCGAATACGCCGGCCTTGCTCGTCTGGCCCGTTGCCTCGTCGGCAACGATGCAGCCCTTCCTGTTCGTTTCAAGGTCGGGAGTCGTGCTGCGGATGAGCGGGTTGGGGGACGTGCCTATCGACATGATTACGCAGTCGAGGTCGATAGTATATTCGCTGCCCTGCTTAACAACCGGTCTGCGGCGTCCCGACGCGTCGGGCTCGCCTAACTCCATTTCAACACACTCAACGCCCTTTACCCAGCCGTTCTCGTCGCCGAGTATCTTAGTGGGAGCGGTGAGGAGTCTGAAGATTATGCCCTCTTCCTTCGCATGGTGTATCTCTTCGTTGCGGGCGGGCATTTCCTCCTCGCTTCTGCGGTAGAGAATGTATACCTCCTCCGCGCCAATGCGCTTTGCGCAGCGTGCGGCGTCCATTGCAACGTTGCCGCCGCCTACGATGGCCGCGCGCTTCGGAACCATTACGGGGGTGGGGTTGTTGGGCAGATATGCCTTCATAAGATTTATTCTCGTTAAGAACTCGTTTGCGGACAGAACGCCGTTTAAGTTCTCGCCGGGGATATTCATAAAGCTGGGGAGGCCTGCGCCGCTTCCAACGTATACGGCCTCGAAGCCGTCGTCGTTCATAAGCTCGTCGATGGAGCCGGTCTTGCCGACTATGTAGTTGAGCTCGAACTTAACGCCCTTGTCGGAGAGCGTGTCTATCTCGCGCTGAACGATGGCCTTGGGCAGTCTGAACTCGGGAATGCCGTATACAAGCACGCCGCCTGCCTTGTGGAACGCCTCGAATACGGTAACGTCGTAGCCGAGATTAGCAAGGTCGCCCGCGCACGTAAGGCCGGAGGGGCCCGCGCCTACTACTGCGACCTTATGGCCGTTCTTCTCGATTTTTGCGGATTCGGGCTTTTCGTTTGCCATGCTCCAGTCCGCGGCGAAGCGCTCAAGACGGCCGATGGCAACGGGCTCGCCCTTTCTGCCGCGCACGCACTTGCTCTCGCACTGAGATTCCTGCGGGCATACGCGTCCGCATACTGCGGGAAGGGAGTTCGTCTGCTTTATCTTCTTTGCCGCGCCGGAAAAGTCGCGGTTTGCTATAAGCTGTATGAAATCGGGGATCTGTACATTTACGGGGCAGCCGGCAATGCAGGGACGAGCCTTGCAGTTAAGGCAGCGCTGTGCTTCCTCTACGGCCTGCTCCTCGGTATAGCCCAAAGCGACCTCCTTGAAGTTCTTATTTCTTACGTTGGGGTCCTGCTCGGGCATCGGGCATTTGTTCGGCGACATGTTAGGCATTTTTGATTACCTCCTCAAGATTGCATCTATGTCTTTCCATAGCTTCCTGTTCAAACTTCTTGTACATCTTTGAACGGCGGATGGTCTCGTCAAAGTCTACGAGATGGCCGTCGAAGTCGGGGCCGTCAACACACGCGAACTTCGTTTCGCCGCCTACGGTCAGGCGGCAGCCGCCGCACATTCCGGTGCCGTCTACCATGATGGGGTTCATGCTCACGATGGTCTTTACGTTGTACTTCTTCGTGGTAAGGCATACGAACTTCATCATTACGAGCGGGCCGATGGCGATAACTACGTCATACTGCTCGCCGGCCTGAAGCAGAGCCTCAAGCTCATTAGTAACGAGATTCTTTCTGCCGTTCGAGCCGTCGTCCGTGCATACGATGAGGTTTTCGCATGCAGCCTTCATCTCGTCCTCAAGGATAATAATGTCCTTCGTTCTGAAGCCCGCGATGATATCTACCTTGGCGCCCATCTCGTGAAGGGCCTTTGCCTGGGGATAAGCGATGGCGCAGCCAAGACCGCCGCCGATAACGCACGCCTTCTTTATGCCCTCAAGCTCGGACGGAAGTCCTAAGGGGCCGGCGAAGTCGTGTATATATTCGCCCTCATTCAAAAGTCCCAGCGCGGCGGTCGTGGCGCCGACCTCCTGGAAGATTATCGTTATCGTGCCTTCTTTTCTGTCGTAGTCCGCAATCGTAAGCGGGATGCGCTCGCCGTCGTCGGTTACTCTTAAAACTATAAACTGACCCGGCTTGGCCTTCTTGGCTACGTGCGGGGCCTTAACGCGAAACAGCTTTACCTGCTCGTTCAAAACCTTCTTTTCAACGATTTGATACATACTTAAAACTCCTCCAAACGAATTCAGTATAATATCATTATAATACCTTGTACGAAAAATTCAAACTTTTTTCATTGATTTTTTTACTTTAATACCACTTTTTTTAGTAAAAGCATAAAATCACAGCGAAAAACCGGCGCCGTTTCATTGAATATTTACACATTGAGCGCCGATTTTGCCGCGCCGCGGATTAAGCTGACGCGAAAGCTGTCCGAATCCGGAAATGATTTTTTGTAAAATCGCAAAAAAACCTCACAAATAAATTGCCACCGACATAGAATTGTAGTATAATCTTAAAGATATATTGCTTTTGGGTTGTAAATCAGATTATTTTTCTTAGGAAGTGGTTTTTTTGGATAAAACAACGGTACTTATTTTATTCGGCGGAAGATCGAGCGAGCATGAGATATCGCTTCGCTCCGCCGCAACGATTCTTTCGAATATAGACAGCGAAAAATACGCCGTGGTCAAGATCGGCATAACGAAGAAGGGCCGCTGGCTTTTGACCTGCGCCGACGCCGCGCAGATTGAAAGCGGCGAGTGGGAGACGCTTCCCGACAACCGCACGGCGTTTCTGCCGCCCGACGCGGGCGCGGGCGCGGTGCTTGCGGGGAACGAGGACGGCACTTTTGAAAAGATAAAGATAGACATAGCCTTTCCCATGCTCCACGGCATGTACGGCGAGGACGGCACGGTGCAGGGCCTCTTTGAGCTTGCCGATGTCCCCTACGTCGGCTGCAGCGTTACGGCGAGCGCCGTATGCATGGATAAGGTGTGCACGAAGATGATGCTTGCGGATGTTGATATCAACATGGCGAAATGGATACATTTCACTTACCGCGAGCTGAAACTTGCGTTCAAGGCGTGCCTTGACCATACGGAGCAGAAGCTCGGCTACCCCGTATTCGTAAAGCCTGCCTCGGCGGGCTCGTCGATAGGCGTAAGCTGCGCGAAGGACCGTGAGGAGCTCTCGGCCGCGTTAAAGCTTGCCATGGAGTACGACTCCAAGGTCATCGTGGAGGAGAAAATAACGGGACGCGAGCTTGAGGTGGCGATAATCGGCACGAAGGCGCCGTTCGCATCCACCTGCTGCGAGATAATAAAGGGCGCGGACGTATACGACTACGACGCGAAGTACAACAACGACACGGCGCAGACGTTCGCGAAGGCGAAAATGGATATGGAGACCGCCGACGACGTGCGCATGGCGGCGCTCAAGGTATATTCGGCGCTCGGCTGCACCGGTATGGCGCGCGCTGACTTTTTCTACGATACCGAGAATAACAAAATCATCTTCAACGAGATGAACACTATACCGGGATTTACAAATAAGAGCATGTTCCCCCAGATGCTTGAGGCTTCGTGGGGCTTTACGATAACCCAGCAGATAGATATGCTCATGGAAGATGCGGTTGAACAGCATAAGCAAAGGAGCAGGCTCAAAATATGAACGACCGTGCGATAGGCGTGTTCGACTCGGGGCTGGGCGGCCTTACCTGCGTCAAGGAATTAAAGAAGCTCATGCCGAACGAGTCGATAATCTACTTCGGCGATACGGGGCGCGTGCCTTACGGTACGCGCTCGCGCGAGACCATAATAAAATACGTAAGCCAGAACATCCGCTTTTTAAAGACCTTCGGCGTAAAGCTCATCGCCGCTGCCTGCG
This sequence comes from Clostridia bacterium, assembly GCA_017513095.1. GTDB lineage: Bacteria > Bacillota > Clostridia > Oscillospirales > RGIG577 > RGIG577. The sequence goes on along the minus strand of JAFWDJ010000022.1, from coordinate 21,128 downwards.
GAACGGCGTCGACGCTTGCGCTTGAGGAGGCAAAGGCGGCCGCGGGCGACATCCCCGTTATCGGCGTCGTGGAGGGCGCAAGCGAGGATGCGGCAAGAGCTACGAAGAACGGGCGCATAGGCGTTATCGGCACGCCCGCAACAATAGGCTCGGGCGCATATGAACGAAAGCTCAAAAGCCTTCGTCCCGATATATATATAAAGAGCGCGGCTTGTCCGCTCTTTGTGCCCGTTGTCGAAAACGGGCGCGCGGACAAGGACGACCCGATAGTAAAGATCCTCGTTCGTGAGTATCTTTCGGGCATAAAGGACGACGGCTGCGATACGCTGATACTCGGCTGCACGCATTATCCGCTTCTGAGAGATGCGATATCCGAGTATCTCGGAGGCGGCGTAAGCCTTATCGACAGCGGAAGGAGCGCGGCTTTGAAAGTTGCGCAGTATGTTTTGGAAAACTCGCTTGAGGCGCATAAGCCGGGGCAGTCGCAGTTTTACGTAAGCGACGCCAACGTATATAATTTCTCCTCGCTTGCCGGAATGTTCCTGGGCGAGGATATAGGCGCGGACGTTTTGAAGGCGGACATAGAGAAGTACTGAAAAATACGGGAAGATAATATTATGAAAAAAGACATGATAATCTCAATAAAGGGCACGCAGAAATACGAGCACGTATATGATAAGATCGAGCTTATCGTAAGCGGCACGCTCGAGTCGGAAAGCGGAAAGTATTATATAAAATACGACGAATCCGACGAGTCGGGCTTTAAGGATTCCACCGTAATGCTCGAGGTGGAGGATGACAGCGTGCTTATGCGGCGAAAGAGCCGCGCGGCGAACACCGTAATGATGTTCAAAAGCGGCGAGAAGCACATATGCCACTACGACACGGGATACGGCGTGATGAATATGGGCGTCTCGACGAGGCGCATACACAACGCGCTCAAAAGCGACGGAGGGCGGCTGTATATAAAATACGCCATAGATATAGACAATACCCACGCGGGGAACAATACGTTTGAGATAACACTGAAGGAGGCCGGACGTTCAAATGATAAATCTGACAAAATCAGCTAAGGATGAGATAACGGCGCTTTTACTTAAAGCGCTCGACGAAGCGGCACAAGAAAAGCTCGTGCCGCAGATAAACGGGATAGAAGTTTCGCTTGAAAAGCCCAAGGAAAAATCGCACGGCGACTATTCGTGCACCTTCTGCCTTCAGGCGGCGAAGCAGGCGAAAATGGCGCCGAGAAAGCTTGCCGAGATAATTGCCGCGCGCATGAAAACGGAGGGCACCTGCATTGATAAGCTCGAAATAGCCGGCCCCGGCTTTATAAACTTCCGCCTGTCCGACGATTTCAGGCGCGAGGGCTTAAAGGCGATATTCTCTGACCCCGAGGGCTTCGGACGCACCGACTACGGCAAGGGAAAGCGCGTTATGGTCGAGTTCGTTTCGGCCAATCCCACGGGCCCCATGCATATGGGCAACGCAAGAGGCGGCGCTCTGGGCGACTGCCTTGCGGGCGCGCTCTTTTGGGCGGGCTACGACGTTACCCGCGAGTTCTACGTAAACGACGCGGGCAACCAGATAGAAAAGTTCTATCGTTCGCTTAAGGCGCGCTATACGCAGCTGATACTCGGCGAGGACGCCTGCGAATTTCCCGAGGACGGATACCACGGCGAGGACATAAAAGAGCGTGCGAAGGAGTTTTACGGCATTTACGGCGACAAATACTTAAACGTGCCCGACGACGAGCAGAAAGAGGCGCTCGTGGGCTACGCGCTTAAAAAGAACGTGGAGGCTTTAAAGCGCGACCTTGAAAAGTACCGCATAACGTACGACAACTGGTTCTTTGAAAGCACGCTCTACGAGAGCGGAGAGGTACAGCGCACGCTTGAGATGTTAAGAAATAAGGGGCTTACGTATATTTCCGAGGGCGCGGAATGGTTCGCACTTACGAAGCTGGGCCTTGAAAAGGACGAGGTGCTCGTCCGCGCGAACGGCATACCGACTTACTTCGCGGCCGATATCGCGTATCACAGAAACAAGCTTGAAACGCGCGGCTTCGACTGGGCGATAGACGTATGGGGCACCGACCACCACGGCCACGTGGCGCGCATGAAGCGTTCGCTTGACGCCGTGGGTCTTTCGGGGGACAGGCTCGACGTTGTGCTCATACAGCTCGTGCGCCTTGTGCGCGGCGGCGAGGTCATCCGCATGTCGAAGCGCACGGGCAAGGCGATAACGCTTACCGACCTTCTCGAGGAGACCTCGGTTGACGCGGCGCGCTTCTTCTTCAATATGCGCCAGAACAGCTCGCACCTTGATTTCGACCTTGACCTTGCGATTGAGGAGAGCAGCCAGAATCCCGTATTCTACGTTCAGTACGCTTACGCGCGCATCTGCTCGATGATGAACGTGCTTAAAGGCGACGGATACACGCCGCTTTCGCCCGACCGCGTCGATTTCTCGCTTCTTGACAAGGAAGAGGAGCTTGACCTTATAAATCACTTAAACGCTCTGCCCGAGGAGGTCATCGAAGTCGCGCGCACGCTCGACCCGTCGAGGCTCACGCGCTATATAATAGAGCTTGCGACGCTGTTTCACAGGTTCTACAACGCGCACCGCGTTCGCGTGGAGGACGAGGCGCTGCTTCATGCGCGCTTAAAGCTCGTTGAGGCCGTTCGTATCGCGATGGGCAACGTGCTCGGAATGCTTAAGATCACGGCGCCCGAAAAGATGTAAAAGAGAATGTTTTTATAGGAGAAAAACGATGAAAAAAAGAATACTCGGCCTTATTCTTTCTTTGGTGCTCGTATTTGCGGCAGCCGTTCCGGCGTTCGCGGCCGACGGGGAATCTTCGGCGGATGAGCTTTACAGAAAATATACGGCGATAAGAGAGCTTTACGAGATGTACGAGCTTGACGGCGCGAACTCGTCGCAGCTTCTTGATTCCGTAGTCCGTCAGATACTCTCCACCAATCCGGAGGAGTTCGAGCATATCATGAACGCCATGGTTGAGACGAACGAGCAGTATTCGGGCTATTTCGAAGCCGATACATACGAAAAGGCATACGGCAATACGGATTATTACGGCATCGGCGTTGCCGTAAGGGTGGACGAATCCGATTATATAACCGTCATCTCGCTCTACGAAGGCCCCGCGAAGGAGGCGGGCATACTTCCGGGCGACAGGCTCGTTTCCGTAAACGGCGAGGACGTGTCGTTCGCGTCGACAGAGTATACGGGTGATCTTATCCGCGGCGAAGCGGGAACGACCGTGGAAATAGAGGTTTACAGACCGTCGGAGGCAAAATCGCTTAAGTTCAGCGTAAAGCGCGGCCCCGTTACGTTCCCCTCGATTTCCTGCTCGATGATTACGGACGATATAGCGTACATATACATAAAGGGCTTCGACGGCCTCGAGACCGCGTTTGACTTCTTCTCAATTCAGGATATGCTTGAGGAGAACGAGGTAGGTAAGGTCATAATAGACGTCCGCGGCAACCGCGGCGGCAACGGCGACGTCGTTTTGAATATTCTCAATTACATGATAGCCGAGGAAGACGTTACGATGGCATTATTCAGAACGAACAAGGCCACGACGCCCACGTTTTCAACGGGCGTGGGTCATCCGTTCGAAAGCCTTGTCGTACTTGCCGACGAAACGTCGTTCAGCGCAGCCGAAATATTTGTGGGCGTAGTAAAGGACTTAAATCTCGGCCTCTTCGTGGGCACCACTACGGGCGGCAAGGGCGTGGGCCAGAATCACATTGAATTTGAAGACGGAAGCGTTCTTTCGCTTACGCTGACCGAGGTAATACTGCCCAAAACGGGCTCGTATCACGAAAAGGGCATAACGCCCTCGATAAGAGTTGAGAACGAGATGCGCGCTCCCGGTATGCCCGAGGGCCTTACGGATTTCAACTACACCTCGCAGATAAAGCCGGGCTCCGAGGAGGGCAAATCGAGCGACACCGTGCGCGCCGTTGAGGAGCGGCTCAATATATTGGGCTATCTATCCAACGTGCCCGACGGCAATTACGACCTTCGCACGCAGAATGCCGTAAAGGCGTATCAGAAGGAGCATCACATGAATCAGGACGGCTATATTTCCGCAACGATAGTAAGATGGCTTTCCGAGGATATCGCGACGTACGCAAAGACGCCCGTTCTTTACGATTCGCAGCTTGAAGCGGCGTTAAAGATACTGAAATGATCCGCATATGCGCCCGCGCGGGCGCATACGTGTCCGCGGCGTGTTTTTTAAGGTTTTCAAAGGAGTTATCAGATGTTTGGGCTTGAAATTTTAAAGACCGTACTTATAGGCATAGTGCAGGGCATAACGGAGTGGCTGCCGATAAGCTCGACGGGACATATGATCCTTCTTGATGAGTTCGTGCATCTCAATATGTCCGACGAATTCAAGGAGATGTTCTTCGTCGTAATACAGTTCGGCTCGATACTCGCGGTACTGTTTTTATATTGGGACAGACTTTTCCCGTTCTCAAAGGCGAAGGAACAGAAGCAGAGAAAGGAAATATATTCGCTGTGGATAAAGATAATCGTCGCGATAATCCCCGCGGCGGTGATAGGTCTTATCTTCGACGATATTTTAAACGAGCTGTTCTATTGGTACATACCGATTGCGATAGCGCTTGTGGCGTACGGTATACTCTTCATTGTGATAGAGAACCGCAACAAGAACCGCCCGCCGCGAATAACGTCGCTTAAAAAGCTCGATTTTAAGACGGCACTGCTCATCGGCTGCTTTCAGACGCTCGCGCTCATCCCCGGCACGTCGCGCTCGGGCTCAACGATACTCGGCGCAATGCTCTTGGGCACGTCGAGAAAGGTCGCGGCGGAGTTTTCGTTCTTCCTCGCCGTACCCGTCATGCTGGGCGCAAGCATTTTAAAGCTTGTAAAGTACGGCGGAGGCTTTACCGGGCAGGAGGTCGTTATACTGCTCGTCGGCATGGCCGTTGCGTTCTTCGTTTCGATACTCGCGATACGCTTTCTGATGGGCTTTATACGAAAGCACAGCTTCAAGCCCTTCGGCTGGTACCGTATAATCCTCGGCGTGATACTGATAATTTATTATATCGCAGTTCTGGCATAAAAAAATCCCGCTTGCGTGTGCAAGCGGGATTTTTATCATCTCTTGTTTTAGTTAAGTCTCATGCCGCAGTCTACGTTAAGCGACTGGCCGGTGATGTTCTGAGCGTATTCGGAGCAGAGGAATAAAGCGGCGTTGCCCATGTCCTCGGGAGTCTGGAAGCGTCCCATCGGCGAGAAGGTCTTTAAAGCCTCTAAAGCTTCTTCTCTCGTGCAGTTGCGTGCCTTCATGTACATGGTTATCGTCGAGCTGTTCTGCTGATCGCCGAGTCCCGTTACAACGAGGCCGGGGCAGATGCCGTTTACGTTTATGTTCTCTTTTGCTACCGCAAGCGCGATGGACTGGGTAAGACCCATTACGCCGAACTTGGAAGCCGCATAATGGGCGCTGTTCGGATTGCCCAGACGCGAGGAAGCCGACTGAATGTTTACTATCTTGCCTGCCTTCTTGGGGAGCATGTACTTAAGAGCCGCGTGGCAGAGATTATCTACCGAAACGAGGTTTACGTCGAGCGTAAGCTTCATTTCCTCGGGCTTCGTCATCATGTAGGGCTTATTGTACATAACGCCCGCGCACGTAACGAGATTGTCGATGCCGCCGTCGGCGTCAACTATCATCTTCATCGTATCCTCGATAGCCTGCAGATCGGTTACGTCGAGCTTTACGGCAACAGCCTTGCCGCCCGCAGCATTTATCTCATCTGCCTTTTTCTTTGCGTTTTCCTCTATCCAGTCCGCAACGTATACCTTTGCGCCGGCCTTTGCGAATACGTCGGCGATGCCGCCGCCTATGCCGCCGCCTGCGCCCGATATAAGAACGTTTTTACCCGTAAAATCAAAGTTTACCATGAAAGTCCCTCCTGTAATTTTTTTATGATTAAAACGCGGGATCGTTTAGTTAAGTCTCATGCCGCCGTCAACGTTTAAAGACTGTCCCGTGATGTTCTGTGCGTAATCCGAGCATAAGAAGAGCGCCGCGTAGCCCACGTCCTCGGCCGTCTGGAAGCGTCCCATGGGGATATTCCTGTCAACGAGCGACTGAAGTATAACTTCTCTCGACTGACCGCTGCTCTTCATTATAACGTCAACAAGGTTGGAGCCCTGCTGTGCGCCGAGCGACGTTACAACGATGCCGGGGCATATGCCGTTTACGTTGATATTCTCTTTTGCAACTGCGAGCGCGATGGACTGAGTAAGGCCCATTACGCCGAATTTCGACGACGAATAATGCGAGCATATGGGCGAGCCCTCACGCGAGGACGCCGACTGAATGTTTACTATCTTGCCCTGCTTGCGCGGAACCATATAATTAAGAGCTGCCTGGCACGTGTTGTTTACCGAAAGAAGGTTTATCTCGAGCAGCGTTCTGAACTGTTCGTCGGTAGTCTTCATATAGGGGATGTTGTAGCATGCGCCCGCGCAGGTTACGAGGTTGTCTATGTTTCCGTCTTCCTTAACTATCCTGTCGATAAGAGCGTAGATATCGTCCTTTTTCGTAACGTCGAGCGTTACGGCAACGGCGTTTCCGCCTTTGGCCTTAATTTCCTCGGCCTTCTTTTCGGCGTTCTCCGTCTTCCAGTCGGCAACGTATACCTTTGCGCCCGCTTCTGCGAATACGTCCGCGATGCCGCCGCCTATACCGCCGCCCGCGCCGGTGATAAGCACGTTCTTACCTGTCATATCTATTTTTACCATAATGATTATCTCCTTTTAAACCAAGAATCAGTCGAGCTTCATGCCGCCGTCGATGTTGAGCGACTGAGCGGTGATGTTCTTTGCCATGTCGGAGCAGAGGAACAAAGCAGCGTAGCCTACATCCTCGGGGGTCTGCATGCGTCCCATCGGAACGGTCTTCGCAACGAGAGTCTGAAGCATCTGTTCCTTGGGCTGGCCGTAAGCCTTCATGAGCACGTCCCAGAGGTTCGAGCCCTGCTGTGCGCCGAGCTGCGTGTCGATAAATCCGGGGCAGAGGCCGTTTACGTTGATGTTGTTGCTCGTAACGCTGAGCGCTATCGACTGCGTAAGGCCCATTACGCCGAACTTCGACGCCGCGTAATGCGAGGTCAGCGGATGGCCCTCGCGCGACGCGGAGGACTGGATATTAACTATCTTGCCCTCATTGCGCGGGATCATGTGCTTTAAGACTGCCTGACACGTATTGTTTACGGATATCAGGTTGATCTCGAGCAGCGTGCGAAGCTGATCCTCGGTCGTCTGCATAAAGGGAATGTTGTAGCATGCGCCCGCGCACGTAACGAGGTTGTCAATCTTGCCGTCGTCTGCAACTATTTTGTCAACGACAGCGGTGATGTCGTCCTTCTTCGTAACGTCGAGCATTACGGGTACGGCGTCATAGCCGTTTGCCTTGAGTTCGGCGGCCTTCTTTTCGGCGTTCTCAATTTTCCAATCGGCAACGTATACCTTGGCTCCCGCCTGGGCGAATACGTTCGCGATACCGCCGCCTATGCCGCCGCCTGCGCCGGTGATAAGTACGTTTTTGCCTGACAGATCAATGCTTACCATATCATTATCTCCTTTATATAAAAATTTAAAAATCAGTCGAGCTTCATGCCGCCGTCGATGTTGAGCGACTGGGCGGTGATGTTCTTCGCCATGTCGGAGCAGAGGAAAAGCGCCGCGTAGCCTATGTCCTCGGGCGTCTGCAGCCGCTGCATCGGGATGTCCCGTGCTACGAGCACGCTCATCATTTCCTCCTTCGATTTGCCCCAGTTCTTCATGAGGACGTCCCAGAGGTTCGAGTTCTGCTGCGCGCCGAGCTGCGTGTCGATAAATCCGGGGCAGAGGCCGTTTACGTTGATGTTGTCGCCCGTAACGCTAAGCGCTATCGACTGCGTAAGGCCCATTACGCCGAACTTCGACGCCGCGTAATGCGCGCACAGCGGATGACCCTCGCGCGACGCGGATGACTGCACGTTTACTATCTTGCCCTCCTTGCGCGGTATCATGTGCCTTAAGACCGCCTGACACGTATTGTTTACGGATATCAGGTTTATTTCGAGCAGCGTGCGAAGCTGCTCCTCGGTCGTCTTCATGTAGGGCACGTTGTACATGGCGCCCGCGCACGTAACAAGGTTGTCGATCCTGCCGTCCTCGGCGGCTATCTTATCGACCGCCGCGTATATGTCGTCCTTTTTCGTGACGTCGAGCATCAGGGGGATCGCTTCGCCGCCCGCGGCCTTTATTTCGTCGGCCTTTCTTTGGGCGTTTTCAAATTTCCAGTCCGCAACGTATACCTTCGCGCCGGCTTTTGCGAATACGTCGGCTATGCCGCCGCCGATGCCGCCGCCCGCGCCGGTGATAAGTACGTTCTTACCCGACATATCAATGCTGACCATATGACTGTCTCCTTTAACAAACGAATATTTTTTACTCGCGCAAACGGCGTTTCCCCGCCGGATTTTCCGGCGTTCTCCCGTATTATCCGCCTTTTTGCGCCGTTCGGATGGGCTTTGTTAAGTTTAAATAAAACTTATAAATTTATAATAACATATTTATTTAAAATTTACAACCTATTTATTGGCTGCAGTGCGTAAAAATGAAACGAAATATGAGCAATTTAGACAATTTGTCATTTGTGTAACAAAAACGGCCGAATCGGGAGTCAAAATTAAGATTTTCGCAAAAATATGTCTAAAATAGTACAAAAATCGCGCAAATTGTTTATTGAAATCTAAAATATGCAGCGATATAATAAGTCGTATAGAATAAAATCAAACATCTGCGTGTTTTTTTACGTTTGTCTTTTTGGTTCGTGTTTTTCGTAGAACACGCGATGCTTTTAAAATGAGAAAGGAAGAAATAAGTATGAAAGTCCCGAATATTATAAAGGAGATGGGCTTCAGCGTTGCTTACAGCTACCTCGACAAGAACCCCGAGGAAAATCTGCCCAAGCTTCTTGACATGATGGAGAAGATCGCCGGCTCGGAATTCGGTCCCCAGCTTGAAGCTTTCAGATATGCCGCAACGAATCAGGACAGCAACTGGTTCAAGCTCATCAAAAGCGTCTGGACCGACATCGACGACGAAGTACGCCATACGCTCTTTAACAACTTCTTCCTCAACGCAAGCCTCATCGGCTGGGAGAAGCAGGAGAAATACAGAAAGCAGTACGGCTGCAGCATCCCGTGGGCAATTCTTATGGACCCCACCTCCGCCTGCAACTTAAAGTGCATCGGCTGCTGGGCTGCCGAGTACGGCAACAAGCTCAACATGTCCTACGAGCAGCTTGACGACATCGTTCGTCAGGGCAAGGAGATGGGCACCTATATGTACATCTTCTCCGGCGGCGAGCCGCTCGTAAGAAAGAAGGATATAATCCGTCTCTGCGAGAAGCACGACGACTGCGAGTTCTTAGCGTTCACCAACGCAACGCTTATCGACGAAGCATTCGCAGACGAGATGCTCCGCGTTAAGAACTTCATCCCCGCAATAAGCGTTGAGGGCTTCAGAGAAGCTACCGACGCGCGCCGCGGCGCAGGCACGTTCGACGCCGTTATGAAGGCGATGAGCATACTTAAGTCGAAGAAGCTGCCGTTCGGCGTATCGTGCTGCTACACGAGCCAGAACTACACCGTAATCGGCTCCGAGGAATACTTCGACGCAATGATCGAGTGGGGCGCAAAGTTCGCTTGGTTCTTTACCTACATGCCCGTCGGCAAGGACGCCGTTCCGGAGCTTATGGTAACGCCCGAGCAGCGCAAGTTCATGTACGATCAGGTAAGAAAGTTCAGAGATACGAAGGCCATCTTCACCATGGACTTCTGGAACGACGGCGAATACGTTGACGGCTGCATAGCAGGCGGACGCAACTACCTGCACATCAACGCAAACGGCGATATCGAGCCGTGCGCGTTCGTTCACTATTCCGACTCGAACATAAAGGACAAGACGCTGCTTGAGGCATATATGTCGCCGCTCTTTATGGCGTACAAGGCAGGACAGCCGTTCAATAAGAATCACCTTCGTCCCTGCCCCGTGCTTGACAACCCGCACTGCATATCCCGTATGGTTCACGAGTCGGGCGCTCATTCGACCGACCTTATGGCTCCCGAGAACGTAGACGATCTCGCGGGCAAGTGCCAGAAGCGCTCCGAGGAGTGGGGCGTTGTCGCAGACGAGATCTGGAGATGCAACAACTGCCCGAACTTCGGCCTTGAGGACAAGGAAGAGACTGAAGCAAAATAATTTGATAAAGCTTAAAAAGAGCGGACGAAAGCCCGCTCTTTTTGTTTGCCTGCAAAAAAAGCTTCGGCGGGATGTTCCGCCGAAGCTTTTAAATTTTTATTCTCTTGCGTCCTTGCCTTTTCTCGTCTGCTTTGTGCCCTTGTTCGCAAGGTCCTTTAATTTATCGAGAAAGTTCTTGTTGCGCTCGTACGAGCCGCCGCCCGTGCGGTCAAATTCACGCAAAAGCTCCTTCTGACGCTCCGTAAGGTTCTTCGGTATCTCAACGTTCACCTTGACGAACTCGTCGCCGCGTCCCTTCGTGCGTATATACGGTATGCCCTTGCCGCGGAGCCTGAACACGGTGCCGTTCTGCGTACCGGCGGGCATATTGTACTTAACGTGGCCGTCAAGCGTGGGCACCTCAAGCTCCGCGCCCAGGGACGCCTGAACTATCGTTATCGGGAACTCCAATATTACGTCGGGGCCCTGGCGCTCGAATATCGGATGCGGACGAATGCCTATCGTTATGAGAAGGTCGCCCGCGGGACCGCCCTTCGCGCCCGCGCTGCCCTGTCCGCGCATTGATATCGTCTGGCCGGAATCGATGCCCGCGGGTATCGATACCTCTATTTTCTTCGAGCGTCTTACCCTGCCCTTGCCCTTGCAGGTGGGGCACGGCTCCTTTATCACCTGACCGCGGCCGCCGCACGCCTCGCACGGACGCGAGGACGCAAACGTGCCGAACGGCGTGCGCTGCTGCACTCTCACCTGTCCCGTGCCGCCGCAGACGGTGCACGTTTCAATCTTCGAGCCGGGCTTTGCGCCCGTACCCGCGCAGTCGGAGCACGTTTCCACGCGCTTTATGTCAATTTCCTTTTTGCAGCCGAATGCCGCTTCCTCGAACGATATGTTTATACCGTACTGCACGTCGTCGCCGCGCATGGGGCCTCCCCTGCGGCCGCCTCCGCCGCCGAAGAACGACTCGAATATGTCTCCGAAGCCGCCCATGCCCATATTGGAGAAGTCGAATCCGCCGCCGAAGCCGCCCTGTGCGTTGGGGTCTACTCCGGCGTGACCGAACTGGTCATAGCGCGAACGCTTGTCGTGGTCGGACAGCACCTCGTATGCCTCGTTTATCTCCTTGAACATGTTCTCGGCTTCCTTGTCGCCGGGATGCAGGTCCGGATGATACTTCTTCGCAAGACGTCTGTATGCTTTTTTTATGGTATCGTCGTCGGCGCCGCGCTCAACGCCCAGCACCTCGTAATAATCTCTCTTTTCCGCCATAAACACAAAACCCCTTTTACCCCGGTCAAGCGGGTATCGCACGTATGACCCGCCGAAGCGGATCATACGTTATCATTACAATATTTAAGTATTATATTGAAAAATACGCTCATTGTAAAGTGCGATTTTGTAAACTAATTGTGAAGTAATTTTAAGGCTTATTTCTTGTCGTCGTTTACTTCGGTAAAGTCGGCGTCAACGAAATCCTCGCCGCCGGGAGCCTTGCCGCCGCCCATGCCGGCGCCTGCGCCGGACGGACCGCCCTGATCACCGGAGGGCTGTGCGTTCTGATAAATCTTCTGCGATACCTCGAAGAACGCCTTGGAGAGCTCGTCGGTAGCCGTCTTAATAGCCGCGCTGTCGGTGCCCTTGAGCTTTTCCTTTACGTTGTCGATAGCGGACTGAACCTTTGCCTTTTCGGCTGCGTCGAGCTTGTCGTCAACGTCCTTTAAGGTCTTTTCCGACTGATATACCATCTGATCGGCGCTGTTTCTTATGTCGATCTCTTCCTTGCGCTTCTTGTCCTCCTCGGCGAACATTTCGGCCTCCTTAACGGCCTTGTCAATCTCCGCGTCGGACATGTTGGTGTTCGACTGGATGGTGATGCGCTGCTCCTTGCCGGTGCCGAGATCCTTTGCCGATACGTGAACTATGCCGTTCGCGTCGATATCGAAGGTTACCTCGATCTGCGGAACGCCTCTCGGTGCCGGCGGGATGCCGTCGAGCACGAAGCGTCCGAGGGTCTTATTGAACTGCGCCATTTCGCGCTCGCCCTGAAGAACGTGTATCTCAACGCTCGTCTGCGAATCGGCCGCGGTGGAGAATATCTGGCTCTTCTTCGTCGGGATCGTGGTGTTTCTGTCGATGAGCTTCGTAAATACGCCGCCCAGCGTCTCGATGCCGAGCGAAAGCGGAGTTACGTCGAGAAGTAAAAGGTCCTTAACGTCGCCGCCTAAAACGCCGCCCTGGATAGCCGCGCCCGCAGCTACGCACTCGTCGGGGTTGATGCCCTTGTGGGGCTCCTTGTCGATTATCTTTCTTACTTCCTCCTGTACGGCGGGGATACGGGTCGAGCCGCCTACGAGGAGCACCTTGTCAATCTGCGATGCGCTCAGGCCCGCGTCGGAAAGCGCGCGCTTAACGGGCTCTATCGTCTTTGCAACGAGGTCGGCCGTAAGCTCGTTGAACTTTGCGCGCGTAAGCGTTACGTCGAGATGCTTCGGTCCGCTTGCGTCAGCCGTGATGAACGGCAGGTTTATATTGCTCGTGGTAACGCCGGAAAGCTCTATCTTTGCCTTCTCTGCCGCTTCCTTGAGGCGCTGCATAGCCATCTTGTCGCCGCGAAGGTCTATGCCGTTGTCGCGCTTGAACTCGTCAGCGAGGTAATCCATTATCCTCTGGTCGAAGTCGTCGCCGCCGAGGCGGTTGTTGCCGGCAGTCGCAAGCACTTCGAATACGCCGTCGCCTATCTCAAGGATAGATACGTCGAACGTACCGCCGCCGAGGTCGTATATCATTATCTTCTGCTCGTGGTCCTTGTCAAGGCCGTATGCAAGAGCTGCCGCCGTAGGCTCGTTGATTATTCTGAGCACGTCGAGGCCCGCAATCTTGCCCGCGTCCTTCGTTGCCTGACGCTGCGCGTCGGAGAAGTACGCCGGAACGGTGATTACCGCCTGAGTAACCTTCTCGCCGAGATACGCCTCCGCGTCGCTCTTTAACTTCTGAAGGATCATCGCGGATATCTCCTGCGGGGTGTATTCCTTGCCGTCGATGGTAACTCTGTAGGAGGAGCCCATCTCTCTCTTTATTGAGGATATCGTTCTGTCGGGGTTCGTTATCGCCTGACGCTTTGCAACGGTACCCACCATTCTTTCGCCCGTCTTTGAAAATGCGACTACGGACGGAGTCGTTCTTGCTCCCTCTGCGTTGGGGATGATAACGTACTCGCCGCCTTCCATAACGGCTACGCACGAATTAGTCGTTCCGAGGTCTATACCTATGATTTTTCCCATGATCGTTCTCTCCTTTATTATAAAGATTTATTTTTATGCGAAATCTGTCAGTTTGCCACTTTTACCATGGCGGGTCTTATCACGCGCTCGCCCATGACGTAGCCCTCCTGGAACACCTCTATAACGGTGTTTTCGGGGTATTCGTCGCCCTCCACGTGCATAACGGCGTTGTGGAAGTTGGGGTCGAAGGGTGCGTTCAATGCGTCCATCTTCTTTACGTTCATGCGCTCAAGCGCCTCGTTGAAGCTCTTGAACACCATGTCCACGCCGCTTTTGTACGCCTCGTCGCTGCAGGGCGTATCCTTGGCGCGGATGAGGTTATCAAGCACCGGCAGAAACTTGTTCATGCAGATGAGCGTCGCGTCGAAAAGCAGCGCTTCCTTCTCTCTGGCCGTGCGCTTTTTGAAATTGTCGAACTCGGCCATGAGCCTAAGATGCGCGTCCTTTAATGCCGCGATCTCCTCGTTAAGCTTTGCGGTCTCGGCGGCGTGAAGCTCCGCCTCGGACACGCTTTCTCCCGGCGCGTCTCCCGTTTCGGCCTCTCCGGCCGTCGCTTCGTCTGCCGCTTCGTTTATTTCCTCTGCGGCTTCTTCTTTTATCTCCTCTTTAATCTCTTCTTTCGTCTCTTCTATGTTCTCCATGTTATCCTTATCATTAGCTGTCAACTTTTGTCCCTCCTTACAGTGCTTTTGTTTTAAATCTAAGTTTCGCCGCCGTGGAATATTTCCTCAAACAGAAGACTCAGTCTCCTGCCGAAATACTCTATATCCGACACGGCTTTTCTGTAATCCATTCGTATAGGCCCTATAAGTCCGAGACATCCGTAGGCCGTATCGTCTATCTTGTACGTCCGAAGGATAAGGCTCGAACCCGCCATATGGGGATTGTTGTTCTCGCTTCCTATGATTATGCTCGTCTGTTCGGCGCCGTCAGGCACTTTTTTAATAATCTCGCTCACGGCCTCGCCGTCCTCTAAGAACTCAATGAAGCTTCTCGCCTTGTCAAGGTCGGCAAATTCGGGGTATTTAAGTATATTGTTCGCGCCCTTCATGTACAAGTTCGAGCGGTCAAGCTGCGTTACCACCTCGTGTACGAAGTTTAAAACGGGTATGAGCTCATTCGCGTATTCGGGAACCGCTTTTTTAAGCGAATTTATCATGTCGAGCGTTATGCTTCCTATGCTTATATTGGTAAGCGTCTGATTTAAAAGACCCGAAAAAAGCTTCAGTGCCTTTTCGTCTATCGTGCCCGACGTGCGGAAAAGCTTGTTCTTAACTATCGCGTTGTCCGTTACGATGACGGCAAGAAAGCTGTGCGCGTCTATCATAACGAGGTCGAGCTTCTTTATGCGGCTCTTGTCGTGCTTCGGAGTTACGGCCACCGTCGTAAAATCGGTAACGTCGCTCATGACCTGGCAGACGCGGGCGATTATCTTGTCTATCTCCTCCGTCTGAAGCTTGAGCGCCTGATTTACGCGCTCCATATCGGCCATCGTCATAAAATAGCGCTCCATGAGCTGATCCACGTAGAATCTGTATCCCGCCTGGCTCGGAACGCGCCCCGCCGAGGTGTGCGGCTGTTCGAGATAGCCCATCTCCTCAAGGTCCGCCATCTCGTTTCTAATCGTGGCGGGCGAGAGCGAAAGGTCGTTCTTTTTTGCGATATAGCGCGAGCCCACAGGCTCCGCGGTCTCAATATAGCTCTCTATTATAAGCTGCAGTATTTTTTTCTTTCTGTCGCCAAGCTCCACGGGGCTCACCTCCCTGTAATTTTTCGTCTCCCGTGTTAGCACTCGTTCTCTCTGAGTGCTAACAATAATGTACCACCGTATCATACGTTTGTCAATAACAAATTTAAGTTGAAATGTAAACATAGTTTGAACATTTGCCCCAAAGCGGGCAAAACGCCCCGATCCTCATAAAAGCGCATTGACAGGCGGGGCGTTTTAATATAGACTTTATTCGAGTAAACGAGACAGCCGCGTGCGGCATCACCGCATGAGGAAAGTCCGGGCTCCACAGGACGAGGGTGATGGATAACGTCCACCGAAGGCGACTTCAGGGAAAGTGCAACAGAAATAGACCGCCTGCCCCCGGGCAGGTAAGGATGGAAAGGCGAGGTAAGAGCTCACCGGCGGCAACGGCGACTTGCCGGCCATGTAAACCCCACCCGGAGCAACTAACGGGAGAGGCGCGAAAGCGCGGCGACGTCCGGCCAATTCTCCCCATACGGCTCGAGGCGCGCGGCAACGCGCGTCCCAGATAGATGGCTGTCAACTACAGAACCCGGCTTATTGTTTGCTCAAAAAAGGCAGACCGCTAAAAACGGTCTGCCTTTTTTATATGTGATTTGGGCATCAAAGAAGCCGCCCCCGAAGGGACGGCTCCTTTATGATTATTATTTAAATCTGACGC
The DNA here is from genome assembly GCA_017513095.1 of Clostridia bacterium. Classification (GTDB taxonomy): domain Bacteria; phylum Bacillota; class Clostridia; order Oscillospirales; family RGIG577; genus RGIG577. Next base: position 5,119 of record JAFWDJ010000022.1, on the reverse strand, counting down.
TCTTGTTTATTTCGCCGTAATTTTTACAGCGGTATCGTTATAACCCGTGCTGTAAACTCCGCCGATGCAGGAGCGCACCGTATACGTGTACGTCTTGCCGTATTCCACGTCAGCGTCCGTGAAGAAGGTATTCGTCGTAGAAGCGCAGACCGTGGCCCACTTGCCCGCTGCCGTCTTTTTGTATACTCGGTAGCTTTCGACGCCGGGCTGAGGCTCCCACTCAAAGGCTATAACGCCGTCGTTGGTAAACTCCGTTTGCGTTATCCTTACGGGCTGCGGCTCAACTGCCGCCGCGGTTACCGTGATGGTCTTAGCGGTGTCATTGTAGCCCGTGCTGTACGTGCTGCCCACGAACGAACGAAGAGTGTAACTGTAAGTCTTGCCCTCCTGAACGGCCGTATCCGTATACGAGGTATCCGTTGTTGCGGCTACCGCCGTAGTCCACTTGCCCGTGCCTGCCTTCTTGTAAAGTCTGTATCCGTCAACGCCGTCCTGGCCTGCCCACGCAAGCTCTACAGCGCCGTTTACGCACTTTATCGAGGTTATCTCGATAGGCTGCGGCTCAACTGCCGCCGCGGTTACGGTGATGGTCTTCGCGGTGTCGTTGTAGCCCGTGCTGTATGTGCTGCCCACGAACGAGCGTACCGAATACGTGTACTTCTTGCCGACCTGAACGGCCGTATCCGTGTATGAGGTATCCGTTGTTGCAGCTACCGCCGTAGTCCACTTGCCAGTGCCTACCTTCTTATAAAGTCTGTAGCCGTCAACGCCGTCCTGGCCTGCCCACGCAAGTTCAACTGCGCCGTTTACGCACTTTATCGAGGTTATCTCGATAGGCTGCGGCTCAACTGCCGCCGCGGTTACGGTTATCGTCTTCGCGGTGTCGTTGTAGCCCGTGCTGTACGTGCTGCCCACAAACGAGCGTACCGAATACGTGTACTTCTTTCCGACTTCAACGGCGGTATCGGTGTACGAGGTCTCCGTAGTAGCTGCGACTGCCGTCGTCCACTTGCCCGTGCCCGTCTTCTTGTGTACTCTGTAGCCGTCAACGCCGTCCTGGCCTGCCCACGCAAGCTCTACAGCGCCGTTTACGCACTTTATCGAGGTTATCTCTATCGGCTGAGGCTCAACTGCTGCCGGGGTGACTTTTATCGACTTCGCGGTATCGTTGTAGCCCGTGCTGAACGTGCTGCCCACGAACGAACGAACGGTATAGCTGTACGTCTTGCCGACTTCAACGGCATTATCGGTGTACGAGGTTGCCGTCGTCGATGCGACTGCCGTAGTCCACTTGCCCGTGCCCGTCTTCTTGTGTACTCTGTAGCCGTCTACGCCGTCCTGACCCGCCCACGCAAGCGCGACTGCGCCGTTCTCACACGAAATCGAGGTTATCTCTATCGGCTGAGGCTCAACTGCCGCCGGAGTGACTTTTATCGACTTCGCGGTATCGTTGTAGCCGGTGCTGTAATCGCTGCCTACGAACGAGCGAACTGTGTAGGAGTACGTCTTGCCGACTTCAACCGCGGTATCGGTGAACGTCGTAGCCGTTGTAGATGCAAGCGCCGTAGTCCACTTGCCCGTGCCCGTCTTCTTGTGTACTCTGTAGCCGTCTACGCCGTCCTGACCCGCCCATGCGAGTACGACTGCGCCGTTCTCACATTTTATCGAGGTGATATTAACGGGCTTCGGCTCTACCGGAGGCGCGGCAACGGTTATCGTCTGCGCGGTCTGGGTATAGTCGGGGCTGTATTTGCTGCCTATAAACGAGCGAACGGTGTAGGAGTACGTCTTGCCGACTTCAACGGCGGTATCGGTGTACGAGGTATCCGTCGTATCCGCAACGAGCGTATTCCACTTGCCCGTGCCTGCCTTCTTATAAAGTCTGTATCCGTCTACGCCGTCCTGGCCTGCCCATACGAGCGAAACAGCGCCGTTCTCACACGAAATCGAGGATATCATGACCGGTTCGGGTTCCCTGTCCGCGATCACCGCCGAAATCGTAAACTCGTACGGGTCGTAATCTCTTTCCTCCGCGGGTACGGGGGTTAAACGCCAAGCGTATTCACCCTTTGGAAGGCCCGGCTTTAAGCTTATCGTAAGCGTACTTCCGTCCATTGCGAAGTCAAGATATTCGCCGATGTCGGATTCGAACGTGATGGGAGCGCTCGTTTCACCTATCTTTACATCTGCCCACGTTACGTTAAGCTCGCCGTAATCGCTTGTATGCGCGCCGATCGTAATGGGAGCAAACGGGGTGAGCTCATAGCCCGGCTCAAGTGCGAGCGCAACGCCGTACGAGGGCGACAACTCAAGATAAGCCACGCCGTCGTACGGAGATACGATAACTTCTATCTCGTAGTCGGGTGCGTAAATCGTCTTGCCGTCGTAAGTCCTTGTAAGCTCGGGGGTAATCGCGAATCTGTACTCGCCCACGGGTATGCCGCCCTGCGGGCAGATGTTCATTATTTCTCTGCCCTCATATGTTCCGGGGTATACGGATATCTTGTCGCAGTAAAGCTTGGAATCGGCCGTAAGGCCGCGAACCTCGGCGCCCGTAATCGAGAAGGGCACCATGGAGCCCGCCTGATTCGTTACGTCAAGGTATGCGACGGAGTTGAGCATCTGAGCGTAGCCCTCCTGCGAGCCGAACAGGACGCTTCCGGGCATGTAAACGTATTTATAATTCTCTTCGTTTTCGTTCTCGGTCACGGTAAGCGTCACGGTGAACGGGTCGCCCGTGCACATCGTGGCCTGAGCGGACAGCGTGGTGTTTACATACCACGTATATACGCCCGCCGGCAGCGTCGGCGTTACGCTGACGTGAAGCCTTTCGTTGTCAAAATAGGGCTCAACATTAAGAAGCGCGGTCATCTGATTTTTAGTATAGCCTGCCGGTATGCAGCCCTCGTCTACCGTCACCTCTATATCCTTTGCGGCCGCGTTGAATATGTCACCCGTGTCTTCATCCTGTACGTAAAGAAATACGTCCTTTTTTACCGCAGTCTCGTACCCTTCCTCGACCGTAAACTCCACGCTTTCCGGCGAATAATACGGCACAAGCGAAGAAGGCTCGTCGGAGTAGACGATCGCGGTCACGTAAAACGTGGAGTTTTCGTATTCATCACGGTCGCATTCCACATCGGCCGCGCACATCTCCCACGAATACTCGCCTGCGGGCAAACCGGGCCTCAGGCTGAAGGTTATGGCGTTGCCCGCTGCTTCCCACTGAAGGTATTCATGGAAATACTGGGAATCGGAGGTGAAATCCGCGCTTGCGTAGAATACTTCAACGTCTCCGCCCGTTTCGCTGTCGTATGCGTATACGCTTACGGTCTTGCTTTCGGTCTCCGTGTAGCCCACCGTATCCTCAATGGTCACTTCGTTCGGAGAAAAGAATAAGACCGCGCTGCCCTCGTCAATGTTTACGTCGTTCCATACGTCGGCCAGAACACGGATAGTGCCCTCGCCGTTTTCTCCTTCAAACGTCACGTTGCCGAGTATCTGCGGCTTGAATATCCAGTCGTAAAGGTCCGCCGGAAGGCCGGTATCGAGTGAAAAGGTTATCGAGTTGCCTTCACCGATTTGGTACCCTATGGCGTCGGCCGCGGCAGTGATATGCTCCGGGTCGCCCGAATAACAGACAACGTCGACGAGCTCCAGCCCGACAAACTGAATGTCGTCTTCAATATTGCACGGCAGCGTTACGAATACGGGCTCCGAATAATCGCCGCCCATATTGCCGAAATGCGCATAGTTGTCCTCGCCGAAAACGACAACCGGCGGCGCGTCCGGTTCTGCCAGGGCAAATACGCCCATAGTCATAACCATTGCAAGCGCCACAATCAGCGCAAGCGCCTTTTTAACTGACTTTCTTTTCATTTTTCTCTCTCCTCCGTTTCTTATATTTTATTTATAACTGACCAGATATATATCGGGCTGCGATAACGTTAGACCCGGAACGCGGCGATTAACATTATTACAGTCTCAATAACAAAGGTATCGGCGGCAAACGCAATGAACACCCGGCCGCTCCAAAGCCTTCCGAACGGAACGTCCTGTATTGCGTCCCCGGGAAAATGTGCACTAAATTTATCAAGAAAATGTGGCATATATTGTGACAGTATTACTATATCACAACACATTCGCCTTTGCAAGAGAACACAGAAAAAAAGGTGCGCTCTCCCCCGCCGCTATATTTGCGGCAATTGTGCCGGACATATCGCCCGAACGGCGTGAATATGCAGCAAAAGGCCCGATTTGGCGTAAAGCCAAACCGGGCCTTTTATTATCGTTTTATTTCCCACGCCTGTCGAAAAATCCGGACGGGCGGCGGGCAAATATGTGTTAGTTCGCGGGAGCAGCCGCTATGAACAGCTGTGCCGGGTCACACGTTTCCGTGTTGCCGTACGGGTCGCTTACCGTACATCTTACGTACATTCCGTCGCGGCTGTCAAGCGCCTTTATCGTTATGGTATCCGTATCGTAGCCCGCAAACTTCGTTGCGTCCGCCCAAAAGTTGCCGTTTGACGAATACTGCCACAGATAGCTGAGCGTCTGATCCGTCGCGCTTTCCGCCGTTACGGTGAACGACGCCATGCTGCCGGCCGTCGTCGTTACGTCCTCGGGATTTTGGGTTATAGATATCGCTGCCGAGGGCGCGCCGATATACAGGCGTGCCGCCTTGCTCGTTTCGCTGTTGCCCAGATTGTCGCTTACTACGCATCTTACATACATGCCGTAGCGGCTTTCAAGCGCCTTTACGCTTATCGTAGGCGTATTGTAACCCGCAAACTTCGTCGCGTCAGCCCACGATACGCCGCTTCCCGAATACTCCCACTTGTAGCTGAGCTGTGCGTTCGGAGAGCCCTGTGCCGCTACCGTAAAGTTAACAGTGTTGTTGACTGTCGTCGTTATGTCCACAGGATCTTGGGTTATCGTAATCGCCGACTGCGGAGCCGCGATGTGAAGCTGTGCCGGGTCACTCGTTTCACTGTTGCCCAGATTGTCGCTTACTACACATCTGAAGTACATTTGGTCGCGGCTTTCAATCGCCTTTACGCTTATCGTGGGGGTATCGTATCCAGCAAACTTGGTTGCGTCAGCCCAAAATGTACCGTGT
>JAFWDJ010000021.1 GCA_017513095.1 Clostridia bacterium | reverse complement strand
GATGACCCAGCCTATCATCACGACGAACATCGAATAAACGACTCTGACCGCCGCGGGCAGCTTATCAAGTGCCTTCAAAAGGAACAGCTTTTCCAAAACGAGCACCGCGCCGTAATAGAGACCCCATATGAGGAAATTCCACGACGCGCCGTGCCATATTCCCGTGGCCGCCCATACGATGAGCAGATTGATAACGAACCGCGGCACGGCAACGCGGTTGCCGCCCAGCGGGATATAAAGATACTCCCGAAACCAGCTTCCGAGCGAGATATGCCATCTGCGCCAGAATTCCGTTACGCTCTGCGAGATATACGGATAGTTGAAGTTGATCTTGAACTCAAAGCCGAACATCCGTCCGAGGCCTATCGCCATATCGGAATAACCCGAAAAGTCGAAATATATCTGAAACGTGAAGGCCGCGGCCCCGAGCCACGCGCCGAGCACGCTCATATGCGAAAGGTCACCCGCCTTGTATATGTCCCACAGCATACCGATGTTGTTGGCAAGCAGCACCTTTTTGCCGAGGCCGACCATGAACGTGCATATGCCCGCCGAAAAGCGGTCCGCGTTATGCTCGCGGCTGTCAATCTGCGAGGCGATGTCGCGGTATTTTATTATCGGGCCTGCTATAAGCTGCGGAAAAAGCGTGACGAACGTGGCGAAGCTTATTATATTTGGCTGCGCCTTCGCATCGCCGCGGTATACGTCGATGATGTACGACATCTTCTGGAACGTATAAAACGATATACCCAAGGGCAGCGCGACGCCGAGGGCGTTCATGCCGATGTTCGTGATGATAAAATCGGTATATTTGAAGAAAACGAGAAGCCCGAGATTCATAACGACGGACAGCGCCACAAAAGCCTTCGCCGCAGACTTGTTTTCGCGGTTTCGCTCCACCTGAATGCCGAATATGTAATCAAAAAGCACAGACGCCGCCATAACCGCGATATAGACCGGTTCTCCCCAGCCGTAGAAAACTAAATTTGCCAATAACAAGACTACATTACGCCCTTTTAAAGGCGTAATGTAGTAAAGAAGCAGAACCACGGGAAGATATATGAATAAAAACAGCGTTGTACTGAATACCATTATTCCTCCAAAAAATACGGCTTACGGCGTGTGCGTGCGCAGATAATCGACCCAAACGTCGCACGCTTCGTTTGTAAAGTGAATGCCGAGCGAATTCATGTCGCTGCAGTATACGTCGGGAAGACATCCGTTCTCGTCGCGCATCGCGGACGCGACGTCGACGAAGTAATACCCGTCCTCGCGGCACATCTTAAGAAGCTCGAGGTCGTATTCGAATATCTTCCGATTGTTGAGATTGCCCTCGTAGCGCGCCACTCTCGGGGTCACGGACTGCACGTATATGCGAACGTCGGGCGAGGCCTTCTTTATCTCCGCGATGAGCGCGCGGAGGTTCGATATCGTAAGCTTTGTCGACGCCCACGTAAGGTCGTTGACTCCGAGCATTATGTAAACCTTGTTCGCACCCGTGTGCGCCACGTTGTCCCAAATCTCTCTTTTTACGCCGTTATACGCCGGATGAAGCGACTCGTCGGTGACTTCGGAGAGGGAATTGGCAGCGCCGAGGCTTGCCGAGCAGAGGAATTTCGCGTCGCCCAAAAAGTCGGGATTTTCACGGCGCTTCTGTGCAACATACATCTGAAGCTTCTGCGTTATCGAATCGCCGATGAATACGACGTCGTCAAAATACGAGTCGTTCACGGGGTTTGATTTCTCAAGGCCAAGCGGTACGGGCGTCGTAAGCGAGGGGTAGTTCACCGGGTCGGTATCGTCCTCGAGCCTGAGCCTCTCGTCGGAGGCGTAAAGCTCATACGGGGACACGATGGAATACCCCGCGTAGCGGTAAACGTAAATAAGCTTCTCCATCGCTTCACGAAGCTCATCCATGTTCGAATAAGACGACATATCAACGCAAACTATGCTTCCCCAGCGCGTATTGTCGACGAATGTGTATATATCGGCCTCGTTTTGTATTTTGGCGCGCGTAACCCATACAGTGGGCTCCACAAGATAATTCACGTCGTCCCGTTTATAAATCAGATGATCGGCCGGGCCCGTAAGAAGAGCGGAGGGTACGTTCTTCTCCTCAAGGAACTTTTCGAGGGCGGTCTTGTCCGCGGCTTTTTTCGCCTGTGAGAACGTAAGCGACACCTTTCGCGTCGTCGAATACGTCTTGCTAATTACCTTGTCGTAATTCTCCTCAGCAGGCGCGCTCGACTCCGCAAAAATACCGCTGCACCCGAAAAGTAAAAATCCGGTTACAAATACAGAAACTATCATAAATACAATGAAAATGTTTTTCGCCTTCAATTTTCACGCCCGCCTCTTAAAAAAATAGTGGTGATTTATAAGGACAAATAAATTATAGCATAAAAAACACGAAATGTGTCTAAAAAATAAAAAAATTTATGTAATCCCAAGTTTACAAAATCGAAGGCCGTTTTCGGGGGTATTTTATCCGTTTTATACAATACGAAAATACCCGGCTTCGCGGGGTATTTTTGCCGCCGCTCCAAAGCCTTCCCCTTCGAGGGGAAGGTGGCCGCCGTGCGGCCGGATGAGGTGCAGCGCCTCTCGGCGCGTGCGGCTTTAAAGCCTTCCCCCACGGGGGAAGGTGGCACGGCGTAAGCCGTGACGGATGAGGTGCAGCGCCACTCGGCACGTGCGGCTTTAAAGCCTTCCCCCCTCGGGGGAAGGTGGCACGGCGTAAGCCGTGACGGATGAGGGGTCGCCGCACTTCTCTTGCTTGATGAAAGCAGCTGTCGGCGGGTTTATAAGATTTTAATTTTTCTTCCCCCTACTTACGCCTTCGTGTCCTGCTTTAACAAATGTTTTTTTAGAACTCCGTTCTAAAGACTTTTGTCTCCTGCCGGAGGGGCCTACTTTTGGAAACAAAAGCAGCAAAATTTCCGAGAGGCCGCAGCCTCTCCGTCTCTCCGCTCCCTCGCTCCCGGCCACGCTCGCGCGGGCCTCTCCGCTCGGCGTTACTTAGCAATAGCTTTTGCCTTCTCCCATGGCAGAATGGCGCAATTAACTCTATTACTTATAGTTGCCTCGATATGAGGCATCATTCGAGATATCTTCGCGCGTCATAAAATTCCGCGGCTGAGCCGCTCCAAGTCTTTGGCTCCCGCTGAAAGCAGTTCCACCGGTCAAGCCGTGTCGGGCGCATCGTGCGCCCGTCTGATTTTGAAGGCGTTATCTTTCGATGATGAATGACGTCGAGGCCGTAAAATCAAAGGGGGACGGGGGGAAATCGGCGCTAAGCGCTGATGTGAGCTTGCATTTAGAAGAAGCCCCGCGAGCCTCAGCCGATTTCCTCCGGAAATTTTGGTTCTTTTGTTTCCAAAAGAACCCCCGCGGGAGGCGACAAAAGTCTTTAGAACGGAGTTCTAAAAAAGAATTATGTTTAAGCAGGATGTGAGGCTGTAAGTATAGGGGAAGGTAGGTTAAAAACTTGGAAGTGAAGCATTTTTGTGCATTGAGTTATCAATAATGCTCCCGCAGGGAGGCATGCCTTCATGCCTCCGTGAAAACACGGCTGAGACACGCGGAGGCGTCAGGGGACGCCTCCCTGCGAAGGACGGGGGACGGGCGCACGATGCGCCCGACACGGCGCAGGCAGTGGGGATGCTTTAGAGAACAAAAAAGCCTTCCCCTTTTGAGGGGAAAGGCTTACGCCGAACGAAGTATCCCGCCCCCGGGCAGCGGAAAAAAAGCCGCCTCCTTTGGGAGGCGGCGGCGTTTTATTTCATCTTCTCGAGTTTGGAAAGCGCCTCGATGCGCGTTGAAACGTCGAGCTTATTGAAGATGTTCTTGATATGCGTTTTTACCGTAAAAATGCTTATATACAGCTTGTTTGCGATCTGCTGATTGTTGAGCCCCTCGAGCATGAGGTCAATGATCTCGCGTTCGCGGCCCGTGAAGCGCTCCTTATCGGGCGGCGCGGCGCGCTCCGGCGCTTCCTCCGCCTCGGCGAACCGGCCCAGAGTCTGGGGCGGCTTTCTCTTATCGTATATATTTATATAGATATGACGCCTTACGTTGCGGTCGAATATGGCGGCGTCCGCCGAAAGGTTTATATCGTACTTTTCAAGCTCAAGAGTTGCGCTGCCCGAAAAGTCGCTCAGGGGCATGCCTATCTTTTCTTCGATTATGTCGAGCAGGTCCTGATTTATGAAATATACATCCTTTTTATTCGTTATGCGCGAGGCGCAGTACATATACGTAGCGTTGTTGAATACAATATTGCGCAAATCGTCGGCGATCGCGAAGCCGAAGTTTAAGCTGTCCGTATAGCTTCTTATCATATCGACCGAATTCTTTAGCTCGACGTGCATTTTATATTGAACAAAGCTGTCGGTGAACGCTCTCGCCGTAAGCTCCAAAAGCTCGACTTCCTTCGGGGTAAAATCGGGCTCGTCCAGCGTTTTGAATACGTTTATCGAATATATCGGAGCGCCCGAGACCACCGCGGTGGTAAGGCTTGCGAAATAGCCGAGATTGTAGCCGGCCATCGCGCGGCCGTACTCCGTCTTCTGAAACTCTTCAAGCGTCATAAAATCGCTGAGTTTAAAAAGGCAGTTGCTCTTTGCTGAGTGCGCCTTCTTTCTGAACTCCCAAATGAACATGTCCTGCTTATAATACTCGTCCTTGTAAAGGGCAAGCAGGTCGGGGCTTATGGAATCGCTGCCTATCTCTCTTACGTATTTCGTGCCGTCGCCCTTTTCGGCAAGCACGCAGTACGTCGTGCGGCGATACCCGAAAATCGTATTGAGCGCGCCCAGCGAGTTTATAATGAACGACTCGTAATGCTGATTTATATACCTGTAAAAACGATTGACCTTCATAATGTCGTCGGCGGTAAGGAGCGACATGAGTAGTACCCCCTTTATTATATATAGTATATTTGGTACTAATTATATCATCACCGTACTAATGTTTCAATCGGTTTTCGCGTAATTTGGCGTGATTTTTAACAAAAATATAGAAAAAAACGGCCGCAAACCCATGCGGCCGTCCTGTACGCGTCTCTATCTTATAAACTTTTTCATCTTGCCGAAGACGTTGAGAGCGTTTTCATAAAAGAACTTCCCGTGATGCTCGGGCGGTACTATCCCCGACATTATCTCAATGTACCCCTCCATGTCAACGAGCGGCCAATCGGTGCCGTACATGAACTTCTCGTAATTTCCGAGATAGCCCATCCACGTGCGCACGTGCTCGGCGTAGCCGCGATGCTCCTTAAAGAAGCGTTCGGCGCTCACCCTGCCCGCAAGCATTCCCGAAAGGTCGATAAATACGTTGTCCTTTCGCGCCGCCTGCGAGGCGTCGATGATCCACGGATTGCCGTAATGCGCTATTACGAACGTCGTATCGGGGAACTCCGCCGCGGCGTCGTCCACGGTCAGCGGATGCGCGTATTTTATCTTTCCGCCGGGCATCGCCGTATCGCCCGTATGCACGACGACGGGCACCTTGTACGCGGCCGCAAGCTCAAAAAACGGCTTGTACATATCGTCGTAGATATACGCCTGATGATAGCCGACGTACGCCTTTAGCCCGACGCAGCGCGGCGTTTTTAAAATCTTCTCATACTCGGGCAGCACGCTTTCGACGTTGTCCCGAGTGAGGCCGCGCGGATTTATGCCCACGCAAAAGCAGGTGAAATCGGGATAATTGTACGGCTCCGGCTCTAAATTCGTTCCGAGATTGAATAGCGTCGGCGCGCCCGGCGCATCGCTTACCGGCACGTTTCCCATGCCCACGCCCATGACAATGCCGAGCCTCTTAAACTCGCGCTCGAGAAACGAAAAGCTGTTCTCGCCGCCCGCCGCCTTCGCTATGGCTTCAAAATATTCGTTCGCGGTGTAATGAATGTGCGCGTCAATAATTTTCATCACGGGCCTCCCCTTCGGCAAAAAGCCGCTGTGTTTCGTTTTCGGGCAGCGCCGTCACGCCGCTCAGCTTCTTCCGTATGGCGCGCGTGCGGGTGCCCACAAGGTTGTCGATCTCACTGTTCGCCTCGGATATCTTCTTCTGAGCCTTTTCGAGCGCGCCGCCGAACTTTTCAAATTCCGTCTTTACGCCGGCGAGAATGTCCCACACCTCGCTCGAACGCTTCTGAAGCGCAAGCGTGCGAAAGCCCATCTGAAGGCTGTTTAAAAGCGCGGCCATCGTTGTGGGGCCCGCTATCGTTATCTTATACTCGCGCGAGAGCGTCTCCACCATATCGCGTCGCACGACCTCCGCGTAAAGCCCCTCGAACGGCAGAAAGAGTATGCCGAAATCCGTAGTGTTCGGCGGGTCTATGTACTTGTCATGGATATCCTTCGCGCACTGGCGGATGCGATTCGTAAGCTCCTTCGACGCCTCGGCAATATTCGTCTGATCGCCCGAGTCGTACGCATCCATCAGGCGCGAATAGAGGTCGGCGGGGAATTTCGCGTCTATCGGGAGATACACCGGCACGTCGCCGTCGCCCGGAAGCAGTATCGCGTATTCGACAACGTTCCTCGAACCCTTTTTCGTCGCTACGTTGCAGGCGTACTGCGTCGGCGCGAGAATCTGCTCCAAAATCGCGCCGAGCTGTATCTCGCCCATTATGCCGCGCGTCTTTACGTTCGAGAGTACCTTTTTAAGGTCGCCCACGCCCGAGGCAAGCGTCTGCATCTCGCCCAGGCCCTTCGATACCTGCTCAAGCCGTTCGCTTACAAGCCCGAACGACTGATTGAGCCTATCGGTAAGCGTCTTCTGAAGCTTTTCGTCCACGACCTCGCGCATCGCGTCGAGCTTTTTGTTGTTGTCGGCCTGTATGTCCCCGAGCCGCTTTTCGACCGACTCACGTACGGCGTTAAGCTGCGTCTCGTTCTGCTGCGAAAATCCGTTTAATCGTTTCTCCATAAGCGAAAGCGCATCCGTTACGCTCGTCCCGAGCGTCGTCTGCCCCTCGCGCAGATTATCCGAAAGCGTCGAAAGGCGTTCGCTCACCTGTCCGAACGACTGATTAAAGCGTTCGCTCAGCGTATTCTGAAGCTTTTGGTCCACCGTCTCGCGCATCGCGTCGAGCTTTTTGTTGTTGTCGGCCTGTATGTCCCCGAGCCGTTTTTCGACCGATTCGCGTATGGCGTTAAGCTGCGTCTCGTTCTGCTGCGAAAATCCGTTTAATCGTTTCTCCATAAGCGAAAGCGCGTCCGTCACGCTCTTCCCGAGCGTCGTCTGCCCCTCGCGCAGATTGTCCGAAAGCTCCGACAGGCGCTTGTCCTGCACCTCGGCCGTCCGCAACTGCGCGTCGGTTATTGCCGCGCCGAACGTCTGCATCATCTTCGTCTGCGTCTCCGAGCTTTCAAGTCTGCCCGCACGAAGCTCGTCCGCCATAAGGCCCTTTAACTCCGCGTAAAGCGCGGCGCTCTGCTTTTTTTGCCCCGCAAGCATTATAAAAAGCACGACCGCGAGCACAACGAGCAGTATAAGCGCTATTATAAGAAGTATATCCGTCAATTTGAGTCCCTCCTTTTTATTCGATTATAGCACATTTTTCTTGATTTTGTTAAAAAACAAAGCCTTTTGACTTTGTTTTTTTAGCTGTTCCCCCCGACCGCGGCGCGCGCTTTTTTCATAACGGGCGCGGCGCCCTCATATACATTGCATAAGTATAAAAGGGGGCAGGCGTATGAAGGATTACATAGAAGAGCGCGTATTGGAGCTCGCGCGGTATATAACCGAGACCGACTGTACGGTGCGGGCCGCCGCCCGCGCTTTTTGCGTGTCGAAATCGACGGTGCACAAGGATATAACCGACCGGCTTTATCAGATAAACAGGACGCTCTACAACGATGTCAAGGCCGTTTTGGAGAAGAACAAGTCCGAGCGCCATATACGCGGCGGCGAAGCGACGCGCGCGAAGTATCGCTCTACAAGATAAGCATATATCTTTTTTCCCCGATGTGTGTTATATTATTTCTATAAGAATATAATGCGGGAGGGATATTATGCTCTTTAAGAATATAACGATTATTGATGAGAACCTTGATGTAAAGAAAAATATGTTCGTGCTCGTGCAGGACGGGCGAATCGCGTATGTAGGCGCTGCTGTGCCCGAGGGGTACGACGGCGAAATGTTCGACGGCAGCCGAAAGCTCCTTATGAGCGCGCTCATAAACATTCACGCGCATTCGCCCATGACGCTGCTTCGCGGCTACGGCGAGGGGATGGCGCTCTCCGACTGGCTTTTTACGAAGATATTCCCGTTCGAGGCGAAGATGAGAGAGCGCGACGTATATTATTCGATGCTGCTCGGCATTGCGGAGATGATGAAATACGGCACGGCCGCTTCAACGGAGATGTACTTTCACACCGATGCGATAGTGCGCGCCGCGCTGGAAAGCGGATTTAAGATAAACATATCGTCGGGCATTACGAGCTTTGACGGTAAGCCGCTCTCCGAGAACGCGAACTTTTTATGCGAGCAGAAGAACTTCGAGACTATCCACGGCGCAGGCGGCGGGCGCATACTCGCGGACTTCTCGATTCACGGCGAATATACCTCGAACCCCGGCATAGTGGGCGGCCTGGCCGCGTATTTGAAGGGCAAGGACGCGCGCGTTCACATCCATCTTTCGGAGACGAAAAAGGAGGTCGCGGAGTGCAGGGAGCGCCATGGTATTACGCCGCCCGCATATTTTGAGAAGCTGGGACTTTTCGACCTGCCCGTGACGGCGGCGCACTGCGTCGCGCTTGAGGACGGCGACTTCGATATACTTTCGCGCCATGACGTAACGATAGCACACTGCCCCGTGAGCAATTTAAAGCTCGCAAGCGGCGTTGCGAACATACCGCGCGCGCTTCGCGCGGGCATAAGCGTTGGACTCGGCACCGACGGCCCCTCGAGCAACAACGCGCTCAATCTCTTTTCTGACTTAAAGCTTTTTGCCCTGCTTCACAAGGGTGTCGGCGGCGACCCGAAGCTCATCGGCGCAAAGGAGGCGCTTTTGAGCGTCACCGCAAACGGCGCGCGCGCGCAGGGACGCGCCGACTGCGGCGTTTTAAAGGCGGGCGCGCGGGCCGATCTTGTCGTTATTGATCTCGACACGCCCTCCATGCAGCCGGAGCACGACCTCGTTTCCAATATAGTCTATTCTCTTGACCCGTCCGCGATATTCATGACGATGATAGACGGACAAGTCGTATACAGAGACGGCGAATTTAAAACGATAGACCTTGAAAAGGTGTACTTTGAGGTGGAAAGCTCGAAAAAGCGCATACTTTCGGAGCTTTAAGGCGTGTTTTTATGGCATATGCTCAAAAATTTGTGACGTATTCGCGCGTTTTTTAGTGTATTTATACTTGAAAACGATTGGAAATAATGATATTATTAAAATATACTCAATGTGGGTTATAAGGGATATAAAAAATTTTATTTTTGGGGGTAAATTATATGACTATCAATGAAGTAACTTTCCCGAGCTTTGACTTAAAGGGCAAGGTAGCGATCGTAACGGGCGGCACGAAGGGCATCGGCTATCAGATCGCCGTATCGCTTGCGAAATTCGGCGCGGACGTTGTCGTTGCCGCAAGAAACGCCGACGACTGCAAGAGAGTCAGCGAAGAGATAAGGACGCTGGGCGTTCGCTCTGAGGGCATTCCCACCGACGTTACCGATATGGCAAGACTGCAGAACCTTATCGACAAGACCGTTGAGATAATGGGCAAGCTCGATATCATGGTTGCGAACGCAGGCAGCGCCGTTACCGCAAAGGCAGTTGACATAACTCCCGAGCAGTGGGACAAGGTGCTCGACCTTGACTTAAAGGGCGTATTCTTCTGCGATACCGCAGCCGCAAAGCAGATGATAAAGCAGGGCACGGGCGGCCGCATCATAAACGTGGCTTCCGCAGCAGGCTTAAAGGGCACGAAGCGCATCACTCCGTACAGCGCAGCAAAGGCAGGCGTTGTAAACGTATCGAAATCGCTCGCGCTCGAGTGGGGCAAGTACGATATCACCGTAAACTGCATCTGCCCCGGATACGTTCGCACCGATATAAACGCAGATCAGCTTGACAATCCGAAGGTACGCGACGCATTACTCAGCCACACGGCTCTGAAGCGCTTTGCAAAGCTTGAGGAGATCGGCGCAGCCGCAGTATATCTCGCATCCGACATGTCCGGCTATATGACCGGCTCGAACATAGTTGTAGACGGCGGATCGACTGCGGGCTGATGCTCAAATTGCGACTGAAAAAGGGCCCATCCGAGCCGTTTTTCCAAAATATATAGTTTTGAAGGAGATGTCTATATGGATTTCAGACTTGACAGCGAGCACGAAGAACTTGTTGAATTATACCGTCAGTTTGCACAGCAGGAAGTAAAGCCGCTTGCGGCGGAGGTAGACAGCACGGAGCGTTTCCCCAGAGAGACCGTTGAAAAAATGGCCGAAATGGGTATGCTCGGTATCCCCTTCCCCGAAGAGTGGGGCGGCGCGGGCATGGACAACCTCTCATACGCTCAGTGCGTTGAGGAGCTTGCAAAGGTATGCGCTACCACGGCGGTAATCGTCTCGGCACATACGTCGCTCTGCGCATGGCCCATTTACAACTTCGGCACCGAAGAGCAGAAGAAGAAGTATCTCCCCGGATTATGCTCGGGCGAGCTTCTCGGCGCGTTCGGTCTTACCGAGCCCGGCGCGGGCACCGACGCGGCAGGCCAGCTTACCACGGCTGTTGACTGCGGCGATCACTGGCTCATAAACGGCTCGAAGATATTTATAACGAACGCCGGCGAGGCGGACGTTTACGTTATCTTCGCCATGACCGACAAGTCGAAGGGCAACAGAGGCATAACCTCGTTCATCCTTGAAAAGGATACTCCCGGATTCTCCATCGGCAAGCACGAGGAAAAAATGGGTATCCGCGGCTCGGCTACGTGCGAGCTTATCTTCGAGGACGTAAAGCTGCCGAAGGAAAATCTGCTCGGCGAGCTTGGCAAGGGCTTTAAGGTGGCAATGGCTACGCTGGACGGCGGACGTATAGGCATCGCGGCTCAGGCGCTCGGCATCGCGGAGGGCGCTATCGAGGAGACGATAAACTACGTTACCCAGAGAACGCAGTTCGGAAAGCGCATAAGCGAGTTCCAGAACACGCAGTTCGAGCTTGCGCAGATGAAGGCCAACACCGAGGCGGCAAGACTGCTCGTTTACCGTGCGGCCAACGCGAAGGACAACGGCGAGCCTTATTCGCAGTACGCGGCCATGGCGAAGCTCTTCGCGGCAAGGAACGCGTCGGACGTTACGAGACGATGCCTGCAGCTTTTCGGCGGCTACGGCTACACGAGAGAATATCCGATGGAGCGCATGATGCGCGACGCGAAGATAACCGAAATCTACGAGGGCACCAGCGAGGTACAGATGATGGTAATCTCCTCCTGGATGGGAGTAAAATAAGATTTGAGAAATTTAAAAAGGAGCGGGAAACCGCTCCTTTTTTCGTCTTTTTTGCCCTTGCGCGCAAAAACGGCCTCACCTAAAGGGATTATTAGCTCCCTCCCCGAGGGAGCTGTCGGCGCAGCCGACTGAGGGAGTCCGTTTTTCGTCGCCCTTCGCAGGGCGTAGCGGTTTACATAAAGCCTTCCCCCTCGGGGGAAGGTGGCACGGCGCAAGCCGTGACGGATGAGGGGCGTCCTTTTAAGCTCAAAATAAGCTTCACTTTCAAGTTTTTAACCTATCTTCCCCCTACTTTCGCTTCCTGTTCTGCTTAAACATCTTTTCTTTTTCAGAACTTCGTTCTAAAGACTTTTGTCGCCTCCCGCGGGGGTACTTTTGGAAACAAAAGTACCAAAATTTCCGGGGACCCCGGTTACGGCCTCGAAGTCATTCATCATCGGAAGATGACGCAATCAAAATCAGGCGGGCGCACGATGCGCCCGACACGGCTTGACCGATGGAGTCACTTTCAGCGCACAAATAGCCTTCCCCCTCGGGGGAAGGTGGCACGGCGCAAGCCGTGACGGATGAGGGGCGTCCTTTTAAGCTCATAATAAGCTTCACTTTCAAGTTTTTAACCTATCTTTTGCCCTATTTACGGCATGGTGTTCTGCTTAAACATCTTTTCTTTTTCAGAACTCCGTTCTAAAGACTTTTGTCGCCTATAAAACAACTGTTACGAAGTTGGATGAGCGAAAGCCGCCATGAAAGATTGCTTACCTTTACAGACTTTATTAAGCACATGGAGTCGGTCAACTCTAGTGGCCATAGTATAGGTGACTTGATTGCTGATGGAGAGGAACTGGCCAATCGCATAGAACTAGCAAAAGAAGGGAAAAACGCTATAGCAGATGCGGTTAAGCCATACCTCCAACTCGTGTCCGAAAATGAAAAGGATGAGTTCACGGGACTTAAGATTGCTGAAATCTGGCGATATTTTCGACTGACTTGGGCCACGCCCTCTGAAACTACGCCAGGTCGTACCATGCAATATCTTATTCGGGATGCTGCACATCCCATGCATGCCGTTATGGG
>JAFWDJ010000020.1 GCA_017513095.1 Clostridia bacterium | reverse complement strand
TTGCGAGCCAGTCGGTATTCAAGCGTCCGCAGACGCCGCAGGATATGGCGAACGCGGTAATGTGGCTGTGCAGCGAAGGCTCGAAGGAGATAACGGGACAGGAGCTCAACGTAGACTCCGGTATAATCCGCAGATAATCGCCGCAGTTTTGATAATCTATTCAATAAAGGAGGTACACTGATGAAGGTATCATATGATTTTAGCGGAAAAGTAGCCGTTGTTACCGGTTCCGCGACCGGTATCGGCCATGCCATTGCAATGGAATTCGCAAAGGCCGGCGCTGATATCGCAGTATGCGACTACAATGAGGAAAAGGGCAAGGCTACCGTTGAAGAAATAAAAGCTCTCGGCAGAAAATCGGCGTTCTACAAGTGCGACGTATCGAAGGACGAGGACGTTGCCGCTATGAAGGAAGGCGTTTTGAAGGAATTCGGCACCGTTGACTTCCTGTTAAGCAACGCCGGCGTAAGCTACGGCTACAAGCCCGACAAGACTCCGTGCTTAGGCCCTCCGTTCACCAACGTACTCGTTTCCGACTGGGAGCGCATGTTCGATATCAACCTTTTCGGTATGGTAAGAGTTATACAGGCGTTCTATGATATATTCAAGGAAAAGAAGGAGGGCAAGATCGTTTGCACCGCATCCATCGCTGCATTCGAGTCCACCTCGCTTCAGCCGCAGTATAACGCATCGAAGGCGGGCGTTATCAATCTGGTTCAGTCCGTATCGACCGACCTCGGCGCTTACAACGTAAACGTGAACGCTATCTGCCCCGGCTTCGTATATACTCCCATGTACGAGCACGGCGCACAGGGATTCAAGGATTTAAGACCGCAGTTCTTCGCTGACACCAACGATCCCAAGTCGATAATGATGAAGCTTGCCGTAAACATGTCCTCGCTCCACAGAGCTCAGGCTCCCGAAGATCTTGCTAATGCAGCACTCTTCCTCTGCTCCGACGCGGCAAAGGAAATCACCGGTCAGTATGTATGCGTAGACTCCGGTATCGTAAGAAGATAACGATACAATACGGAGCTCATCTTACACGCGGGGCGCAAAAGCGCCCCGTGATTTTTTTATAAAAAACGTCTCTTTTGTGAAATTTATATAAAAGCATTCACTTTTTTAATAAGTTATGATACAATAACAATACAAAGCAAATGCATTTTATAAAACAGGGGAGGTTAATCCATGGAAAATATAAAATTCTGTTTTCCCGGCAAGGTAGTCGTTATCACGGGCGCGGCTGCGGGCCTGGGGCGCGCAATGGCGCTTCAGTTCGCGAAAGCGGGCGCCAACGTGGCGATATGCGACCTTAAGGAGGAGCTTGCGACCGAGACGGCAAAGCTCTGCGAGGCCGAGGGCGTTAAGGCTAAGTTCTATAAGCTCAACATCACCGACGAGGAGATGGCGGCGAGTGTTAAGGACGCAATACTTGCCGATTTCGGCACCGTTGACATCCTCGTAAACAACGCAGGCGTAACTACGGCTCCCGGCAAGATGGGCCCGCCGATGGCTAATATCGACATCGCCGACTGGAAGCGCTTGATTGGCATAAACCTTATCGGCACGGTCACCGTAACGAAGGCGTTCGCGCCCATCTTTAAGGAGAAGAAGCAGGGCAAGATAGTAAATATCTCTTCGCAGACGGCTTACAACGTAACGGTATCCATGCCGCATTACTGCGCGTCGAAGCTCGCCATTGTAAGCTATACGCAGTCGTGCTCCGTTGAGCTGGGCAAGTACAACGTAAACGTGAACGCCGTATGCCCCGGATACATCTATACGCCCATATACCACGGCGCGGGAGACGAGCTCATATCGAAGTTCCCCGCACTTTTGGGCGACTGCAAGAGCGAGGAGGAGGTCGTAACGAAGCTTGCGGCCGTAAGCACTTCGCTGGGACGTCCCGAGAAGCCGGAGGATATCGCGTACTGCGTACTGTTCCTCGCGTCCGATGCGGCAAGCGAAATTACGGGCAACGCCGTTATCGTCGACTCGGGCGGCGTAAGAAGATAAGTCCGAAAAAAAATCGTTTGCGGTCTTTAAATTTTTTAAAGATATGATATACTTAAAATCAGAGTAACCGTATCTCGCACGAGAGGTTATATATAAATAACAGGAGGGAAAAATTCATGGAGAACGTAAAATTCAGTTTTCCGGGCAAGGTAGCCGTTGTAACCGGCTCCGCAGCAGGCCTCGGCCGCGCTATGGCAGTTCAGTTCGCAAAAGCGGGCGCGAACGTAGCTATCTGCGACCTTAAGGAAGAGCTTGCGAAGGAAACCGAAAAGTTGTGTCAGGCCGAGGGCGTTAAGGCTAAGTTCTATAAGCTCAACATCACCGACGAGGAGATGGTAGCAAAGGTAAAGGACGAAATAGTTGCCGATTTCGGCACCGTTGACATCCTCGTAAACAACGCAGGCGTAACTACGGCTCCCGGCAAGATGGGCCCGCCGATGTCGATGATCGACGTTCCCGAGTGGAAGCGTCTCGTGGGCGTAAACCTTATCGGTACCGTTACCGTAACGAAGGCTTTCGCTCCGATCTTCAAGGAGAAGAAGGCCGGCAAGATAGTTAATATCTCGTCGCAGGCAGCTTACGCTCCGGCAGCAGCTATGCCGCATTACAATGCGTCCAAGCTGGCTATCGTAAGCTACACGCAGTCGTGCTCCGTTGAGCTGGGCAAGTCCAACGTAAACGTAAACGCAGTATGCCCCGGCTTCATCTTCACCAACATGTACGTTGGCGCAGGTCAGGAGCTTATCGACAGATATCCGCAGATATTTGGCAGCTGCAAGACCGAGGAAGACGTTGTTAAGAGACTTGCTGCAAACACCTCGCTCGGCCGTCCGCAGAAGCCTGAGGATATTGCATACGCTGTTCTCTTCCTCTGCTCCGACGCTGCAAGCGAGATAACGGGCAACGCAGTTATCGTTGACTCGGGCGGCATCAGAAGATAATCTTTTCACAAAAGCCTATAAGGAGGCCCGTTTTGCGGCCTCCTTTGGCATTTTACAAAGGGAAGCGGAGGAAAAACATGAAAAAAGCAATAATATCATTCGTTTTGGCCGCGATAATGCTCGTGGCTCCGACCGTTATCGGCTTCGGCGCGTCTGACGCCGTCGTGATGACGAAGCAGGGGCTTACGGTGAACGGCAAAACGGTCACGACGCAGGCGTATAACATAAACGGCAACAATTACTTCAAGCTGCGCGACGTTGCGGCTATGGTAAACGGCACGAAATCGCAGTTCGACGTGGGCTACGACGAGCAAAAGCACATAGTGGCCGTAACGAAGGGCACGCGCTACGACGCGCAGGGCAATGAGAACACGACGGGCGAGGACCTGTCCGCCACCTGCGTTAAGAGCAGCCAGAGCGTGACGGTAAACGGCAGGGAAGTGAGCATGACGGCCTACAACATAGGCGGCAACAACTACTTCAAGCTGCGCGACCTCGGAATGCTGCTCGGCTTTTACGTTGACTACGACGCGGCGGCCGCGTCAGTGCGCATAAGCACGCCCGATTCGTACGATGACGCCGGCTGGATACTCGGATACCGCGAAACAATATTGGAGCTTCGCAATCTGAACCGCGAGCATACGCTTGAGACGTATAAGAAGGACGACGCGGTATCGTATCAGCTTTACGATATCGACAAGGACGACGTGCCCGAGCTGTTCGTGCATTTCGGCACGGTCGAGGCTGACCGCTACATGAAGGTATACACATACCTAAACGACACCGTAAAGCCGCTCGGCAAGATATTCTGCGGACACACGGTCCTTTGCTCGTGGCCGGGCGAGAACGCGTGCGCGCTCTATTGGGGTCACATGGGCGACTCGTCGATTTCAAAGATAACGATAGTTGACGGCGATATGCAGGTGATTGAAGGAGTATACAATGGAAAAGCGGGCGACGACGGATATACGCCGATAGGAAAAATCGTGCCCGGCGCGAAGGAGCTTGATATATGGCGCATCACCATCGAGCTTCCGATAGTTCAGTACCGCGACGTGCTCCAGATAGCGCAGGGTTACGAATGCCCGAAGTGGACCGACGATTCTGCCGTGAAGGCCGATATTCTCGATACGGTAAAGAACAACGGCGAAATGTTCGGCCTCTGCGCCGACGAATACGGCGAGACCGGCGGATATATGCGCTTCAACGATTATCTGCAGCCGGGCTGGGCCGACAAATACTCGAAAAAGCCGCTTACGCCCTCGTATTACGCGTGGGCTGACGTAAACTGCGACGGCACCGTAGACTGCGTGATGAAGCTTCGCCACGCGGACGACGATACGTCGTCGGATTCCGACGTTTTCATCGTGATAAGCAGCCAGAACGGCACGGTCTACGCGTACAGCGTGACCTTCTTTGACGGCACGGCGCTTTCAAACGGCGTTCTCGTCGAGGATTACGACGGCGACGGCGATTGGGATGTCGCACAGCGCGTGATGTTCTCGGGAGTTGTGGGTTATCTCTGCTCCGTTGAGCTGAACAGTCCCGCTTCGGAAGTCGAGTGGATAAAGTATTAAATCCTGCGCCGCAGCGCGGCGCGAAAAAAAAGCCTCTGCCAGCGTCGGCAGAGGCTTTTTCGGTTTAGTTACATGGGTGAAAATTCTTCCTTCCCCATCTCGCACACGGGGCAAACCCAATCGTCGGGGAGGTCTTCGAACTGCGTACCGGGAGCGATGCCGTTATCGGGATCGCCAACGGCGGGATCGTAAACATAACCGCAGGGGCATTCGTATTTCATGTCATTATCTCCTTTATTTTAATTTATTTTTATAACGTCCTCAAATTTCGCGCCGTTTTTGATATCCTCGGTGAGCTTCACCATCTTCGAGGTGTCGCCGATGAGGATAACGCCGACGAGACGGTTATTGAGGAAATAATACTTCTCGTACATATGGCGCTGATCGTCCTTTAATTCCACGGTGCGGTAGCTCTTGTCGGGCTTCTTGCCGTTGTCGCCGAGCGAGAAGAGGCTCGAATTTAAGCCGTTGAACACGAGCGCACCCGTAATGCCCTCGTACTTCGTTTCGTCGCCCGCAGCGTTCGCGCCTGCTACCTGTCCCATAGCCACCGACTGCGACCAGAGCGCGTAGTTTATGCCGTTGCACTGCGCGCAGTCGCCGCACGCGTAGATGTCGTCCACGCTCGTTTCCATCTTATCGGATACGAAGATGTTGCGCTCCGCGTAGATGCCCGCTTCCTTGGCTATCGCCACATTGGGCGAAACGCCCGTCGATACAACGACAAGCTCTGCCGCGAACGAGCGGCCGTCCTCGAGCGCTACGGCGTCCTTGCCTATTTCGGCGATCTTTGCGCCCGTAACGAGCGTAAAGCCGTTCTTTTCAAGTATCGCGGCTATCATATTAGATGCCGCCGCGTCGAGCTGGCGTCCCATGAGCGCGGGGCCCGCTTCGAGCACGGTAACGGCGCAGCCCGTCTTTTTAAGCTCCCACGCCGCCTCGAGACCTAAAACGCCGCCGCCGATAACGACTACGTTCTTTACGGCCGCAAGCATCTCTTTTATCTTGCGCGTATCCTTGATCGTGCGTATCGAGATAACGTGATCGCCGTCGGCGCCCTTGAACGGAGGCACGAACGCCTTCGCGCCGAGCGCGTAGATGAGCTTGTCGTAAGCGTAAGCCTTGCCGCCCGCCGTAACGGTCTTCGAGTCGGGGTCGATCTTCTCGACGGCCGTCGAAAGCACGGTCTCAATATTGTTCTCCTCGTACCAGTCCTTCGTATGCACCGCCATCTGGTCGGACGTGAAGTCGGCAAGCATCGACTTCGTGAGCATCGGGCGGTTGTAGGGCAGTATCTCCTCGTCGGAGATCATGATAATGCTCGCCGTCTTGTTGCGCTCGCGTATAGCCTCGGCCGCGCTCAGCGCCGCCGCGCCGCCGCCCAAAACGAGGAACTTCTCCTCGGTATTCTTTACGAATTTGTCTTCCTCTTCCTCGACGGGCACGAAGTTTTCCTTGCCCACGTTGCATACGGGGCAGACCTCGAGCGACGAGTCGAATATCGCGCCGCATACAAGGCATTTTACAAGCTTCTTCGGGCCCTTTCCCTCGCTTTTTGCTCTGTCGTTTTCCTTATCGAGAAGGATGCAGCCGAAGTTGTAGCCGTATTCGTAAGCGTCTAAGAGCTGATTGTCGCTCGGCTTGAAGCGGATGCGGAAGCCCTCGTCGGGCACGCGCAGCTTTATCTGCTTTAAGCGCTCGATTATATGGGGCACGCCCTCGCCGCTCCAGCCGTAGCTTCCGAACGCGGAGGCAAGCTTGCCCTTATGAACGGGCGCGAACATCGACGTCGTGAGCGCCCATATCGGGGAGAGCGCCTCGCCGATTATCGTGGGAGTGCCGAAAAGCAGGCCGTCCGCATGGCCTATCTCGCCCAGCACCGCGCCGGCGTCGGCTTCTGCCATATCGTAGAGCCTTACTTCTATATCGCCCGCGTCGCGCACGCCCTCGGCAATCTTTTCGCCGAGCTGCTTCGTATAGCCGTAGGCCGAAACGTAGGGCATAACTACCGTCTTTTTCGTATTCGGGTTCTTATCCTCGCACCACTCGTCGTAAAGCGCTAAAAGCTCGGGGATCTTCGCGTCGTGTACGGGGCCGTGGCCGGGGCAGATCATATCTACCTCAAGCTCGCGCACGCGCTTTAATGCACGCACCATATAGGGATTCTTATAGGGGCCTATGATATTGTCGAAGTAATACTTCGCCGCGCCGAGATAGTCGTCCTCGTTTTTTACCTTGCTCCTTAAGATGTCCTCGTGGCAGTAGTGCGCGCCGAACGAGTCGCACGTAACGAGCGTCTTGTCCTCAACGATGTACGTGTACATGGAGTCCGGCCAGTGAAGGTTCGGAAGTACCATGAATTTAAGCGTCTTGTCGCCAAGGGAGAGCGTGTCCTTATCCTTAACCGTGACGGAGTAGAAGTCGCGGTTCACGATGTGCTTTAAAAAGCCCAGCGCCGTGGCCGTTGCCACGATTTTTATATTGGGATTTAACTCGATGAGCTTTTCAATGCTGCCCGCGTGGTCGGGCTCGGTGTGATCGACGATGATGTAATCAATGTCGGCCACGTTGGTTACGGCCTTCACGCTTTCGATGTATTCGTCGTAGAATTTTAATTTGGCCGTTTCAAAGAGCGCCGTTTTTTCGCTGCCCTTTAAAATGTACGAGTTGTACGTCGTGCCGAATTCGGTACGCATTACAATATCGAACACGCGAAGCCCGGTGTCGTGTACGCCGTTGTAATAAAAATTCTTTTTAAGCTCTAAGGTTTTCATAAAGTACCTCCTTTATATGTTTTTCACCATGCCCGAAAAAAGCGCACGCCGAAAAATTGGCGGATCATTTAGGGGCATATATTGTTAGTATACCATGACAGAAAGCATTTTAAAAGAAAAATTTGTCTCCGGGGCGAATAAAATGGCCGAAAAAGCCCAAACTTTCGTATACTTCTTATTTACTTTTCTCCGCTTTGGGTATAAAATAATTATGTAAATCTATTTAAAGGCGGAGGGGACCATGAAAAGAAAATACAAGCGATTTTTAGCGGCCGCTGCGGGTATCGCATTTATAATTTCAACGCTTATCTGCGCGGGCGCGGCTTCGATAGGAACGGTCATACATGAATCGTCGCTGAAAATAGCCGACAACGCCGAATATACGAGGATAATAGCCATGCACGATTCCCTCGGGAGGCAGGAGGCAAACGTATTCGTTGTCGATACGAAGGGCGAGGGCTTAAAGCCCGCGGTAATGTACGGCGCCAAGCTCTACGGACGCACGGCGCTGACCTCGGTGGTCGATTATGCCGCAACTGCCGAGGGGCTGAGCATCTCCGGCGGCCTCAACGGCGACTTTTATTCCTTAACAACGGGCATACCGCTCGGCATGTCCGTCCATAACGGAAGGCTCAACACGTCCGACGTAGGATATCCCGCGATCGGCTTTACCGACGACGGTCGGACGATAATCGGCGAGCCGAAGCTTCAGATACTGATGGAGAGCGACACCGGCGCCGTTATCCCCGTTGACCACTTCAATAAATACCGCACGATGTACGGCGTATATCTCTTCTCGGAGGACTTTTCGACGGAGAGCCGCACGACGACGCCCGGCACACATATAGTGCTTGACATACAGTCGGGCGAGATAGGCATCGGCAAGACCGTCACGGTCAGGGTAAGCGATATAATGACCGACGCGGGCAACATAAAGATGCTTGACAACGCGCTGCTTTTAAGCGTTGACAACGACGGCCCGCTCGACAAAATATCAAATATCGCCGTGGGTCAGACGTACAGGATTACGTTTAAGGCCGCAAACGACGTCTGGAACGACGTAACGGAGGCCGTCGGCGGCGGTCAGATACTTCTTGCGGACGGACTTGTGCTGCCCGATTCGACGACCGAGGCCGCTCCGCGCACGGCCGTTGGCGTGACCGCCGACGGGCTTCTTGTGGCGGCGGAGATAGACGGAAGGAAGCCCGGGCATTCTGCGGGCGTGACCGTTACGGAAACGGCTGAGTTCATGCTTTCACTCGGATGCACCGACGCGCTCATGCTCGACGGCGGCGGCTCGTCGACCGTGTATCTGCGCAAGACGGGCTTCGCGACCGGCGAGGTCATAAACGAAGTGTCCGACGGCGTGCCGCGAAGCAACGCGAACAGCCTGCTTTTCGAGAATAACGTAACGCCCGACGGCATGGTATACCGTCTGCAGCTTTACCCCTATAATATAGAGGCGCTTCCCAACGCCACGATACCGCTTGAGATAAAGGCGGCCGACGTTTCGTATACTGCCGCGGCCGCGCCCGAGCCGGAAAGCATAATGTTTAATATCACCGAGGGCATGGGCACGATAAACGCCGATGCGAAGTCGGCTTATCTCACTACGGGCTCGTCCGTGGGGCTTGGCACGATAAGCGCGGAATGGGGCGCGGCATACGGCGAAACGGCGCTTACGATACTCGACAGCGTTGATTCGATAGACGTACTAAGCGACGGCGCGTCCATAGAGGAGATCGATTTAAAGAGCGGCGAGGAGAAGACCTTCGGCGCGAAGGCGTATAAGAACACGCTCGAGGTATATTCGTCGAACAATTCGTTCACGTGGACCGTATCGTCGCCCGACGTCGGCACGATTACGCAAAACGGCGTATTCAAGGCCTCCGACAAGATAAATCAGAGCGGCACGCTCACCGTGTCCTACGGCGACGTGTCTAAGACGATCAACCTGACCGTGGGCAAGGTCGTGGAGGAAGAAAAGGACGAAAACGGTGACGACGGCGAGGAGAACAAAGGCACGCCGCCCGTTATAGATATAGATTCGATGGAAGGCTGGAATTACGAGAACGATTTCCTCAATATAGGCGCGCACGTTACCGACGACGACGCGCTCGCGGCGGAAAATATAACGCTTTTAGTCGACGGCAAGGGCACCGAGTTTTCCTACGACGCGGAGACGGGCGTTCTCATGGCTCATTTAAAGAACGACTTTTCAAAGGGCATCCATAAGGTCACGATAACGGCGTCGGATACGGCGGGCAATCTCGCGCAGAAGTTCGAGTCGTTCTACGTTGACCGCGAGGGCGCACAGAGTCCGTTTTCGGACGTTTCGGGCCACTGGGCTAAGGATTATATAGATTATCTCTACGCGGCGGGACTCGTGCGAGGTGTAGCCGACGAGGCGACGTCGACGCTTAAATACCTGCCCCAGAACAACATAACGCGCGCGGAATTTGCCGTTATGCTCTGCCGCTACTTAAAGCTCGACACACAGACGTCAGACGGCGATGAAGTTGCGTTCACCGATGAGAGCGCAATCCCCGACTGGGCGAAAAAGGAGATACACGCCGTGGCGAAGAACGGCGTTATGACCGGCAGGCCCGACGGCGAGGACAAGCTCATGTTCGACCCGAACGCGCGCCTTACCCGCGCCGAGGCGATAACGGCGATAGGCCGTCTCATGCCGAAGGAATACGCGGCGGCGGATATAACGTTTACGGACGCGGAAGATATCCCCGACTGGGCGAAGGAGCACGTGGGCAGACTTATCGGGCTCGGCGTAATCTCGGGGTACAGCGACGGAACGCTTGCCCCGGGCAGGAACGTAACGCGCGCCGAGGTTGCGAAGATTCTCTATACAATATATTAAACTTAACAAATTCCGGGGGCTGTGAAAAAAAGGTGAGCGCAAACTCACCCGGACTTCACAGCCCCCCGTTTTTTGTGGAATACCTGCAAGTATGGAGCAAATGGGCATAAGACCCCTACCCCGCAAAAGACTTCCTGTGGAAAACTCAAGCAGCTTTGCGGAGCTTGTAGTGTTTATTAAAGTATTTGTAAATGTTGTGGCCGATAGAAACGAGATTTAGCTCCAACCTTACCGAATCCAGCCCTCTGCGTACCACTCGCTTGTACCGGCGGTCGTATTTCAGAATGCCAAATGTACCTTCTGCCTGGATCGAACGGTTCATCCGTAGCAGTGCACCGTGAATGCTTTCGAGGTTGTTCAAGACCTCTTCATGCATGGAAGTGAGTTCCTGATTGAGGCAAACAGTTCGGTTTTTGTCCGTCTTTTTGCATTGTTCAGCGTATGGGCAGCCGTTGCAATCCTCACATACATATATCTCATCCTGACGTCCGTAGTGGTTGCCCTTAACTGCTCTACGGTGGGAAAAGATCATTCTCCTGTCATTCGGACATATGAGATTTCCGTCGGCATCAGTTTTGAAGTTTATCGCTCGGAACGGATTGTTGTGGTATTGTACATCTTTTGTTTCTTTTTCGTACATGGGAAACTTCATGAACTTCTCCATCCCGTGCTGTTGGCAGTAAATATAGTTGTTGAACGAACCGTAACCGGCATCGGCAACGGGATATTTTGGATAGAATCCGTACAGCTCTTTGAACTTCTCCATAAGCGGAATAAAGCAGTCCATATCTGAACGGTACTGCATCACATCGACAACCGCGATATATTCATCTGCGACGCCGATTTGCACGTTGTAAGCCGGCAACAGTTGGTCGTTGCACATGTAATCCCGTTTCGCCCGCATGAAGGTGGCGTCGTGGTCGGTTTTGGAATAACTGTTTCGCTCCGGCCCGCAGATAAGCAGTTTCTCCACATATTCACTCAGCTTTACTGTGTACAGGTTCAACATCTCATAGTGCCGCTGCTCCTGTGTCTTATGATGTCCCCGCCCATATACAAAGCGGCTTTGATCCAAACCGGTCAGCGATAGATACCTTTCTGAGATTTCCATAAGACAGTCAGGGGAATACTCTGTGTTTGTCTCAATGTGAACCCCCATGCCGAGCAGATCCTCATTCATTTCGCTGAGCAGTTTTGTAATCTTTACATATAGCCGGTATCTTGCTTTCTCTGTTCCCTTCCTCCATACCCAAGTGTACTTATTTGCGTTTGCCTCGAACTTTGACCCGTCAATGTACAGGTGCTGCATATCCACATGTTCTTTTTCACATATGTGATTCATCACCGCACGAAAGATTTCCTCGATGCTGTCGGTCAGTTCCTCATTGATGAAATCTCCGAAGCAATGATATCTGGGCGTTTCGTAGTCCATCAAGTACATGTACCGCAGATTCACCTTGCAGCGGTCTTCCAGCTCCCGCAGTGCCGCGTATCCTGTGTCCATAAAGCCGAACAAGATCGTCTTCAGCATATTGACCCGACAGTAACCAGACCGTCCGAGGGGCTTGTATCCCTTCGGTTTCAGATACTGTTCGATTCCGATCTCCTCCATGATCTCGTCAAATGCCAATACCGGATCACAGATTTCCAAACTATCTGCAATAAACACTGGTAATCTTGCTTGCTTTGGACTATAATTCTTTCTGGTGCTGTTTTTCATGTCACAAAAATTGTACCAAAAAAGAAGAACGCTTCCAAGTTTTTCGCTTGGTTGCGTTCTCCTTTTTTGCAGAGACTTTTTTCACAGCCCCTTTTTACTGCTTCATATAGGCGATATACTCAAGCCCCCATTTGCCCAGAGCCTCCGACACGGGGCGGAACTTTTCCCCGATGTCGCTTAAAAAATACTCCACCTTCGGCGGTATCTGAGAGTACTCCTTTCTTACGATGAGCCCCTCCTCCTCCAGCGTCTTGAGCTGGCGCGACAGGGTGGTATGGGTCATGCCCTCCGGCATGAGACGAAGCATCTCGTTGAAGCGGACGGTGCCGTATTTGCAGAGCAGATGAAGGATGTACATTGACCATTTTCCCGTGAGCACCTTCTGGGAGGTGACGAAGGGACATTTTCCGAAGAGATCCGGCTTTTCCGACATGGCTTTGGCTCCTTTAGGTATCGCGTGAGATACCGGTATCGTAAAATATCGTATTTACATTTACTTTCCTATGATATATTTTAATATCGTAAGACGAAAAAGTCAATACGT
This sequence comes from Clostridia bacterium, assembly GCA_017513095.1. GTDB lineage: Bacteria > Bacillota > Clostridia > Oscillospirales > RGIG577 > RGIG577. Next base: position 145,421 of record JAFWDJ010000020.1, on the reverse strand, counting down.
CAACGTAAATGGCACACATACGAAAGGAGAATAAAATCATGAAGGAAGTTTATGAGTTCTTAAAGAAGGCAGGCACGTTCTATCTTGCAACGGTCGACGGCGACCAGCCCCGCGTTCGTCCCTTCGGCGCGGTAATTGAGTTCGAGGGCAGGCTTTATCTTATAACGGGCAAGAAAAAGGACGTATATAAGCAGATAGAGAAGAATCCCAAGGTAGAGATAGTCGCAATAGTCGGCGGCAAGTGGATGCGCATTGAGACGCAGCTTGTAAACGACGAGAACATCCCCGCAAGGGAGGCAATGCTTGAGGAGTACAAGCCCTTAAAGGCAGTATACAGCCCCACGGACAGCAACATGTCCGTGCTTTACATGAAGGGCGGCAAGGCAACGCTCTGCTCCATGACGGAAGCGCCGGTAGTATACAATCTCTGAGGCGGAGCAAGGGAAAACGCCTGCGGACGAAAAGTCCGCAGGCGTTTTGTTCGCCCGCCATGGGCGGGCTCTAACGGGTGAAAGTCCCGAGTACGCGTAGGCAACGACGAAGTACATAGCTGAACAGCAAGGGTGTCTATCGCGAGGTAGAATCTGAAGGAAGCTGTAGGCAAACCCTTGGCCTGACGAACAGGAACTGCATATAAGGCTGGGAAATACGGATAAGTCGGCAAAAGACGATGAAGTCCAAAAGTTGTCGGAAGTACCGGTAAATGCGGCAGGTAGATGAGGGGAAAGAGTCAGTACCTTAAGTGGGGAGGTCTCACAGGCGGTCTCATTAGCCGTAGTAACAACGAACTGTGAGAAGTCAGCAGAAGCCATAGTAGTGAAGAAGTCCCCGTAATGGGGATGGAGCGAAGGGCTGAACAATCAATCAGTTGAAGTACGTTCCACTTCGTAGCCGGAGCATACACCTGTCGATAACTTCAAAGGTGGCAAAGGCAAAAGGGGCAGAGAGGAAACAACGCATGAACACAAGTAGTCTCATGGAACAGATATTAAGCAAAGATAACCTCAATGCGGCATATCTGCAAGTCGTCAGGAACAAAGGAGCGGCTGGAGTAGACGGAATGACCGTAGAGAAGCTTGGCACATACCTTTCGGAAAACGGCGAAAACATTAGGGAGCAGTTGCGGACGAGAAAGTATAAGCCGCAACCTGTCCGCAGAGTGGAGATACCCAAACCGGACGGTGGCATAAGGAACCTGGGAGTGCCAACAGTAGTAGACCGCTTTGTACAACAGGCGGTAGCACAGGTACTCACTCCTATCTTTGAGGAGCAGTTTCACGATCACAGCTATGGGTTCAGACCTAATCGGTGTGCGCAACAGGCAGTCCTAAAAGCATTGGAAATGATGAATGACGGACATAGCTGGATTGTGGACATCGACCTTGCAAAGTTCTTTGATACCGTTGACCACGACAAGTTGATGACCATCTTCGGACGGACGATCAAGGACGGAGATGTCATATCGGTGGTAAGAAAATTTCTTGTCAGCGGAGTGATGATCGATGATGAGTACGAAGATACTATATTCGGCACGCCACAAGGCGGAAATATTTCACCGCTGTTAGCGAACATCATGCTCAACGAACTGGATAAAGAACTGGAAGCGAGAGGACTGGGCTTCGTCCGATATGCAGATGACCTGATAATCATGGTCGGGAGCAGACAGGCGGCAGAGCGAGTAATGAAAAGCGTGCCCCGATTTATTGAGGTTAAGCTTGGATTAAAAGTAAATGCCGAAAAGAGCAAGGTTGATAAGCCCAACGGTACCAAGTATCTTGGATTTGGATTTTATTTTGACTCATTTGCCAGAGGATATAAAGCCAGACCACACCCGAAGGCAGTGGCGAAGTTCAAGGCGCAGATGAAGAAACTCACGCGCAGAAGTTGGGGAGTAAGCAACTCCTATAAAGTGCAGAAACTCAACCAGCTTATCCGAGGATGGATAAACTATTTCAAAATCGGGAGCATGAAAGGTTTGTGCGAACGGCTTGACAGCAACATCAGGTACAGGCTTCGAATGTGTATCTGGAAGCATTGGAAAACGCCAAAGAACAGAGCAAAGAATCTAATGAAGCTTGGGATTCCAGCATGGTCAGCATGGAAAACAGCATACTTACATGGTTATGCAAACCCTGCCCGTTGCTGGGATGTTCACCAAGCCATAAGCAACAAGAGATTAGCCGAATTTGGACTAATCTCTATGCTGGACTACTACACCAAAAGGTGTGTCACTTGTTAAGTTGATTGAACCCCCGTATACCGAACGGTACGTACGGTGGTGAGAGGTCGGAAATTACTCAATCGAGGAATTTCCTCCTACTCGATTGCAGAGACTTTTTTCACAGCCCCTTTTTTCGTCCGAAAACGCGGCTGCCGTTTTCTTGATTGGCGGCGCAGAATGTGGTACACTTATGAAAAAGCGAAAAAAGGAGCTGATCCCCTTGAATAAACGTATACTCGCCCTTGTGCTGGCGCTTCTTATGATAACCGTCGCAGGACTTCCGGCCATGGCGGAGACGGACGGGGTGAACTATCTTAACATTGCCCCCGGCGACTGCTGGACGGTCACAAACGTCGGCGATACGGACATACCGCTTTCGCTTTCGCGCATGGATTACGTTATATGCGACGCGGAAGGAAACGTAACGGCGCGCGACGTTTACGCCGTATATCCGAACGAAAGCCCGACTCTTCCCGCCGGAGGAAAGCTCATAATACACGACTGCGGGTACGCGTCGTCAAGCAGGCTTGAACTGAACGGAGAAGTGACGGCCGAAAAGAACGAGCCGTCGGCCCTTCTTCACGCCGATATCTGGTTCGGCGAAACGTATGCGTTCACGAACATTACGGATCACAGCGCGAATGTGCTTTTGCGCACGGAAAGCAACGAGGCGTGGGCATATTATATCTTTAACGCCGACGGCACCGTGAACAAAAAGGATTTCTTTTATAACGGCGGCGGAAGTATACGCCGCGAGGTGCTTTCCGTGCCCGCGGGAGGACGCGCCGCGGTGACCACCGACGGCTGGTATCGTTTCAGACACTCTTCCGGTTCCTTTGCAAGCGCCGTCGCTCCCCACGTTTACTGCATGGCTCGCAGCGAATATTTTACAATGGAAGCGAACGCAGAGCCCGCGTGGGTATTCGGTGTGCTTGGGCTTAACGAAACGGCGGCCTTTAAGAACGTTTCCGGACGGACGCAGGAGGTCTACTGCGAAGGCAGCGCGGCCGTGTACTACGCGGGGGAGGCGCATAAGCTAAAAGCGGTCAACGCGGGCGGTACCCTCGAAGTGCCGGCGGGATACACCGTTGCGATGGGCGGCGCAAGCCTTGACGGTTCGCGTTACGCGCTTTTAAACGAGGCGTTTGAGCCCGCAGAGCTTCCGGCTCCCGTAATATGGACTACGGCGGCGACCCTCAAGGTGACGTTCACAAACGTAAGCGGCAAAGCGGCTCCGTTTTTCGGCGTTACGACGAGCATGCTTGAGAAAAATCCCGACAAGTACGCGGCCCTGGGCGCGGGCGTCATATCGGATACGGAGTGCGAGGGCGTGAAGGGCATAATGCTGCCCACGGGCGGCAAGGTCATAATAACGGGCGTGAACGGCAGCTTTAGGGCCCTTTCGGGACAGTTCGAAATATCGGCCGAGCCGATAAAGCAGGCGGGAGTCGAAGCCGTCGTCGTTTACGAGGGCGAGAGCGTCGCTCTTGCCAACGATTCGGACGAGGCGCGCGAGGTTATCCTCTGCGGAACGTTCTCCGCGAAGGGAGACTATTACGACATACTTGAGAAAAGCTATACGGGCCTGGGCAGCAGCAGTAAGATGAACATAAAGGCGGGCGATACGACGAAGTTCACCGCCGTTTCGGGGGTATGCTCTCTTCAGTTCGCGGCAGGGGACTTCACGGTGACCGAAGGCGTCGAGCCCGTCTATAAATACAAGGTACTGCGCGCCGGGGAGACGTTCGTAACACCGGACGTGATTGTCGGCGACGACCGCGTTCACCGCACGGGACACCCCTACCGCGTACAGGAGTTAAAGGTCGAAAAGAACGAAGAGGGATACGACGACGTCACCCTGCACGCGCTTGAATCCTGCGGCACGACGATCTTTCGGTTCCGCACGGCGGGCGGATGGTCGGAAATAAACGCGCCGCTTACCGAAACGGTCTCCCTTTCAAAGAGAGAAAGCGTGAAATTCACGTGGAAGGATGAGGCGGTCGAAAACGGCGTGACACTTTCGGGCATAACGCTGAAGGGCGCCGTGGCGTATGTCGAGACGGAATGGGACGACTACTCCTCCGGATACATAAGCAATATGCAGCCGAGGGCGTTCACTCTGAAGTATATGGAGTCCGATACGCTGCAGATGACCTTCACCGCGCTTGAGGACGGCTGCGTTTTAAGATATTACCCATGCGTTGTAAATGCGCAGACGGTCGAATCGCCCATAGCTGTCGAGACACTGCCTAAGGGCGAGAGCAGGATATACCGGCCGACAGTAAGCTCCGGTTTCGACTTCTTTACATACGGGCTTAACGCGGAGTCGGAGGTCTATAATTTTTACAGAGGAAGCTTCGGGGACGTAAGGCGGGGATTTGTAACGCCGCATACGGAGAACTCGTACGAATACGGCATGGCTCCCATCAGGATAACGGCGACGGATTCCGATCTTACGCTTATTTATTTAAAGGAGCACGTCGAGAAGTGCGCCGTTATGCCGATTTGCGGAAAGCTTATAAGCGGCGGCGAGGTCGTCTCGCGCGACGACGTGGGGCAGGTCGATATCGATACCGTTGAGGTAAGCGTTTACACCGAGCAGGCCGGGCCCTTCACGTTGATACTCGCGTCCTACGACGAAAACGGCAGGCTTATTGATGCCGTTTCGCGTCCCGCCGTGCCTTCCGCGGCCGAAGGCGGGCAGATAATCACCGTATCCTTCCCGTTCACCTGCAGCACCGACACCGCGAAGGTAAGGCTTTTTGCCCTCGACGGGCAGAATAAACCCGTAACGAAGGCTTTGACCATCTACGACGGCGAGAATAATGAATAATACAGAAAGGAACGCCTATGGCGTTCCTTTCTGTTTAGAATGATGACGCACCCCCGCCTTCGAGGAATGCGGAATTATGTAAACCGCTTCCCCGCCGGCCGCGCCGCGTCGGGCGCGGTGGTATGCCTTCCCCCCCGGGGGAAGGTGGCGGCGAAGCCGACGGATGAGGGGTAGCGCCGCCATGGCGCGTGCGATTATATACTATAATCATTATAGAAGCTCTGCTTTCAGACATTTAACCTATCTTTCCCTATACTTACGCCTTCGCATTCTGCTTAAACATCATTCTTTTTCAGAACTCCGTTCTAAAGACTATTGTCTCCTGCCGGAGGGGCCTACTTTTGGAAACAAAAGTAGCAAAATTTCCGGGGGAAATCGGCTGAGGCTCGCGGGGATTGTGCTAAATGCAAGCTCACATCAGCGCTTAGCGCCGATTTCCCCCCGTCCCCCTTTGATTTGGCGCCCTCGACAACACTCATCATCGGAAGATAGCGCAATCAGAATCAGACGGGCGCACGATGCGCCCGACACGGCTTGACCGATGGAGAAGCTTTTGGTTTACATAAAGCCTTCCCCTTCGAGGGGAAGGTGGCGGCGAAGCCGACGGATGAGGTGCGTCCCAAAAGCTTAAAAAACGCTTCACTTTCAAGTTTTTAACCTACCTTCCCCTATACTTATGCCTTCGCATTCTGCTTAAACATCATTCTTTTTCAGAACTCCGTTCTAAAGACTATTGTCTCCTGCCGGAGGGGCCTACTTTTGGAAACAAAAGTAGCAAAATCCGGGGCCCCGAAAAATACGCTTGCGGATTTTTTGGGGTGGTATTGAGGGTGAAATCGGCTGAGGCTCGCGGGGATTGTGCTAAATGCAAGCTCACATCAGCGCTTAGCGCCGATTTCCCCCCGTCCCCTTTGATTTTACTGCCTCGACGTCACTCATCATCGGAAGATAGCGCAATCAAAATCAGACGGGCGCACGATGCGCCCGACACGGCGCGTCCGGCGAAGTCACTTCTTTCGGGAGCCAAAGACTTGGAGCGGCTCGGCCGCGGAATTTGATTGGACGCGAAGTTATCTCGAATGATGCCTCATGCCGAGGCAACTATAAGTTAAGAGTAAATTGCGCCTTTTTGCCGTGAGAGAAGGCAAAAGCTATTGCGAAGTAACGCCGAGCGGAGAGGCCCGCTCGCGAGGCCGGGAGCGAGGGAGCGAAGAGTCCGAGAGGCGGCAGTCTCTCTCAATACCACCCCAAAAAATCCGCGGGCGTATTTTTCGGGGGCCCCGGATTTTGGTTCTTTTGTTTCCAAAAGAACCCCCGCGGGAGGCGACAAAAGTCTTTAGAACGGAGTTCTGAAAAAGAATTATGTTAAAGCAGGATGTGAGGCTGTAAGTATAGGGGAAGGTAGGTTAAAAACTTGGAAGTGAAGCATTTTTGTGCATTGAGTTATCAATAATGCTTCCGTAGGGAGGCATGCCTTCATGCCTCCGTGAAAACACGGCTAAGACACGCGGAGGCGTCTGGGGACGCCTCCCTACGAAGGACGGGGGAACGACAATCCCTCGGTCGGCTGCGCAGACAGCTCCCTTTACACAAAGGGAGCCATTATGGGGGACGCATGCGCCGTTGGCGCTGCCCCTCATCCGTCTGCCTGCAGACACCTTCCCCCCGCCGGGAGGCGGCGGTCAAAATTCCTCCGGGTGCTCCCGAAACCACTTCACGGCGTAGGGGCAGGTGGCCCCGGGCGCAAGACCGTGCGCCCGAATCTGCGCCAAAGCCTCGCGCACGAGCCGGTCGGCTATCTTCTGCCCGCGAAGCGACGGATCGACGAACGTGTGATCAATCACCGCCGCGTCCCCGCGCACGGGGAACGTAATCTCGGCAATAAGCCGCCCGCCTTCGTCAAGCGCGTATATGCGTTCGCTTTCGTAAATAAAATCCATAATTTTCACTCCTTTATAAAAGTTTACCTGTTTTCATAGAAAAAAACAAGGCGCGCGCCGTATATTTACTTTTTGCGGCCGTACTGCTAAAATAGAAGAAAAAGCCGCGATATCGCGCGGCCCTAAAATTATGTAAACCGAATCGGAGGGGAAAAGCATGAAGCTTGTAACGTACGAATACAGAAAGACTGCGGGCGTTGGCATACTTGCCGCCGCACCGGAGGGAAACACGATACGCGTGCTCGAGGGTGTGACCTCGCTTGAGGAGCTTTTGGGCATGGACGAAAAGAAGATACGTTCGTTTTATACGGGCGACGACATCCCCTATGACAAAGTGAAAATACTTGCGCCGATACCCGAGCCCGTGCGCGACATAATCTGCCTCGGCGTAAATTACCTCGACCACGCCGAGGAGTCGGCGCGCTTCAAGGCGGCCGCGTTCGACGGCCCGCGCGAGTATCCCGCGTATTTCGGAAAGCGCGTTGACCGCGCCGTGGGCGACGGAGGGCTTATCCCGTGGCACGGCGACGTTGACGACAGGCTTGATTACGAGGTCGAGCTTGCGCTCATCATCGGAAAGACCGCTAAGCGCGTATCGCGCGAGGAAGCGCTCGACTACGTTTTCGGCTATACGATATTAAACGACGTGACGGCGCGCACGATACAGCGGCGCCACCTTCAGTGGTACGCGGGCAAGAGTCTCGACGGCTACTGCCCGATGGGCCCGTGCGTCGTAACGAAGAACGACCTTGTTTACAATAATCTGAATATACGCTCTTATGTAAACGGAGAGCTTCGCCAGTCGTCGAACACGTCGAAGCAGATATTCGACATACCCTACGTTATATCGGAGCTTTCGCAGATGATAACGCTTCAGAAGGGCACGATAATCTCGACCGGCACGCCCGCGGGCGTGGGCGCGGGCTTCGACCCGCCGAAGACGCTTCACCCCGGCGACGAGGTCGTATGCGAAATTGAGGGCATCGGCCGACTTACGAATATCGTAGAAACGCCCGAGGGGTGACGGATATGGAGCGTTTATGCGTTTGTATGCATACGCCCGAAGGTACGGCCTTTAAAGAAGGCGGCTTGTATAGGTGGGAATACGTCATTGACGGATACTCGGCTCTCGGAGAACGGGGCGAAGTTTGGGCTGCCGACGAGATAAAGTTTTATCTTCATTTTCGTATCGTCAGCGGGAAAAGTGATCGAACCGACGGCAAACGAGGATAACGAACGGCGCGCCGCGCAGAAAAAAGCCCTCACTTGAAACTTTTTTGGGGCTTTATAAGTCAAACCCAATGAAACAAACAATATTTTTTTGAAAGAAGGAATACACAATGAAAAAAATAATTGCGCTTATCCTGGCGCTGCTTATGGCGTTCGCTTTTACGGCGTGCGGCCAGAAGTCGAATGAGACGCCCGCACAGGAGGAGCCGTCCGAGCCTGCGGCTGAGACAGAGGCGACAGAGGTAAATCCGCCGGAGATTTCCGCGCAGCTTCGCGCCGACTTTGACAAGGCGTTCGAGGGTGCGGCAAGCCTAACCTTAAAGCCCGTTGCGTTCTTCGGCAATACGAGCAAGGGGAAGACGTTCCTTGCGCGCGTATCGGCCCTCGGCAGCGATACGGAGACGTTCATGCTCATATCCCTCACCGAGGACGACGCGGGCATACCGCTCGTATCCGACATGGTGGACACGGGCGTACCGACGCAGGTTTCCTCCGGCAATGAGACGGGCGGCTGGGGCGACCCCTCGTCCCCCGTTATAACGGATGAGCTTAAGGCTATATTTGACCGTGCGTTCGAGGAATACGACGGCGCCGAGTGCATACCGATCGCGCTCGTATCCGAACAGGTCGTAGGCGGCATGAACTACTGCTTCTTCTGCCAGACGACGAATGAAAACGGCGACCCCGCGAACGCGTTCGTATACATCTATACGGACTTAGGCGACCGCTCCGAGGTTACCGACATGGTACTTATCGGTCAGTAATATTTTAAACCGTGCGCCCCTCGTTTTTCGAGGGGCGTTTTTAGTTTTCGGGGGCTTTGATTGACACTTCGGGATAAAATGTGATATATTACAGATATACACAGGCGCCGCGCGGCGGCGCCCAAATCGGACAAAACAAAGTAAAGGGAGATGAAAACATGAAGAAAATACTTATCGTAAACGGCAGCAAGAGAAAAAAGGGCAATTCGTACGCGCTGGAGCGGTATATGGCCGATAAGCTTGCGGGCAAGGCCGAGGTCGTAGAGTTCAACGTGGGCGAAAAGGATGTGCGCGCGTGCCTCGCATGCGACACCTGCAAGAAAAAGGACGCGCCCTTCTGCATTCAGAAGGACGATTTCACGGAGCTCATACCCACGATAGACAAATGCGACGCGATGGTGATAATAGGCCCCGTTCATTACGGCCGCTTCCCCGCGCAGCTTTGCGCGTTCGTTGACAGAACGTACGCGTTCCTTAACTTCAAGCTCCCCGGCTACTCCTCGGCGAGCCGCAAGGACAAGAAGCTCGCGGGCTATCTCTGCTGCGGCGTAGGCCCCGCGGACGTATATTTAAAGGTGCTCGACGCGGACCTTCGCAATTTCGCAGCGTCGGGATTTACCGATTATAAGTCGTTCGTGGCCGGCGGCGTGGGCGTGCCCGGCAGCGTTATGGACAACGCCGATTACGTTAAGGCGGCGGATGAGATCGTAGATTGGCTGCTGGCGTAAGTCAAGGCGGAAAAAGCCGCCATGAGTGTTCATCATAATAAAATCCGCTAACAAAACCACCTCCCTTGTGTAAAGGGAGGTGGCTGCCGTAAGGCAGACGGAGGGATTGTAAAATGGACAGAAAGCACAATAAATCCCTTGTCCAAAATGCACGAGAATTGCGCAAAAGTATGACGAAGGAAGAACGTAATTTATGGTATAAATTTTTAAAAGACTATCCCGTTCGTTTTTCTCGTCAAAAGGTGCTGGGAAAATATATAGTCGATTTTTATTCCGCTTCGGCAAAACTGATTATCGAGCTTGACGGTTCGCAGCATTATGAAGAGGCGGGGCAAAGATATGATACAAAACGCGATGAATATTTGAAAAAATACGGACTTAAAATTATTCGTATTCCAAACAACGAGATAAATAAGAATTTTGGCGAGGTTTGCGAGTATCTTGATAATGTGATTAAACAATCCCTCAGTCAGCAGAGCTGACAGCTCCCTTTACACAAGGGAGCCTTTTTTATGCATAAATATAATGTGAAAAGCTGGATTTCGCGCGGCGAACGTGATAATATATACTTATAATGCAAGCGAGGTGGCATAAATGGAACTTAAAAATATACGGCAGAAGCTTTCGGGGCACGAGGCGGAGCTCATCAGGCCGAAAAATACGGTAATAGCGTCGGTGCTCGTGCCGCTGGTGGAGCGTGACGGCGAAATGCACGTGCTTTTTGAAAAGCGCGAGAGCCATATCCCGCAGGGCGGCGAGATCTGCTTCCCGGGGGGCCATGCGGAGGGCAGCGAGACTCCGGCCGAGGCCGCCGTCAGGGAGACGTCGGAGGAGCTTATGATGCCGATCGAGAATATAGAGCTTTTGGCGCCGCTTCATATACTGCCGGGGCGCGGCATTAAGGAGGTCCATTCGTTTGTGGGCATACTTCACGATTACGCGGGCGGCGCCGATCCCGCGGAGGTGGAGCGCGTATTCACTCTGCCGCTCTCTGAGCTTCTCGAAACGCCGCCGAAGATATACAAGGGCAGACTTCAGGTGCAGCCGGGCGACGATTTCCCGTTCGACGCGATACCGGGCGGCAGGAATTATCCCTTCGCCTACGCCACGCGCAAGTTCTACTTCTACGACAGCCCGTGCGGCGCGATCTGGGGCCTTACGGCGGAGATGCTGTATAATTTTTTGGAGCTGCTCAAAAATAATGAATAATTGAGAAGAGAAACGCTGCGGCGTTTCTCTTGCTTTTTAGGGCGGCACAACACCGCGATTCTTGCTGCCTGATTTATGTAAACCTCATTCCCCGACGCGGCTTGCCGATGGAGAAGATAGTTTACATAAAATAGACTTCTGCGGAGATGGCTTTTGTTTTTTCGTATACCTTGCATATATTTTCCTTGCAGTGGGAGGTAAAAATATGGTACAATTTATACCGTAGCGGGATTATGAAAAAATACGCGACGTATTATAAATAAATCACTTAAGAGGGGGAACCGAAGATGAAAAAGCTAAAGGGAACGGTGCTGTTTTTAGGCGGAGTGCTTATAGGAAGCATACTTGCGGGCAGCGCATTCGGCATCGACATCGGCGGCGTTATGGCGCAGCGCTCGACGCAGACGGTCTTCGTCGACGGCAGCCGTGTCGAGCTTGAAACGTATCTTATAAACGACAGCAACTACGTTAAACTGCGCGACGTGGGACAGGTCATAAACTTCAACGTGTATTGGGACGGCAGCGCCGTTCAGATGCAGTCGCGCTCGCCCTATACGGGCATGCCTCCCGCGGCATCGCAGGGCGGACAGACGACCGGCACCGTAGGCCAGGACGCCGCGATAAACAAGGCGCTTGCCAATGCGGGATTCTCGCGCGGCGAGGTCACCGCGCTTACGGCGAAGCAGGATTATGACGACGGACGCCTTGTTTACGAAGTGGAGTTTTACGCGGGCGGCGTTGAGTACGACTATGAGATAGACGCCGCGACCGGCAATATAACCGACATCGACATAGACCACAGCGCGGCGAATTACCAAAGCGGCGACATAGGCCGCGAGGCGGCGATAAACAAGGCTCTCACGCAAGCGGGACTTAAGCGCTCGGACGTTACGCGCCTTACGGCGAAGCAGGATTATGACGACGGCCGCCTTGTTTATGAGGTCGAGTTCTATGTCGGATATACGGAGTACAGCTACGACATCGACGCGGCGACCGGCGATATACTCGACGCGGATATAGATTACGAAAGGGATTAAGGTGAGGACATGAATAGACGAACTTTGAGAAAAAGCATACTCTGCCTTGCGCTCGTGCTTGCGTTCATGCTGACGCTTCTTCCCGGCGCGGCGCTGGCCCATGCAAATATCATTATATTTGCGACGTCGTACGACAGGAACGCCGGGATTATCGACGGCGATAACCTGCCGGGCGTATATGCGGTAAAGGCCCAGAAGGGCGACCGCGCTCTTACGATGGGCATACCCTCGATAGCAAAGCAGAATCTCGAGGACGGCCCCACCACGCAGTCGCCCGCCATCATAACGGGCGCGGCGGTGCCGTATGAGGTAAAGACGGGTGCGACGGAATTTACGCCCATCGAGGGCGGCGCGCTCTATGCGCCGTACAGCTACTTCCGCTATCAGATAATCGAGGAGGCAAACCCGAACGGCGCTGACGGCACTCATAAGAAGATGTCCGGCTTCGACGGAACTTACTATATTCTGCGCGTCGACGTAAGCGAGCTTATCGCGGGCGCGCCCGAGGGCAGCTACCTCCACGTTAAGCAGGACGGCAATAAGGCGCTGCTTGTTGCCATCGGTCAGACGATAGGCGACGGCTCGGCGTACTTTGTCGACTCCACGGGCAGCAAGGCGGGCGCGTATTCGCTTGACAATGCGGCCGCTTCACTGAAGGACAAGGACGGCTACGACATGAACACGCCGTATATCGACGTTGTGCTCATATCCTCGGGCACCGTTATCGCGGGCGCCGATACGGGCAGCACCGACCCGGCCACCCCGACCGCCGACGTGGGACTTTCGTTCTATGTTGACCAGGTGGGCGACTACGACCCGTCGCTCGTATACGACCCTGCCGCTCCCGCGCCCACCGACCCGAACGCTCCCACTCATGAGCAGCTCATGATGAAGAAGTACTTCGACGAGAGCAAGGTAACGGCGGACGATATAACGAGCTACACCGTTAAGGGCTCCGACCTTGAAATAGAAGTAAAGGTTTCGGCGGAGGACGGCCGGTATATGAGCCCCGTGCCGATACCCACTTCCGACGTCGCCGTCATAGCGCCCGAAAAGTTCGAGTTAATGGACAGCGGTGCCGCGGACGAGTTCTGGTCGCTTAGAAAGGCCATGGCATGGGAGGATTACAACAACGTGCCGATAAAGCTCATCTGCGAGGTGCCGGTACTCGAGGGCCTCGTTGTAGAGGGCACGGACGCGGCTTCGCGCTGCGTCATCCTTGACGTAAACAGCTTCGACATACAGGTAGCGAACCATCAGTCGACGAACGCCGCGGCCATTACGGTATCGAACGCGACGTTCGAGCTTCGGGACCGCTCCAATACGACGGGCGCGGAGCTTGCCGTGGGCAACAACGCAAACCTTCGCGTAAAGAGCGGCGGCAGACTTGTAATAGACAAGACGTGCCAGCTTGAGATTGAGTACGACGCCGCGTCGACAACCGCGACCGAGGGTCAGCCCGCTCCGACGGCGCCGAACCTTACGAACGGCATAATCGTCATCGAGGCCGGCGGCGAGATCGAGAACAACGGCATTATAACGATAGAGGGCACCGAGGGCAAGCCCATCGACCCCGCGGCTCCCGCTCAGCGCGACGTAAGCGACGCCATCATGAACATACTCCCCGGCGCTCTGCTTACGAACAACGGCTGCCTTCTCATAAACGGCTCGCTTTACAACCTCGGCACCATCGTAAATAACGGAAGATACAACGATTTAATAAAGTCGACCGACCCCGACAAGGGCAATTATACGTACCATAAGGGCATACAGCTTTCGTGGAAGGACGACGTAACGCAGAACACCACCGTTATGGGCTCGCTCGTCGTAGGCATGGACAGGGACGGCAATACGGATAACGCCGCGGGCGCGAAGCTCGTAAATACGGGCGACGTCGTGCTCGTACCCGGATATTTAGAGGTCTACGGCCAAATGGAGAACAGCGGAACGCTCTACGTCTGCGCGGTAGATGAGGCAATAATCCCCGTGCTCCCCACCGCGGACAAGCCCACCGTAACGGAAAAGCGCGTAAAATTGGGCTCCGTTGTAACGAGCTACTTTGTGATAAGCGCGGGAGCGTCGCTTACGAATACGGGCACCATAACCGCGGCCGAGGCCGAGATAGTGAACAACGGCAGAACGGGCGAGCTTAACACCGCCCCCGCCGAAAAGTTTTTAAGCAAGATCGACGTGCACAACTTGGGCGACATGGAGAACTCCGGCACCGTAAGCGTGAACGCGCTTAACACCTACGCCACCGTGACGAGCAGCGGAAGCATAAAGAACCGCGTCATTTTAAAGGCGGACGACGAGTCGTCGGGCGTATTTGAAAACAGCTCCGCGGACAGGGCCGAAGCGGTTTATAACGGCGCCAAGATCGTCGTAGGCGATACGGATATCTGGAGCTTCGCGGGCGACCCCGTGCTCACCGTTACGCCCGCCGATCAGTCGGTACAGGGCGGCGACGTTATAACGTGGAGCATAACGGCCGACACGACGATGCCCGGCAGAGACGTACAGTATCTTCTCACCGTCTGTGAACTCAATCCCTTTAAGGAGGTCGCGCTCGTAACGCTCGACGGCGACACTCCCACCGATGTTTCAAGCGTTATCGCGCCCGTAAAGAACGACGTGGTCATGTATGAATTCTTCCTTGAGGGCACGATGAACGCCGGGGCGGCCGCGAACGCATCCGTCGAGGTCACGTCGACCTCCATAACGGCTCCTGCGCCGATAGAGGGCCTCGAATACAACGGCAAGCCGCAGACGCTCATAACGACGGGCGGCGTGAACGGCGAAGGAAGGCTCTTATATAAGCGCGGCGAGGATCCCGATTATTCGGCGGAGCTTCCGACCGCGACCGACGCGGGCATATACAGCGTTTATTATATGCTCGAGGGCGCCCCTGACAGCGAGGGCTGCGTTTACACGACGATAAATCCGAAGCTCGCCGCCGTAAGCGCGAACGACGCTTCGTCGGCAGTGGGTGAACCGATCGGGGAGCTTACGTATACGGTAAGCGGCGCCGTAGGCGCCGATACGCTCGGCGATATCGCGCTTTCGACCGACGCCGTATCCGAGACGGCGGGCGTTTACGAGATCAAGGCGGAGCTTACAAACCCGAACCAGAATTACGTATTGGCGGTAAGCTGCGGCACGTATACCGTTACCGAGAACAGCTTCGCCGTTACGGCGAAGGACAAGCACGGCGTATACAGCGACGAAGCGACTTACGCGGGCTTCAATATAGAGGTCACGGCCCCCGAGGGCGCGAAGACTTATTACAGCACGACGACTCAGCTCGACGCGTCGAATTATCAGACCGCGGGTCTTGAGACGCTTGTAAATCTCCCCGCAGGCGCGGGTATGCACGACGTTTTCTACTATGTGACGAACGGTACCGACGCCGTAAGCGGCTGCAAGTCCGTTATCATAGACAAGGCCGAGCAGGCGGCTCCCACGGGACTTACGACCGTCGCCGAATCCGTAAAGGGCGCGGCGGACGGCGTTATTTCGGGACTCAAGCCGCGCGAGGCGGAATACCGTCCGGCGAATAACGGCGGCACCTACGCGACGGCATATCAGGAAGCCGTTTACGTTCCGGCGGGCACGTATCTCGTAAGAAAGCCCGGCGACGAAAACCACTTCGCAAGCCCCGACACGACCGTTACGGTAGACGAGGGCCCGACGATCACTGTTACGTTCGACTCGAACGGCGGCAGTGCTGTCGCAGCCGCACAGGGCCTCGTATTCGGCGACCTCGTGCCGCGTCCCCGGACTCCGACCCTCGACGGCTATGACTTCACGGGCTGGACGCTCTACGGCAGAACGTTCGATTTCTCCACCCCCGTAACGAACGATATCACGCTCACCGCATCGTGGAAGCAAAGAGGCGGAAACGGCGGAGGCGGCGGAGGAGGCGGCGGCTCGTCCTCGTCCGCGTCGAACGAGGTAACGCTTCCAAAGGCTTCCGAGGGCGGCACGGTTTCGGCGAATTTCGCTTCGGCGAAGGCCGGCGATATGGTAACGCTCACCGTAAGACCTAACCCCGGATATAAGCTTTCGTACGTATCTGTTACGGATAAGAACGGAAACGCAGTACCCGTATTTGAAAACCCGGACGGCACGTATACGTTCAAGATGCCCTCGTCGGACGTTACGGTAACGCCGAACTTCGTAAAGGACGAAACGAACGCGGCGGGCGGATTTAAGGACCTCGACCCGAACGCATGGTATATGGACGGCATAAGCTGGTGCCTTGAAAACGGCCTTATGAACGGCGTTGGCGACGATATGTTCGCGCCGAACGACCAGACGAGCCGCGCGATGATAGTTACCATGCTCTGGCGCATGGAGGGCGAGCCCGAAAGCGGCACGTCCGCGTTCACGGACGTTGCGGACGGCAGCTGGTACGCTCAGGCGGTTTCGTGGGCGGCTGAAAACGGCATAGTAAACGGCGTTTCCGAAACGGAATTCGCTCCCGATTCGCCCCTTACGCGCGAGCAGCTCGCGGCGATACTCTACCGCTATGCTCAGACGAAGGGACAGGGATTTACGGGCATGTGGGCGTTCAGACTCGATTACAGCGATATCGAAGATATATCCGAATACGCATATGAGCCGATGTGCTGGATGGTAATGAACGATGTTATCGGCGGCATGGGCGACGGCACTCTCGCGCCGCAGGGTAATGCGACGCGCGCACAGGTGGCAACGATGCTCATGCGCTTCTCTGCCGCACTTTCGGAGTAATAAAAACGCGCCTTTAGGCGAAGATAAAAAGAGCGGGCTTTCGCCCGCTCTTTTTATATAAATCACCCGCCAAAGGGCGGGTGTTTTTTTCCCTCGACGGGAGAGCTTTTATTCTTTTACGGTCTTTACAAGCTCCGCGTATTCCTCGGGGGTATAAAGCGCGTTTAGCACTTCAAGAAGCGCGTTCGCGCTTATGCGCTCGGGAAGGCCGCACATCCGTGCGAGCCTTGCGCGCGCCTCATGCGCGCCGCCCGATCCCGACAGGCCGTCGGCGTAAAGACGCGCCTTAGTTATCCCGCCGCGCGCCTTCGGCGGCGCGTCGGACGGCGTTATTCCGGCGCGGATAAGCGCCCGCGAGAGCGTTTCGGGCGTCATGCCCTCAACGCCGAGCTTTCCCTCCTTCGAGGGCTCACGCTTTCGCCGTTCGCGCCCCGCGATATCGGGGATATAGGCGTGCTTTATCGTGCCTTCGCTTATCAGAGAAGTAAGCCTTCCGCGGATGACGAAGCCGGCGCGGTCGGAGTCGGTAAGTATTAAAAGGCCGCGCTTTTTCGCAAGCGCGCGAAGCATGGCGATGCGCTCGGGCTCCTTAAAAATCTTGAATCCGTCGGTCACGATTATCGTCGCGTCGACGAGCGGTTCGAGCGCTATTTTGTCGTATTTGCCCTCGACTATAATGACCTCGTTTATGCTTATCATCGGCGCGCCCCCGTGATTGTGAGCGCCTCCGCGATGAAGAGCTCCAAAAGAACGGCCGCGTTCACGCGCGAGTCCTTCATTTTGAAATCGGTCTCGCGGCAGAGATTTACAAGCCGCTTCAATGCGGCGGAGTCTGTCTTTTGCGTCATGCGGCGGGCGTTGTTTACGTTGCCGCGGTAGCCTATCTCACGCGCCGCCGTATCGAGCGGCACGCCCGCCCGCTCGGCCGCCTTTAATTTCAGGAGATTTGAGAATACCGACGTAAGATAGCCCAAAACGGCGATGGGCTGTTCGCGGTTCTGGCGGATGAGCACGTCCGTTATCTTATAGGCGCTGCCCGCGCGGCCGAAGATTATCGCGTCGCCGAGTGAGAATACGCGCGCCTCCGCCGTCGTTATGCATACGGCGTCGATATCGGCGGGCGCGATCTCTTTTTTCGGCGCATAGGCGCAGAGCTTTGAAATCTCGTGCTTTAAGGCGGACATGTCGCGCGACACATCCGAAAGCAGCCGCGATACGGCCGCGGGGCTTATCGTTTTATTCTGCGCCTCGACGTTCCTTTGAATCCAGACGACGAGCTCGCGCTCGGTGGGGCGCTTAAAGTCGCATAAAAGGCTGCCCGAAAAGAGCGTTTTTAACTCCGCATACGACGACGGGTCGTAGGACGGGTCGCTGTAATCAAAGAAAAGCGTAAGATAATCGGGCATATTCGATAGAAGCGACGAAAGCGTGTCTTTCAGGGCGCCCTTACAGAGCGAGGCCGTAAGGTCTGTGATAATTATAAGCCTTCGGTCGCTCATGGCGGGGTAGCTGTCGGCCACGGCCATAAGGTCGTCCGTGTCGAGCGTGCGCGCGTCGTATTCGGTGCAGTTTAAATTGAGCGCGTCGCCCGCCGTGAAGGTGCGCTTCGCAAACGCGAAGTAATACTCCTTAAGATAGCGTTCCGCGCCGTAAAACACGTACGAATGAGAAAACGTATTGTTTTTTATGTCCTGTTTAAGCTGTTTTACGCTCATATAAATAAATCCCGCCTTTTTATAAAGCATATCACACTTTCGGCGCGTCTGCAACGACGGCAAAAATTATCCGCGTGCGCTTTTGTGCAACCTGACCAATGGCACGAGGTTAAATATACATAATTTGTTATACTTGTTGCTTTTATTTTGGCCGCCGAAGTGGTATTATAGCAATATACTTTTATATAAGGAACGAAATTTTATGAAAGCTCTTTCCCGTTCGGCAGAATACCGTTATTTTAGCTTTGTCTTTAGCTTTTATTTCAGAGGCGGCAAGGCTTGTTTCGGTTTGGCTGAAAACGTGTGAGAGAAGAGTATAATTTCATTTCACGAACTCACCGCAGCCCTGCCGGCTGCGGTTTTTATTTTTGTTAGGAGGAAGAAAAAATGGTCGTATTACTTAAGCAAAACCCGGACCGCGAACAGGTCGAAAGTCTCATATCCTGGCTTCAGGATAAAAATTTACAGGTACACCGCAGCGAAGGCGCGTCGCGCCAGATACTCGGCATCGTGGGCGACTCCTCGAGGCTCGACATAGACCTCATCGCGGCGCTCGACATAGTAGAGGACGTAAAGCGCGTTCAGGAGCCCTACAAGAGCGCGAACAGAAAATTCCATCCCGAAGACACCGTAATAAAGGTGAGAGACACGCAGATAGGCGGCGGCACGCTTACGATGATGGCGGGCCCCTGCTCCGTTGAAACGGAGGATCAGATAATCGGCGTTGCGAAGGCCGTAAAGGCAAGCGGCGCGACCGTTCTTCGCGGCGGCGCGTTCAAGCCGCGCACCTCGCCGTATTCCTTCCAGGGACTCGGCGCCGAGGGTATAGAGCTTTTAAAGCTTGCGAGAAAGGAAACGGGCCTTCCCATCGTTACCGAGATAATGGACGCCTCGCAGCTCCCGCTTTTCGACGATATAGATATAATCCAGGTCGGCGCAAGAAATATGCAGAACTTCAATCTCTTAAAGATTTTGGGCGCGCAGGATAAGCCCGTTATGATAAAGCGCGGCATGTCCTCCACCTACGAGGAGTGGCTCATGAGCGCCGAATACGTAATGGCGAACGGCAACCAGAACGTAATACTCTGCGAGCGCGGCATCCGCACGTTCGAAACGTACACGAGAAACACGCTCGACCTCGCGGCAATACCGGTGCTCAAGTCGCTTACGCATCTTCCGATAATCATAGACCCCAGCCACGCGACGGGCAAATCCTCGCTCGTGGCTCCGCTCGCGATGGGCGCCGTTGCAACGGGCGCGGACGGTCTCATAATAGAGGTGCACAACGACCCGGCGCACGCATGGTGCGACGGCCCGCAGTCCTTAAAGCCCGAAGCGTTTGACGCGCTTGCGAAAAAGCTCATCGCGCTTCACGGCTTCATGAAGACAGAGGAGGCGGCATCGTGAAGGCGGGCATAGTGGGGCTCGGACTCATAGGCGGCTCGATGGCGAAGAGCATAAAGGCGCACACGCTTCACAGCGTGGCGGGCGTCGACATCGACGCGGAGACTATGACCTTCGCGCGCCTGTGCGGTGCGATAGACGAGCCGCTTACGAAGGAAAATATTTGCGAGTGCGATATCATTCTTATCGCCGTGCGCCCCGGCGAGGCGGTAAAGTGGACGATAGAGAACGCCGAGAACATCTCAAAGGACGCGGCAGTGATAGATTTATGCGGCGTAAAGCGCGCCGTTACGGATAAGCTCGTGCCCATATCGAAAAAGTACGGCTTTTCCTACGTCGGCGGCCATCCGATGGCGGGACGCGAGCGCGGCGGATTCGTAAATTCCACCGATAACCTCTTCGAGGGCGCGTCGATGATACTTACGCCCGACGAGCGCACGGACGCGACGCTTCTCGAACGATTAAAGGCCTTCTTTACGGATATAGGCTTCGGCAGCATAACGTTTACGACGCCCGCCGAGCACGACAGGATAATAGCGTTCACCTCGCAGCTTGCGCATATCACGTCGAGCGCCTACGTAAAGTCGCCCACGGCACAGAAGCGGCGCGGATTTTCGGGCGGAAGCTTTCGCGATATGACGAGAGTCGCACGTCTCGACGAGGAGATGTGGACGGAGCTGTTTTTGGACAATACCGACAACCTCACAGAGGAGCTTGAAACGTTCATAAAGAACTTAAACGAGTATCTTTACGCTCTGAAGGCCGCGGATTCGACCGAGCTTATACGCCTGTTAAAAGAGGGCAGGCTCAAAAAAGCCGAAGCGGGTGGCAACTGATGACGACGGTAAGAATAAACGCGGGACGCGCCTACGACGTTCATATCGGCGCGGGACTTACCGCCCGTGCGGGCGAGCTTGCGCGAAGCGTTCTTTCGCCGTGCCGCATTTGCGTGATAACCGATACGACGGTACAGCGGCTTTACCTTGAAGCGGTCAAAAAAAGCCTTTCTGACGCGGGCTTTTCGGTCTGCTCATACGCTTTCCCGGCGGGCGAGCAGTCGAAGAACATGACTACGCTTTCGGACATACTCGAATTTTTGGCAGAAAGAGGCATTACGCGAAGCGACGCGATACTCGCACTGGGCGGCGGAGTCGCGGGCGATATCACGGGCTTTGCGGCGGGCGTGTTCCTTCGCGGGATCAAATTCATACAAATGCCCACGACGCTGCTTGCGGCCGTCGATTCGTCCGTGGGCGGCAAGACCGCCGTAGACCTTAAAGCGGGCAAAAATCTTGCGGGCGTGTTCCTTCAGCCGTCAATGGTAATCTGCGACACCGATACGCTTAAAACGCTGCCCGGCGAAACGCTTGCCTGCGGCATTGCCGAGGCGATAAAAACGGGCGTGCTTTTCGACGAGGAGCTTTTTTCGCTCTTTGAAAACGGCCGGGTTTCTAAAGACACGCTCCCGTTTATAATAGAACGCTGCGTTACGCACAAGGGGCGCGTAGTCGAGGCCGATGAGTTCGACCGCGGTGAACGGCAGCTTTTAAATCTCGGCCATACGGTGGGTCACGCGATAGAGAAGCTTAGCGCCTACGGTGTTTCGCACGGTCATGCCGTCGCGATGGGCATGGGCATAATTGCGCGCGCGTCCGCCGCGTCGGGATACTGCGGCGATGATACGGCAAAGCGCATCGAGCGCGCGCTTATAAATAACAGTCTGCCCGTAAGCTGCGGCTTTTCGGCGGCGGAGCTTTCGCGCGCCGCGCTCTCCGACAAAAAAAGAAAGGGCGACACGATAAATCTTGTAATCCCCGAGAGTATCGGCAGATGCCGCCTTATGAAGATAAATATAGACGGGCTTGAGTCTTTTATTAAAAAGGGAACGGAGGCTTAAAATGGACATAAAGGTCACACCGTCGCGCCTTTCGGGCGCGGTGAGCGCGATACCGTCGAAGTCGGACGCGCACAGGCTTTTAATATGCGCCGCGCTCTCCGACCGGCAAACCGAGCTTATCATGGACAAGACGAGCGAGGACATAGACGCGACCGTTTCGTGCCTTTCGGCGCTCGGCGCGCGCATAGAAAGAAAAGACGGCGCGATTCTTGTAACTCCGATAATAAAGACGGCCGAAACGCCCGTGCTCGACTGCATGGAAAGCGGCTCGACGTTTCGGTTCCTTCTGCCCGTGGCGTGCGCGCTTTACGAGCGCGTAAGGTTTACGGGGCGCGGCCGTCTTCCGAAAAGGCCGATAGGCGAGCTTACGTCCCAGATGAAGCGCCGCGGCGTCAGCTTCAGCGCGGACGCGCTGCCGTTCGAGACGGCGGGACGCCTTTCTGGCGGCGATTATGAGCTTCCGGGCAACGTAAGCTCCCAATACATAACGGGGCTTTTGCTTGCGCTGCCGAAAACGCGCGAGGGCGGCGTTATCAGGCTTACGACAGAGCTTCAGTCGTCGCCGTATGTTGACATAACTCTGGGCGCGCTTAAAAAATTCGGCGTTGACGTCAAAAAAGGCGAAAATACATACGAAGTGGAGCGCAGACAGCGCTTTTCATCACCAGGAAGGGTAAATGTGGAGGGAGATTGGTCTAACGCGGCGTTTTTCCTCTGCGCGGGGGCGATAAACGCGCCCGTCACCGTTACGGGGCTCGATATCGCTTCGCCGCAGGGCGACAAGGCGATAATCGAAGTGTTGAGACGCTTCGGCGCGGACGTAAAAATCAAGGGTAACGCCGTAACCGTTTCGCCCGCCGCGCTTAAAGCGTGCGAGGTCGACCTCGGCGAGACGCCCGACATGCTTCCGATTCTCTCGGTCCTTGCGGCGTATGCCGAGGGGGAGACACGGTTTGTTAATGCGGCGCGCCTGAGACTAAAGGAAAGCGACAGGATAGCATCGTGTGAAAATATGCTGCGCGCGCTCGGCGTTTCGGCCTCGTCAGACGCGGACAGCCTTACCGTTGCGGGAGGACGCATCGCGGGCGGCACCATCGACAGCGCGGGCGACCACAGGATAGCGATGGCGGCGGCGACAGCTGCGCTTTCGGCGGCGGGGGCTGTTACGATAAAGGGCGCGCACGCGGTCAATAAATCGTATCCGACGTTTTTTGAAGACTTTAAGAAGCTGGGAGGCGTTTGTCATGTCGTCTGAATTCGGAGAAAAGATAAAGGTTTCGATATTCGGCCAGTCGCACGGCACGGCGATTGGCGTTGTAATAGACGGCCTGCCCGCGGGCGAGAGGATAGACGAGGCCGAGCTTCAGGCGTTCATGGACCGAAGAAGGCCCGGAAAGAACCGCCTTTCGACGGCGCGAAACGAGGGCGACGTGCCGCGCTTTATCTCGGGCGTGGAGAACGGCTTGACGTGCGGCGCGCCTCTTTGCGCCGTGATTGAGAATAAGGACATGCGTTCGCGCGATTACGAAAAGTTAAAATTCGTCCCGCGTCCCGGTCACGCCGACTTTACGGCATACGTAAAATGGGGCGGCATGGCGGATATGCGCGGCGGCGGCCACTTCTCGGGAAGGCTTACGGCGCCCCTGTGCATAGCGGGCGGCATTGCAAAGCAGATACTGTCGCGCCGCGGCGTTTTCGTGGGTGCGCACCTATGGTCGATAGGCGGCGAGGAGGACGAGCGCTTTCCGCTTTATCCCGACGAGGCGCTCTTTCGCGCCGTGGCCGAAAAGGACTTCCCCGTAATATCCGACGAGGCGGGCGAGCGTATGAAGGCCGAGATCGAGCGCGCGGCGGAGTCGCTCGATTCGGTGGGCGGCGTAATAGAATGCGCAGTCACGGGTCTTGAGGCGGGCTTCGGAGAGCCGATGTTCGGCGGCGTTGAGAGCCGCATCGCGGCGGCCGTGTTCGGCGTGCCCGCCGTAAAGGGCGTGGAGTTCGGCGCGGGCTTTCGCGCCGCGAAAATGCGCGGAAGCGAGAATAACGACCCGTTCATAATAGACGAGAGCGGGAACGTAACGTGCGAAAAGAACGACGCCGGCGGGATTTTGGGCGGCATAACGAACGGAATGCCCGTCGTCTTTCGGGCGGCGATAAAGCCGACGCCGTCTATCGCAAGGCCGCAAAGGAGCGTTGACCTCAGGGCGAAAACGAGCGAAATACTTGAAATAAAAGGACGCCACGACCCGTGCATCGCGCACCGCGCGGTGCCCGTAATCGAGGCCGCGGCGGCCGTCGTAATATTAAATTTATTATCGGAGGGAAAGTAAAATGGATTTAAACGAGATCAGGGCGAAAATAGATAAGGTGGACGACACGCTGCTCGACGCGTTCCTTAAACGCATGGCGCTTTCGGACGAGGTGGCAAAGTATAAGAAGGAAAACTCCATGGCGATATACAACAAGACGCGTGAGCGCGAAATTTTAGCCAAGGTGACCGACAGATCGGGCGATATGGAGCGTTATTCCTATCATCTCTTCTCAACGATATTCGGCCTTTCGCGCGCGCGTCAGGAGGAGCTTTTGGCGGGCGACAGCGCCGTAAAGAAGATAATCGACCGCGGCCTTGAAAACGGCGGCGACGTGTTCCCGCAGACGGGCACCGTGGCGTGTCAGGGCGTTGAGGGCGCAAATTCGCAGGAGGCCTGCGACAAGCTTTTCCCCAGAGGCAGACTCATGTATTTAAAGAGCTTCGGCGCGGTGTTCGACGCCGTTGATTCGGGACTCTGCAAATACGGCGTAGTGCCGATAGAGAACAGCGCGAACGGCTCTGTGCGCGCCGTATACGACCTTCTCGTGGAGAGGAACTTCTCGATAGTAAGAAGCATCCGCCTCTTTATACATCACGAGCTTATGGTAAAGCCCGGCACGAAGATGAGCGACGTAAAGGAAATATACTCGCACGAGCAGGCGCTCGGTCAGTGCAGCGATTTTCTTTCAAAGCTCGGCCCCGGCGTAAAGGTGATACCGTGCGACAATACGGCGATGGCCGCAAAGCTCGTGGCGGAGTCGGAGTGCAATTACCGCGCGGCGATCTCCTCGCACAGATGCGCGCAGCTTTACGGTCTTGAAACGATAAACTCCGATTTACAGAACAGCGACAACAACTACACGAGATTCATATGCATCTCGAAGAAGCCCGAGATATACGCGGGCGCAAATCATATAAGCCTTATCATCGCGTGCGACAACAGGCCGGGCGCGCTCTATGAGATACTTGCGCGTCTGTCGGTTGCGGGCGTAAATATGAGCAAGCTCGAAAGCTGCCCCGTGACGGGAAGCAATTTTGAGTTCATATTCTTTTTGGAGCTCGACGCGTCCGTTCATGAGCCGGGCGTTCTTGCGATGCTGGAGGAGCTTGAGCGCAACTGCGAGAGCTTTACGTTCCTCGGCAATTACGCAGAGGTGTAAAAATGGCGGAAAAACTGTACGGCCTTATCGGGCGAAAGCTCGGCCACAGCTATTCCGCGCCGATTCACGCCGCGATGGGCAACGGCGCATACCGCCTGTTCGAGCTGGAGTCCGAAGAGCTTCGGGAGTTCCTTTCACGCCCCGATATCGGCGGCCTCAACGTGACCATTCCGTATAAGCGCGACGTGATGAAGTACTGCGACGTCATATCGCCGGACGCCGAAAGCGTGGGAAGCGTCAACACGATAGTAAGACGTGCCGACGGCAGACTTTACGCCTATAATACAGACGTGTACGGCTTTATGTACATGGCCGCGCGCGCGGGCATTTCGCTTGCGGGAAAGAAGGTCGTGATCCTCGGAAGCGGGGGAGCGTATCTTGCGGTGCGCGCCGCAGCCGAGAAGGCGGGCGCGCGTCAGATCGTGTGCATATCGAGAAGCGGCGAGGATAATTACGAGAACATCGGAAAGCACGCCGACGCGCAGGTAATCGTGAACGCGACGCCCGTCGGCATGTACCCGAATAACGGCGCATCGCCGGTAGATTTAAGTATTTTTAAATCGTGCGAGGGTGTCTTGGACCTCATATACAACCCGGCGCGCACGGCGCTTATCATGCAGGCGCGCGCTCTCGGCATCCCGTGCTCGGGCGGGCTTTTTATGCTCGTCGCGCAGGCGAAGGCGGCGGAGGAGTATTTCTTTGACAAAAAGTTTGACGACGCCGTCATCGGGGACATAACGGCGAAGCTTTCGCGCGAATCGGAGAATATCGTCATCATCGGTATGCCGGGCAGCGGCAAGACGACGATAGGCGAAGCGCTCGAACGCCTTACGGGGCGCAGATCCGTGGACACGGACGCGCTCATCGAGGCGCGCGCCGGAATTTCGATACCCGAGATATTCGCGCGCTTCGGCGAGGCGGAATTTCGCCGCATGGAGCGCGAGGCCGTGGCCGAGGCGGGACGCGGCAGCGGCACGATAATTATGACGGGCGGCGGCGCCGTCAAGGACGAAAGGAACCTCGCGCCGCTTCGCGGCAACGGGCGCATATATCATATAGAGCGCGATATAGAACTACTTTCGCGCGACGGGCGCCCGCTTTCGCAGGGCGCGGACCTTTATAAGATGTACGCGGAGCGCCTTCCCATGTACGAGCGGTTTTGCGACGTTTCAATAAGGAACGACGCTTCGCCCGAGGACGCGGCGGAGCGCATTTGGAGGGATTTTTGTGAAAATACTTGTGATAAACGGGCCTAATCTTAATATGCTGGGCGTGCGCGAGCCGGAAATCTACGGCCGCACGACGTATAATGACCTCGTAGAGCTGATTAAGACGGAAGCGGACTCAATGGGCGTTTCGGTCGAGTTTTTCCAGTCGAACCACGAGGGCGCGCTCGTCGACGCGATACAGGGCGCGTACGGGCGCATCGACGGCATCGTGATAAATCCCGGCGCGTATACGCATACGAGCGTGGCGCTGCTCGACGCCGTAAAGGCCGTCGGCATACCGACGATAGAGGTTCACATCTCCGACCCCGACACGCGCGAGGATTTCAGGCGCGTATCGTTCATCCGCGCCGCTTGTATAGACACGATAAAGGGCCGAGGGATACAGGGGTACGTTGACGCGATGCACGCAGTCGCGGAATACGTAAAAAAATGACGCGAAAGCGTCATTTTTTTATGCCTTCCCCTCGCCGGTGCCCCCGAAGAATACGCCCGCGGATTCCGGGGTCCCCAAAAAATGCTTGCATTTTTCGGGGTGGTTGTTGGTGTGGTTAGGAAAGCGGCACGGCGCAAGCCGTGACGGATGAGGTGCAGCGCCGCTCGGCGTGTGCGTTTTTATCGGCTCCCTTGTGTAAAGGGAGCTGTCAGCTCTGCTGACTGAGGGATTGTCTGCACTCTGTACCAATGTATACTTAAGCCTTATTAGAAAGCCTTTTTCTCAGTTTTTAACCTATCTTTTGCCTTACTTACAACATGGCATTCTGCCTTAACATATATTCTTTTTCAGAACTCCGTTCTAAAGACTTTTGTCGCCTCCCGCGGGGGTTCTTTTGGAAACAAAAGAACCAAAATTTCCGAGAGACTCGCCGCCTCTCCGTCTCTCCGCTCCCTCGCTCCCGGCCTCGCTCGCGCGGGCCTCTCCGCTCGGCGTTACTACGTAATACCCTTCGCCTTCTCCCACGACAAAAAGGCGCAATTTACGCTTATACTTATAGTTGCCTCGGCATGAAGCATCATTCGAGATAACTTTGCGCGTCATCAAATTCCGCGGCAGAGCCGCTCCAAGCCTCCGCGCCCGCTGAAAGTCGCTTTCGGCAAGCCAATGCAACCCCATCGGCCGCGCCGTGTCGGGCGCATCGTGCGCCCGTCTGATTTTGATTGTGTCATCTACCGATAAAGAATGACATCGAGGCCATAAAATCAAAGGGGGACGGGGGGAAATCGGCGCTAAGCGCTGATGTGAGCTTGCATTTAGAAGAAGCCCTGCGAGCCTCAGCCGATTTCCCCCGGAAATTTTGGTACTTTTGTTTCCAAAAGTACCCCCGCGGGAGGCGATTTGAGTCTTTAGAGCGAAGCTCTAAAAAGAAAGATGTATAAGCAGAACAAAAAGCTTAGAATATAAGGGAAGATAGGTTGAAAACTTGGCGGCAAAGCATTTTATGAGCTTAAAGTATAAATAGAGCAATGCAGTTACAATCCCTCAGTCTGCTTCGCAGACAGCTCCCTTTGCACAAGGGAGCCGATAAAAACGCACGCGCCGGGCGGCGCTGCACCTCATCCGGCCGCACGGCGGCCACCTTCCCCTCGAAGGGGAAGGCTTTGGGGAGGGCGACAATCCCTCAGTCGGCTGCGCCGACAGCTCCCTTTGCACAAGGGAGCCAAGACGAGGGACGCATGCGCCGTTGGTGCTGCCCCTCATCCGTCTGCCCGCAGACACCTTCCCCCGAGGGGGAGGAAATTATGTAAACCGATATGCCCTGCGAAGGGGAGGCGACTCCCTCCGTCAGCGCCGTTGGCGCTGCCACCTCCCTCGGGGATGGAGGCAATAACACCTCATCCGTCACGGCTTGCGCCGTGCCACCTTCCCCTCGAAGGGGAAGGCAATTATCCGGGCGCATAAAAAAATGACGCATGACGCGTCATTTTTTAATATAATCACAGCTTGCCCTGACTTAGCTGCTTTAAGTATTCGTTTATAAATCCGTCGATGTCGCCGTCCATGACGGCGTTTATATTGCCCGACTCGTAGCCCGTGCGGTGATCCTTGGCGAGCGTATACGGCATGAATACATAGGAGCGTATCTGCGAGCCCCACGCT
The DNA here is from genome assembly GCA_017513095.1 of Clostridia bacterium. Classification (GTDB taxonomy): domain Bacteria; phylum Bacillota; class Clostridia; order Oscillospirales; family RGIG577; genus RGIG577. The sequence continues at coordinate 116,899 of JAFWDJ010000020.1, read as the reverse complement.
ATTTCCTTCTGCTCGCCCTTTATATCCTCGATGCGTTCGAGATGCTCGCGCTCCTTTATTTCAACGAGCTTCGAGATGAGCATCTTCATCGCGGTGTCCCTGTTCTGATGCTGGCTTCGCTCCGTCTGGCACGCCACGACGATGCCCGTCGGTATATGCGTTATGCGTATGGCCGACTCCGTCTTGTTTACGTGCTGGCCGCCCGCGCCGGAGGAACGGAAGGTGTCGACCTTCAGGTCGTCGGGATTTATCGTTATGTTCATATCCTCGTTTATCTCGGGCATTACCTCAAGCGAGGCAAACGAGGTATGACGCCTGCCGGAGGCGTCGAACGGCGAAATGCGCACGAGCCTGTGAACGCCCGCCTCGCTCTTTAAATAGCCGTAGGCGTTCGTGCCCTCGATGAGCACCGTCGCGCTCTTTAAGCCCGCCTCGTCGCCGTCGAGAAAATCTATGAGCTTCACCTTGAAATGATGGCGCTCCGCGTAGCGCGTGTACATTCGGTAGAGCATCTCCGCCCAGTCCTGCGCCTCGGTGCCGCCCGCACCCGCGTGGAAGGTGAGAATTGCGTTGTTCTTGTCGTACTGCCCCGAAAGCAGCGTTTCGAGCGTCATACGGTCGAGCGTTTCAGACACCTCGCCGTATGATGTCTCCACGTCGTCCCAAACCGACTCGTCCTGCTCTTCGAGCGCCATCTCCGTGAGCGTGAGCGTGTCCTCCCAGTTATTATAAAGGCTCTTGTACGCCTCGACCTTCGCTTTGAGCTCCGAAAGGCGCTGCAGTATCTTCTGATTTTCGCCGTCCTGCGACGACCAGAAATCGGGCGCGGCCGTCTTTTCCTCGAGCGCGGCTATTTCCTTCTTCGCGTCCTCGAGCGAAAGCGCCTCGGACAGCTCTTCAATTTTCGGCTTCATTGCAAGAAGCTTCTGCTTCATTTCTTCAAATCGTATCATAAATACCTCGTTCGGTCGTGTATTTTTATCGTATTACGCGCCGCAGCACTTTTTATATTTTTTGCCGCTTCCGCAGGGGCAGGGGTCGTTTCGGCCGACCTTCCTGCCGACCTTTACGGGCTGCGCCTTGCCCGCGCCCGCGTTAGCTCCGGCATCGCGGTTCGTGCGCATGTTCTGCGGCATTGCGGGACTGCTCTGCGGCTCCTTTCTCTCCCTTATCTCGGCAAGGTAGACGTAGCGCACCGTATCGGCCTTTATGCTCGCTATCATCTCGTCGAACATATTGGCGCCCTCGAATTTGTATTCAACGAGCGGGTCCTTCTGCGCGTAGGCGCGAAGGTTTACGGTCTGGCGCAGATGGTCCATCATGTCGATGTGGTCCATCCACTTGTTGTCGACGTTCTGAAGGAGTATAATGCGTTCGAGCTGGCGCATTATGTCCTCGCCGATGCGCTTCTCCTTGGCCTCGTATACCTCGAGCGCGCGCGTCTGAAGAAAGTCGCGAAGATCGCTCTGCGTTATGCGGTCGAAGTCCTCGGTTGTGAAATTGAGGTCGTCGCGCGTGAGGAAAAGCCCCTCGAACTGCGTCTTTAAGCCCTTTATGTTCCACTCGTCGGGTATATCGGAGTTCGCGTAGAGCATAACGTCGTCGTTTATCGTGTCCTCTATCATTTTGAGAATGATGGGACGCATGTTCTCGCCGTTTAATACCTGGCGGCGCTGGCTGTAGATTATCTCACGCTGCTGATTTAAAACGTCGTCGAACTTTATTACGTTCTTTCTGTATCCGAAGTTCTGGCTTTCGACGTTCTTCTGCGCGTTTTCTATGATGTTTGAGACCATGTTGTTCTCTATCGGCTCGGAGTCGTCGAAGCCGAACTTTTCCATGAACGGCTTTAGCTTTTCGCCCGCGAAGAGACGTGCGATGTCGTCCTCAAGCGAAATGAGGAAGCACGATTCGCCGGGGTCGCCCTGACGGCCGGCACGTCCGCGAAGCTGATTGTCTATGCGGCGGCTGTCGTGACGCTCGGTGCCGAGGATATAAAGGCCGCCCGCCGCGCGCACCTTTTCGGCGTCGGGCGCGATGAGCTCCTTGTTCTTCGCGAGTAGCTCCGCGTAGCGCTTGCGCGAGCGCAGGATGTCCTCGTCGGTAGTCTCCGAAAATTCGGTCGCCTCGAAGATAAGGCGCTCGTCGAAGCCCTCCTTCTCCATCTCGCGCTTCGACATGAATTCGGCGTTGCCGCCGAGCATTATGTCGGTACCTCGTCCGGCCATATTAGTGGCTATCGTTACGGCGCCGGGCTTTCCTGCCTGCGCTACGATATACGCCTCCTTTTCGTGGTTCTTCGCGTTTAAGACCTCGTGGGGTATGCCGTTCTGACGAAGGAGCTTTGAAAGTATCTCCGACTTTTCTATCGTTATCGTACCTACGAGTATCGGCTGCTCTTTTTCGTGGCACGCCTTTATCTTCTCGACTACGGCCTTGAACTTGCCCGCCTCGGTGCGGTAAATGGCGTCGGGATTGTCCTTGCGCTGCATCGGCTTGTTCGTGGGTATCTCCACGACGTCGAGCTTGTATATCTCCTGGAATTCCTCCTGCTCGGTGAGGGCGGTACCGGTCATGCCGGAGAGCTTTTTATATAATCTGAAGTAATTCTGGAAGGTGATGCTCGCGAGCGTGCGGCTGTCCTTCTTTATCGGCACGCCTTCCTTTGCCTCTATCGCCTGATGAAGGCCCTCGGAGTAGCGGCGTCCCATCATTATGCGTCCCGTGAACTCGTCGACGATAAGGACCTGCCCGTCCTTTACGACGTAGTCTATATCCTTCACCTTTACGCCGTGGGCGTGGATCGCCTGGTTTATGTGGTGAAGAAGGCGCATGTTTTCGGGGTCCATAAGGTTGTCGACGGCGAACGTCTGCTCCGCCTTTTTAACGCCGCGCGGGGTGAGAGTCGCGTTCTTTGCCTTCTCGTCCACGATATAGTCGGCGTCGACGTCGTCGTAGGACTCCTTATCGTTAAGCTCCACCATGCGCATGGGACGAAGTCCCTTTACGAAGCGGTTGACGCGGGTGAAGATCTCCGTCGAATCGCCGCCCTGGCCCGAGATGATAAGCGGCGTGCGCGCCTCGTCTATGAGTATCGAGTCGACCTCGTCGACGATGGCGAAGGCGTGACCGCGCTGCACCATCGATTCCTTTCGCGTCACCATGTTGTCCCTTAAGTAGTCAAAGCCGTATTCGTTGTTCGTGCCGTAGGTGATATCGGCGGCGTAGGCCGCCTTTTTTACGGAATGCTCAAGCCCGTTTATTACAAGGCCGACGCTTAAGCCCAGATAGCGGTATATCTTGCCCATCCACTCGCTGTCTCGCTTGGCGAGGTAGTCGTTTACGGTTACGATGTGAACGCCGTTTCCCGTCAGCGCCATAAGGTACGCGGGCAGCGTTGCTACGAGCGTTTTGCCTTCGCCCGTTTTCATCTCGGCGATGCGTCCCTGATAGAGTACGAGGCCGCCGATGAGCTGCACGCGGTAATGCTTTAAGCCGAGCACGCGCCACGACGCCTCGCGCACGGTGGCGAACGCCTCGGGCAGTATGTCGTCGGTGGTCTCGCCCGCGGCAAGACGCGCCTTTAGCTTTTCGGTCATGCCGCGAAGCTCCTCGGAGCTCATCGCGGAGAACTTTGCGTCAAGTGCTTCGATCTTATCTATCGTAGGATTCATGCGCTTCAGCTCTTTTTGGCTGGAAGTGCCGAATAACTTGTCTAAAAATCCCATTTTATCCTCCGTTGTACAGTGCTTATTGTTCTGTTAAAAAATATTATATTACACGCTTCAGAAAAAATCTATTGCGTATTTATAAACAATTTTTAAACCGCGTTAATATTATTTGCCGTTTTCGGCAGTTTTTTATCCGCAGAACGCCCCTTTTACCGTTTTACATAAGTTTTATATAACACAAATGCAACCTTTTATATAGATTTTTAAAAATAAATAATATACTTATATGTTTTTAATTGTGTTTTTTATATTTTTATTATATAATATCTACGAATATCCGTTTTGGGCGGCCGTCCCCCCGAAAACACGGCCGCGCGCCGGACGCGAAAGCAAGGCGGGGGGGAGATATTAAGCCCGGGTATACATAACTTTTTTGAACATGTTTGACGATTTATACGTCAAATGAGTATAGCCTTTAAGGAGGGGTATTATGAAAATTTCAATGAAGAAGGCGCTGTGCCTTATTGTGACGGCGGCAATGCTTTTGTGCGCCGTGCCGATAGCGATGGCCGCCGATGCGCCGCAGGACGGTATGAGCGTGCTTCGAAGCCTGTCGCGCTCCGACCTTGTCGTGCCGACGGTCGGCGTATCCTCGCCCGACGATGAGATACTGCTTACCGTGCCGTATTCCTATAAGGATAAGACGGTCAAGCTTTCGAGCGGCACGGACTTTACGGCAAATCCGGGATTTTCAAACGTATCGATTGAGTTTTCCGGTCCCGCGACGGTTGACGGAAAATCGGTTGAGCTTACCGCAAGCTATACGGTAGACTCCGACGACAGCGAAACGACGTATACGAGCGTGTATACGGTATCCGTCATGCGCGCGTCGTCCGTTGATCCCGTATTCGAGGGCACGGTAACGAAAAGCGTTACCGAGGGCGGCAGCGTAAAGATTTCCCTGTCGGACTTTTCGCCGCTTTATATACAGAACGACGGCAATGCGCTTGCCGGCATAAAGATATCGGGCACGAACCCCTCGTGGGGCGCGCTTAAGCTCGGCTCGGGCGAGTACGACGGCAGAGTGCTTAACACCTCCGAGCTTAACAATTTAAGCTTCGAGGCCAAGGGCGGCGGCAGCGTGACCTACAGAGCGTACGCATACGAAGACGTAAGAACGGGCTCCCCGATAGGCGAGGTAACGCTCAAGATAACGGCCGAAAGCCTCGTTCCCACGTCGTCCGCGGTAACGTACAGCGTAAGAGAGGGCAATAACGTTTCCTTCGCCTCGGCAGACTTCGGCGCGGCGTTAAAGAACCTGTCCTCGGGCGACTCCTTAAACCGCATAAGATTCAATTCGTATCCGGCGATGGGCACGCTTACATGCTCGGGCTCGTCGGTGACCACCTCGACCGACTACTACGTTGACGGAAACGAAGGTCCCGCGATCGCGAACATAGTATACAGGGCGACGGGCGGCACGGGAACGGACACCTTCGGATATACCGCGTACACCGAGAACGGCGCGCAGGTCTCCGGCTCGGTGCAGATAACCGTGACATCCAAGGACCCCGACACGATAACGTATACGACCGAGGCGGGCAGCGCGGTAATGTTCAACGCGAGCGACTTTACGCGCGTGTTCAACAATTACGACTCCGGCGCGACGCTCCATCACGTTATAATAACGGCTCCGCTTGCCAAGTACGGCAGCCTCTATAAGAACTACTCGTCCGCATCGAACCCCGGCACGAGAATAAACGCCGCTACCGACACGGGCAACCTCTTCGTAAGCGGCTCCACCGCAACGCAGATAAGCAGAGTGGCTTTCGTGCCGCTGTCCTCGCTTGCGGCGCAGAACATATCCATAATGTACAGCGCGTACGATACGTCGAGCCATAAGCTTTACGACGGAGAGATAATCATAAAGGTACAGCTTCAGGGCAGCAGCGGTACGATAAAGTACAGCTGCAATAAGAACTCCACGGTGAAATTCGCCGCGAGCGATTTCAGGTACCGCGATTCCTCCTCCGTATGGAAGACGCCCGCGTATATTACGATAGACGAGCTTCCGCAGTCGTCTCAGGGCTATATCTACTGCGGCTCCACGAACTCGACGAGCAACAAGCTTACTACGAACGACGTGGGCTCAACGAGGTATTATTACACGACCACGGGAACGAAGTATATCTCAAACCTCTCCTTCATGGCGAGAAACAGCTTTTTGGGCGATCTTGCGATACCGTTTACTGCATATGAGAGCAACGGCAGCGTAATCTACGACGGCGTTATCGAAATAACGGTGTCAAGCTCCTCGTCGAATTATTCGGGCACGGCGAGTGACGTAAACTACGACGTAAGCTCGGGCGACTACGTTACCTTCTCGGCGTCCGACTTCAACAACGCCTGCCTCGACGCGACGGGCTCCAATTTAAACTACGTACAGTTCAAGCTTCCGTCCACGTCGAGAGGCCGACTGTACCTTAACTACTCGCAGAGCAATTCGTCGGGTACGGCGGTAAGCGCAAGCACGAGATACTACCGCACGACCTCGCCCAAGATTGGCAGCGTTACGTTCGTTGCGAACGACAGCTATTACGGCACGTTCACAATAGAGTATACGGGCGTGAGCGTGGACGGCGAATCGTATACCGGCTACATTGAGATGACCGTAAATGAGACGGACAGCTCGATAATAACGTACACCGTTGCTAACGGAAGCAAGGTCACCTTCAAAAAGGCCGACTTCCAGAACGTGTGCAACAACGAAACGGGCGAAACGCTCGACCACATCAGATTTACGAGCATAAGCTCGTCGTACGGCAAGCTGTATTACGACTACACGTCCTCGGGCAGCAATACGGCCGTAAGCACGGGTACGAATTACTACTACTCGGGCAGCGGCAACAACTTAATCTCGAACATCACGTTCGTGCCCAATTCAAGCTCCGCAGCTACGGTAACGTTCAAGTATACGGGCTATGACAAATACAGCGACACGTACACCGGCGAAATTAAGATAAAGATAACCGGCTCAAGCTCCGACACCTCGGACGACAATGACGTTATAACCTATACCGTAAGAAACGACTCGACGATAAAGCTTAACGCGTCCGACTTCAACGTAATGTCGCGCGAGGTAACAGGCGACATACTCGATTACGTGAGATTTACTCCTCCGTCCTCGGTATACGGCCAGCTTTACGTAAACTACAGCTCGGCGTCCTCGCCCGGCGTGCTTGTAAACGCCAGCACGAATTACTACCGTTCGGGCTCGACTCCGCTCATCGGAGATATAACCTTCGTGCCCAATTCCGACTACGTCGGAACGTTTGAGATAGCGTTTACGGGCTTCGACGTGGAGGGCCAGCGCTTCACGGGAAAGATAAGCATAACGGTAACGCGCGGAAGCGGCAATACGACGAATCAGGAGAACACGAACACCTCGGCTACGAGAATATCGTATAAGACCGACAAGGGGGCGCCCGTAACGTTCGCTGTGAACGACTTCAACACGGCATGCTACGCTGCGACGGGCAAGACGCTGTCGTACATCACGTTCTCGATACCCAACGCTGCGGTAGGCGCGCTTTACACCGACTATTCGTCGCAGACCGGCTCGGGAACGTCCGTAACGGCGGGAACCAACTACTATTTCAACACCTCGCCGAACATCTCGTCCGTAACGTTCGTACCCAACTCCGACTTTACGGGCAGCGCGACGGTAAGCTATACGGGCTACTCGACCGACGGCTCGTCGTATACGGGCAGCGTCGTAATAACCGTGGCCGGCGCGCAGCAAAGCGGCGGCTCGGCGTACTTCGACGACGTGGGCAGCAATCTTTCATGGGCGGTACAGGGCATTGATTACCTCTACGAGCACGGCATCGTTACGGGCACGTCCGAGAGGATGTACAGCCCGATGAACAACATAAAGCGCGGCGACTTCATACTCATGCTCCAGCGCGCGTTCAGATTCGAGGCGACCGAGGGCACGGAGCAGTTCATCGACGTTCCGCCCACATCGTATTACGCGGCGGCGATACTTGCGGCGAAGTCGAACGACATAGCGCGCGGCGGCGGCAACAATCTCTTTGACCCCGAGGCTTCGCTTACGCGCGAGGACGCAATGGTGCTCGTTGTTCGCGTGCTTGAAAATGCGGGAGAATGTCCGCAGAAGGGCACCGCGGCCGACATCGCCGCGTTCGTCGATAGGAACGACGTGGCCGCATACGCGGTAGACGCCGTGGCAACGCTCGTTCGCGCCGGATACATACTCGGCTCGGACGGCAAGCTCAATCCCAAGTCCAACATCACCCGCGCGGAGATGGCGGTACTGCTTTACAGGATCATAACGAAGTAAAAATACAGCATCACAGATAAAGCCGCGCGTTCTACGCGCGGCTTTATTTTAAAAAACGGGGTGGATTTCATGAAACTTATTTTAGCCTCGGCCTCGCCGAGACGAAAGGCCATATTTACCGATTTGGGCCTTGATTTTGAGATAGTGCCGTCAAACGCGGACGAAAACACATCCGAGCGCGAGCCCTCGCGCGCAGTTATGGCGCTTTCGCGGCAGAAGGCAGAGAACGTTTTTTCGCGCACGGGCAAAACGGTGGTTTCGGCCGATACAATAGTCGTACTCGACGGACAGATTATGGGAAAGCCGAAGGACGAAGCGGACGCGCGGCGGATGCTTCGCGCGCTTTCGGGGCGCGCGCACGAGGTATATACGGGCATCTGCGTTAAAAACGCCGAAAAGACCGTTTCGCGCGCCTGCCGCACGACGGTGCGATTCCGGGAGCTTTCCGATACGGAGATAGAGCGCTACGTAAGAACGGGCGAGCCGCTTGACAAGGCGGGCGCCTACGGCATATCGGGACTCGGCGCGCTGCTCATTTCGGGAGTGGAGGGCGACTTCTGGAACGTCGTGGGCTTCCCCATAGCAACGTTCGGGGAGGTAATGAGAGAAGAGTTCGGCATGGAGATAATGCCGGAGAAGTAAGAGAATAAAAAAAGCCGTCGGACGGTCGTCCGACGGCTTTTTTTGCTTAAATCACGAGCCGTATATACGTTTCGAGCGCGCATAAAAGCGCGTCCTCGCTTAAATCGAATTTGTCGGAGTGGATCGGGTGAGTAAATCCGCGCTCCTCGTCGAGCACGCCGCAGAGGAACATTGCGGCGGGCAGCCTTTTCGTAAACGCGGAGAAATCCTCCGATACGACGAGCGTCGGTACGTGCACGACCTCGCCCGGGGCGAAGGCGTTTTCTATGCGCTCTACGCAGCGAGCGTCGTTTAATACGGAGCCGTAAAAATGGTGGATGGAGGCCTCGATTTCGACGCCGTAGGCGGCGGCGATGCCGCCGCAGATGCGCACGGCCTTATCAAAGGCGTCCCGCGCCGCGTCCTCCGTGTGCGCGCAGCGCACGGCGCATTCAAGGCGCGCTTCTTCGGCCACTACGTTCCGTTTCGTTCCGGCGTTGAAGGTGCCGACCGTGAGCGCGAGCGGATTGTTCGGGTCGTTCTCGCGCGAGACCACACTCTGCAGCGCGCAAACAAGCGCACTTGCCGCGATTATCGCGTCGCGGCCGTTCTGAGGCGTCGCGCCGTGCGCCGACTTACCGCGCACGACAACGTCGAACGCAAGGTCGCACGACGTGGCGGGGCCCGGCGTTATGTAAACCTTCCCCGCCGGAAAGAACGGCGCAACGTGGAACGAATAAATTTCGGAGGCGCACGTTTTTTCTATGACGCCCGCGTCTATCATTCGAAGCGCGCCGCCGTAGCCCTCCTCGGCGGGCTGGAATATGAGCGCGGCGTTCGCTTTGAGGCGGCCGCGGCTGTCGCAGAGGAACTTCGCGAACGTAAGAAGCACCGCCATGTGCGCGTCGTGGCCGCAGGCGTGCATAAAGCCCGGATTTTTCGAGGCGAAATCGCGCCCCGTGTTCTCCGTGAAGGGCAGCGCGTCCATGTCGGCGCGAAACGCTAATGTGGGAAGACTTTCGTCCGCCGTGATATGCGCAAGTATGCCCGTGTCGAGTATGCGCTCGTGCGGCACGCCGAGTTCGTCGAGCGTTTTTTCGATATAGGCGCACGTTTCTGTCTCTTTGTACGCGGCTTCGGGTATCGTGTGGAGATACCGGCGGTGACGGGTGAGCAGATCAAGGTATTTTTGCGAGTTTTCGTTCATTGAAACGCCCTCTTTCATTTTCGGTTGCTTTATTTTATTATACATGATTTCGATAGGTTTTGAAACAAAAAATTATAAGATAAAACGATCGGCAAAGCGGGGAGACGCCGCAAAGTTATGTAAACACAAGCACCCGAAAACAAACAGAGGCACAAGAAGGCGTCAAAAAAGAGGTCGGAATTGTCGATTGGCGAGTGTCGGCGTATCGGTATACGGTTGAACCACCCCAAAAAACGCGTACATTTTTTGGGGGCCCCGGACTCGGCAATCGGCACATAGCCGAAAAACGCCGTAACCCTTGGGGTTACGGCGCAAAAAGATTATTGGAAACATTATGCATTAAAAATTTGCTTCGATAAATAAATGCACGCGGTTAGTAAAATTTTTCAATTTCCTTTTTCGGCGGTCCGGCCCTTTTTTGGCGGTCGGATATTCTTAAAAGTCCTCGGGGACTATTTGCGCGCCGTATTTTCTGAAGCGTTCGTACCTTTGGCGGACGAGCTCGTCCTTCGGCAGCGCCATGCGTGCGGTGAACGCCGCCCGCAGGTCTTTCGCCATCGTGCGGCAGCAGGCGTCGAACGTGCCCTTCTCGGGGATCACCTTTTCGGCCACCTGAAGCTTCTTCATATCCTGCGCCGTGAGCCGTAAGCTCTGTGCCGCGGCTCTTACTTTCTTTGAATCCTTCCAGAGAATGCTTGCGCAGCCCTCGGGCGATATGACGGAGTATATCGCGTTCTCCATCATCCACACCTCGTCGGCGCATGCAAGCGCAAGCGCGCCGCCCGAGCCGCCCTCTCCGATGAATACGGAGACTATTGGCGTTTTAAGCGTTATCATCTCGGCCAGATTCTGTGCAATCGCGCGTCCCTGACCGCGCTCCTCGGCGCCGAGCCCGCAGAACGCGCCCGCCGTATCGACGAAGCACACTACGGGGCGCGAGAACTTCTCCGCCTGGCGCATAAGTCTGAGCGCTTTATTGTACCCCTCGGGATTGGGCGCGCCGAAGTTTCGGTAGATCTTCGCCTTCGTGTCGCGTCCCTTCTCCATCGAAATTACTGTAACGGGCATATCACCAAGGTATGCCACGCCGCCCACTATGGCCGTATCGTCGGCAAAATGGCGGTCGCCGTGAAGCTCGATGAAATCGGTAAATATGCGGCTTATATATTCCGCTGCCGTCGCGCGTCCCTTTGCGCGCGCCAGCATCACTTTATCATACGGAGTATTGGCGCTCATGCTTTGTCGCCTCCGTTCTTTTTTTCATGCATCGAAAGAAGTGTGGATATAACGCGCTTTTGCTCCGAGCGCGGCGTTATAAGGTCGATAAAGCCGTGCTCAAGCAGAAATTCCGCCGTCTGAAAGCCCTGCGGCAGCTTCTTTCTTATTGTCTGCTCTATAACGCGCGCGCCCGCAAAGCCCACGGTCGCGCCCGGCTCGGCCATTATCACGTCGCCGAGCATCGCAAAGCTTGCCGTAACGCCGCCCGTCGTGGGATCGGTGAGTACGGTGAGATAAAAGTTGCCCGCGTCGGAGTGGAGCTTTACGGCGCCGCTCGTTTTCGCCATCTGCATAAGCGAAAGTATGCCCTCCTGCATACGCGCGCCGCCCGATACGGTAAAGCCCACGACGGGCAGACCGTTTTCGGTCGCGTATTCGAAAAGGCGCGTCACTCTTTCGCCCACAACGGTGCCCATGCTGCCCATCATAAAGAGCGACTCCATGACGAACATGGCGCATTTATGGCCCAGCACCGTCGCCGTGCCGCAGATAACGGCCTCTTCCTCGCCGGAGCTGAGACGCGCTTCTCTTAACTTCTTTTCGTAGCCGGGGAAGTTTATTATATCCTTCGTTTCAAGCTCCGAGAACATCTCCGTAAAGCTGCCCTCGTCGCAAATGTGGTCTATGCGTTGTCTGGCGTTCATGCGGAAATGGTGGCCGCACGTGCAGACGTAATACATTTCGGGCAGGTCGATTTCCGCAATCTTTCTTCCGCAGTCGGGACATTCGCGCTTTACCTCGAAGGTATCCGCGGCGGTAGCCTCGGCGGGAGTGCGGCCGCCCTTTTCAAGCTCGTTTGCCGGCCTTTTGAATAAACCCCTTAAATCCACAGTATCACCATCCTCTTGTAGTCATAAAGTTGGTGTAATAGTCACCGGCTTTAAAATCGCTGTCGTTTAAGATGTTAAGCTGCTCGTCGAGGTTGCTCGGTATGTTCTCAAGCACGAGCTCGCAAAGCGCGGAGTGCATTTTTCTTATCGCTTCCTCGCGCGTTTTTGCGAATACTATGAGCTTTCCCACCATCGAATCGTAGAACACGGGCACGCTGTAGCCCGAATAAAGAGCCGTGTCGAAGCGCACCCACGGGCCGCCCGGAACGTGCATAAAGCCGAGCGTTCCGGCGCTTTTCGCGTTGATGCGGCATTCTATCGCCGCGCCGCCGATGCGGATGTCCTTCTGACGGAAGGCGAGCTCCACGCCGGCCGCAATGCGTATCTGCCACTTTACGATGTCAACGCCCGTCGTATATTCGCTTACGGGATGCTCCACCTGAAGGCGGGTGTTCATCTCCATGAAGTAAAAGTTCTTATCCTTGTCAAGAAGGAATTCAATAGTGCCCGCGTTTGTGTAGCGCGCCGCCTTCGCCGCCTTTATCGCGGCCTCCATCATGCTTTTGCGAAGCTCCGGCGTTACGGCGGGGGACGGCGATTCCTCGATGAGCTTCTGGTTATTAAGCTGTATCGAGCATTCGCGCTCGCCCAGCGCCACGACGTGTCCCTTTTCGTCGGCCAGAAGCTGAACTTCGATGTGCTTTGTGGGGGAGAGAAACTTCTCCATATATACGCCGCCGTCGCCGAAGGCCGCAAGGGCCTCGCCCGAGGCGGTGCGGTATGCGTTTATAAGCTCGTCTTCGCCGTTTACGAGGCGTATGCCCTTGCCGCCGCCGCCCGAACGCGCCTTTATGAGCAGGGGATAGCCTATGCGCGCGGCCTCCGAGCGAAGCGTCTCTTCATCCTCGATGATGTCGCTTCCGGGCACCGTAGGTACGCCCGCCTCGCGCATAAGGCGGCGGGCGGCGTCCTTGTCGCCCATGCGCGCTATCGTTTCGGCGTCGGGGCCGATGAATACGATGCCGTTCTCACGGCAGAGCGCGGCAAATTCGGCGTTCTCCGAGAGAAAGCCGTAGCCCGGATGTATGGCCTGTGCGCCCGTAACGAGCGCGGCGCTTATTATATTCTTCTGATTTAAGTAGCTTTCCGCGGGAGTGGCGCGCCCGACGCAGATGCATTCGTCGGCCAGCGAAACGTGAAGCGCTTCGGCGTCCGCCTTCGAATATATCGCGACGGTGCTTATGCCCATCTCCTTGCAGGCGCGAATTATGCGCACCGCGATCTCGCCGCGGTTGGCTACGAGTATTTTGGAAAACATGTGCTCACTTCCTTGGGGTCGGAATCAAAATCCATTCCCCGATAGTAGAAAAAACGCCGCCGCATAAACTAACGCGGCACGTCATAGCTTATTTATTCGCCACAAGGGCAAACGAGAACTCGGCCGAAACGCAGAGCCTGCCGTCAACGTAGCCCTTCGCGGACGCGAAGTAGAACGGCGCCTTAGACTTCGTTATTACGGCGTGAGTTTCAAGCGTATCGCCCGGCAGCACGCTCTTTTTAAAGCGCACGCGGTCAAGGCCGGTAAAGTACGGCGTAGTCGCCTCCGCGCTCAGATTTGACAAAAGCACGCACGAGGCCTGCGCCATCATTTCGCAGAGAATTACGCCCGGCACGACCGGATTGCCCGGAAAATGGCCGCAGAGGAAATGCTCGTCGCCGCGCACCGTGTATCTGCCTATCGCCTCGCCGTCGCGGACCTCGGCCTCGTCGACGAGCAGCATTCTGTCGCGGTGGGGGATTATCTTCATTATCTCTTCTTTATTCATCAGTCTCTCCTTATGCAAAAAAGCGGCTGGCCGAATTCAACGACGTGCTCGTTTCCGACGAAGATGCTCTCTATCGTGCCGTCGACCTCGCTTGTGATTTCGTTCATAAGCTTCATGGCCTCGATTATGCAGAGTATATCCCCGGCCTTTACTTTAGCGCCCACGGTTACGTAGGGCTTATCCTTGGGATTGGGCGCCGAGTAGAACATGCCCACCATCGGAGCCGTTACCGTAACGGTATCGGCCTCGTCGGGCGGGCTTTCGGTCACGACGTCTGCGGGTGCCTCAGCGGCAGCCGCGGTCTGCGCCTGCGGCGCCTCGGCGGGTACAATCACGGCCTTTTGCGACGGCTCGCGTCCCAATTCTATAATTACGCCGTCCTCGTCTATTTTAAGCGACGTAAGGCCGTTTTCCTTCATTATTTTTGCAAGTGCTCGTATATCGTCTATTTTCATTTTCAGTCCTCCGCGCGGGTGAAAGCAAGGCAGGCGTTGTGACCGCCGAAGCCGAGCGAATTGGAAAGTGCAAGGTCGAAGGGGGCCTCGCGCTTTACGCCGGGCGTGTAGTCGAGGTCGCACTCGGGATCGGGCTCCTTTAAGCCCACGGTGGGCGGAGCCACGCCCTCCTTTAACGCAAGTACGGCAACGATGGCCTCAAGCGCGCCCGTCGCGCCGAGCATATGGCCCGTCATCGACTTCGTCGAGCTTATTACGGCTTTTCTCGCGCGCTCCTCGCCCAGCGCCTTCTTTATGGCCGCCGTCTCGGTCTTGTCGTTCATCGGGGTGGAGGTGCCGTGCGCGTTTATGTAGATGCACCGGGCGCGTTCGCCGTGCGCCTGCTGTATAGTCTGCGCTATTGCAAGCGCCGCGCTCTCTCCGTCGGGAGCGGGAGCCGTGATGTGGTACGCGTCGTTCGTCGAGCTGTAGCCCGAAAGCTCCGCGTAGATCTTTGCGCCGCGCGCCTTCGCACGCTCGTATTCCTCCAAAACGAGCATACCCGAGCCCTCGCCCATAAGAAAGCCGTTTCTTCTCTTATCGAACGGTATAGAGGCCGTGTCGGGGTCCTCGGACGTGGTAAGCGCCATGCAGTTCGTAAAGCCGGCGATGCCTATCGGCGTTATCGTGGCTTCGCTGCCGCCCGCGATTATCGCGTCGGCGTATCCGTGCGCAATGGCGCGGTATGCCTCGCCCACGGCGTTGGTGCTCGTCGCGCACGCCGTAACTACGGGGAGGCTCGGCCCCTTCGCGTTGAAGCGGATGGCTATTGTGCCCGTTGCGATGTTGGCGATCATCATGGGGATAAAGAGGGGGGATACCCTTTTCGGGCCCTTCGTTATGAGCTTCTCTATCTCGTTTGATATCGTGATAAGGCCGCCCACGCCGCTGCCCGAATAAACGCCTAAGCGTTCGGGTGCGATGGTCCCCTCGATGCCGCTGTCGGCAACTGCCTGAACGGCTGCGGCCAGCGCGAACTGCGTGAACAGGTCGCTTCTTCTGGCCTCGCTTTTATCCATATATAAGGTCGGGTCGAAATTCTTCACCTCGGCGGCCAATGTTGCCTTGAAGCCTTCGAGATCGAAGCGGGTTATCCTGGCGATGCCGTGACGTCCCGAGATAAGGCTGTCCCACGTCGAGGGAACGTCAAGCCCTACGGGAGTTACGGCGCCCAGACCCGTTACAACAACTCTTCTCATTAGTTTTTCCTCCAAAATTACATGGCAAGCCCGCCGTCTATGCGTATTACCTCGCCTGTGATATAGCGTCCGCCGTCGCCGCAAAGGAATGCGGCAAGACGTGCGACGTCCTCGGGCTGACCCACGTGTCCAAGCGGGATCTGAGCCTTTATGTCGTCCTCGCTTATGGGAAGGTCGCTCGTCATGTCGGTCGCGATAAAGCCGGGAGCTATGGCGTTGCAGCATATGCCGCGTCCCGCAAGCTCCTTTGCGACCGATTTCGTAAGACCTATAATGCCCGCCTTGGACGCGCTGTAATTTGCCTGGCCGGGGTTGCCCATCGTGCCCGCTACGGAGGCGATGTTCACGATGCGTCCCTCCTTCTTCTTTATAAAGCCCGCGCAGCAGTGCTTTATGAAGTTGAAGGCGCCCTTTAAATTCGTGTCGAGTACAGCGTCGTAATCCTCCTCCTTCATGGAGAAGATGAGCTTGTCGCGCGTGATGCCCGCGTTGTTTACGAGGATATAGGGCACGCCCATCTCCTTCGTAACGGCGGAAACGGTAGCCTTTACGGCGTCGTAATCCGCCACGTTGCACTTATACGTGCGCGCCTCGCGGCCGAGAGCGCGTATCGTCTCGGCGGTCTCGTTTGCCGCCGCCTCGTTTCCGGCGTATATTATCGCAACGTTCGCGCCGTTTTTGGCAAGCTCCACGGCGATGGCGCGTCCGATGCCGCGCGAACCGCCCGTTACTATTGCAGTTCTGTCTGTAAGCATTGTTATTTTACCGCCTTTATCGTTTCGGCGAGCGTTGCAGCGTCATTGACATTGAAAACGCGCACCTCGCTCGATATTTTTGAAATCAGCCCCGTGAGGGTGTTGCCGCAGCCTACCTCGATAAAGGTATCCGCGCCGTCTTTTATCATGTTCTCCACGCTCTCCTGCCAGCGCACGGGATTTTCTATCTGAAGCGAAAGAAGCGTCTTCGCGTCGCCGTAGGGAAGCGCGTTGTAATTTGCGTAAAGCGGGATTTCGGGAGCCTTAAAGCTCATTTTTTCAAGCTCGGCCGCGTATTTTACGGCCGCCTCGGCCATGAACGGGGAGTGAAAGCCTCCGCCTACGGCTATCGGCAGAAATCTGCCGCCCGCCGCCTTTACGGCCGCCTTGAAATCGTTAAGCTCCGAGCGGCCGCCCGCGACCACGAGCTGTCCGGGGCAGTTGTAATTTACGGGATATACCGCCTTAAAGCCGCCGCACAAGTCCTCCACCGCCTTAAAGTCAAGCTTTAAAACGGCGCCCATTGCGGCGTCCGTCTTATCGGCGGAGTCCTGCATATATTCGCCGCGCTTTATAACGAGCCTGAAGCCCTCTTCATACGTGTATACGCCCGTAAAGGCCGCCGCGGCCACCTCGCCCAATGAGAAGCCCGCCGCCATATCGGCGTTTACGCCGGCCTCCGAAAGTGCGGCTGCCGCCGCAAGGTCTACCGCGTAAAGGCAGGGCTGGGTGTTTACCGTTTTTAAAAGCTCTTCCTTTGTGCCCGAAAAGCACTGCTCCTTCGTGCCGGGGCGAACGCGCTCGGTCATGTCAAAGACCTCGCGCGCAGCGGCGCTCGCATCATAGAGTTCAAGACCCATGCCGGGCTTCTGCGCGCCCTGTCCCGAGAATACAAAAGCTATTTTACCCATTTTGAAGCTCCGTTCAGTATTATTTCGGCCTCGTCGAATATCTCCTTTATGATATCCGCCGCGGGCTGCTCGCGGCTGCACAGTCCGGCTATCTGACCGGAGAGGAAGCATCCGCGCTTTTCGTCGCCCTCGACTGCGGCGAGACGCAGCGCGCCCGCGCCCATCTTCTCAAGCTCCTCGTCGGAGATCGTGCTGTCGTATTCCGCCCTGAAATACGCGCGCGAGAACGGCGTCTTTAAGCTTCTTACGGGATGGCCGAGACGCTTGCCCGTCGTTATCGTGTCGATATCCTTGGCCTTTATTATCTTGTTCTTATAATTCTGATGTACGCCGCACTCCGTTGCGAGAAGGAAGCGCGTGCCGAGCTGAACGCCCACTGCGCCCAGCATAAACGCGGCCGCAACGCCGCGTCCGTCGCCGATGCCGCCCGCCGCGATGACGGGAAGGTCGGTCGCGTCGCAGACCTGCGGCACGAGCGCCATAGTGGTTATTTCGCCCACATGGCCGCCCGATTCGCCGCCCTCGGCGATTATAGCGGCCGCGCCCGCGCGCGTCATAAGCTTCGCAAGCGCGGTCGAGGCAACGACGGGTATAACCTTTATACCCGCCGCATGCCACATTTTCATATACTTTGCGGGATTGCCCGCGCCCGTAGTCACCACGGGCACCTTCTCCTGCGCGACGACCTCTGCCACCTCGTCGGCAAACGGGCTCATAAGCATGATGTTCACGCCGAACGGCTTGTCGGTAAGGGAGCGCGCGATATTTATCTGACCGCGCAGATATTCCGCATTAGCGTTCATGGCGGAGATTATGCCGAGCCCTCCTCCGTTGGATACAGCCGCGGCAAGCCTGCCGTCGGCTATCCACGCCATACCGCCCTGAAAGATGGGGTATTTTATGCCGAGAAGGCCGCATATGGGGGTGCTTATCATTTTTATCCCGCCTTTATGCCAGTTTGGACTCGATGAACTTAACGAGATCGCCTACGGTAGCAACCTTTTCTTCGAGCTCAAGCTCTACGCCGAGGTCGTCCTCAAGCTCCATTACCATTTCAACGGTGTCAAGAGAGTCAATGCCGAGATCCGCGAAGGGAGTCTCCAAAGTGATGGTGTCAACGTCTACGTCGGTGTGCTCCTCAAGTAAACCCTTAATCTTTTCAAAAATATCTGCTGCCATGATAATTTCCTCCTGTATTTAATATTTTATATTTTATTTTTTACCGCCGGAAGGCGGATTTTTTCGTTACCAGCGTATCACGCACGATGCGCTTGAAAGTCCCGCGCCGAACGCGGAGAGTATGAGATAGTCGCCCTTTTCTATTTTGCCCGCGCGGTTTAATTCGTCGAGCGCTATCGGTATGGTTGCCGACGAGGTGTTGCCGTAGCGGTCTATGTTTACATAAAACAGGTCTTCTCTCGTCTTGAATCTCTTTCTTGCCGCGTCGATTATTCTTAAGTTGGCCTGATGCGGGATGATGTGGCGGATATCGTCCATCGAAAGAGAGGTGTCCGAAAGCACGTCCTTTATATCGGTCACAAGGCGCGTTACCGCGAACTTGAACGTCTCCTGGCCCTTCATATGTACCCACGGCGTTTCGGCGTGGCTCGTATAGAACGGGGACTTGCCGTCGTAGTTGGGTATCTGGATGATGGTGCTGCCGCGAACGTAAAGACGCGACGTAAGGTAGCTGTCGCCCTCGCCCAGAACAACTGCGCCCGCGCCGTCGCCGAAGATAACGGCGGTGTTGCGGTCGTCCCAGTCAAGCACTCTCGACATGCGCTCCGCGCTTATGCAAAGCATCTTCTTTACTCTGCCGCGCGCGAAGTAGCCTGCCGCGCAGTCGAGCATGAAAAGAAACGCGGGGCAGCCCGATACAACGTCCATAGCGGGGCAGGTAGCGCCTATGCGCGCCTGAACGAGGCAGGCGTTGGCGGGCGTCGTGTAGTCGCCGCTCGAGGTGGTGAAAAGTATCATATCAAGCTCGGACGGGTCAACTCCGCTGTTTTCAAGCGCGTTCTTTGCCGCCTCTACCGCCATGTCGACCGTGGTTTCCTCGGTGCAGACGTGACGCTCGCGGATGCCGGTACGTTCGACGATCCATTCGTCGGAGGTATCCATGAACTTTGACAGGTCGTCGTTCGTAACGATTTTGGGCGGGATGAATCTGCCCGTCCCCAGGATTTTAAAACTCATGTTCAAAACTCTCCTATACTTTGTTTAAAAAATTCGTTGAGCTTTTTTGCGGCGGAGAGAAGCACTGCCTTTTCCTCGTCGCTTAAGTCCCTTGTAAGTTCTCGCACCATATGGCGGTGATAGTAACGGTGGTATGCGTCGATCTTCTGCCCCTCGCGCGTTAAGAACACCTTGACGGAGCGCCCGTCGTCGGCGCACGCAGTCTTTGTGACGTAGCCCTTTTTGGCAAGCTTGTTTACGGCTACCGTAGCAGAGGGGCGCGCGATATTAAGCCCGCTTGCGATCTCGCTTAGGGTACAGCCGTCCTTCGTTTTTCCCACGCATTCGATAAGGTGCATTTCGTTTATCGAAAGGTGTATCCGGCCGGACCGCTTGAGCGCCTCGGATTCCACACACATTACGTTGTTATACGTTTCGGTCAGTGCCTGATTGAGCGCCTCCGAATATTTGTCCATCTCTATCCCCCGCATAATGATTAGTTAGATAAACTAATTATCTTGATTATAGCCGGTAATTATGGTCTTGTCAATATCTTATATACAAAATACGGAGTATATTCGTCTGATTTAAAAGGGCAGATGTCGAAATTTGTAAAAAAATTTTGAATTATCAGAGAAAAAGTACACAAAACGCGATAATTTGTATTATAATTATCTCGATACGGAGGATAAAAGTATCGGCAGGATGGCAAAAAGAGGTTGGAATTGCAGATTGGTGAGCGTCGGCGTATTAAATACGGCAGCGAGGCAATCGGCAATAGCCGAAAAACGCCGTAAACCTTTCGGTTTACGGCGCATAAGAGGCTTTGGATCGGTGCGCTGAAAATTGGCGCAAAGCACTAATGAAGCACGCGACACTCAGCTTTTAAAAATTCTCTTTTTTTCGGCGGTCCGGCCCTTTTGCGGCAGACTGCAGCGGCAAGTACGCATTAGGAGAAAAAAGCTTATTACTGTGCGTCAACCTTTGCCATGTGAGCGATCAGCTCAAGCAGCTTGTTTGAATAGCCCCACTCGTTGTCGTACCAGGAAACCACCTTTACGAACTTGTCGTCGAGCATTATGCCGGCCTTTGCGTCGAAGATAGAGGTGCGTGCGTCGCCGATGAAGTCGGACGATACAACGTCTTCCTCGGTGTAGCCTAAGATGCCCTTAAGCCTTCCTTCGCTCGCTTCCTTCATAGCCGCGCAGACGTCTGCGTAGGTCGCGGACTTCTTTAAGTTCACGGTAAGGTCTACAACGGAAACGTCGAGCGTGGGGATTCTGAAAGACATGCCCGTAAGCTTGCCCTTAAGCTCGGGGATAACGAGGCCTACGGCCTTTGCGGCGCCGGTGGAGGAGGGGATTATGTTGCCCATCGTAGCGCGGCCGAGACGCCAGTCCTTCTTCGAGGTGCCGTCAACGGTGAGCTGGCTTGCGGTAGCGGCGTGAACGGTGGTCATAAGGCCCTTTTCAATGCCGAAAGTGTCGTTTAATACCTTCGCTACGGGAGCGAGGCAGTTGGTGGTGCAGGATGCGCCGGAAACGACCTTCATGTCTTTCGTGTACTTTTCTTCGTTTACGCCGAATACGAAAGTGGGAGAACCGTCTTTTGAGGGAGCGGAGAGCAGTACCTTCTTTGCGCCGCGGTCAAGGTGTCCCTGTGCGCCTTCGGCGGTGAGGAACTTGCCGGAAGACTCTATAACGTAATCAACGCCTACGTCGCCCCACGGAAGCTCGGACGGGCTGCTGCCGGGCAGAAGGAGTATCTCCTTGCCGTTTACAACGAGCTTGTCGTCGCCCTTCGTCTCTACAGTGCCGTTGAAGCGGCCGTGAACCGAGTCATACCTGGTCTTGTAGAGCATATAATCGAGGGTGAGACGCGGGCCGCCGCTTACAGCCACGACGTCAAATCTTTCGGGCTGCTGGAGCGCCGCGCGAAAAACAAGTCTGCCTACTCTGCCGAAGCCGTTGATGCCTATTTTAATACTCATAACAAAAATCCTCCCAATAATATTGTAATGATTGATGGACATAGTATTTCTATAATTGTATTTTACACCATCGTTTCGTTTAATACAACCGATTGAGAAGTATTTTTTGCCGAAAAAACGTCTTTTTAAATGTATAATAGAAGCACAACGCGGCAAACAAGCGTCAAATATGTATTTTTTGGAGATATATGATGAAGGATAAGAGCTTTAAAGAGTTTTTTTTGCGATTTATAAAGGACACCTCCGACGCCGTTATAATAACCGATGAGAACGGGACGGTAGAATTTATAAGCGGCGCGGCCGCACACATCCTGCCGGGTGTAAGCGCAGGCGGAAGCGTCGCGCACATAATAAGAGACGGCGGCGGCGAAAACAGAGTCGAATTTTACGAATACGACGCCGAAGCCGAGCGGCTCGAAGCGGACGACGGCGTTATGCTCATATATAAATTCCCGAAGAGCACCTACGCCGTGACGCACGATTATCCGCCGCTCGGGACAGCGTACGCCGATATGATAGAGCGGCTTGTTTCCGCGATGTACAATCCGCTTTCCGTCATCTTTTCCTCGGCGGACACCGTAAAAAAAGAAGCAGACGGCGAGGTGAAGAAGGAGCTTCACTCGATGATACAAAACGGCTACCGCCTTTTGAAGACAGCAGACAATATAGCGGCGATAAGCAGGGCGGGACAAAGCGAGGGCAGCGACGATAAAGCCGCCGTCCACATCGATGCGGCCGCGTTCATATTAAAGACGGCGGCCTCGGTTTCGGGCGCGCTCAAAAAGCGCGGCATAATCCTCGATACGAGCGCGGTGCGCGGCCGCGTTTTCGTAAAAGCCGACGAATACCGCCTTGAACGCATACTGCTTCTTTTCATCGCGAACGCGGCAAAGCGCGCGAGTGCGGGCGGCACGATAAGAATATCCATCTTTGAAATGCCCGCCTACGCGGCGGTGAGCATCGCGGGCACGGGCAGGCCGATGGACGGAGAGGAAATAAAGAAGACGTTCTCAGAGATAGAGCCGCTGTCCTACGATATGCTCGACACGGCGGCCGCGAAGCTTTATATAGAAGAGCTTTCGGGCACCATGGTCATTGATACGAATAAGGAAGGCGCCTCCCGCATCACGTTCACGCTGCCGCGCGGCAGCGCGGCGGACGCCCTTTTTCAGCCGAAGCGCATCTTTGCCCCGAAGGGACGCTTTGAAAGAAGGTTTATCGATCTGTCCGACGTGGTCGACTATGAGGACCTGTGGTAACATCATATTTGGCGGCCTCAACGTTTTTGGCCCGAATCGACATGTTCGGGCATTTTTGTTATTGCCCGTCCCGACGCAAGAAGCATGAACTTGAAAAGATACGAAAAGGATGCGCTATTGAGCATTTGTGCGAAAATTCGCAAAATGTTCAATAGAATGCTGACGGTTATATCGGCGGTTTGCTATGCAAAAAATCCGCCCGTGAGGGCGGATTTTTTTATATCCCGAACAATTCTTTTCCGTTTTTCATTGTAATTTCCACGACTTCCTCGTATGATACGCCGTGAAGCTCGGCTATCCGTTCGGCCACGAGATGGACGCGCGTTGAGTCGTTGCGCCTGCCGCGAAACGGCGCGGGCGTAAGATACGGCGAGTCCGTTTCTATCATCATGCGTTCGAGCGGCACTTTTTTTACGACCTCGCGCAGCCTGTCGGCCTTTGCGAAGGTTATCGAGCCGGTAAACGAGATGTAATACCCCAGCTTCATTATCTCGCGCGCCATCTCCCAGCTGCCGGAATAGCAGTGGTAAACGCCGCGCACCGCGGGCGAATGGCGCTTTATCGCGGAGAACACGTCCGCCGCGGCGTCGCGCTCGTGGATTATCACGGGCAGCGAAAGCTCTGACGCAAGCAAGAGCTGTCTTTCAAGCCATTTTTTCTGTACGTCGCGCGGCGACATATCGTAATAATAGTCAAGCCCTATTTCGCCGACAGCCTTTACCTTTTCGTGCTTTGAAAGCTCTGCGTAAAGCGCCATATCCTCCTCCGAGGCCGCCTCCGCCTCGTGCGGATGAGTGCCGACGGCGGCGTACATGAAGGGGTATTTTTCGGCCAGCGCGACGGCCGCCCTGGAGGATTCGGCGTCGCAGCCGGGGTTTAGGATAAGCGATATGCCGTGCGCGGGCATGGACGACAGAAGCTCGTCGCGGTCGGGGTCGAATTTTCGGTCGTCGTAATGCGCGTGTGTATCGAAAAGCATTTTTTACCTCTCAAAACGATTGCGGTGTCGGTTTTTACTTCTTTGCGGCCTCAAGCTCGGCAAGCTCTTTTTTAAGGTCGATGCGCGGGAAGAGCACCTCGCCCTTCTTAACGGTCAGCGTGGGGGAGGATGCGCCGAACGTGCCGAGACTGTCGAACGTCGTAAGCGCTTCGCCGTCTGCGCCTATCTGCTCGAGTATTTTCTTCGAGGTCGAGGGCATGAACGGCGAGATCATAACGGCGATGTGGCGGATGCTCTCACAGAGGTTATAGAGCACCGACGCAAGCCTTGCGCGGTCATCCTCGTTCTTTGCGAGCACCCACGGCGCGGTCTCGTCGATGTATTTGTTGGTGCGCGAAACGAAGCGCCATATCTCGGTGAGCGCAAGCGGCGAATTGAAGCTGTCCATCTGCTCGCACATTTTTTCTCTGACTTCCTTCGCTAAAGCCGCGAGCGTGTCGTCTATCGGCTCGGCTTTTCTCATCTCGGGCAGCGTGCCGCCGAAGTATTTTATCACCATTGCGACTGTGCGCGAAACGAGGTTTCCGAGGTCGTTTGCAAGGTCGGAGTTTATGCGGTTTATGAGCGCCTCGTTTGAGAATACGCCGTCCTGACCGAACGGCACCTCACGAAGCAGGAAGTATCTTATCGCGTCCGTGCCGTACTTGTCGCAAAGCAGCACGGGGTCTACCACGTTGCCCTTCGATTTGCTCATCTTGCCGCCGTCGAGCACGAGCCAGCCGTGGCCGAACACCTGCTTCGGAAGCGGCAGATCGAGCGCCATGAGCATTGCGGGCCAGATTATCGTATGGAAGCGCACGATCTCCTTCGCCATAACGTGAACGTCGGCGGGCCAGTATTTTTTGAAGTCGGAGTCGTCGTCCGACAGGTAGCCCATAGCGGTGATGTAGTTGGAAAGCGCGTCGATCCATACATATATTATATGCTTCTCGTCGAACGGCACCTTTATGCCCCATTTGAACGAGGTGCGCGAAACGGCGAGGTCCTCAAGTCCCGGACGCAGGAAGTTCTGAAGCATTTCATTGGCGCGGCTCTGAGGCAGGATGAAGTTCGGGTTGTTCTCGATCAAATCGATGAGCCTGTCGTTGTACTTCGAGAGCTTGAAGAAGTAGCTTTCCTCTTTTGTAAGCTCAACGTCGCGGCCGCAGTCGGGGCATTTGCCGTTCACGAGCTGATGCTCCGTCCAGAAGGACTCGCACGGCGTGCAGTACCAGCCCTCGTAGGTGCTCTTGTAGATATCGCCCTTTTCGTAGAGCTTTTCGAATATTTTCTGAACGGCCTTCTCGTGATATTCGTCCGTCGTGCGGATGAAGCGGTCGTTCGAGATATCGAAGAGCTTCCACAGGTCCTTTATTGATGCAACTATATCGTCAACGTATTCCTTGGGCGTGACTCCGGCGGCCTGAGCGTTTCTTTCGATCTTCTGACCGTGCTCGTCCGTTCCGGTAAGAAACATCACGTCATAGCCGCGCATTCGCTTGTAGCGCGCGATAGCGTCGCACGCCACGGTGGAATATGAGTGGCCTATGTGCAGCTTGGCCGAGGGGAAATATATCGGCGTGGTGATGTAAAATTTCTCTCCCATGAATGTCTACCTCCAATTAAAAACTGTATGTAAAAAATATTATAACACTTATTTTTGCCTTTTTCAATTTTTTTATAAGGTTATTTTGGCAGGGGGCAGGGAGGAGGGGGGCAGCCCCCTATGTCCCCCCGTGTCATTCCGGGGAGCGAAAGCTCCGAAGAATCTTAAAGCTTCTTCTTTGCAGAGCATGGCGGTTTACATAAAGCCTTCCCCTCCGAGGGGAAGGTGGCCGCCGTGCGGCCGGATGAGGTGCAGCGCCGCCATGGCGTGTGCGTCCCCAAAGCCTTCCCCCTCGGGGAAAGGTGGCACGGCGCAAGCCGTGACGGATGAGGGGCGTCTTAAAAGCTCAAAACAAGCATCACCGCTAAGTTTTTAACCTGCCTTCCCTCTAACTTTCGCGCTTGCATTCTGCTTCAACTCATTTCTTTTTAGAACTTCGTTCTAAAGACTTTTGTCGCCTCCCGCGGGGGTTCTTTTGGAAACAAAAGAACCAAAATTTCTGAGAGACTCGCCGCCTCTCCGTCTCTCCGCTCCCTCGCTCCCGGCCACGCTCGCGCGGGCCTCTCCGCTCGGCGTTACTTCGCGTTTTTACGACGCTTCTCCTCCGAACAAGGGCGCAATTTACTCCATTACTTATAGTTGCCTCGATATGAGGCATCATTCGAGATATCTTCGCGCGTCATCAAATTCCGCGGCCGAGCCGCTACAAGCCTTCGCGCCCGCTGAGAGCTGCTTTCTGCAAAACAAAGCCCCCCATAGGCCAAGCCGTGTCGGGCGCATCGTGCGCCCGTCTGATTTTGATTGCGTCATCTTCTGTTGATGAATGATATCGAGGCCGCAAAATCAAAGGGGACGGGGGGAAGGCGGCCTAAGCGCTGCAGGAAGATTGCATATAGCACAAACCCCGCGAGCCTGTGCCGCGGTCCCCCGGAAATTTTGCTACTTTTGTTTCCAAAAGTAGGCCCCTCCGGCAGGAGGCAAAAGTCTTTAGAACGGAGTTCTAAAAAAAATAAATGTTGAAGCAGGACGGGAAGGCGTGGGTAGGGGGGAGATAGGTTAAATACTTGGCGCTGAAGCTTATTTTGAGCTTAAAAAATAATAAGGCGTAGCAGTGACAATCCCTCAGTCTGCTTCGCAGACAGCTCCCGCCGGAGTCCCCCAAAAATGCTTGCATTTTTCGGGGTGGTTGTTGGGGTGGATTGAACAAGGGAGCCTTTAGAGTACGCATGCGCCGAAGGCGTTTTCGCATAAAAAGCGCCTTTTTAGTGCGGCGAAAGCACTAAAAACCGTCCAAACTGTTGACAAGCGAAAAAATAGGTAATATAATAATTTCATCTGAATAAACGCGATGATATGGAATAGTAGGCAGAAGCTTTCAGCGTACAGAGAGATGCCGGAAGGTGCGAGGCATCGGCGGAGGATTGCCAAACTCACCATGGAGCGGCTGCAATGAAATTTTAAAAAGAGAGTAGCTGCAGACGGGAACTCCCGTAACAGAGTTAAGGCGTGATGGCGCCCGAGTGCGTCCCTTTTCGGGGCGAAAAAGAGTGGTACCGCGGAAGGTCAAAAATATTTTTATTTTGATGCTTTCGTCTCTTTGAATTATCATCTGATAACGGAGAGATGAAGGCGTTTTTTGTTGAAAAAATAATTTTATTAAATATATTACTTTAAAGGAGATAATCTATCATGCAGAAAATTTACTATCAGCAGGACTGCAATCTTTCAAAGCTTGACGGCAAGACCGTTGCCATCATAGGCTACGGCTCGCAGGGTCATGCGCACGCGCTCAACTTAAAGGAATCCGGCGTAAACGTTATCGTAGGCCTTTACGAGGGCAGCAAGAGCTGGGCAAAGGCAGAGGCTGCCGGCTTAAAGGTATACACCGCGGCGGAGGCGGCAAAGAACGCCGACGTTATAATGATACTCATAAACGACGAAAAGCAGGCGAAGCTCTATAAGGAGAGCATCGAGCCCAATCTTACCGAGGGCAAGACGCTTGCCTTCGCGCACGGCTTCAACATCCACTTCGGCTGCATAAAGCCGCCCAGGAACGTGAACGTAATAATGATAGCTCCCAAGGGCCCCGGCCACACCGTAAGAAGCGAATACCAGGCCGGCAAGGGCGTTCCCTGCCTTATCGCGGTAGAGCAGGACGCAACGGGCGACGCGCTTGAGATAGGTCTTGCTTATGCTCTCGGCATCGGCGGCGCGCGCGCGGGCGTACTTGAGACGACCTTCCGCACCGAGACCGAGACCGACCTCTTCGGCGAGCAGGCAGTTCTCTGCGGCGGCGTATGCGCGCTCATGCAGGCGGGCTTTGAGACGCTCGTTGAGGCAGGCTACGACCCGAGAAACGCTTACTTCGAGTGC
Source organism: Clostridia bacterium (assembly GCA_017513095.1). Classification (GTDB taxonomy): domain Bacteria; phylum Bacillota; class Clostridia; order Oscillospirales; family RGIG577; genus RGIG577. The sequence continues at coordinate 89,362 of JAFWDJ010000020.1, read as the reverse complement.
ATCCACGAGATGAAGCTCATCGTTGACCTCATCTATCAGAGCGGCTTCGAGGGTATGCGCTACTCCATCTCCAACACCGCCGAATACGGCGACTACATCACCGGCCCGAAGATCATAACCGAGGATACGAAGAAGGCCATGAAGAAGATACTTGCCGATATCCAGGACGGCTCCTTCGCAAAGCAGTTCCTGCTTGATATGTCCGACGCGGGCGCTCAGGTACACTTTAACGCAATGAGAAAGCGCGCGAGCGAGCATCCGAGCGAGGTAATCGGCAAGGATATAAGAAAGCTTTACAGCTGGAGCGACGAGGATAAGCTGATAAACAACTAAAACGCTTCACGGGGACGAAAAAACGTTCCCTTCGCATAAGCCTGCCGCTTTCGGGCACAGATAAGGAGGTAAAAGCATGGTAAACGCAAAAAAATATACCCGCCAGTTCTTCCCGGTGAAGAATCCGACGAGAAAATGGGCGGATAAACCGTACGTTGACAGGGCGCCCATATGGTGCTCGGTAGACCTTCGCGACGGCAACCAGTCGCTCATAACGCCGATGAGCCTCGAAGAAAAGCTTGACTTTTTCGAGCTGCTCGTGAAAATCGGCTTTAAGGAAATAGAAGTCGGCTTCCCGGCGGCATCCGATACGGAATATTTATTCTTAAGAACGCTCATAGAGAAAAACATGATACCCGACGACGTGACCGTGCAGGTCTTAACGCAGAGCCGCGAGCACATCATAAGAAAGACGTTCGAGGCGCTCGAAGGCTGCAAGAACGCCGTAGTGCATCTTTACAATTCCACCTCTCTGGCACAGCGCGAGCAGGTCTTTAAAAAGCCGAAGGAGGAAATAATAGAGATTGCCATCGAGGGCGCGCAGCTTTTTGAAAAAATAGCCGCCGAGACGGGCGCGAAATACCGCTACGAGTATTCGCCCGAGTCGTTCACGGGCACGGAGCCCGAGTTCGCGCTCGAGATATGCAACGCCGTTTTGGACGTATGGAAGCCCACCGCCGACAGAAAGGCGATAATAAACCTTCCCGTAACGGTCGAGCTTTCGTCGCCGCACGTTTACGCCGACCAGGTGGAATATATGTGCGACAACTTAAAGTACAGGGAAAATGTGATAGTTTCGCTCCATCCGCATAACGACCGCGGCTGCGCCGTGGCCGATTCGGAGCTCGGCCTTCTTGCCGGCGCCGACAGGATAGAGGGCACGCTCTTCGGAAACGGCGAGCGCACCGGCAACGTCGACATAGTTACGCTCGCGCTTAACCTTTACACCCACGGCGTTGAGCCGGGGCTCGACTTTACCGATATGCCGTCCATCGCAAGCCTCTACGAGAGAGTAACGAGGATGCAGGTATACGACCGCCAGCCGTATTCGGGCAAGCTCGTGTTCGCGGCGTTCTCCGGCTCGCATCAGGACGCCATAGCGAAGGGCATGAAGTGGCGCGAGGAGAAGAACATCGAAACGTGGACGGTGCCGTATCTGCCGCTCGACCCGAACGACGTGGGCAGAGTGTACGAGACCGACGTTATCCGCATAAATTCGCAGTCCGGCAAGGGCGGCATAGGATACCTTCTCGAGAACAACTTCGGATACGTGCTCCCCGCGGCTATGCGCGAGGAGGTAGGCTACACCGTAAAGCGCGCGTCGGACATCGCGCACGCGGAGCTTTCCCCGAAGGAGGTGCTCGACGTATTCACGAAGGAATACGTAAACATAAACGCGCCGCTTAAGCTCATAGATTATCACTTTAAGCGCACGCCCGAAATACACGTAGTAGTCACCGTTGAACAGGACGGCATAGTAAAGGATATAACGGCCACGGGCAACGGCAGACTTGACGCCGTGAGCAACGCGATTAAGCAGCAGCTCGGCATAAAGTATTCGCAGATGACCTACGACGAGCACGCGCTCTCGAAGGGCTCGTTCTCTCAGGCCATAACGTACTTAAGCATCACTCTCCCCGGCGGAAAGAAGGTCTGGGGCGCAGGCATTAACGACGATATCATAGCGTCGTCGATAAACGCGCTCTTCTCCGCACTTAACCGCAGAGATAAATAAGGAGGAAAAAACATATGGGAATGACCATGACTCAGAAGATCCTGGCCGCGCACGCGGGGCTTTCGAGCGTTGTCGCAGGACAGCTCATTAACGCGAAGCTCGACATCGTGCTGGGAAACGACATAACGACGCCCGTTGCGATAAACGAGTTCAACAAGGCCGGATTCGATAAGGTTTTCGACAAGGACAAGGTGGCTATAGTTTTGGACCACTTCGTACCGAATAAGGACATAAAGGCCGCGACTCAGTCGAAGCAGTGCCGCGATTTCGCCTGCTCGCACTGCGTAAGCCACTTCTACGACGTGGGCAAGATGGGCGTAGAGCACGCGCTTCTTCCGGAGCAGGGCGTCGTTACCGCGGGCGACTGCATCATCGGCGCGGACAGCCACACCTGCACCTACGGCGCTTTGGGCGCGTTCTCGACCGGCGTAGGCAGCACCGACATGGCGGCCGGCATGGCCACGGGCATGGCGTGGTTCAAGGTGCCGTCGGCGATAAAGTTCAATCTTACGGGAAAGCTTCCGAAGAACTGCGGCGGCAAGGACGTAATACTTACGATAATCGGCATGATCGGCGTTGACGGCGCGCTCTATAAGAGCATGGAGTTCGTTGGCGACGGCGTAAAAACGCTCACGATGGACGACCGCCTCTGCATCTGCAACATGGCGATCGAGGCCGGCGCGAAGAACGGCATATTCCCCGTTGACGACGTGACTATGGCATACCTTACGGGCAGAAGCGAAAGAGAGCCCGTTATATACGCGGCGGACCCCGACGCGGAATACGAAAAGACGATAGACATCGACCTTTCGGCTATCCGTCCGACGGTAAGCTGCCCGCATCTTCCCGAGAACACGCGTCCGGCAGCCGAGCTTTCGGATATAAAGATAGACCAGGTAGTCATCGGCAGCTGCACGAACGGCCGCATGGAGGATATGGAGAACGCCTATAAGATTTTAAAGGGCAACAAGGTGGCCGACGGCGTTCGCTGCATAATAATCCCGGCGACGATGCAGATAATGAAGGACTGCATAGAGAAAGGCTACGTTACCGCCTTTATGGAGGCGGGCGCCGTTGTATCGACGCCCACCTGCGGCCCGTGCCTCGGCGGCTATATGGGCATACTTGCGGCGGGCGAACGCTGCGTTGCGACGACGAACAGAAACTTCGTCGGACGCATGGGACACGTTGACAGCGAGGTATACCTCGCAAGCCCGCAGACGGCGGCAACGAGTGCGCTCACGGGCTATATTACCGTTCCTAAGGAGGTATAATAATGAATACACAGGGAAAAGTTTTCAAATATCCCGATAACGTCGACACCGACGTTATCATCCCCGCGCGCTACTTAAACACCTCTGACGCAAAGGAGCTCGCGCAGCACTGCATGGAGGATATCGACGCGGATTTCGTAAATAAAGTAAAGGCGGGCGACGTTATGGTGGCCGGCTGGAACTTCGGCTGCGGCTCCTCGCGCGAGCACGCTCCGCTCGTTATAAAGACGTGCGAGACTGGCTGCGTTATAGCAAAGAGCTTTGCGCGCATATTCTACAGAAACGCGATAAATATCGGCCTTCCGATTTTGGAGTGCCCCGAGGCGGCCGAGGAGATCGCGGCGGGCGACGAGGTAAGCGTTGACTTTACGACGGGCGTTATAACCGACATCACGACGGGCAAGACGTACAAGGCTCAGCCTTTCCCCGAATTTATCCAGAATATAATCGAAAAGGGCGGACTATTAAAGTCGCTGAAGGAGAAGGAATAAATGAACAAGAAGATAACGGTGCTGTCGGGCGACGGCATAGGCCCCGAGATCATGGCTCAGGCCATAAAGGTGCTCGACAAAATAGGCGAAAAATACGGCCATAAGTTTGAATACACCTATGTTGACATCGGCGGCTGCTCGATAGACAAGTACGGCGTGCCGATAACCGACGAGGGCATGGAAAAGTGCAAGGCCTCCGACAGCGTGCTTCTCGGCGCCGTGGGCGGCCCCAAGTGGGACGGCTGCCCCGCGAATATCCGCCCCGAAAAGGCGCTTCTGGCAGTAAGAAAAGAGCTTGAGCTCTTTGCGAACTTACGTCCCACCAAGCTGTTTTTGCAGCTTGCCGACGCGTCGCCGTTAAAGAAGGAGATAACACAGAACGGCATAGACCTGCTTATAGTCAGAGAGCTTACGGGCGGCGTATACTTCGGCCCCAAAAAGACCGAGGAAGTGAACGGAGAGCTCGTTGCGACCGACGTTATGCCCTATTCGGAGCATGAGATAGAGCGCATAGGCCGCGTTGCTTTCGAGACGGCAATGAAGAGAAACAAGAAGCTCGCAAGCGTCGATAAGGCGAACGTAATAGAGACGTCGCGCCTTTGGAGAAAAGTGATGCACAGACTCAGCGAGGAGTATCCCGAGGTGCAGTACAGCGACGTGCTCGTTGACAACGCCGCAATGCAGCTCATAAAGAATCCGACGCAGTTCGACGTTATCGTGACCGAAAATATGTTCGGCGACATCCTCTCCGACGAGGCGTCGATGCTCACCGGCTCCATCGGCATGATGCCGTCCGCGTCGCTCTCATCGGGAACGCGCGGCATGTACGAGCCGATACACGGCAGCGCGCCCGACATCGCGGGCAAGGATTTGGCAAATCCGCTTGGAACAATACTTTCCGTTGCGATGATGCTTCGCTATTCGTTTGATATGGCGAAGGAGGCCGACGACATCGAAGCGGCCGTAAACGACGTGCTCGACGAGGGATACCGCACCGCGGATATCATGCAGGAGGGCGCAAAGCGCGTTTCCTGCACCGAAATGGGCGCGCTTGTTCTCGGCAAGCTTTAAGAGAGATAATTATTATAAAAGGGATATGCGTTTTGGCGCGTATCCCTTTTTTGAGATTACATCGCCTTATGTGGATAAATGATTTTGAGGCCATAAAATCGAAGGGGAAGGCTTTTTGCCGCACAACGCCGGCTTCTGTGAAAGAGATGCGTAAAGATTCTAAAACGCGCCGCGCCTCGGAATGACACGCAAGGTGTACCGCGACCTTTTTGTAAATTTATATAGACTAACCGCGGAGTTTATGGTATTATGTAAATCTAAAGGCTATCCTGACTGTCTTTTGAAAAGGAGATTTTCCATGAAGCACGGATTTTACAGAATATTGACCGTATTTCTTCTGGCCGCGTTCGCGGCTGCCGGAGTAGCGGCGTATGCGGCGGGCGACACGCTTACGGTGCAGCCCTCGAAGCATAATATAGAAATAATGGGCAAAAAGGCCGACCTTGAGGCGTACAACATAAACGGGTACAACTACTTCAAGCTGCGCGATATCATCGACGCGCTCGGCTTTTACGTCGCGTGGGACGACGCGCTTCAGAAGATCACGGTATCAGACAAGCCCATAATCGCCACTACCGTATTCATAATAATAGACCCGGGCCACGGCGGAAGGGACCCCGGCGCGATAAATAAAAAGCTTGATCTTTACGAAAAGGACGTAAACCTGAGCGTTGCGCTGAAGCTTGCGAAGATGTTAAAGGACGAGGGCTTTATCGTCGCAATGACGCGCACGGACGACGAGTCGCTCTCCGTAAGCGACAGAATGGACATGATAATCACCCGCCGCCCCGATCTTTATATAAGCGTACATCACAACGCCTCCGACGACGCCTCGCGTCACGGCGCGTATGTCATCTGCCAGGTGGACGACAAGAACGGCGGCCGCACGGCGAACCTTGCGGGCTTTCTTCGCGAGGAATTTGAAAACATAGGCCAGACTTATCTCGGAAGCATTTACAGAAGGGGATCGGAGGGCGACTATTACGGCGTGCTTCGCGCCGCGGCGAGCGTGGGCATCCCTGCCGTCATCACGGAATTTGCCTTCATCGACAATTCGACCGATTTAAAGCTTATTGACACCGACAAGAAGCGCGAGAAGGAGGCCGAGGCCATCTTCAACGCCGTAGTGCGTTTTCTTGACCGTCCGAAGGTCCAAAATACCGCAGAGGAGGACGCGGACGAGGCTTCCGATGCTGGTGAGGATACGGCCGACGGGAGCGAAGCGGGCGATATTATAATTGACGGCGCGAACGGTTTATATAACGACGAGTACGGCGAGACCGCAAACGAAGATTTTGATACGGATAATTCATAAATGCACAACATATGGACAAATCACAAAAACCGTTTGTGCATAATGGAAAAAAGCACCTTAAAAAACGACTTTTTTTCACGAGTCACTTGAAAATACCGAATCGCAGGCATATACTGTTAAACGCATGTTCAACACATCAAAAAGAAAGAATTGAGGTAATGAAGAGGACGCAAACGCCCTTTTGGCCGAGTCTCAGGCGCTGCTTGAGCAGGGACAGCAGGATAACATGAACGGCGACAAGTTCGGTCTTGTCAGCGTCATTTATTCCGTGGTGCTCTTCCTTTTGGGCATCGTCGGCGTGTTCAAGCGCCTGCCGAACCGCGTACTCGTGTTCTGGGTCGCGATAGCCCTTCTCGTGATAGGCACGATATATATGCTCACCATACCGCTGCCGACGGGCTTTAGTATGGGCGCATACTTCCCAAAATAGATTCGGGACGGCCAAAAAAGGGCCGGACCGCCGAAAAAAATTAAATAATTGAAAAACATTTCAACTCCCGTGCGAAAGCGCGGGAGTTTTTTGCTCAAAAGCCGCGGCATGGGACAAAAATGTTCCATGGGGTGTTGTATTATCTAATCGGAACGGATAAAATGATTTTGTCGGAGGTGGTAATATGTACGGTTCCGGTAAAAAGACGACCATAATAAATATTCTTGATATTCTGCGGCGGTACAGTGACGAGGATCACCGCCTCAGTCAGCGGGAAATTGCGGACATACTGAAAAAGGAATACGATATGACCGTGGAGCGAAAGACAGTCCGCCGCAATATTTTAAGTTTAAAGGAGTGCGGCTATGACATCGAATACAGCGAATCCGTGCGAATGGTGCAGAACAGAAAAACGGGGGAGCCGGAGGAGAGCTATATCTGGTCGGATTTCTATCTCGTGCGCGATTTTACCGACGCGGAGCTGAGGCTCCTCATCGACGGGCTTCTTTTCTCAAAGCATATCCCGTACAACAGGTGCAGGGAGCTTGTAGAAAAGCTTGAGGGGCTGTCGAACACATATTTCAGGTCGAGAGTAAAGCACATCCGTTCCATGCCGAGAAACTATTCGGAAAACAAGCAGCTTTTCTATACCATAGAGATTCTCGACGAGGCGATAAGCCGCGGCAGGAAGGCAGAGTTTTATTACTGCTCTTACGGACTCGACAAAAAGCCGCACCCGAAAGAGAACGACGACGGGACGCCCAAAGTATATACGGTAAGCCCGTACCAGATCGCCGCCGCCAACGGACGATACTATCTAATATGCTGCACCGACCCTTACGACAACGTGAGCCATTACCGCCTTGACCGCATCACTGATATAAAGCTTTCGGATGATGCGGCGAGACCGGCGAAGAGCGTTTCGGGCCTTGAGAACGGCATAAACCTGCCGCGCCACATGGCGGAGCATATCTATATGTTCTCGGGCGAGAGCGTCCCCGTTAGCTTTCGGATGAAGACGCATATTATAAACGACGCGATCGACTGGTTCGGCAGCGATATCGAATTCTCGGACGCCTCGGAAGATGAGGTGACGGCACGGGTCAGGGTCAATCTTAAAGCAATGAGGCTCTGGGCCGTTCAGTACGGCCCCCGCGTGAGGATACTGTCGCCCGAGTCGCTTGCCGAGAGCGTAAAAAGCGATTTAAGAGCGGCGCTTAAAAATTATGAGACGGAATGAACGGCGCAGCAATACAAACAAATGAACGAAGCCCGATTTACGCACTGCGGGGATGCCTGCGGTGCGTATATTTTTTACGAAAAATAATTATTTTCTATTTCGTAAATTCGTGAAAATGATATATAATAAAAGCGAAAAAGACGATATGCCGTCAAAAATGACGATCCGGCGGTGTTATAAAGACAAAAAACGAAAAAGAAAGGTTGTGTTTGTTTTGAAAATGAAGGTGCTGGCGATTATACTCGCCGCGGCAATGACGTTATGCCTTGCGGCGTGCGGCTCGGGCTCCGATTCGGACAAATCCGGCGCGCTCGACACGTCGTCGCTTTCGGCTAAGGGACTCAATATGTCCCTAAACCGCTCAACGGGTAAGCTCACGGTCGACCGTCCCGCGGGCGCACAGGGCGACAGAATGGGCGAAGCGGGCACGTGGACGATATTTGTATATCTTTGCGGTACCGACCTTGAGTCGAGATACGGCATGGGCACGAACGACCTGCAGGAGATGCTGAATGCCGAGGGAAGCGACAGCGTCCGCTTTGTTGTCCAGACGGGCGGCGCCGAGCGGTGGCGAAACGATATAGTTGAAAACGGGAAAATTCAGCGCTTTTTAGTACAGGACGGCGAGCTTTACGCGCTCGACGAGGGGCCGTCTGCCAACATGGGCGATGTGGAAACGTTTTACGACTTCATAAGCTGGGGCGTTGAGAATTACGCGTCCGAGCATATGGGCGTTATACTCTGGAACCACGGCGGCGGCAGCATCACGGGCATCTGCTTCGATGAGCAAAACGAGTTTGACTCGCTCTCTTTAAAGGACCTTGACGGCGCGTTCGCAGCTGTATACGAAAACATGACGCAGAAGTTCGACTTCATCGGCTTCGACGCATGCCTCATGGGCACGCTCGAGACGGCCAACGTGCTTGCGTCCTACGCCGATTACATGTACGGCTCTGAGGAGTCGGAGCCGGGCTACGGCTGGGATTATACCGTTATAGGCACGTATCTTGCAAGAAATCCCGACGCCGACGCGGCTTCGCTCGGTAAGGTCGTATGCGACAGCTTCTATAAGTCCTGCGAGGATATAGGTCAGGAGAGAGGCGCGACTCTCGCCGTTATCGACCTTTCGTATATGGATGAGCTCGTTGCCGATTTCAACGCCTTCGCGCAGAGCATGTACGAGTCGGCCGAAAATCCTGACGCGCTTGTCTGCATGGTGCGCGGCATCGAAGGCGCGGAGAACTTCGGCGGCAACAATAAGAGCGAGGGCTATACAAACATGGTCGACCTCGGCGCGCTCGTTTCGGCCTGCGCTCCCTACACCGACGGCGCGGACGCGGTGCTTAATTCTCTCGATAACGCCGTGGTCTACAGCATCGCGGGCTCCACGCATAAGAACGCATCGGGCCTTTCGCTTTACTATCCGCTGAGCGTTCAGGGCTCCGAGGAGCTTACGATATTCGGAGGCGTCTGCGTAAGCCCCTATTATCTGTCCTTCATCGACAGACAGAATTACGGCAGCGTAAATCAGGGCAGCACCGCAGGATACAGCGACGATTACTGGTACGACGAGGATGGCAACTGGAGCTGGGCGTCTGCGGGCGCGGGCGACAGCGAATACTGGGAGTACGCCGATTCATTTGAGATAACCGGCGAAAGCCCGCTCATCACGTTCGAGCAGGAGCCGATACTCGACGACGAGGGCGACTTCTGGTTCATACTCGACGACAGCGGCTATTATTACGCCGCGAACGTATACGGCTACGTTTACGAGCTTTCCGAGGACGGCGAGGATCTTATCGAGCTCGGCGAAACGTACGATATAATAATCGACTGGGACAACGGCTTCTTCTGCGACGACTTTGACGGCTACTGGATGTCGCTGCCCGACGGTCAGAATCTCGCAACTTACATAGTTGAAGTGACCGACGACGCGATAATCTACACCTCGCCCGTATTCTTAAACGACGAGCAGACAAACCTGAGACTCAGGCAGACGTTCGACGGCGATATCACCATCGAAGGCGCATGGGCGGGCATCGACGAGAACGGCATGGCCGCAAAGGACATAGTACAGCTTAAAGAGGGCGACAAGATAGTTCCGATATATTATTCCTACGCAGTAAACAGCGACGATGAGGGCTACTATTACGGCGGCGAATACGTATTCGAGGGCACGCCCGAGATATACTACGACGTTATGGAGAGCGCCGACTACCTCTTCGCGTTCTGCATTGACGATATCTACGGCGACTATTACCTCTCCGAATTCGTGATGTTCAACGTTGAGGAAAACGGCGACGTATATTATTATGAGTGGTAATATAAATATTGAATAAAGTATTTCAGAAAGGATGATAAAGTATGGCATTCGGAGTAAAGATGAAGACGATAAAGACGAGCAGGGACTATACCGTAGAGGAGTTTTTCGACGCTATAAAGGACAAGGAGTTTGAGGCAGGCAAGCCCGAATATGTAAAGCAGGGTCTTGCTTATCTCATAGCATTCCCCGCGCTCGACAGCCAGAATCAGGTGCAGATTGTTCGCCTGGGCAAGGGAAAATTCATGGTACAGAAGGCGGAGCAGGCAGGCGTTGGCAATTTATTAAAGAATGCGGCAATCGATTCGGCAACAGGCGGCATTTTTGGCATGAAGAAGGTGGTAGGACAAAACGCAAAGCGCTGCGAGGAGCTCGTTGAGATAACGAAGAAAGAGCTCGAGGCACTGGGCCTCTAAGCCCCGAAAAAATCACAAAAGGCCGCCGGACGACTGTCCGGCGGCCTTTTTAGGCAGCTTTAAAAAAGCGTGCCTCTTTGATGCTTTTCAACAGAAACATCAAAAGTATATTTTTTCTTTGTATATTTCTTGCACAAATACTTGCGGTGTGTTATGATTTTTTTATCAAAATATAGAAAAATTCAAGCGGAGAGCAAAGTATACTTCTGTCACCGTCCCAAACGTCGTTTTTTGGGGTAAATCCGAGGGGGAATACGGTGAGTGTTTTCCCTTTATATAAAAAACCATAAAGAAGAAGAAAAGATAAAAAAGAAAATAATATGCTTCCTGCTGGTGCTGTGCGTGGCCGCGGCGATGCTGCCCATGACGGGCCTTGCGGCGGGAGATACAAGCGGCACGGCTTACGCCGTTGAGGGCGGCAAAATTTATTTCGACAGTGCCGCGGGAACGATAACCGGCGCGGATGACGGCATAACTTCGGCGAATATCCCCGCGAAGATAGACGGCGCTGCCGTGACGAGCATAGGCGAACGCGCGTTCCGTAACTGCACCGACCTTGCGTCGGTGGTTATTCCCGAAGGTGTTGTGAGCATAGAAATGGCCGCGTTCTCCAAGTGCAGCGGCCTTACGTCGGTGGTTGTCCCCGAAGGCGTGACGAGAATAGAAATGGCTGCGTTCTCCGGCTGCACCGCTCTTTCGTCTGTAATGATTCCGTCGAGCGTGACGGACATAGGCGATTTTGCGTTCAGCGATACGGCTTATTACAACACTCCGTCAAATTGGGAAAACGGCGTGCTGTATATGGGGCCCGCGCTTATTAAGGCGGAGGAATCATTAAGCGGCGAGTATTCAATAAAAGAGGGTACGACCTGTATAGCGACCGACGCGTTCGATAAATGCGCCGGCCTTACGTCGGTTGTCATCCCCGACGGCGTGAAGGGAATAGGCGGCCTCGCGTTCGGCAACTGCACGGGTCTTACGTCGCTTGAGATTCCGAAGAGCGTGACTGTCATAAATGATTTTGCTTTCTTCGGCTGCAGCGGACTTACGTCAATGGTAATCCCCGAGGGCGTATCGTCCGTGGGCGACTGGATGTTCTATGACTGCAGCGGCCTTAAAGCGGTAATAATCCCCGACAGCGTGACTTCCATAGGCGAATGGGCGTTCCTCGGCTGCAGATGTCTTGAATCGGCAATTATCCCCAAAAACGTGACGAGCATAGGCGAAGAAGCTTTCTACGGCTGCACCGGCCTTACGTACGTAACGATCCCGTCGGGTGTTTCGTACATAAGCGAGGACGCGTTTAAGGACTGCACCGGCTTAAGCGTGGTATATTTCGGCGGCACGAAGCAGCAGTGGGAAAGCCTGGGCGGAGATGACGCGATATCCGGCACCGGAGCCCGGGTGATTTTCAATAACTATCCCGAATCCTCCATCGACATCGCAACCGGAGAGACCGTTTTCGGAAGCGTTCTTGACAATACCCTGACGGTATCCGGCGACGTTTCGGCGGCTTCTCCCGTATACGCCGCGCTCTACGGCGAAAACGGCAGGATGATCTCGTGTGGAATAATGACCGCGCCTTCGTCGGCGGGCGTAAGCGGCGCGGCTTCGGCGAAGCTTATTTGGGTCAGTGCCGACGGCTTTACGCCGAAGGGCGAATGCATGGAGTTTGCTTTAAATTAAACGGGAAGCTTTCCAAAGGCGCGAAGACATGATCCGAAGACTTGCGAAGATGTATCCGATGATGTTTCATCACAGGGTAAAATCCGCATAAAAAAACAAAAAATTATTTAGATTTTTTATGTAAAAAGTCATACTTTTATGATATGATATAAATATTAAAGCATTGACACTGGAGTGATGCGTATGAAAAGATTATTGGCGCTGATAGTGTCTGCCGCCCTTGTGCTGGGCGCGCTCGGCGTGTGCGCGTTCGCGGCGGGGACGGAAATCTCTGTCGGCGCGCCAAAGGATATGCCGAAAAAGGGCGACGTCTTCACGGTGACGGCCGATATTTCGGGCAACACCGGCTTCAACGCGGCGACCTTTACGCTTTCGTATAACGAAAAAGAGATGACCTGCACAAAAGTTGAGGCGGGCGAGCTTCTTACGGGAACGCTCGCGGCGTTCAATCCCGAAGGGGAAAAGGGCGCCAGGGCGGCCGCGGCTTCGACCGATGCCGTTGTAGGCGACGGAACGCTTTTGGTATATACCTTCACCGCCGACGCGGACGTTACGAATTACGGCTTTGTTTTGACCGTGGATGAGTTTAACGACAAAAACGGCGACCCCGTGCCCTTCGACGTTAAGGGCAACAGCTCAGGCGGCTCAGGCTCCGGCGGTTCGGGCGGCTCAGGCTCGGGAGGCAGCTCGGGAGGCAGTTCCGGCGGCAGTTCCGGCGGCAGTTCGGGAGGCAGTTCGGGAGGCAGTTCAAGCAGCTCAGGCTCGGACGGTTCGGGCGACGCATCGCAGACCTCGAATGAAGGCGAAAGCGGCGGACAGTCCGCTTCTCAGCAGGCATCGGGATTTACCGATACCGCGGGCCACTGGGGCGAGGAGTACGTTATTAAAGCGGCTTCGCTCGGACTTTTCAAGGGCTACGAGGACGGCTCCTTTAAGCCCGACGCACCCGTAACGCGCGCGCAGTTCGTCACGGTGCTCTGGCGTATGGCAGGCAGTCCCGAAGCGGCGGTGACCGCTCCGTTTAAGGATATCGAAAACGAGATACCCGAGTTTAAAGCCGCGATATCGTGGGCCTATGAAAAGGGCTTCGTAAACGGCACGTCGCCAGAGACGTTCGATCCGGGCGCGTCGGTAACGCGTGAGGCGGCCATGAAGATACTCTTCGGATACGCCGGAGGGGAAAGCGGCATGGAGGCAATGTTTACGGGCATTTACGACGACGCGTTCTCAGACAGCGGCGAGATATCCGATTGGGCTAAAACGTCCGTTTACTGGGGCGTTTACAAGGGCATAATTTCCGGAACGGGCGAGGGCACGCTTTCCCCGAAAGGGACGGCGACGCGGGCCCAGCTTGCGAAGATTTTAGTAGAATACATTGAGAATAATGAAGGAGGGGCAGCATGAAAAAACTTATGAAGATCTGTCTTATTGCGGGCGCTCTGGCGCTTATTATGTGCGTGGGCGCGCTGGCAAACGGAGACACCGCAGGCCTTGATAACGCAGCAGTGGAGAACGCTTTCAAGGACGTTATCGCGGTCGACACCGCCGAGGAGACGGCAACGGTCACCTGCACAAACGCCATAGCGGGCAGTGACTACGTAATAATAGTCATGACCGATGCGACGGGGATACCCACCGAGGAAAACATAGCGTACATAGACCAGAAGAGAGCCGATTCGGCGACCGTAAGCTTTACGGTCTATCCGAAGAGTCTTGAGCCGGACGCTCAGTACTACGTATATATGTCGAGCAACGCACCCCAGACGAGCGCGAACGATATAGGCGCTCTTGTGCGCGTGGCGTCGTTTGAATATTACGTTCCGTACATCTTGGGCGACGCAGACGGCAACAGAACGGTCAACGCTACGGACGCTCTTTATGTGCTTCAGGCGATAGTAGGCGAACATGAGCTTACGCCCATGCAGCTTCTCGCGGCAGATATGGACTTAGACGGCGTTGTGACCGCGTCCGATGCGCTTCTCATTCTGCAGGCAGTTGTGGGATAACATTAAAGAAGGAGGAAGATCATGAAAAAGATATTGGCGATAATTATCGCGATAGTAATGGTCGTAACACTTATGCCTGCGGCGCTGGCGGCAACATGGACGGCCGACGCGCCCACGGTAGCGCTTTCGGCGTCGAACGCCGACGCGGACGGCATCATCGAAGTGACCGTTTCGGTATCGTCGTCCGATATGATAGGCGCGTATACGCTGGCGGTCGAATACGATCCCGCCATGGTCGACGTTGCCGACGGCTTTGCGCTTGAGAGCAACGACCCGAATTTCGCAAGAAAGAATTTCAACATGAATACGGCGCGAAGCATCACCGCGAGCGGATATAAGCTGTTCGTTATAACCGATGCGGCAACCGACGGCATAACGAACAAGGGCTTCACCGCGAAGATGTATTTCCATGCAAAGAACGAGGGAACGACAGTACAGTTCAGGCTTTCCGACAGCATTATAAACGGCATTTCGATGTTCAGAGTGGCAAAGCTCAACGGCGACGCAATATCGTTCCCGACGACGGGCACATCGGCATCCGTGGTGATTCCCGACAATGCCGCACAGCCCGTACCGATCGAGATAACCTCGATCAAGTGCGTAAACGGCGCAGTAGTGCTCGAATGGGCAGGCGCAGACGGCGTGGACGGCTATCGAGTACATAAGAAGGTAGGCTCGGGCAAGTGGACGACGGCGCTTGCATCGACGACGGCAACGACGTTCACCGATACCGCGGTTGAAGTCGGCAAGAAGTACACCTACGCGATCCGTTCGTTCGTGGGCAGCACGTACAGCACGGGCTACAACGAGACCGCGAAGTCGATCACCGTTACCGCAGCGGCAGTTGAGCCGCAGCCGATCGAGATAACCTCGATCAAGTGCGTAAACGGCGCGGTAGTGCTCGAATGGGCAGGCCAGGACGGCGTGGACGGCTACAGAGTACACAAGAAGGTAGGCACGGGCAAGTGGACAACGGCGCTTGCATCGACGACGGCAACGACGTTCACCGATACGGACGTTCAGACCGGCAAGAAGTACACCTACGCGATCCGTTCGTTCGTGGGCAGCACTTACAGCACGGGCTACAACGAGACCGCGAAGTCGATCACCGTTACCGCGGCGGCAGTTGAGCCGCAGCCGATCGAGATAACCTCGATCAAGTGCGTAAACGGCGCGGTAGTGCTTGAATGGGCAGGCCAGGACGGCGTGGACGGATACAGAGTACACAAGAAGGTAGGCTCCGGCAAGTGGACGACGGCAGTAGCAGCAACGACGGCGACGACGTTCACCGATACGGACGTTCAGGCAGGCAAGAAGTACACCTATGCAGTCCGCTCGTATGTCGGCAGCACGTACAGCACGGGCTACAACGAGACCGCGAAGTCTATCACGGTATCTTAAGAGCACACCGGGCTTTAAATTCACACAGCGCAATATTATTAACCTCCGCGACAGGGGACCTGTGTCCCCTGCCGCGCGTGGATACGATACTATTGAAAGAAACGGGTGAGACGGCATATGACAGGAAATAACGGTAAAAAACGCTGTGCCCGCGCGGGTCTTATTCTGCTTCTTTGCGCGGCGCTGATGCTTGCGGCCGGCGCGGGCGCGTTTGCGGCCGATATCCCGGCGCAGCAGTCCATAAGCGCGGATGAGGTATACGGATACGCGTTCTCCGATGAGACGGCAGCCCTTGCGGATGCCGATCTTACCGATGGAGAACAGGCGCTTGTTTCAATGCTTGTCACGGCCATCTGGAACGGCGAGACGCATATCGAGTTTAACGGCTCTGATTACGGTGTGGAATACGCCAAACTTTCCAAGCTTACGCGCAGGCTTTTTATGGAGCCCGAAACATTTGCCCTGAAGACCGTAAGCTGGGGTTATGTGGGCAGCGTAGACAATCTTTACGTTGATCCGGTTTATTACGGCGATATGTACGCCGATTACGACGCGGCCAAGGCGTTATACACGGACGGCGTAAATGCCATAGCCGCGCTTGTTGACGACGACATGAGCGACCCGGAAAAGGCGCTTTTCGTTAACGATTACCTCGCTTTGAACTTTGAATACGACACGACGTATACGAATTACGACGCGTATTCGTTCTTCCGCGACAAGAAGGGCGTGTGCCAGGCGTATACGCGCGTATATGAAGCGGTAATGAGACTTGTTGGCGTTGAAACGAGCTATATCGAAAGCCAAAGCATGAACCATTCGTGGAATATTGTTAAGATTGACGGCAAATGGTATCACGTCGACGTTACATGGAACGACCCGATAACTACAAGCGTAGGATGCGCGACGCACGAGTATTTGCTCTTATCGACCGATAAGATGATCGCGATAGGCCATGTACAAGAGGACGACTGGATGTTCGGCGAAAACGCCGTATGCGACGATACGACCTACGATGAGTTTTTCTGGCGCGAGTCGCGTTCGCCCTTCGTTTACGCGGAAGGCAGCTGGTATTTCATAAATGAGACAGGCATCAATATGTGGGACGGCGTTTCGGGAGAGCCCGTGGTTCTTCAGCCCTTCGATGACATATATGCCGAGCTGTATCCGGGATACACCTTCCCGGGATACTGCGTAAATTCGGGACTCTTCTATTACAGAGGCAAGCTCTATTTCAATTCGGTATTCGACGTGTTTGAATATGATTTGACCGAAGACACCGTGGAGTCGCTCGTTTCGGTACTGTTCGACGGAACGAACCTCATCGGATGCGTAAAAGACGGAAACAATCTCGTGTATCAGGAGTCAAACGGCACGCTTCATTATTTAGACATAAGCCCGTATACCGAGGTTTCGGGCGGGGGCTACGGATACATGATAAGCGGCGGCGAGCTTTGGCTTGAGCTTAACGACGGCGCGTTTGTCGTAGCCGCGTGGTACGATGACAACGGAAAAATGCTCGGCTGTACTCTTATTGATACGGCGGGCGAGCACTCCGTTGAGATGGCAGGCAGTTCCTTAAAGCTCATAAGCCTTAATGCGAGCCTTATGCCGCGCTGCGCCGCGGTCACGATAAACGGTTAGCTACAAAACGAAACATTTAGCCCCGAATGGCTGCAGCGCGCGCCGCTGCGGAGGCAATCGGGGCTTTTTTCGTCTAATCTTGCGTTTGGCCCCGCTTTTTTGATATAATATAAGCGAAAACAAAACAGGGATGTATTATATTATGTATTATATAATGAAGAAAACGATAATTTTTATAATAATCGCCGCGTTTTTTATCTGCTCATGCCTTGCACTGGCCGCAAACGAGGAAAGCGGCGGGGACTGCGGCGAGAATAAATACGACGGGTATCTTGTTTTTTTGTCGGATGATATAAAGACGGCGTCTCTTGCGGAACTATCAAGCGACGGGGAGCTTACGCACGTTGCGGACAACATCTATAAAACGGACGACCGCGAGCTCGCCGAGCTTATGCTCATCTGCGGACAGGCGGAGCATGTCGAGCCCGACTATTACGCCACGCTCTGCGATACGGACGGCGGTGAGACGGTATACTACGGCTGGTCTTATGAGGCGGTTGAAGCCGATTATGCCGAGGCCTTCGGCCTTGACGGCACGGGCGTGCGCATAGCCGTTATCGACAGCGGCCTCGAGCTTAATAATCCCGACCTTAAA
Source organism: Clostridia bacterium (assembly GCA_017513095.1). Classification (GTDB taxonomy): domain Bacteria; phylum Bacillota; class Clostridia; order Oscillospirales; family RGIG577; genus RGIG577. The sequence continues at coordinate 71,408 of JAFWDJ010000020.1, read as the reverse complement.
AACGCCAATATATGCGCGGGCTACGACTATATAAACGAGACGACCGAGATGAGCGACGACGTTTTTCACGGCACGAAGGTGACGCAGATGATCTGCGCCGACAAAAACGATCTGGGCATTACGGGAGTCGCGCGCGGCGTGCAGATAGTGCCGCTTCGCTGCTTTTCCAAGTCAAAAAGCCCCAGGGTATCCGATCTTGTCCGGATAATCGACGACGCGGTGAACGTATACCACTGCGACGTTTTAAACATGAGCTGGACCTTCGATGCGAATACAGAGGCACTGTTTCAGGCGACAAAAAAGGCTTATGACGCGGGCGCCGTGCTTGTTGCCGCCGCCGGAAACGTCTCAAGCACCGCGCCTCAGGGCAGAATCCTTTATCCGGCCGCGTACGACCACGTCATAAGCGTTTCATCGGTGAACAAGAACTTAAGCTACGTCTATTCCTCGCAGCACAACTCGCACGTGACCGTGTGCGGGCCCGGCGAAGGCGTGACGTTTATAATGGCGGACGGCACGTCCCTTATAAGCAGCGGCACGTCGTTTGCCGCGCCCTGCGTTTCGGGCGAGGCCGCGATACTGCTGCAGCTTGCGCCCGATATGGACAACGCGACGGTAATGAAGCTGTTTAAAGAAAGAGCCGTCGATTTGGGCGCAAAGGATTACGACATATACTACGGATACGGATTTGCGAACATTCGGGCGCTGCTTGATTCGTCTTGGGTGGACTTAAAGCCCGCGGACGAAGGATATATCGCTTCGGCGTGGATACTTAACGAGGACGGGGGATATATCACGTCGGCCTCGTATGACGATGCGGGGCGCTTGACGGGCACGTCTTTGTATAAAACGTATAATCCGCGCGAATATGTGAAATTTACCATAGTACCGAAAAGCGGCGATGCGCGTGAGACGTTCTTCTTCTTCGACAGGGATATGCATCCCCTGGCCGAAAAGTGTGACTTTTTCTTTGACGCGGAGTCCTGACCCGCGAAAAAACAAAACTAAGCGCCGCATTTATTGACACATAAGCCGAGTTATAGTAAGCTAAAAACAGAGAGACCGACGAACGCGGCTTTGCCGCAAATATCCGTCGGGGGAGTGAAAAGCATGGAAAACTCAGTCACCGTCTTAGGCACACGCGGCTCCGTACCCGTAAGCGGCGCATCATTTTCCCGCTTCGGCGGAGCTACGACGTGCGTGCTTGTGCGCATGGCCGGTCAATTTATAATCCTGGACGCGGGCACGGGCATACTCGCTCTTCCGAAGGAGGCGCTTTCACAGCCTTCGCTCTCACTTATATTGTCGCATCCGCACGCGGATCATATAATAGGTCTTGCTATGTGTCCGTATCTTTTCAAGGCGGACGCGCGTATGGACATATACGGCGCGAGGCGGGGCGGCCTGAATGCGCGGGAGCAGATAAGCCGCATATTTTCGCCGCCCGTATGGCCGGTGGACATGGACGCGCTGCCCGCGGACGTGCGCTTTTTCGATATGGAAAGAAGCTTTAAAATAGGCGGCGTAAGGGTCGATACGATGGAGGGCGAGCACCCGGGAGGCGTGTCGCTCATACGGCTTTGCGGCGAGGACAAAAGCGTGGTCTTCATCACGGACTGCACGCTGACGGATGCGCGTTTCCCCGAAATCTCGGAATTTTCAAGGGACTGTGATCTTCTTTTGTGCGACGGACAGTACAGCGAGGAGCAGTGGAGGCAGCGCCGCACGTTCGGCCACAGCACGTGGACGGCGGCCGCGAAGCTTGCCCGCAGTGCGGGCGCGTCAAAGGCGCGCATGATCCACCACGACCCCGAACGGACGGACGATGAGCTTTTGAAAGAAGCCGGAGGCCTCTTAAATATACATCCTGACTGCTCGTTTGCATTTGAAGGCGAGGTAATACCGCTTTGACCGCGTGCGCGGCCGATGCGAAAGATTATAAATTCAATACGACATGACGCGGGCGCGCCGTTTTTCTCCTCTTTTTCCGGCGCGCCATTTTTTTGTCTTTAAGCGGCACCGAACGTGCCGCTTTTTTATATCCGCGGCACGGCAATTCCCGAAGAAAGCCCGAAAAGCCGCATATTTCCCGACTTTTTCTCGGGCATAAGTCGTGCCGAAAATTTGTCATTGCCAAATTCAGTTTCCCCCTTTTATTTTTATTATATATATGATACTTTTATAAATATAAGGCGATAATTGCGGCAAAAGAGCGTTTGTTTTTGTTAAAAACACACAAAGCCCGATAAAACGGCGCTTTTGGCCGGAGAAACGCTTTGAGAGGACATAATTAAAAAACATATATTTAAGAAGGAGGCTTTCGAATGAAGAAAAAACGGCTGCTTTGCATTCTCATCGTGATAGCGATGTGCGTGACCGTCTTTCCCGCCGCGGCCTTAGCCGGATATACGGCGGACGACGGGGACGACTATCAGACCGGCGCGTGGAGCATTTACGGCGTTTCCATGAGCGCGGGCGTCTGGGGCGATTCGCGCGTATACGTTGCGGGATGCGATGAGAACGACGAGACACGCGAAAACCTTTGGGGCGCGATCGTTTCCACGTCCGACATTGGAGGCGAGGATTATATCCCGTTCTACTTCGGAGGAGAGTATGTGCACCGCATAACGCTCTACTCTTCCGACCCGCTTGACACCTCGCTTTTCGAGGTGTCGGGAAACGGCGTGACTCAGATGGGCGATTTAACGGAAACGGTAGTGGGTACAGGACATTCGGCCTGCTATCTTTACAGGACAATGATACAGTGTCCGCCGGATGAAGCCGATATAGAGGTCATCTATAACGGCGAACTCGCAACGAGGATAAGGGCTTCGGGCGCCCCGCCGAGCAGCGGCGTATACGTGGGCGAGGTAAACATCATCGAAGCAAACAGCGACGGAAGCCTCGTTATGGAGATATCGGGCTACGACCTTCCCAAGGGCGAGGAGGGCGTGGGCCTCTATGCGATATGCAACGAAGACGGCTCGCCCATATACGTAGCGTCGAAGCTTGTCGATGCTATGACTAATCTCGGCATTTACTCATACGAGATGAAGCCGACGGGCGCAGAGCCGCAGGACAGCTGGTTCCCGCTGTATATCGGCGATAAGCCGCTCACGTTCTACGGCAATAACGGGGAGGAAGTTACGTTCCCGCGCCTTGGCCCGCTTTCGGGCGGCGGCATAACGCCTCCCGATCCGCATACCGTTACGGCTCCCGTTGTGACCGTGGCGGCAACGACTGCGTCGCCGAATGTAACGGCGTCGATATCCCCCGGCACGTTTACGAATATGCGATATCATGCCGACAACGACGCGTGGAGCACGTGGACCGCTATCGGCACGAGCGTTGACTTTGCGTTTACTGCGGGCGATTACGGCACGCATACGCTGTACTTCCAGTTCAACGACGGAGACGGCGGCCACAATTCAAGCTCGCAGCATTCGGTGCAGTACCTTGACGCTTCGCAGGCCGCGCCTCCCGCGGGACTCGGCATAAAGGACGACAACGGCAAGAAGGTATCGGTAAACACCTCGGGCCAAAGCGTGCTTTTTGCGGGCGACAGCTACATAGCTTACGCAAGCTGCGGCGGCGAGGACGACGCTCTTTCGCTTGAAACGCTCGTATACTCGGGCACCGACACGACGACTGACCTTGCCGACCTTACCGTCGACTCCTACGACATGGTAAAGGTGACCGGCACCAACGTATACGAAACGGCGACGCCGTTTGCCGTAACGACGGGCGATTACCGCATCGGCGTAAGAGTCAAGAAGGGCGCAAATCAGGTAAGCGCGGGACAGATAAGCGAGCTTTCGGCCGTATGTCAGGAGCTTCCCTACGTATATAACGCGACCGCGCCCTGGCTTTATCGCTGGTATTCTGACGGCATATACAAGGTGGCTCCCGGCGCCGTAATCTACGGCAGCTTCTACGGAAGTGCGGGAAGCACGCTTGAGGGCTACATTGAGCTTTCGTATAAGAAGGACATAACCTCGTCGGAGATTTCGACGGTACGAAGCGAGCCCTTAAAGGCGCAGGGCTACTACGGCTCGTATTCGGGCAGCGTTTCTGTGCCCGACGACGCCGAGGCGCTCGCGGAGGTAAAGTATCTCATAGAGGATACGTCGATACCCGAGGGCTCTGTGCGCTCAGGCGCGACGAAGCAGTTCGACATGTCAGAGTACGAGGTCATGTCGCAGCTTAAGATGACGGGCTTTACCGAAAGCTACGACGGCGTTTACCTTACGCTTACAAAGGCAAATGACAGCGGCGAGTATGAATATTATCATATGCGCCGTCTCGACGGAAGCGATGCCGTGATTGTACAGAACATGGAAAAGGGCAGCTACGCCTATGAGATAAAGGGCGACTGCGGCATACTTGCGACGGGCACATTCGACGTTGTAAAGGACGGCGGTCTTACAACGATTGCGCTCACGCTTCCCGAGATAGGCAATATAACGCTCAATAATGTGAGCGCGTCAACGATAGACGACTATTATCTCTACGCCGACTACGACGCGGACAACGGCGTATCCGGCCGCGTATACTTCCGCGGCGGAAGCAAGGCGTTCATAAATCACGTCCCGATAAAATCGGGATCGTCCGCGGCGAAGGTGACGTTCTACGGCAACACGGGATATCACTCGTACTCCCGCGTTAAGGGCATGGCGGGCGGCTCGAAGACCGTTGAGCTTAGCGGAAACGACACCGTCGATATCGAATATGAGAGGTTTACCTTAGGAACGATAGAGGGCACCCTTAGGAGCCCGAGCGGAAGACCGCTTGCGGACCAGAGCATTTCGTTAAGCCAGCATATAACGAGCGGAAGGCTCATATCCGACGGTGAAAACAGCGTATATGAAACGGACTTTTCAAACAGCGGCTGGGTATATACCGATGAAAACGGACACTTCGTATTCCATAACGTATATACGCAGTACGACGCGGTTATCACGTTCGGCGACGGCATATACACGCCTCAGAGCGTGACGGTGACGGCGGGAACGAGCGACCTCGGCGATATAACGGTACCGTTCAGGGATCACAACATTATAGCGCCGCTTCTTATGGTAACGCCCAAGGGCGCGGCTGACGACGAGGCGCAGCTTGCCGACACAAGCATCCTTCAGCCGTGGTATATAGGCGTTAAGCGCGCCGATGGCTCGACGGGATACGCAAGCTTTACCGCGGAAACGGACGCGACCGGCAGAACGATGTATTTCTTTGACGGATACAACATCTCCGCCGGAGACGAAATAAGCGTTGAGTTCGCCCCCGTATCCGATGACGCCGATTTCGTTCTCTATGACGACGCGGGCAGCTCGTGGTATTGCACATACAGCACCGTGCTTGATGAGAACTTAAACGGCGTAATCGTGGCAACGGGCGCCGAGAAGGGCGAGATACGCGCGACCGTGACCGCGGAGGGCTCCGATGATACGGGTTATCTGCTCGTTTACAACAGCTGGAACGAGCTTGTAGGCATGGCACAGGGACAGGGCGAGCTTGTTGTATCGTCGCTGCCTCCGAACACGTACAGCGCGGTGACGCTTAGGGCTCCGGCCGGTGACGAATCTGTAAGAAGATGCCTTTCCGACCCGCGCGGCATCATAGGACGCGCATATTCGCCGTACTCCGCGGGCGTAACGAGCGGTGAGGCTACGTTTACCTCGGTAGCCCTTGCGCGCGGCCGGGTGTTTACGATAGCAAACGCGGTTCCGGCAAAAACGGTCGGCGCAAATCTCCTCGGCGGCGTATTCGTTGACATTAAGGGCGAGCCCGTTGAGGGACATTCCGGCTGGCTTGCCGTGAAGATCTCGATGAACAAGAAGTTCTCGGGCATAAAGTACGACAATGTCATTGTATCGGTACAAAAGGGCCCCGGCCTTACGATGATTGACGATTTTAAATACGCTTACGTAAACGGCAAAAAGATCGAAGGCACGACGAGTTCGAGCAATTTAAGGTATAATATAGAGCTTGACAAGAGCGAGGCAGACCCTTTCATTCTCGTATACGCGGAGGCGTCGGACGGCACGGCAGTAGTCGACGTAGGCGTAGGATATGAGGACTCAAACGGCACCACGGGCAGTGAGACCCTGCAGTTCTCGCAGGATACCGACGTTTTCGAGCTTGACGTTCCCGATAAGACGACGTATAAGGACGGCAGCGCAAGCGTTCCCGTTACCGTTTACGCGGACTTCGGCGACGAGGTTACCGTATACGACAACGGCAGAGAAGCGGGCACGCTGACAATAGACCGAAGCGGCACGTCTACGCTCAGCATTGACCTTTTCGAGGGCGAAAACCTCGGCGTTCACGACATATACGCTTTAAAGAAGGACGAAAAAGGCAACGACGTTTACACGACCCGCCATCCGGTGGGAATTGCCGACTTCTCGTCTGACCCGTTCGTGAGCGACTTCCACTGGATACACAGAAACGACCAGGGCTGGCAGGATTGGCAGTACGACGATTTGAACAAGCTTCAGGGCAAGACGTTCAGATTCTGGCCGTCGAATAAGAGCAAGGTGTCGTTCAGAATCAATAACCTTACCGATTCCGAGCTTGACAACGTAAAGTTCGTAAAGGTCTACAACGGCTTTGAAACGCCGTTTGAGACGGAGTTCGTAAAAAGCGGCACGACGACCGACAGCCGGGGCAACTCGCACGTGTGGTCCGAGTACAGGGTTAAAACGACTACCGAGGACGAGACCTTCAGCATAGGTTACTTCGATACGTTTTCCGTACAGTACGATTTCGTTCCCGTTATAGATTATACGGGCACCGAGGAAGAGGTGCTTGCGGCGCAGACTGAGGCCTATTACAGGGCAGTCGGCGGACAGCTTACGAGCTACGACGATATTCTGACCGCGGCGAACGCGCTTTCCGACGCTGACCTCGCGGCCATTGCGGACGAAGCGGCGGACGGCCTTCCCGCGGTATTCCGCGACCATTTAAGCGACGCGGACACGTCGACAAAGACCGTGTACACCGTTACGGAGAATACGGCGGACAAATATTCATATACTATGACTCAGGGCGCCGACAACAAAATGGCGGGCACCATAGATATGTCTGATCACACCGTATACAGCGCGTCCGACATAAAGGCGGCCTACGACGCCTATATTGAAAACGGCGTTGAGACCTCCGCGGACGGAAAGACCAAGACGATATGGACGTATTACGACAGCGACAGCGGCAGGGTATACGAAAAGAAGACCGTGACCGATAAGACGCAGTACGACGCTTCGGGCAGCGCGCTCGCGGCCGGCGGCAAGGTCGACATGGCAACGGTATGCGAAAGATACATGCCGAGGGCCGTTGTTGACGCGATGCAGAGCGGCAGCGCGATTTCGGACGGAAATCCGGGAGAGCTCTCGCTTATCAGAATTACGAGCGAGATAAACGGCGGCGCGGAGCTGTTCGCAGATTTGATGCTTGCAAAGGTAGACCTGTCAAAGGCGTCGCTCAGCTCAGGCGGGGCGTCTCTTGCGGTTGCGCACGCAGCGGCGGCGTCAAGCGGTTTAGCCTGCATGAGCGGCGGAAGCTTCAATAAGGGGCTCGCAGGCGGAACGGCGTATGCCATGTACACGGTAGCCAGCGGCCCGAAGGGCAAGGATTCAAGCGCGCTTTACGCGGCGCTCAATTATCTCGACCCCAAGGACCCCCAGAGCGCGTCCGCTATACGCACGCTGTCGAATGAGATACAGTCCTACGAGAATTTAAGGCTCGGTGTATACGCCGACGGCAGCGGCTTCAGGGCAGTGACCACCGGCGCAAAATGGGTCACCGCAGGTCCGTACAGAGTGGCAATTACGCTGGGCGGCATAGGATACGGCGGTATAGAAATGCTTACGTATCAGAACTTGAGCCGCGAATACGACGCGATCATGCGTTCGATACTCACGGAGATCGCGCGTCAGGACCAGAGAAGGATAAAGGACCGCGAGGAGTACGAGAGAAGGCTCTGGGAGAAGTGGAGAAAGATCGCGGAAAGAGAAAGCTGGAAGTTCGATAAGGAGAAGCGCATAAAAGAGGCCGTTGAAGCCGAATTGAACGGCGACCTTTCGAAGCTCTTCCCCGAGATCAACTACAGATTTGACGAAAAATTCCCGAAATTCAATCTGTATATCGACCCCTCGGGCTACGTATTCGAGGCGACCGAGGACAACCGCGTATCCGGCATTGCGGCGACCATAATGGAGGGCACCGGCACGGGCTTTGCCGTGTGGGAGGACATGAACGCCGACGTATCGGCAAGACAGGAGAACCCCGTAATCACGAGCGAGGCCGCAACGGGCATAAACGGCGCGACCGGCGCTGAATATACGGCTGCCGAGGCGAACGACGCGAAGGGACGCTACGGCTGGGTAGTTCCGTCCGGCGAATGGAAGGTACACTTCGAGGACCAGCGCCCCGGCGGCGAATACGCCGACGCGGAGACGAAGCCCATGAGCGTTCCGCCCGAGCATACGCAGGTGAACATCGGACTTATGTCAACCAAGGCTCCCGAAGTCGTGCTCGTGGCTCAGACGAAGGACGCAAACGGCGACGTTGTGGCGGGCTCTGTTACGATAGGCTTTAACAAGTATATGCAGATGGAGTCTCTCGTTGATATGACGCCTGCCGAGGCGGCGAAGATAGCGTCCGATACAGACAGCTACGACAGCGCGGGCACGAGAATCAATTTCTTCGACGATGACGGCAACTTCATTTCGGGCAAGGTGACGTTCGTTCCCGAGTACCGCGTACCGAATACGGGATACACGGCCGGCGGCGATTACCAGACCGACGTAATAAAGAGCGACTACTTTGCAAAGCAGGTAGTATTCACGGCAGACGATCCGGCGTCCTTTGACCTCGCAAGGAGCAACGTCCTTGTAGCTCATACGGCGCTCAGCTACGCCGGCGTTGAGATGGCCGAGAACTTCACGATGAACGTTGAGAAGGCTGCCCGCGAGAAGACGGGCGAGGATGAACCCACGCCGCCCACGCCGCCCACACCGCCCACACCGCCCAAGCCGAGCGGCGGCGGAGGAGGCGGAGGCGGCTCCTCAACGAGCGTAACGGCATCGTCGTCCGCGAACGGCTCGCTCAGCGTAAGCAACAGAAACGCAAAGACGGGTGAGACAGTAACGATAACCGCGGCCCCGAACGAGGGCTATAAGACGGAAAGCGTAAAGGTAACCGACGCGAACGGGAACGCCGTAGCCGTAACGAAGAACGCGGACGGCACGTATTCGTTCACGATGCCCGACACGCGCGTAACGGTAACGCCCGTATTTACCCGCGACGACGGACAAAGCAGCGCGTCCGGCTTCGTGGACGTGCCGGACGGCGCATATTATAAGGATGCCGTCGACTGGGCGGTAGATAAGGGCATAACGCTCGGTACGGACGATACGCACTTCTCGCCCGACTTAAACTGCACGAGAGCGCAGATCGTGACGTTTTTGTACAGAGCCGCAGGCTCGCCCGAGGCTGCGGGCGCCGAAAACAGCTTTGACGACGTCGAAGCCGGCAGCTACTACGAGAAGGCCGTTCTCTGGGCAGTTGCGAACGGTATCACGACGGGCACGAGCGCCGATAAGTTTTCGCCCGACGCGGTATGCACGCGCGCGCAGGCCGTAACGTTCCTCTGGCGCATGGAGGGCGCGCCCGCAGGCGCTCCCGACGGCGGATTTACGGACCTGGAGCCCGGCGAATACTACATCGACGCCGTAAACTGGGCAGTTGCGAACGGCGTAACGACCGGCACGGGTGATGCGACGTTCTCGCCCGACTTAAACTGCACGAGAGCGCAGATCGTGACGTTTTTATACCGCGCACTCGCCTGACGCAGGGAAAAACGCTTTGAAAAAAGCGGGGTAATGTGATTAGTCCGCGGAAAAACAACAGTTTTTCCGCGGATGTTCTTTTAGGTAGAAAAGGCAGCTCAAGAAGTAAGCGGGAAGAGGAGAGACCTTTAGATTGAGCATAAAATCCCCCCGCAAAAAAACAGCCCCGACTCGTCGGGGCTGTTTTCGCTTTTTCGTCTTATTTACTTACGAATTTGCTGTTGCGGCATTAACCTTTGCGGCTAACTGAGACTTCTTTCTTGAAGCCGTGTTCTTGTGGAGAATGCCCTTCGTAACAGACTGGTCAATCTTCTTGACCGTTCCTCTGTAAGCTTCATGTATTGCATCAATGTTGCCTTCTGCAACAGTTGCATCAAACTTCTTGAGCGTAGTCTTGAGATTAGATTTGAGGATCTGATTCTGGAGCGTCTTCTTTCTGGCAACTAAAACTCTCTTCTTGGCTGACTTGATATTCGGCAAAAAATCCACCTCCATTCTCTAAGTATCTTTAATCAGTAATTGTTATTGTATCAAACCACTTAGAAAAAATCAAGAGAAATTTTAATTTTATTCGGATTTTTTTATATCCGTTTCGTGTGATACGTCCTTCGGGCGGTCTATTCGCCGTCGGTGACCTTCTCGGCCGCGTCGGTCACGGTCTCTGCCGCATTATCAACTGCGTTTTCAACCGACTCGGCTGCGTCTTCGGCCGCGTTTGCGGCCCCGGACATGGCATCTTCGGACGTCGGCGGCTGATTTGCCGCCTCCGGCAGTGTTCCGCCTGCCGCAGCTGCGACCTCGGCCTTTTTGGCGGAGGGAGCCTCGACCTTCCTTATGAGCTTTGCCGCAGACAGCGCCTTGTAAATGAAGAATGCGATGAAGAAGTCTATCGCGTTATGTATGATGCTTCCGCCGCCCAAAACCGCGGTGGTGAAGGGCAGGGTGTCGCCGCCGTAACCGAAGGGGATAACGACGAGAACCTCGAGCCCGCCGTGAACGACGCCCGTGGTAAGCAGCATGATGATAAGATTGAGCGGGTTTTTAAGTGCCCAGCCGTTTCTTAACATATACGAAGCGATAAGCGCGAATACAACGTGAGTCGCTGCGCGTGCCGCAACGTATGCGGGAAGACCCGATAAAAGAAAGCCCAGCGCGGAGCCCAGCGCCACGATTACCGCGGTAACGGGCGATATGAAGGCCGCAAGATAGATGGGCATATGCGATGCGAGCGTGAACGAAAACGGCGGAAGCTGGTACTTAGGCATAAACATGGGTATAACTATGGATAATGCGATAAGCAGACCGGCTATAACAAGATTCTTCACCTTTTCATTAACGCCTCTGCGCGTGGTGGTTGTGTAGCTCATTTTTTCCTCCTTTGATAAACACACAATGTTCTGTTACAGCTGCATCTAAAAAATTAGTAAAAAAAGATTGCATTTCCGTTAAGCCGCTGTTGAATTAAAGGAAATACAATTAAAAGAGTATTCTAATTCAGATGATATTACAAACAAACATATTTGTCAATACATTTGCATAAAATATTTTCAAATATTTTTTAAGGAGGGTTATATATGAATCTGGCACGAACGGATTTGGCGCTTGAGGCGCACGAGGCCGCCGCGGACGCGGGGAAAGGCATCGAGGGCGTAAGGCTTGACGAAGAAAACTTCGGGGACTTCTCCGTAAAACGGGTCCAAATAGAAAACGAGGACGGCGCAAAGCGCCTCGGGAAGCGCCCGGGGACGTACGTAACGATAGAGGCGCCGAGACTGCGAAGCGACCCCTCGTCGCTTTACCGCAGCGTATCGGAGGCGCTGCGCGGCGAGCTTTCGGAGCTTTTAAACCTCTCGGACGACGACTGCGCGCTCGTCATAGGCCTCGGCAACAGGCGGATAACGCCCGACGCGCTTGGGCCGCGAACGATTGACCGTGTGCTTGCGACGCGCCACATGGTATCAGACGACCCCGCGCGCTTCGGCGGCGTTTTCAGAAGCGTGTGCGCGCTTTCCCCCGGGGTCTTAGGCATCACGGGCATCGATACGACGGAGCTTGTGAGCGTGATTTCGCGCGAGATAAAGCCCGCGCTCGTGATAGTTGTCGACGCGCTGGCCGCACGCTCGGCTTCGCGCCTTGCGGCGACGTTTCAGCTCTCCGATACGGGCGTTTCGCCGGGCAGCGGCGTAAACGGCTGTGAGCGCGAGATATCGCGCGATACGCTGGGCGTGCCCGTCATATCCCTGGGCGTGCCCACGGTGATGGACGCCGCGGCGCTCGCGGCCGACGTTATGCATATGGGAAGGCGCGAGGCTGAAAAGACGATGGGGGAGTCCGAGCCGCGGCTTTTCGTCACGCCGAACAATATAGATATGCTCATAGAATCGGCGTCGTCCGTTATGGCGCTCGCGATTAACGGCGCGCTCCATCCGAAGCTTTCGGCAGATGAGATAGAGTCGTTCATGAGCGGCTGAGCGGCTTTAATAATAATTTTTTCCTTAAATATTTATTTTTCCTCTGCCGTGTGCTATAATACTTGCGTAAAGTACGAGTGACGCATCGGGCATTCAAGTCCCGGGCGCGATTTAAAAAACAGCAAAGGAGAGATAAAATTGTTTAAGGAATTTAAAGCATTCATAATGCGCGGCAACGTTATGGACATGGCAGTCGGCGTTATGGTCGGCGCTGCTTTCCAGAAGATCGTATCTTCGCTCGTTGAAGATATCATTACGCCGCTTCTGAGCCCCATCACGGGCGGTATTTCGTTCAAGGACCTCGGCGTTGTTATAAGTCCTGCCGTTATGGAAGGCGAAGAGGTCATAAAGCCCGAGGTGGTTTTCGCCTACGGCTCGTTCATTCAGTCCATTATAGACTTTATCCTCGTGGCGCTGTGCATATTCCTTATCGTAAAGGGCATAAACACCCTGCGCGACCGCGTGGACGGCGAGAAGAGAGCCGCTGCGGAAGCTGCTGCAAAGGCTGCAGCCGAGGCGGAGGCTGCAAAGCTTACGCGCGATCAGGAGCTCTTGACCGAGATACGCGACCTCTTGAAAAAAGAAAAGCAAGCTTAATTTTTGATTTTAAAACGCCTGCAAACTTCGGTTTGCGGGCGTTTTTGTTGTGAGATAGACGAGATGAAGGCGCATAAGGCAAGAAAAAGCCGCCGTTTTTTGAAAACGGCGGCCGGGTGTTGTGTGGTGCGGCAAGTTTGGGGGCCTTGCCGCGGGAAGGGATTTTGTGAGAGCGCGGCAAAAGTGCCGCGCCTCCGTATTTTTGGGAGGCGGAAATATGTTTCCCAAATAGTAAATTGAGCTTCAATTGATGATTACATTATATGCTATCGAAATTGAGTTGTCAATCAAAATAATATATATAATCAACCAAAGATGATGACGAATAAGGGGCAGTTTTGTGTAATAATACACAAAACTGCCCCTCTTTGCCTTGCCGCGCTCTGCGCCGCAGTTCTATTTATAGCTGTTCACCATATCTCCGAGTGTGCGCAATGTGCGGCTCACGTTCTTTTTCATGCTCGCGGAAGCCCTGCGGTTATTTGCCACAGACATGCCGACAATGCTTCCTATAACGATGCCCGCGGCGCAGCCGGCGCCGAATTTAGCTAAACTCATTTTGAAACCTCCCCGAAAAGTTATCGGCAGAGAATATTCTCTGCCGGAGGCGCAAAAATATGCGATTCAAAATTTGTTCAGTCTGTCAAAAAAGGGCCGGACCGCCGAAAAAAGAATAATTAAAAGCTATAAATCATGTGCAGGCATTATAAAAAAACACGGCCCGAAATCGGGCCGTGCCTGATGATTTATAAACTTTAGTCGATTACGCGAACACTTATAACGCCTTCGAGGGAATTAAGCGGCTCTATCGACTTGTCGGGCACCTTCGTGTCCACGTCGAGGATGGTGTAAGCGTAATTGCCGCGCGAACGGTTTATCATGTTCTCGATGTTTATGTTCTCGCCTGCGACTGCGCTCGTTACGCCGTTTATTACCTTGGGAATGTTTCTGTGGATAACGCAGATGCGGCTCTTGAAGTTCTTGGGAAGATCGACGTTCGGGATGTTGGCCGAATTTCTGATTATGCCGTATTCGAGATAATCTGCGACCTGACGGGCTGCCATGCTTGCGCAGTTGTTCTCCGATTCGGGAGTGGACGCGCCGAGGTGCGGAACGCAGATGGTGTTCTCTATTTCAAGAAGCTCCTTGCTCGGGAAGTCGGTAGCGTAGCGGGCAACTATCTTCTTTTCGATAGCTTCCTTTAAGTCGGCCGTGTTGACGAGATCGCCGCGCGCGAAGTTTAAAATGCGCATGCCGGGCTTCATGATGCTGAAGGTGTCGGCGTTGAGCATGCCTCTCGTTTCGGGCGTCGACGGAACGTGCAGCGTGATGTAGTCGCACTCCTCGAATATCTTTTTAAGCGAGGTCACGTGGCGCACGCGCTTGGAAAGTCCCCATGCGGCGTCAACGGAGATGTACGGGTCGTAGCCGTATACTTCCATGCCGAGGTGATGAGCCGCGTTCGCAACGTTTACGCCGATCGCGCCGAGACCGATAACGCCGAACTTCTTGCCGTCGTACTCGGGGCCCACGAACTGGGACTTGCCCTTTTCAACGAGCTTCGAGATGTCGCCGTCGGCGTTCTTTAACGTCTTTACCCACTCGATGCCCTCGATTATGCGGCGCGAGGAAAGACCGAGCATCGTAACGATGAGCTCCTTTACGGCGTTCGCGTTCGCGCCGGGGGTGTTGAATACAACGATGCCCGCCTCGGTGCACTTGTCTATCGGGATGTTATTAAGGCCCGCGCCCGCTCTTGCTATGGCCTTGAGCGAGGAGGGAAGCTCCATCGAATGCATGTCCGCGGAGCGAACGAGTATAGCGTCGGGATTTTCTATGTCTTCGCCGTAGGTGTACTTCTTGGGCTCGAGCTGGTCGAGGCCTACGGAGGAGATCTTATTTAAAAGCTTTATCTTATACATTATGCGTTCTTCCTTTCAAAATCTTTCATAAATCCTACGAGCGCCGCCACACCCTCGACGGGCATTGCGTTGTAGAGGCTTGCGCGCATGCCGCCCACGCTTCTGTGCCCCTTTAAGTTTACAAAGCCGGCCTCGGTAGCCTCCTTTATGAACTTCGCGTCAAGCTCCTTGTCGCCCGTTACGAACGGGATGTTCATAAGCGAACGGTAGGGCGCGGAAACGGTGGGACGAAACAGCTTCGAGCTGTCGAGGAAGTCGTAAAGCATTGCGGCTTTCTGCTCGTTTATCTTCTTCATGGCCTCAAGGCCGCCAAGCTCTTTTACCTTTTCAAGCACGAGCTTGCAGATGTATATTGCGTAGGTCGGAGGCGTGTTGTACATGGAGCCGTTGTCGGCGTGGGTCTTGTAGCGGAACATTACGGGAACGTAAGGCTCAACGTCCTCGCGGATTAAATCCTCGCGGATGATAACGACCGTAAGACCTGCGGGGCCCATGTTCTTCTGAGCGCCTGCGTAGATAAGCGCGTACTTCGATACGTCAACGGGCTCGGAGAGGATGCAGGAGGACATGTCGCATACGAGGTCTATGCCGCCCACGTCGGGCTCGCCGTTGAATTTAGTGCCGTATATCGTATTGTTGTAGCAGAAGTGAACGTAGTCGGCGTCCTTGTTGAAATCCTCGGGCTTCGTTTCGGGGATGTAGGTGTACGTCTTATCCTCGCTCGAAGCGACAACGCGGCAGTCGATGAATTTCTTAGCTTCCTGATACGACTTCTTGGCCCAAACGCCCGTCTGGATGTAATCGGCCTTGCCGTTCTTCTTTAAGTTCATCGGTATCATCGCGAACTGAGAGGAAGCGCCGCCCTGTAAAAAGAGCACCTTATAATTGTCGGGGATCGCCATAACTTCTCTTAAAAGAGCCTCCGCCCCGTTTATAATGTCTTCAAACCACTTTGAACGATGGGACATCTCCATGACCGACATACCGCTGCCGTTCTGATTCATCATTTCATCGGCAGCCTTTTTAAGAACGTCTTCAAATATGACTCCGGGACCGGCGGAAAAATTATATACTCTGTTATTCATGTTCGACCTCCGTGTACTGTTTTTAAAAAATATTTTTCCTTATAAAACCTTATAAAATACAAAAACATTATACTCCACCGCGTTTTGAAAAGTCAATCGGATTGGCCTTCAAAACGGGCGTGCGGCGCAAGTTTGTGAATTATTCATATAAGTTATCTGCGAAGTGATTAAATTCGATATAAATTTAACATACATATTATACGCCCGTCCGTCCCCGCGGCGTAAAGAGCCCCGCGGCCGAAACGGCGCGAGGCTCTTCAACTTTATATGATTTAAAACGGAAGCTGCCGCCGTAAGCGCGCGCCGCGCGCGAAGCTGTCTTGCTATATAAGCATAAATCTATATATTGTGTTTGTCAAGTGAAAAATAAAATAATTAAACAATATATCGCAATGCAAAATTTTATCTTGAAGGCGGGGGAGATATGTTGTATAATTAAGTAAAATCAATGTAAGGGGAGCAATAAAATGGCAGTAACCGAAGTATACAACAACATTTTCCGTGCAGACATACCGCTGCCGGGCAGCCCGCTTAAAAGTCTTAACGCTTTTATCATAAAAGGCGATTATATGAACGACGAGAGGAATCTGCTCATTGACACGGGCTTCAATACGGAGCCGGGCTATAACGCCATGATCGAAGCCTTCGTTGAGATAGGCGTCGTAAAGCAGGATACGGATATGTTCCTTACGCATCTTCACGCCGACCACGTGGGACTTGCCGGAGAGCTTAAGACCCCCGAAAACAAGGCCTTCGCAAGCCCGAAGGACGGCCGCGTTATGGCGAACGCGAAAAACTCGAAGTTCTGGGATACGCTCGAGACCGACTCCATAAAAATGGGCTTTCCGCCGGACCAGATACTGAAATATACCGACCACCCCGGCTACGCGCACAACAACAAGGTGGAATTAAAGGTCGAGATAGTGACTCCCGGCACAAGGCTTCGCTACGCGGGATACGACTTTGAGGTAATCGACCTTGCGGGCCATACGCCCGGTCAGATAGGCCTTTACGAGCCCGTTCACAAGCTTCTTTTCGCGGGCGACCATATACTCAACAAAATAACGCCCAACATTACATATTGGGGCGACGATTTCGACGCGCTTGGCGTATATCTTAAGAACTTAAAGAAGGTAAAAGAGCTCGATATCAAGCACGTTTTCACGGCTCACAGAGCCCCCGTCGAGAACGTGTACGAGCGCATCGACCAGCTTCTTGCCCATCACGACAGGCGTCTCGGCCTCTGCCTTGAAATGCTTAAGGAGAAGCCGCGCACGGTCTACGAGATATCCCACGGACTCAACTGGGACTTCGGCGGCGGCGATTTTTCCAAGTTCCCGATAACGCAGAAGTGGTTCGCCGCGGGCGAGGCATACGCTCATATGGAGCATCTGTATCACACGGGAAGGATTAAGAAGAATATGGAAAACGGAGTGTACATGTACAGCCTCTAATGTAACGAAAATTTAACATGACATAAACCGCGTTAGCTATTGACAGAACACAAAATAGTGAGTAAAATATAATCTGCGACCTATATATAGTTGCAGATTATATTTTTTTGGGGAAATTATACAACATGTAGATACACGACTTGGGGGTTCGGGGAACATGGTAATAAAGGAGATAATAAAGCGCGACGGGCGCAGAGTGCCTTACAGCGCGGACAAAATATCGAACGCTATACATAAAGCAATGCTTGCCTGCGGACGAGACGACGTAGGCGAATGCGAGAGGCTTACGCATCTTGTCGAGTCGGAGCTTGAGGATCATTTCGAGCATTCCGCGCCGGGCGTGGAGCAGATTCAGGACGTAGTTGAGCGCGTGCTCATGGCGAACGGCTACGCGAGAGTCGCAAAGCAGTATATATTATACCGCGCGAACCGCACGAAGGTGCGCGAGATGAACACGGTGCTCATGAAGATATATGAGGAGCTCACGTTCGCGGACGCCGAGGAGAGCGATATGAAGCGCGACAACGCCAACATAGACGGCGACACGGCGATGGGCGTAATGCTCAAGTACGGCTCGGAGGGCGCGAAGGAGTTCTACGTTAAGTATATTTTAAGACCGGAGCACACGAACGCGCACAAGGACGGGGATATACACATCCACGACCTCGATTTCTACACGCTTACGACGACCTGCTGCCAGATTGATATAAAGAAGCTCTTCGCCGGCGGCTTTTCCACGGGCCACGGCTATCTTCGCGAGCCCAACGACATCCAGAGCTACGCGGCGCTTGCCTGCATCGCCATTCAGTCGAATCAGAACGACCAGCACGGCGGTCAGAGCATACCGAACTTCGATTACGGCCTTGCCGACGGCGTTGCGAAGACGTTCGTAAAGCGCTACTCTCAGGCGGTGGCCAATGCGGCCGACCTTTTATGCGAGGGATGCGGCATTGAAGACAATACGGTGAGGGATTTCGCGAAAAAGACGTTCGAGGAGAAGGGACTTCGTCCCCAGCTTGAGCAGTCGGAGGAATATACGAAGCTTGAGCATGAATATCTTTTGGCTTTCTTAAAGGACGAGGCGCTTACCTCGAAGATTCAGGCCTATGCTCACGAGCGCGCCGTAAAGGAGACCGACCGCGCGACGTATCAGGCTATGGAGGCGCTTATCCACAATTTAAATACGATGCACTCGCGCGCGGGCGCGCAGACGCCGTTCTCGTCGATAAATTACGGCATGGACACCTCGCCCGAGGGACGCATGGTAATAAAGAACGTGCTTCTCGCGCAGGAGGCGGGCCTGGGATTCGGCGAGACGCCGATATTCCCGATACACATCTTCCGCGTAAAGGAGGGCGTGAACTACAACCCCGGCGAGCCTAATTACGACCTTTTCAAGCTTGCCTGCAGAGTCAGCGCGAAGCGCCTTTTCCCGAACTTCTCGTTCATCGACGCGCCGTTCAATAAGCAGTATTACAAGGAAGGCCATCCCGAGACCGAGATATCGTACATGGGCTGCCGCACGCGCGTTATGGGCAACGTATACGACCCCACCCGCGAGATATCGTTCGGCCGCGGCAACTTAAGCTTCACCTCGATAAATCTGCCGCGCATAGCGATACGCGCGAATAAGAATATAGACTTCTTCTTTGAAGAGCTTGAAAGAAAAATGGACCTCGTGACGCAGCAGCTTCTCGACCGCTTTGAGATACAGTCGAAAAAGCGCGTGAGAAACTACCCGTTCCTCATGGGTCAGGGCATCTGGATAGATTCGGACAAGCTCGGAAGAAAGGATTACGTGGGCGAGATATTAAAGCACGGCACACTGTCGATAGGCTTTATCGGCCTTGCGGAGACGCTTGTGGCACTCACGGGCAAGCATCACGGCGAGTCCATCGAAAGCCGCAACCTGGGCCTTGAAATAGTAGGATTTATGCGCCATTACCTTGACGAGAAGAGCAAGGAAATGGGACTTAACTTCAGCCTTCTCGCAACGCCCGCCGAGGGCCTTTCGGGACGCTTCGTGCGCATGGACAAAAAGAAGTTCGGCATAATTCCGGGAGTAACCGACCGCGAATATTACACGAACAGCTTCCACGTGCCGGTATACTACAACATCAGCGCATTCGACAAGATTCAGATAGAGGGCCCGTATCACGCGCTCACGAACGCGGGACATATTACGTACGTTGAGCTTGACGGCGACACGGCGGCAAATATCGAGGCGTTCGAGAGCATCGTGCGCGCGATGCACGATGCGGGCGTGGGCTACGGCTCGATAAACCATCCCGTAGACCGCGACCCCGTATGCGGATATACGGGCGTTATAGGCGACGAATGCCCCGGCTGCGGCCGTCACGAGAACGACGCGCTGCCCGAGTTTGAGCGCATTCGCCGCATCACGGGCTATCTTGTGGGCACGCTCGAACGCTTCAACGACGCGAAGGCCGCCGAGGAGCGCGACAGAGTTAAGCATACGGGAGTATGATCATGGATAACAACGACGAAATGATACGCATTGCGGGTATCGTAGGCGATTCGATAACCGATGGTCCGGGGTTAAGAGTGGCTGTCTTCGTGCAGGGATGTCCGCATCACTGCGAGGGCTGCCACAACCCTACGACTCACGATTTTTCGGGCGGCACGCCCATGAGCGTTTCCGACGTTTATAAAATAATAAAGAAAAATCCGATAATAAAAGGCGTTACTTTTTCAGGCGGCGAACCCTTCTGTCAGGCTTCGCCGCTTGCTTCGCTTGCGAAGCTTGTAAAGGCGGACGGCCTGGAGCTTGCCGTATACAGCGGCTATACGTTCGAGGAGCTTTTGAAGCTTTCAAAGAGCGACGAGGGCGTAATGGCGCTTTTAAGTCTCTGCGACACGCTTATAGACGGGCGATTCGTCCTGTCCGAGCGAAGCCTTTCGATACGCTTCAGAGGCTCCCGCAATCAGCGCATAATCGACGTGCAAAAAAGCCTTGAAGCGGGCGAGGCCGTACCCGATACGACGGAACGCTGGAACGGATAAAGGGGGAGAAGAGCTTGAAAAAGACACTGATATCCGCATTTATCGCTATGGCGCTTATTTGCTGCCTCTTTGCGGGCTGCACGGGCGGCGATAAATCGGACGCGGACGAAAATACGCAGACGCCCGACGCGGCCGAAGCCGCGGAAGCGCCCGATGCGGAGGATTTCTTCTGGCTTGCGGCCAATTACCGCTTCGACTGCGTGCCGTATTTCGACGAGGGGCGCGCGCCGTCCTCGTCGGCCGATTATCTTATGTACGCGTTCATAATGAACGGGGAACGCCTCACTGCGAACGACCTTGGATATATTCAGATGTCCGCGTCCGTAGTCGATGAGACGGCGGAAAAATATTTTAAGGTAAAGTCTCTTGAACACGCAAGTGACGACGGATTATGGGATTACGACGAGGATACAAAGACGTACACCGCGACGGGCTGGGGCTACGCAAACGAGCCGTCGTATATATTGAAGGAGTGCAAGGCCGAGGATACCGAAGCGGGACGCGTTTACACAGTTTCGTGCAGCCCGCTTTCGGCGGACGAGTTTTCGGGCATGGAGCTTTCGCCGTATTTTGTGATTGATTTTGACGAGCACGACTACACCTCCGACGGACTTCGCGCGCTTCACGCGCTCATCAAAGACAGCGGGGTGTATAAAGAGGATATGACGTACGGCGAGGCCATAGCCGCGCTCATGGAAGCGGGGCTTACCGATGAGATCCCGACGTCGCCGCAGGAATTTACGTTCAAGTTCTGCATGGAGGATGGCCGCCCCGTGTTTTTGGCGCACGGTCAAACGGGAGAAGCGGCAGCCGAGGCCGAGGAGCTTACGGCAGAGCGGTTTTTCGAGCTTGCGATAGACGAGCGGTTCGATTACATACCGTTTTTCGACGAGGGAAACGCGCCCAGGACCGCGGGCGAGTATCTTATGTACACGTTCATCTTAAACGAACGCGAGCTTAAAGAGAAGGCCGTCGATTACGTAAAGATGCCGGCCTCGCTCGTCGATGAAACGGCCGAAAAGCATTTCCAAAGGACGAATCTTGAGCACAAGAGCTTCGAGGGGCTGTGGGAATACGACCCCAAAACGGAGGAATATACCGCGACGGGCTGGGGTTACTCGAACGAACGCATATTTATTGCGCGCTCGATAGATAAAGAGAAGCGGGGCAGCAGGACGATATATACGGTCTGGGCCGCGCCCGCCGATATTGAGGAGTTCGACGTTATGATGAACACCGACACGCCTGTCGCCGTTCGCGGCGAACACGACGACTGGCCGCCGTCTGAAAATCTTCGCGCGCTCGATGAGCTGATTAAAAAAAGCGGCGTATATGAGGACGGCATGACCTACCGCGAGGCGATAGCCGCGCTAATCCGCGAGGGACGCGGCGAGGAGATACCGCTCGCCTACGAAAAGGATAAGTTCGTATTCTACTTCGACGGCGACACGCCTGTATATCTGGCGCACTACGTCGATTACAGCGACTAAGCGACCGCCAAAAAAGGGCCGGACTGCCGAAAAGCCCGCGCTGTCAGCAGGGCAATAAAAGCAATAAAAAAACGGATGGGATTTCTCCCATCCGTTTTTATGTTCAAACTTAAATTACTTAAGCTCGATCTTTGCGCCAACTTCTTCAAACTTAGCCTTGATAGCTTCAGCGTCTTCCTTGGAGATGCCTTCCTTGATTGCCTTGGGAGCGTTGTCTACGAGCTCCTTAGCTTCCTTAAGGCCGAGGCTGGTAACTTCTCTTACAACCTTGATAACCTTGATCTTCTCAGCGCCAACGTCTGCAAGAACAACGTCAAACTCGGTCTTCTCAGCAGCCGGAGCGTCTGCAGCTGCAGCAGCAGCGGGAGCAGCGGCAACAGCAACGGGAGCTGCTGCGGATACGCCGAATTCTTCCTCAAGAGCCTTTACGAGCTCGGAAAGCTCTAATACGGTAAGAGCCTTTACATCTTCAATTAACTTTACAACTTTCTCGCTTGCCATTTTAATTTACCTCCATAATATTACGAATTTTAATTTTTAATTTTGTTTATGCGGCCGGGCGCTTTATGCAGCTTCTCCCGACTTCTTTTCCGCGATGGCGTTTAAAGCCACCACAAGACCTCTGATGTTGCCATTGAGTACGTTTACGAAACCGGAGATCGGCGCGTTGAAGCCGCCGAGCGCTCTTGCGATAAGCTCTTCCTTCGAGGGGAGCTGTGCGAGTGCGTCAACTTCGGCGGGAGTTATTACCTTACCCTCTACGAAGCCCATCTTTATGCTGAACTTGTCGTTCTGCTTTGCAAATTTCGATAAGATCTTTGCGGGAGCTATCATATCGGTCGTGGAAACAGCCAGAGCAGTCGTGCCGTTTAATATCTCGTCGAGACCGTCGAGACCTACCTCTTTTGCAGCGAAGCGCGTGAGCGTGTTCTTTACAACGCTGTAATCAACGCCGGCGCCGCGAAGCTCGCGTCTGAGAGCGGTATCCTCGGCAACGGTTATGCCTTTGTAGTCAACGAATACGCCGGACGGTGCCGAGAGCTTTTTTGCGATCTGTTCAACTATGGCTTTTTTCTCGCTTAAAATTTTCTCACTGGGCATTTTAAGATTTCACCTCCCAAGGTTTTGGATTTCGACAGCAAAAAAGGGTTCTTTCCGACCGAAAAGAACCCTTATCTTATGTTATAAGAAAAGAATAAAAGCTCTCCTCGGCAGGTAGGACGGACCAATTACGCAAAATGCGCCTGCTGTCTTTGGATTACCATGTAATTTTATAATAAAGCTTTTGATATGTCAAGCTTTAATTAAAATTTAGCGTTGTTTATTTTAACGCCGGGGCCCATCGTGGAAGCCACTACGCAGCTTCTTACGTACTGACCCTTTGCAGCGGCCGGCTTAGCCTTGATTACGGCGCCCATAAGAGCGTCGAAGTTCTCGGTAAGCTTCTCAACGCCGAACGACACCTTGCCGATGGGGCAGTGGATGATGTTGGTCTTGTCGAGACGGTACTCTATTTTACCTGCCTTAGCCTCGGTAACGGCGCGTGCGATGTCGGGCGTTACGGTGCCTGCCTTCGGGTTAGGCATGAGACCTCTGGGGCCGAGTACGCGGCCGAGACGGCCTACAACGCCCATCATGTCGGGAGTTGCGATAACCACGTCATACTCGAACCAGTTCTCGTTCTGGATTTTCGGGATAAGCTCTGCGCCGCCTACGAAATCTGCGCCTGCGGCCTTTGCTTCCTCAAATCTTTCTTCCTTTGCGAATACAAGAACGCGAACGGTCTTGCCGGTACCGTTGGGAAGTACAACGGCGCCTCTAACCTGCTGGTCTGCGTGACGCGAGTCAACGCCGAGCTTTATATGAAGCTCAACGGTTTCGTCAAACTTTGCCTTAGCGGTCTTGATTACGAGATCGAGCGCCTCTGCGGGCTCATAGAGCGTGCTTCTGTCTATGAGCTTCTGGCTCTCCTTATAATTTTTTCCTCTCTTCACGAGTTTTCCTCCTTACAATAGTGTGGTATTTTCGGACTTGTCCTCCCACAGGCGCGCGGCGGGCAGATTAATCTTCTACTACGACGCCCATGCTGCGTGCCGTGCCGGCTATCATGCTCATTGCGCTCTCAACGCTCGATGCGTTAAGGTCGGGCATTTTAAGCTCGGCTATTTTTCTTATCTCGTCCTTCGAGATAGTTGCCACCTTCGTCTTATTGGGAACGCCGGAACCGCTTTCAATGTTGCAGGCCTTCTTTATAAGCACTGCTGCGGGCGGAGTCTTAGTGATGAACGAGAAGGTGCGGTCGGCGTAGACCGTGATAACTACCGGAATGATAAGACCGATATCCTTCTTTGTTCTCTCGTTGAACTCCTTAGTGAACGCCATGATGTTGACGCCATGCTGGCCAAGCGCAGGTCCTACCGGGGGAGCGGGAGTCGCCTTGCCGGCGGGGATCTGAAGCTTTACGTAGCCTATTACTTTCTGAGCCACTTAGTACACCTCCATAATTCAATGTGGTCAAAAGTCGAGAGGATTTAAAATTTTCCTCTCTCCCACTTTACCGCGCGGCCTCGCGCGGTTATATGATGCGAAAGGTTTTTTCGCAAAATATACTTGTTTTACGCCTGCTCTACGCGCTCTACCTGATCGAGCTCAAGCTCGACGGGAAGCACGCGCCCGAGCATGGACACGCTTACCTTGACGTAGTTTTTCTCTATGTTGAGCTCTTCAACGTATCCGCTGAAGGAAGCAAGCGCGCCGTCGAGGATCCTTACCAGGTCTCCCTCGCTGTAATCGACGGATACGGCGCGTTTTTCAACGCCGAGCGAAAGTATCTCGTCTTCGCTTAAGGGGACGGGCTTGGAGCCGGGTCCGACAAAACCGGTAACGCCGCGCGTGTTTCTTACGACATACCAGCTTTCGTCGGTAATAATCATCTTAACGAGTACATATCCGGGGAACATCTTGCGCTCCACTTCTCTGCGTTTGTTGTCCTTTATCTCGACAACCTTTTCCATGGGAACGCTGACCGCCTGTATGAGATCGGTCATACGGCGCGATTCGGCCGCCTTTTCTATATCGGCGGCAACCTTGTTTTCATAGCCCGAATACGTGTGTACAACATACCATTTTGCGCCTTCAGACATATTGCTTAAACTGCCGCGCAATTAAGCGCGCAGAGACCTCCTTTTTCGGTCAATTTTAGTATAAGCGCGATTATCTTCCGAATATTGCAAACATTCCGAGACCTAAAAGCGAGTCTATGACAGCTATGAACGCGCCGATCACCACTATCATTACGATAACGACGATAGTGTTGTTGAGGACCTGTCCCTTCGAGGGCCATACTATCTTTTTAGTCTCGCTGCGCAGTTCCTTCAGATAAGGGATAAACCGCTTGAAAATATTCTTCTTTTTGGGAGCAGCAGCGTCTGCCATTATAAGTGACCTCCAAGTCTGTTATTTCGTTTCCTTGTGCAGAGTGTGTTTTCTGCAGAATCTGCAGTATTTGTTCATCTCAAGTCTGTCGGGGTCGTTCTTCTTGTTCTTCATCGTGTTGTAGTTTCTCTGCTTGCATTCCGTGCAGGACAGTGTGATCTTAACTCTCATTTTTAGCACCTCCGTCGTCTTATATCTATGATTATCCTGGTGTTTGCCTGTTTTTTTGCACAATAAAAAAAGCACCTTTTGCAGGTACCTAATACTATAACATATTAAAATCATGAATGCAAGTGTTTTTTTAAGAAATAAACTTATTTTTTTAAGTCCCGTCCGGACGCGTCCGGACGGGACCGTTTTTGCGAAAGCTTTTTTGAAATTTAAAAGCGAAACGGCTTACTTGTTTCGCTCGTCCTCATACTTCTGACGGCGGGCGATGTCTTTTTCCTTTCGTCTCGTCTCTTTTTCGGCCAGGCGCTCCTGTTCTTCTTTTTCATAGAGCTCCTGACGCTCCTTCATAATAGCCATGACCTCTTTTTCGTGCTCTTTGTCTCTCTTCTTCTTTTCCTTGTCGGCCGCGCTGTCCTTTTTGCGCTCGGCTCTCATAGCCTTTCTCTTCTCGCGCTCGCGTCTGTTCAGCTCGTCCTGTACGGCGTACTCCTGCTTCCTTAATTCCTTTTCGGGGATCGGGTCCTTGCCGGAAAGCTTGAGCTTTGCCTCCTCCAAGGAGAGATAAACGGGCACGGTCTTGTATTTCATTATCTTTGCCATGAAGCTTGAGGGGAACGTCTTTACAAGGTCGTTGAACGCGCGCGTAAGAACGTTGTACGCGCGTCCATCCTCGTTGATTGACTTGTTCATGCGTCTGAACTTGGCCATTATATCAACGTACCACATATCCTCTTTAAGCTCGGGATATTTCTTGTTAAGTATCACAAGCAGCCTTAAAAGCGAGATGGTGAACGCGCTTTCAAGGGCGATGTGCTCGTGCGGACTTCTTGCCCTCGACGCGGCCGCGCGCGCCTTTATAACGGCGGAAACGGCATTTTTCTCCTCTACGCCGTTTTCCTTTATGCACGCCAAAAGGTCGGTGAGCAAGGCGTATCTTTTATCAAGATTTGAAGCGAGCTTTGCGGCGTTCGTTACCGATTTTCTGCGAAGCTGCTGCAGCTTATAGTACGCCATAAAGAGAAACAGGCCTACTACAAGTATAAGAATGCCTATTACGTCAAGGAAGGTCGCGAGTTGACTTGACATGTGAAAATCCATATAAATTACCTCAAAAAAATATTTTCGTTTATTATATCACGCTTTTTGTGTTTTTACAAGCATTAAAGTTACGCCTTTTGGAAAAATGACCGCGAATCCGCAAATGCGCGGCGGCGGGCAAGTATTTATTGAAAATGCGGCTCGTTTGGGATATAATTCTATAATAGAAGATTTTTTTATGAGGTGCTGTCATTGAATAACATACTGCTTGTGACGATGAGCCTTGACATAGGCGGCGCGGAGACTCATTTTATAGAGCTTGCCTGCGCCC
This sequence comes from Clostridia bacterium, assembly GCA_017513095.1. Lineage (GTDB taxonomy): Bacteria > Bacillota > Clostridia > Oscillospirales > RGIG577 > RGIG577. Next base: position 44,542 of record JAFWDJ010000020.1, on the reverse strand, counting down.
TTAAAAAAAGAGGATACAATATAATCTGCGCCTCCAGGGGCGGGTCGTTCGTGCGCGTTTTAGACGAGGCCGGCATAAAGCATTACGAGGTGCCGCTTACGAGCAAGCATCCGTCGAGCATTCGCCGCGCGTACAAGATGCTTGAGAAGATAGCCGCGGACGAAAAGATAGACATAGTTCACGCCCACGCGAGAATACCGGCGTTCATATGCCACTTTTTGTGCAAAAAGAAGAACATCGTGCTCGTGACAACGGCGCACGGCGCGTATTCGACGGGTACGGGCCTTAAATACGTCACCCGCTGGGGACAAAAGACGCTGGCCGTGAGCGAGGACATAAAAAAATACCTGCTCGACAATTACAAGCTGTCCGAAAAGGACATAACGGTCACGATAAACGGCATAAATTCCGAGCGTTTTTCGCCGGGTGAAGCGGACGACAGTATTTACGACGAGCTTTCTCTGCCGCGCGGCGGCAGGAACATAGTCTACCTCGGGCGCATAAACTTCGACAGCGGCGAATACGCCTTCAGGCTTGCGCGCCTTGCGCCGCAAATCCTCGATCGTTACCCCGACGCGAACATCGTGGTAATAGGCGCGGGCGACAGATTTGACGAGCTTTCCCGCGAGGTCGAAGCGATAAACGCCTCGCTTCCGAGACGTGCCGTGTTTCTTGCCGGCGCGCGCACCGACGTTGACCGCCTGCTTCGCATAGCCTCGCTCGTTGTCGCCGTGTCGCGCGCGGCTCTCGAGGCGATGAGCAGCGGAAAGCGCGTCCTTTTGGCGGGCGACTTCGGATATATGGGCCTTTACGGCGAGGAAATTAAGGATGCCTGCATTAACAACAACTTCACCTGCCGCGGCTTTGAAAAGCCGTCCGACGACGTATTTTTGGGCGACATACTCCGCGCGCTTTCCGATGACGAGGAAACGAGCGCGCCCATAATACAGGCGGGACGCGCGCTCGTTATGGAGCGCTACTCCATAGAGCGCATGACCGACGACGCGATAAGCGTATACGAAAAGGTGAAGGGGCGCTCCTACGGCAAAAAGTACGATTTTCTCATACTCGGCTATTACGGCTTCAACAACAGCGGCGACGACGCGCTTCTTGACGCGGTCATACAGAATCTTTTAAGCCTTCAGCCGGGGCTGTCGCTCTGCGTGCTGTCGAATATGCCTCACAAGCTGCGCGACGATACGGGGATAGACTTTTTCAACCGCTTCAATATTATAAGCGTTATACGCACCTTACACCGTTCCGAGGCGCTCATCTACGGCGGCGGCAACCTGATACAGGACGTGACGAGCACAAAGTCGCTCATTTACTACGTTTCGGTGCTGTTCTGCGCGCAGATAATGGGCACGAAAACGATGCTCTATTCAAACGGCGTGGGGCCTGTCAACAAAAAATTCAACAGACACATTGTAAAGAAGATAGTAAACAACGTGGACGTCATAACGCTGCGCGAGAGCATATCGCACAGATTCTTAAACGAGATAGGCGTGACCAAGCCCGACATATACGAGACCGCCGACATTACGCTCACGCTGAGTCCGCCGTCCGGCGAACGTATAGACGAGCTCCTTACGGGAGAGAACATCGCGCCCGACGAGAGGTTCATTTGCGTTTCGGTGAGGAACTGGAAGAACAATCCCGCCTCGTTCGAGGCCGATTTGGCGCGCACGCTCGACGCCGTGTATGAGGAAAGAGGCCTAAAGACGCTGTTCATACCGTTCCACGAGCCTTACGACAGGGAGATATCGCAAAGGATACGCGCGCTCATGAAGTCGGACGCGCTGATGCTTTCGGGCTCCTATAACGCGCAGGACATCATAGGCGTCATTTCGCGCGGCGCGCTCGTGCTCGGAATGAGGCTTCATTCGCTGATCTTCGGCGCGGCGGCGGATACGCGCCTCTGCGGTATAGTGTACGACGAAAAGGTGAGGGGCTTTCTTGACAGCGCGAACATCGCGGATTTTGTAAACATTGAGGACGCTGCGTATGAAAGCCTGACGGCCGCGCTTTATGGCGCGCTTGAGCGCGGCGAAGGCGAGCAGCTTCGCGCGTCCTACGCGGCTTTGAGGGAGCGCGCGCTTTTGAACAGCCGGTACGCGATAGAGCTTTTGAGGCGCAAGAACTACTGACAGGGGAGAAAAGATGAAAAGGATTTTAGGCATAGATTACGGCGACGCGCGGACCGGCTTTGCCGTGTCCGATCCGATGCGGATTATCGCGAACGCCGTTGGGACGCTCGCCGAACGAAACGCCGGACGCGTTATGGACGCGGTGGAGAAATACGTTAAAGAATACGACGTTGAGAAGATAGTTTTGGGCTACCCGAAGAACATGAACAACACGATAGGCGAGCGCGCGCAGAAGACGGAGCGCTTCGCCGAGGGCTTAAGAGAGCGCCTGCCCGATGTCCCCGTCGTTTTGTGGGACGAGCGCGGCACGACGAAAAGCGCCATATACGTTTTAAACGAGGCGAACGTGCGAAACAAGAAGCGAAAAAAAGCCGTCGACACGGTGGCGGCAGTGATAATACTTCAATCGTACCTCGATTTCGCGGGAAGCGGGGGAACGGGAGAGAAATAATCCGGCGGCGTCATTTTGACAAAGAAAAACTGCGGCAGAACTGCCGCAGTTTTTCCTTTCATAGGAAGCCTATTATTTAAACGCGTTGAGGAACTCAAAATAATGATAAGGCTTATTCCGATTCAGCCGAATGCTGTGCAGCCAGCGTGCCTTCGCGCTTTGCAACGATAGCGTAGATGTTGCCGTAGCGCTTCTTGTTTACGAGGAGTGCGAGTGCGAGAAGAACGGGCTGTATGAGCATGATGAGCTGGAATTTGCCGGCGAGAACGGACATACCCGGAACAGAGGGGTCCCAAGCAAGGATCTTCGGGCCTAAGAACGCAACGAATACCGTTACGAAAATACGCTCCGTCGTGGTGTATATGCCCATTGCGGTACCTGCACGCGGTCCGGAAACTTCGGGGAGCTGAAGCATGAGGACCTTAGGAGCGGGCAGGCAGCAGCCGTACATAAGACCGGATATAGCCATGGATGCGCAGGCCCAGGCGTAGTTGTAAGCGATCCAGCCGGACGATGCTACGCAAACTGCGACGATAGCGCAGAATATTGCGGCGATCTGCCAGTATTTCTGAATCTTGAGCTTTGCGAACAACAGCGGCACGAGCGTGTATGCGCACATTGATACGCAGTTTGAGAATGCGGGTACCGTACCTGATACGGACGGGTCAAGTCCCCAGCCCTGGTCGGTCTGGTAGATGTAGTTCTGGTATGCCATAAGGGCATATACCATGCCTAAGAAGCAGCCGTTGGCAACGGCGTAGATCCAAACGCCGGGCGTCGATGCAACACCCTTGATGTTCTTCCAGAAGGTAAGGTCGTCCTTCGTAAGTATTGCCGATTCGAGGGCCGCGTCTTCGCTCTTTCTGTCCTTAACAAGGAAAGCGGAAATAACGAATATGCAGACCATAAGTATACCCGTCGCTATGAACATTACCTTCCAGCCGCCGATAGCCATTGCTATTTTGTAGCCGGCGAGGTTTGCAACGAGCTGTCCGCAGGGGCTTGCCGAGGTAAGCACGCCGTTCGCAAGCGCTATCTGCTTTCCGTCGAACCAAAGCGAGATGAGCTTGATAACGGTCGGGATGTAGAATGCACTGAGTACGCCGTAGACAATCATCAGCGCGAAGAAGAACGTAAAGCCCTTTGCAAAGCCTCTGGCCGCGAACGATACCGCAACGAGGATGATCTCGATGAGGAACAGTTTCTTAACGCTGAACTTGTCGAGGAAAACGCCTGCTACGAATACGAACCAGATCATTGCGCCGAACATTGCCGACGAGATAAGAGTTGCCTGAGCCGGATCCCAGCCCATGTCCGCAACCATTACGCCGAGGACAACGTTGAAGAACTGATTCGTAAATCCGAGTCCTACGAAGTAGAACAGGAAAATACATATCAGCACGCGCCATTTGGTCGAGCTGCTGACGCCTTTTGAAGCAATCGCTTCGGACATAAAGATTCCCTCCTTAGATAATAAATTTTTATAATAGCGCTCGCTGCGCCGGAATACCGTGCATGTAATATATATTAAGTTTCATTTGTAATATTATGATTTTTTATGGAAACAGGGCTAATATATTTATAATATAATCCATTAAACGGGAATTGTCAAGCTGTATTATACAACATTCCCAAAATATTGCTTGTTAATTATGAGACAAATAGATAAAATGCCCAAACGGCAAAGGCAAAAAGAAGACTGCGGCGAAATACGCCGCAGCCCTCTTTGTAAAACGCTTATTATATCACTGTTATTCTTAATCGGAGATTATTAGTCGGTCTCTGCACCGTGCTCTGCAGCCAGCGAGCCTTCTCTCTTAGCAACGTGAGCGAAGATGTTGCCGTAGCGCTTCTTATTAACAAAGAGAGCGATAGCAAGAAGTATAGGCTGGAGATACATGAGCATCTGGATTCGGCCGAGGAGAACGGACATGCCTTCGCCGTTGTGCATTGCCGGATCCCAGGCAAGTACTCTCGGGCCGATGATTGCTACGAATATAACAACGCATACGCGCTCTATAGTGGTGTAGATACCGATTGCGGTACCGGCACGCGGGCCGGAAACCTCGGGGAGCTGCAGAAGGAGTACCTTCGGAGCCGGGAGGCAGCAGCCGTATAAGAAACCGGACGTTGCCATTGCAACACAAGCGAATACATAGCTGTATACGAACCACTGGATCGTAACGAGCGTGATCGCGCCGATAGCGGCGAAGATAGCCGCAACGCCCCACCATTTCTGGATGCCGAGCCTTGCAAATACCAACGGCACTAAAACGTAGCAGCACATTGATACGCAGTTGGAGAATGCCGGTATCGTACCTGATACTGTCGGATCAAGTCCCCATCCGGGGTCGTTCTGATAAACGTAGTTCTGGAACGCCATGATAGCATAAACGAAGCCTACGAAGAAGCCGTTAGCTAAACAGTATACCCAAACTCCCGGAGTTGAAGCAACACCCTTGATGTTCTTGCCGAAGGAAAGGTCGTCTCTCGTAAGTATTGCCGACGCAAGAGCCGCATCCTCGCTCTTTCTGTCCTTTACAAGGAAGATAGCGATAACCGCAACGACCAGAACGAGAACGCCGGTAACGATGTACATTACCTTCCATCCGCCGATTGCCAGCGCGAGCTTGAAGCCGACGGTGTTCGCAACAAGCTGACCTGCCGGGCTGCCGCAGGTAAGTATACCGTTGGCAAGGGCGATCTGCTTCCCGTCGAACCAAAGCGAGATGAGCTTAACGCAGGTAGGAACGTAGAATGCGCTGAGCACACCATAGAGGATCATCAGCGCGTAGAAGAAAGCGAAGCCCGGTGCAAAACCTCTTAAGGCGAATAAAATACCTACGAGGAATATTTCAAGGACAAACAATTTCTTTACGCTGAACTTGTCAAGTAAGAATCCGGCTACGAAAACGAACCAGATCATGCCGAGGAACATTGCGTTCGATATCGCCGCACCCTGGGTTGCGTCCCAACCCATGTCTTCGATCATCGGACCGAGGGCAACGTTAAAGAACTGATTTGTAAATCCGAGTCCTAAGAAATAGAACAGGAATATACAGAGCATAACGCGCCATTTGGTGCCATTGCTGACGCCTTTTGAAGCAATAGCTTCTGACATAAAAGATTCCCTCCTTTAATAATTGAAAAATATATAATAAGCGTCATCCGCGCCCGCATGAAAAGCGAAGACCGCGCAAAGCGCGAAAGCCCGCGCACGCATACAGGCGCTTTATGATACGTATACTATAAATTTTCAAAGAGTGAATGTCAATAGTGCTTTGTCTATGTTGAATAAAACAGGTTTTCATAAATAGTATAAAAATATGCATTTTAACGAAGAAGCGATAATAATATATTATTATACGCATAGGGCAAAATATCGGCTTTTGTCTTATTTGCGCGAGGGAAGTGCAGATAAAATTAAAAAATAATAAAATTTGTCAGAAATTATTATTAGTTACAGACGAGCTACTATTTTTAATATGAAAGGATAATATATACAAAACTCAAAGAGCCCATGTAAATAATACAAAATAAGGACATAATCCGCAAAATAAATCATACTTCTTTAAATTTAAAGAAAGGCCGCGGCAGATTTGACCGCCGCAGCCTTTCTCTCTTTATTAAACGCTTATTATAACAATACCTTTATGCAATCTTTGTAATAGAAGCTTATAATCAGTCGGTTTCTGCACCGTGCTCTGCAGCCAGCGAGCCTTCCTTCTTTGCAACGTGAGCAAAGATGTTGCCGTAGCGCTTCTTATTAACGATAAGAGCAAGAGCAAGGAGTAACGGCTGGAGATACATGAGCATCTGAACCTTACCAACCAGCGTGGACGAGCCCAGACCGTCGTGCATCGAAGGATCCCAGGAGATGATCTTCGGGCCGATGATTGCGATGAAGATAACAACGCAGAGACGCTCGATAGTGGTGTAGATACCGATTGCGGTACCTGCACGCGGGCCGGAAACCTCGGGGAGCTGCAGAAGGAGTACCTTCGGAGCCGGGAGGCAGCAGCCATATAAGAGGCCGGACGTTGCCATCGAAATGCAAGCGTATACGTAGCTGTAGGAGAACCACATGATGGTAACGAGCGTGATTGCGCCGATAGCGCAGAATATAGCCGCAACGCCCCACCACTTCTGAATTCCTAGTCTTGCGAAGAGCAGCGGAACAAGTACATAGCAGCACATTGATACGCAGTTGGAGAATGCAGGTATCGTACCTGATACGGACGGGTCAAGTCCCCATCCGGGGTCAGTCTGATAAACGTAGTTCTGGAACGCCATTATCGCATAAACGAAGCCTACGAAGAAGCCGTTTGCGATGATATAAATCCAAACGCTGGGCGTTGATGCAACACCCTTGATGTTCTTTCCGAAGGAAAGGTCGTCTCTCGTAAGTATTGCCGATGCAAGAGCCGCATCCTCACTCTTTCTGTCCTTAACAAGGAAGATAGCGAGAATTGCAACCAATACGCAGCAGATACCGGTTACGACGTACATGGTCTTCCAGCCGCCGATTGCCATTGCGAGCTTCCAGCCGGCAACGTTTGCAACGAGCTGTCCGCAGGGGCTTGCAGAGGTAAGTATACCGTTTGCAAGTGCGATCTGCTTGCCGTCGAACCAGAGCGAGATGAGCTTAACGCAGGTAGGAACATAGAATGCGCTGAGTACGCCGTAGAGTATCATCAGAACATAGAAGAAGATGAAGCCCTGCGCAACGCCGCGTAATGCGAATACCACGCCTACGAGGAAGATTTCCAAAACGTATAACTTCTTAACGCTGAACTTGTCGAGTAAGAATCCGGCTACGAAAACGAACCAGATCATACCGAGGAACATTGCGTTCGAGATGGCGGAGCCCTGCGCTGCGTCCCAACCCATATCGGTGATCATCGGGTTAAGAGCAACGTTGAAGAACTGGTTGGTAAATCCTAAACTGAAGAAGTAGAAGAGGAAGATGACCAACATAACGCGCCATTTGGTGCCATTGCTGACGCCTTTTGAAGCAATAGCTTCTGACATAAAAGATTCCCTCCTTTGATAATTAAAATGTATAATAAGCGTTGATTACGCCTGCAAATTACAAAAAACTACATGAGATTTTCGAATTTTTCCAAAAATTCCACGTGTTTTTTACGTTTTTCCATGCGTAATTTGATAAGTTTAATATACTATCGTTCGGGGGCAAATGTCAAGCGTTTTTTGGTGGATTTATACAATGTAGAATTACTGAAATTAAGTATTTTGTAAAAAAACGTATAGGAGTTGCTCATAAATAGTGACTAAATGTTATCAAATTGTGAACGTATTAGGGTTAAACGTCGCAGAAAATAATAAAAAAGTAGTAGAAAAAATAAATACTTTATACTTATAATCGCATGGATACCTGGTATTGTGCATTCTAAGAATAATGACATATTAGATATAGTAAATAATTGCTAATGAAATACGTTCCGCAAGAATAAAAAAGAATTAAAAGAAAATTGGCAATAAATATGTAAAATTAACTATCAAAATACTGTTTTACTAATACAACGGGCTGATTAAGCGTAAAAAGCCCTGAGGAGCCGCAGCCAAAAGGCGCGGCTCCTCAGAGACAAAGGAAACAAGCGGTAAAACTATAAAAAAGAAGGTTTTTTAGATTTATTCCGGGATCCCCCGGGTGTGCTTTAAGCTTTCGCTTTCGCGATAAGCATACAAATCATATGTATACTTATATTTTAATTATCTGTGCGGCGATTGTCAACCCGTATTTGAAAAATAGGCGAAAAAGCGGCGCCCGCGCCCGTAAAATGCCCAAAGGAGCCGTTTTTATGCGGCTCCTTCGGAACGTCTATAAAATAGGGTTAAAGGGTGGGCTTAATTTAAGCTGGGGTTTATAACACCCATGCGCTCGAACACGAAATCGGGCAGGGCGCTCACGTCGACCTCATAGTAGAGCGTGTTCGCCGCGTTTCCGTTATGCGTTACGACCTCGCACTGATAGAAGGAAGGCTCAAAATACGCGCCGAGGCGAGCGGATTCCCTCATCGCGCCGTATACCGCGGCTATTTCGGCGGGATCGGTTATGATTATCGAGTGATCCTCCTCGTAATCCTTGTCGGTCCATTCGCCCGAAAGCGGGGTGAAGGCGTCTATGTTCGGATAGAGGCGTATGGTGCTTATATCGGCCGTGTCCATCGGAGCAAGCTCGGCTCCGCATGCGGCCGCGGCCGCTATCGTATTACTGTAGTAGGGTTTTACGGTGTAGCTCGTGCTTGCGCTGTCGACCGTGTAATCGCTCAGATAAGCGTAGTCGTATACGTCGCAGTCGCCGTTTGATACGACCTCGCCGTTCTTATCCACGAGCAGCGCAACGAATTCCAGGCTGCCTATGGACGGCTTCTGAAGCTCGGTCGAGAACGGCGTTTCGTCGGCCAGAACGTCGGCCTTCAGCGCGTCTATTATGAGCTTTATCTGACCGCGGTCCTTGATAAGATGCGCGTTTCCGTAAACGTCGGATATTGTGAGATTGTCGGGGTATACGAACATCTCCTCGTTGAGTATCGCGAAGGTGTTGCGCTTTCCCTCCTCGCTTGCAAGCAGGCGGGGCAGGTACGTCTCGAACGCCTCGGGCGTGAGCGAATAATTTCTCGTAAGCTCACGGCCGCCCAGGTCGTACTTTATATCGGTGTTGAGCGTGTAGTAATACTCGCCCTCGGTATACTTTTCGGGCGTGTCGGGCGTTTTAAAGTAGAGCGGGGGAACCTCCGTGCGCCCGGTCGTGAAGCTGTAGTTAGAGCCGAACTTCGCGTCGACGCACGACTGATGGATCTTTCTTATAAGCTCCTTATTTTCGGGCGTCTTATATCCCGTGCCGTACTCCGGGCCGCAGTTGCGGTAGCCCATGGGGTCGAAGTATATCGCGCTTACGTCGTCGGGGTCGGGCACGCGCCTCTGATATCCGCCCGCGTCAAACATGAGCGCCATCGAGCCCGCGAATATTACGACAAGCAGTATGATAAGGCCGCGTTTGCCCGTTTTTATGGCGCGTATATCCTTATGGATAACTGCGTGAATTATAAGGTACGCTATCGCCGCGCCGACGAGATATCCCACGATCAGATTGACGATATTGTTCGCGCCGCCCAGCAGATATATTATCGAGCCGAAGAGTATTGCGAAAAGTATCGAAAGGATATACTTTATTATCGGCTTTGCCGCGCCGAAGGCTATCGTCGAGGTCGTGTTCTCGCTTCGTCTGTTCTGATAGAGCAGGCACGCGAGAAGGTACATCACGACTGCGAAAATGAGGTATCCCACGGCGATGAGCGGCGCCTTTTCGGGGTCGATCATGTCCACTGCGCTCCTGAACACGTAAAACGAGGGCGTTATGTCCATAAGCAGGGGCATGTCGGACGGCGTGCTGAAGCCGTACATCCATATCGACGCCGTTCCCGTTACCGCACCGTAGAATATCATGGGCAGCGACGAGAAAATGTAGGTAAGTATCGCCATTACGAGCACGTTGCCCGCAAGCACCGAGAAGAAGCACGCGATGGCGAAGAATACCGATAACGAAAGCATCGACTGAACGAACCACAGAAGCATCTGCCACGCGGGGATATAGGGCCAGAGTCCCGCGCTCGTTATGATTATCGCGCTTATTATGCACGTTATCACGAGCGGCAGCGTATAGAGCACCACGCCCGAGAGCGCGTTGAGCGAAAAAAGCTTCATGCGCTTTATCGGCAGCGCGTGTATCGTGTCCATGCTCTTTCTTTTGTTCATATACGAGTAGAGAAGGCCCGCTATGAACACCGGTATTATAAAGAAGGCAACGGCCTCGGCTCCGCCGGTAAAGTTAAAAAGGTCGTACGTGTATACGTCCGAGACGCGCACGCCCTGACGGGCGGCCTCCTCTGCGGCCCATACAAGCTCGTTTTCTATGCTTTGAAGCGATACCAGGAGCCTGAACGGTATCGCGAAGAACAGCGCGATGAAATACAGCGCGGCAATCCACCAGAAGCGGCGCAGATTTTCTTTTACGAGCGCGCCGTTACTGCATTTTTTCGAGGTCATAGCCTGCCACCTCCATTTCGTATATAAATACCTCCTCGAGCGTGAGGGGGATTATTTCGAGTATTACGGGGTCGAACGCCTTCATGCTCTCCATGATCTCGTCTTCGCCGCCGCGCATTATCATAAGGATAACGCTGCCGCGCTGCTCGAAGTGCATGTATCCGAGCTTGTCGAAGGCCTCCTTCGGCGGCGGCTCGCGGAATGCCATCTGTACCTTGTGAACGGACAGGCGCATGTCGTCTATGTCGCGCTCGAAGATGATGCGTCCCTTGTGCAGAAGTCCGATATGGTCGCACATGTCCTCAAGCTCGCGCAGATTGTGCGACGTCATAAGCACCGTGACCTCGCGTTCGGCTATCTCCTCCATTAAAAGGCGCTTCACGAGATGGCGCATAACGGGGTCGAGCCCGTCGAACGTCTCGTCGAAGAAATAATAGTCGGGGCGCGTGGACATGCCTAAAAGTATGGCCGCCTGCTTCTGCATACCCTTTGAAAAGTTCTTTATCGGGCGCTTGGGCGGCAGCTTGAAGATATTAAGAAGCTCCGTAAAACGCTCGTCGCTCCAGTTGGGGTAGAATATCTTATAATAGCGCGCCATGTCCTTTATTGAATAATTCGAGATAACGAACGGGTCGTCCGATAAGAAGAACGTGCGTCCCTTGTTGTACGTGTTTTCAAATGCGGGCTTGTCGTCGATCTTTATAAGACCGCTGTCGGGCTTGTATATGCCCGAGAGCATGCGAAGAAGCGTTGACTTGCCGCTGCCGTTCGAGCCGATAAGTCCGTATATGGAGCCCTTTCCTATGGTGCACGTAAGGTTGTCTATGGCCTTTACGCCGGGAAAGGTCTTGCTTACGCTTACTGCCTGTATCATTTTTCCACCTCTTTTGCCTTTTTATATGCGTCTCTTATGCACTCCAGAGCCGCGTCCTCCGATATTCCGAGCGACGCCGCGGCGCCTGCGGCCGAGCCGAGCGCCGAAAGTACCTCGCTCTGCTTTTCCCTGCTTACCGTTTTAAGGTCCGACGAGATAAAGCTTCCGCGTCCGGGCACGGAGTATATTATGCCGTTTTGCTCAAGCTCGGAATACGCCTTTATTATCGTGTTCGGGTTTATTCCGATGAGCTTTGCGAGCTGACGGACGGACATTATCTGCCGCCCCGGTTCGTATACGCCCGTGAGAGCAAGCGTCTCTATCTGGTTGTATATCTGCTTATAGATGGGCACACGGCTTTTTACGTCGATATCTATCACTCGCTGCACCTCCTTTGCCGTATTAACTGTACTATAACGAATAGTACAGTTGTATTGTAATCTCAAGCGGCTTGTTTGTCAAGCTGTTTTTTTGTTTACTTACAAAAAAGACGTGATTTTGTTTATAATTGTTCATTATAAAAATATTATTCCGGATGCGCTCTTATGCCGGGCAAAAAGCTAACGTGAGGGGCGCGGATGAACGGCATATATATAATAAGGAAAAAATTCGTCCAAAAAGACGGAATTTGAAAGACGACGGACGCAATTGTTTACAAAGGCGCTGATTTTGCGATATAATCATATATTATAGTTTATTTGGAGGAAGATATGGCAGGGAAAATATACACGTCGAAAATAAGCACTTTATCCTACGATTACATGAAGGACGGCTCCTTCAATCCGACGTCGTGCCTCAGAGTGGCGCAGGCGATAGCGGAGGAGTGGAGCATATCGAGCGGCTTTTACGTTCGCGACCTTATGAAAAGCGGGCGCGTCGTTATGATGGTGGACAGCGTATGCGAATTCGGCGAAAGGGGCCTTGCGTACGAGGGATACGTAAACGGCGAATACTGGCCCGCGCCGCCGCAGGGACGCCTTATCGTATGCAATTACAGATTTACCGACTCGAAGGGCGGCCTCATTTTCAGCATGGTAAATTACTATATGGCCGTCGACTTAAAGGAGCGCCGCGCGCTCTATCCCGAGGATTTGAGCACGCCGCTTACGCGCGAGTTCTCCGACGAGCCGTGCCCCGTTAAAAATCCCTCGTTTGAGATTGTGCACGACCTTAAGCTTACGGAATACGAAAAGCGCGTCGTCCGCCGCAACGAAACGGACGTGCTGGGTCACGTCAACAACACGTGCTACGCGCCGTTCGCCACCGATACGTTCACGGGCGACGACTTCGACCGCGGATTTTCGCGCATGGTCATCCGTTTCCTTTCAGAGCTTCGAAAGGGCGAGGAAATGAGCATAATGAAGGGCGAGGACGACAAAAGGATTGTGGTCACGGGCATTAAGCCGTCGGGCAAGACAAGCTTCGAGACGCTTTTCGAGCGCCGGTAAAAGGGCTGCAATTCGTTTTTTTGCATAGCGTAAAGCATGTTTTTTCATATAAAAATTAGAAGGGGTAATTAAATATCGGTCTTGACTTGACGGGTATATTACGATATATTTTATAATGTATGAGACTGTGCCAAGGTGCAGCAGTCTCTTTGTTATGAAGCTATGTCCCGCGGCTTTTTTGAGGGCAGACCCTCTGCGGGATGCATAATTAACAGTCAAAGATAAAACAAAATAAATTTACGGAGGGCAAAGATGGACTATCAGAGCGAATACCAAAAGAAGCTGACTACGCTTGAAGGCGCGTACAGCATGTTGAAGGACGGAGACCTGTTCTACGCCGGTACCGCAACGGCGGAACCGGTGACCTTTTTAAAGCACATACACGAGATGCACGGCAAGCTTCACAATCTTACGATGCACATTAACCTTGCACTCGCAAACGTGCCGGCATACGATCCCAAGTACGCGGATATGTGGAACGTGCAGAGCTCGTTCTTCGCGCGTTTCTTAACGCCTCTTCAGAGAATGGGCATGTCTACCTACATGCCGTCGCATTTAAGAAACATCGGCGTTGACCCCGAATACCGCTACAAGAACATAACGAATCAGCGCGTGAACGCATACGTTCTTGCCGTATCCCCCATGGACAAGCACGGCTACTTCACCTCGAGCTCCTACGCGTGCTACCACAGAACGTGGATGGACTATGCCGACAAGGTAATCGTTGAGGTAAACGAGAACGCACCGCGTACCTTCGGCGACACCTACATCCACATTTCCGAGGTTGACGCAATAATCCATTCCGAGGACAACAAAATAATCTATATGCCCATTAAAGAGCCCGACGAAGACGATAAGGCAATAGGCAAGCAGATAGCCGACCTCATAAAGGACGGCGACAACATCCAGCTCGGCATCGGCGGTATCCCCACCGCGTGCGCTCGTGAGCTTGCCGTAAGAAAGGACCTGGGCGTTCACACCGAAATGTTAAACGACGGTCTTGTATATCTCGCAAAGGCCGGCGCGATCACCAACAAGAAGAAGAATTACTTCCCCAACAAGATAATCACCACGTTCTCCATGGGTACGAAGGACGTTTACGATTACATAGACGACAACCCGAACATCCTGCATCTCGACGTTGCATACACGAACAACCCGAAGGTATTCGCACGCAACGACAACGTTATTTCCGTTAACTCGTGCCTCCAGATAGACCTTATGGGCCAGTGCGCGTCCGAGGCTATCGGCACGAACCAGATCTCCGGCGTAGGCGGCCAGACCGAGACCGCGGTAGGCGCGAAGGAATCTCCCGGCGGCAAGTCGATAATCGCGCTTCACTCCACGAGAATGTTAAAGCAGCCCGACGGCTCGAAGAAGATGGTATCGAACATCACGCCCGTTCATCCGGCAGGCACCGTTATCTCGCTTATGAGAAACGACGTAGACTTCGTATGCACCGAGTACGGCATGGCTGCACTTCGCGGCGCAAGCTTAAAGGAGCGTTCGAAGGCTCTTATCAGCATAGCTCACCCCGACTTCAGAGCAGAGCTCGAAGAGGGCGCTAAGAAATGGTACCTCATGTAATCAAAAATTCAATATAAATTCAATATAAAGGAAGCAAACACATGGGAATCTACGAAGAGTATAAAAAAAAGAAAAAAACGCTCGACGAAGCCTATGCGCTGCTTAAAGACGGAGATTTTATCTGGACGTGCGAGGCAAGCGCCGAGCCGCTGACGTTCAAGCGCCATCTGCACGAGATGAGCGGCAAGCTTCACGGCCTCGTGATGTACGCCGGCCTTTCCTCCGAAAGACAGACGATATGCGACGACGAGTACGCGGACCTCATAAGCTTTGAGAGCCTGTTTTTCCCCAGATACCTCACCCCGCTGCAGAAGACGGGTCGCGCGACCTACATGCCGATGCATTTAAGGAACGCCGGCCTCGATCCGCTTTATCGCTATAAGTACACGGGACGCCGTATAAACTTTATGGTGCTCACCGTATCGCCTATGGATAAGCACGGCTACTTCACCTCCGGCTCGACCGCGATAAACATCCGCGACCTCGTTGAATACGCGGACCACATCATAGTCGAGGTAAACGAGAGCAATCCGCGCACCTTCGGCGACACTTATATACATATAAGCGAAGTCGATACGATAATCGACAGCGAGGACAACAAAATTATATATCTCCCCGTAAGAGAACCGGGCGAGACTGACCGCATAATCGGCAAGTCAATAGCGGGACTCGTTAACGACGGCGACACTCTGCAGCTTGGCATAGGCGGCATACCCACCGCGTGCGCGGTAGAGCTTGAAAAGAAGAAGAACCTGGGCATCCATACGGAAATGTTAAACGACGGCCTCGTTCATCTTCTGAAATCGGGCGCTATCACCAACACGGAAAAGAATTATTACAGAAACAAGATAATCACCACGTTCTCCATGGGCTCCAAGGACGTTTACGACTATATCGACAACAACCCGAACATACTTCATCTGCGTTCGGCATACGTAAACAATCCGGCGATAATTTCGAGGAACAACAACTTCGTTTCGATAAATACGACGCTTGCGATAGACCTTATGGGTCAGTGCTCGTCCGAGGCTATCGGCACGAACCAGATCTCCGGCGTAGGCGGTCAGACGGATACGGCCGTGGGCGCGAAGGAATCCTTAGGCGGCAAGTCGATAGTTGCGCTTCATTCGACGCGAGAATTAAAGCAGAAGGACGGCACGAAAAAACGCGTATCGAACATATGTCCCGTTCATCCGAGCGGAACGGCCATCTCGCTTATGAGAAATGACGTAGACTTCGTGGTAACGGAATACGGCATCGCGGCTCTTCGCGGAGCAAGCCTCAAGGAGCGTTCGACGGCACTTATAAGTATTGCCCATCCGGACTTCAGAGACGAGCTTACGGCTGCGGCCAAGAAATGGTACCTCATGTAGAGCGCGGCCGCAGAACGGAGGAAAGATGTCTTACAGAGAGCAATATTTAAAGAAGCTTACGACGATCGAAGGCGTATACGATTCGATAAAGGACAGAGATTACATCTTTTGCGGCTCCGCATCGTGTGAACCGCTTACGTTTTTCAATTATTTTCACACGCTGCACGGCAAGCGGCACGGCATAACGATGCACTTCAATCAGCTTACGAGCAACGCGCCGATGTTCAACGAAAAATATCGCGACCTATATACGATAGAGAGCGCGTTTTTCTCGAAGAACTACAGAAGGCTCAACGAAGAGGGCATGGCCTCGCTGATGCCCGCGCATCTTCACACAACCGGGCGTGACTCCATATTCAGGCTGAAGCGCACCGGACAGCCTATGAACATCGCAATATTCACCGTATCACCGATGGATAAGCACGGTTATTTTTCCACCGGCTCCACGGCAGGATATTACCGCGAGTTCATTGAGTATGCTGACAGAGTCATTGTCGAAGTCAATGAAGCCTGTCCGCGTACGTTCGGAGATACGCACCTTCATATATCCGAGGTCGACATGATATATGAAAGCGAGGATCACAAGATAGTTTATCTTCCGCGCGTACAGCCCTCGGAGACCGACAGGCAGATAGGCAGGGCGATAGCCGAAATAGTAAACGATGGCGACACGCTGCAGCTTGGCATCGGCGGGATACCTTCGGCGTGCGTTTCGGAGCTTAAGCACAAAAAAGACCTGGGAATACATACCGAGATGCTGAACGACGGCTTTGTAGAGCTTATAAACGCCGGAGCTGTTACAAACAGAAAGAAGAATTACTTTCCGAATGTAATAGTGACTTCCTTCACCCAGGGGTGTAAGGAAACGTACGATTATATCGACAACAATCCCGGAGTGCTTCACTTAAGCTCCACATTTACCAATTCACCGTGGGTCGTTAAGAGGAACGAGAACTTCGTTGCGATAAACGCGGGTCTTATGGTCGACCTTATGGGACAGACGGCGTCCGAGGCTATAGGACAGCTTCAGATATCGGGCATAGGCGGACAGGGTGACATGACGGTGGGAGGAAAGGAATCGCCGGGCGGACGCTCGGTCATAGCGCTGCACGCAACGCGCGAGCTTAAACGTCCCGACGGCACGAAAGAGCGTATATCGACGATAGTGCCCACACTGCCGACAGGTACGCCGGTCACGCTTTCGAGAAATGATATCGATTTCGTATGCACCGAGTACGGCATGGCGGCTCTCAGAGGAGCAAGCCTCAAGGAAAGAGCGTTGTCGCTTATAAATATCGCTCACCCCGATTTCAGAGACATGCTTCGTGAGGAAGCTAAAAGATGGTATCTTATTTGATACGTTTTATAAAAAATAATAACAGATTTATTATAATGGAGGATTAAATAATGAGCTACGAGGAAATGTACAGGCAGAAATTTACGACTTTAGACCACGTTTATTCTTTACTTAAAGACGGAGATTATATCTACTGCCTCAATTCAAGCGCCGAGCCGAGAACGTTTCTCGCACATCTGCATGAATTAAAGGGAAAAGTAAAGGATCTTCACTTCCAGATGGGTCTTACCAGCTTAAAGGCACAGGTTTTCCAGGAAGAGTATTCCGAGATAGGCGATTTTGTAAGCTCCTTCTTCCCGCGTCACTTCACGCCCCTTCAGAGACAGGGACGCGCGTTCTACATTCCGCTGCACCTTCGCAACAGCGGTAAGGACGCTATCTATCACTTAAAGCACATCGGCCAGCCGATAAACTACGTTGTACTCGACGTATCTCCGATGGATAAGCACGGCTACTTCACCTCCGGCTCCACGGCAATGGCTATGCGTATGTTCCTCGAATATGGCTGCAAGATCGTAGTTGAGGTAAACGAGGCTTGCCCGCGTACCTTCGGCGATACCTACATCCACGTCTCCGAGGTAGACTACATAATCAATTCCGAAGACAACAAGATAAACTACCTTCCCAAGATCCCGCCGTCGGATCAGGACAGAGAGATAGGCAAGATGATCGCCGAGATGGTCAACGACGGCGACAACGTACAGCTAGGTATCGGCGGTATCCCGTCCGCATGCGCTGAGGAGCTTGTAAACAAGAAGGACCTGGGTGTTCACACCGAGATGCTCAATGACGGTCTCGTATTCCTTGCCAAGAACGGCGCTATCACGAACAGGAAGAAGAACTACTTCAAGAACAAGTTCGTTACCTCGTTCTCCGCAGGCTCTAAGGACGTTTACGACTTCATCGACGACAACCCGAACGTACTCCACCTTCAGGTAGCATTCGTAAACAGCCCCGAAGTATTCGCAAGAAACGACAATGTTATCTCCGTAAACACCACGCTCCAGGTAGACCTTATGGGCCAGTGCGCATCCGAGGCTATTCTTACGAACCAGATCTCCGGTACGGGCGGCCAGACCGAGACCATCATCGGCGCTAAGGAATCGAAGGGCGGCAAGTCGATAATCGCTCTCCATTCCACCCGTGAGTTAAAGCAGCCCGACGGCTCGAAGAAGCGCATCTCCACCATACTCCCCGTACAGCCGCAGGGCACCGTTGTTTCGCTTACGAGAAACGACGTTGACTTCGTTGTTACCGAGTACGGCGCAGCTGCACTCCGCGGCGCAACGTTAAAAGAGCGCGCTCGTTCCATGATAAACATCGCTCATCCCGATTACAGAGCAGAGCTCGAAGAGCAGGCTAAGAGACTCTGGCTCCTCTGATCCGAAATACGCTTTCCGTTTTTTGGCGGCGCGCACCGCGCGCCGCCAAAATCATGTATCAGACAGTAAAAAATTTCAAAGCCAACGACCCCCGAAAGGAACGTGCAGCCATGAACTACGAGAAAATGTACCGTGAGAAGCAAAGAACGCTCGACGACGTTTACGCAATGTTAAGCGACGGCGATTATATCTTCTGTCTTACATCGAGCGCGGAGCCGAGAACGTTCCTTACGTTCCTGCACAGGCTCAAGGGCGTGAGAAAGAATCTTCATATTCAGGCCACCTTCACCACGATCCGGTTTTCCGAGATATATAAGGACGAATATGCCGACCTATGCGATTTTTCAAGCCCGTTCTTTCCGAGAACACGCGTACCCCTGCAAAGGAGCGGGCGTGCATCGTACATACCGATGCATCTGAGGAACAGAGGCGTCGATACGGTATATCATCTGAAGCAGATATCCCGTCCTATGAACTACGTTATAATAGCGGTCACTCCCATGGATAAACACGGATACTTCTGTTCCGGCTCGTGCGCCCTTGCGATGCGCACGTATCTTTCTTACGGCTGCAAGGTCATACTTGAAGTGAACGAAGCCTGCCCGCGCACCTTCGGAGATACTTATATTCACATTTCCGAGGTCGATTACATTTATAATTCGCACGACAACAAGATAAATTATTATCCCTCGCCCCCTCCTACGGACGAGGACAAAGAGATAGGCGGCATGATCGCCGATCTCGTGCATGACGGCGACACGATACAGTTAGGCATCGGCGGCATACTTTCGGGATGCGCAAACGGGCTTGTGAATAAGCGCGACCTCGGAGTACATACCGAGATGTTCAACGACGGCCTTATGAACCTTTATAACGCGGGCGCCATAACGAATAAAAAGAAGAGCTTATTTAAAAACAAGATCGTAGCGGCGTTTTCATCAGGCGCAAAGGAAGTATTCGACTTTGTGGACGACAATCCCGGCATGATTCATCTTGACGCGCTCTATGTGAACCATCCCGCGAACTTTTCTAAGAACGACAATATAATTTCAGTCAATACGACGCTCGCCATAGACCTTATGGGTCAGTGCTCGTCAGAGGCCGTGCTCACGGAGCAGATATCCGGCACGGGCGGACAGACCGAGACGATAATCGGCGCAAAGGAGGCGCACGGCGGACGCTCCGTCATTGCGCTCCATTCGACGCGCGAATTAAAGCAGCCCGACGGCTCGAAAAAGCGCATCTCGACGATACTTCCGGTTCATCCCGCCGGCACGGTAATATCGCTTGCGAGGAACGACATCGACTTCGTGTGCACCGAGTACGGTATGGCGGCGCTTCGCGGCGCGACGCTTCGCGAGCGCGCGCAGTCGCTTATAAATATCGCGCATCCCGATTACAGAGACGAGCTTACGGAGCAGGCAAAGCGGCTCTGGCTCATCTGAGGCGGATAAAAATTTACGTTCGTCATTTGGCGGCAGGCAGCACGCGGCCAAATGGCGAAATAAAAAAATCTGAATATAGGAATGATATAATATGACGTATCAGGATATGTATAAAAAGAAGCTCACTACCATCGAGCACGTTTATGAGATGCTCGAGGACGGCGAGTATATATCCATTATAAACAACAGTGCGGAGCCGCAGACTTTTTTAAAGCGCCTTCACGAGGCGCAGGGCAAGGTAAAGGGACTTTGCGTGCAGATGGGCAACATCACGTTCACGCCCAAGTTCTTCGAGCCCGAATACAGCGAGCTTGCGCACGTTGAGAGCACCTTCTTCGGCCGCAATTACTCCCCGCTTCAGACGCAGGGACGCTCCGCTTACGTTCCCGTACACCTTCGCAATTCCGCGAAGGACGTTATATATCATTTAAAGCGCATAAACCGCCCCATTAGGCGAATGGTAGTTTCCGTTTCTCCGATGGACAAGCACGGCTATTTTTCAACCGCTACGAACGGCCTTGCGCCGAGAATGTGGCAGAAGTATGCCGACGAGATCATCGTTGAGGTAAACGAGGCCTGCCCGCGCACGTTCGGAGATACGCATCTTCACATTTCCGAGGTTACTGCGATATACAACTCCGACGAAAAGACGATTTTCTACGCGCAGAAGCCCAATCCGTCGGAAATAGACAGACAGATAGGCCGCGCCATCGCGGAAATGGTAAACGACGGCGACACGATACAGTTAGGCATCGGCGGCATCCCGTCGGCCTGCGCTATGGAGCTTGCGCACAAAAAGGACCTCGGCATACATACCGAGATGTTCAACGACGGCCTTATGTACCTGTGCGAGTGCGGCGCCGTTACGAACAGAAGAAAGAATTACTTCAGAAACAAGATAGTCACTTCGTTCTCGGCGGGCACGAAGGAGCTCTTCGATTACGTTGACAACAATATGAACATACTCCATCTGGCGGTGGCTTATGTAAACCTGCCGGAGGTAGTTTCGAGAAACGACAACTTCGTATCCGTAAATACGACGCTTCAGGTAGACCTCATGGGACAGTGCTGCTCCGAGGCCATCCAGACGCGCCAGATATCGGGTACGGGCGGACAGACGGAGACGATAATCGGCGCAAAGGAATCTAAGGGCGGCCGCTCGATAATCGCGCTTCACTCGACGCGCGACATAAAGCAGCCCGACGGCTCGAAAAAGCGCATTTCGAATATACAGTCTATACATCCCGAGGGCGCGGTAGTATCGCTTTCGAGAAACGACGTGGACTTCGTATGCACCGAGTACGGCATCGCCGCTCTCCGCGGCGCTACGCTTCGCGAGCGCGCACGCGCGCTTATAAGCGTTGCGCATCCCGATTACAGGGCGCAGCTTGAGGAGGACGCGAAGCGTCTGTGGCTTTTATAAGCCTTAAAATATACATCAAGAAAACGCGGCGAAAGCCGCTTTTCTTTAGGCCTTTTGGACCGGAAAGGGAATAAAAATGGATTTTATCGAGGCTGTAATATATACCTCGACCGAGGGCATAGAGATACTCACCGCGCGCCTTATCATGGCGGGGGTACAGGGCTTCGTAATCGAGGACGCCGAGGATTTTCGTGACTTTTTAAAGGATACGACCCCGCGCTGGGACTACGTGGACGACGAGCTTATGCGGACAATGTCGAACGCCGAATCGAAGGTAAAGCTTTATCTTACGAACGACGCGCAGGGCAGGGCAATGCTCGACACGGTATCGGGCGAGGTGCGTGCGCTTAAGGAAGGCGATCCCAATGGCGCATACGGAAGGCTTGAAATCGAGCTTTCAAATGTGCGCGAGGAGGATTGGGACGGCAACTGGAAGCAGTATTTCAAGCCGTTCGACGTGGGACGCCGCTTTACCGTTAAGCCCTCGTGGGAGGAATGCACGCCCGAGGACGGCAGAATAATTCTTGAGATAGACCCCGCGTCAAGCTTCGGCACGGGCTCGCACCACACGACGAAGCTCTGCCTTATGGCGCTTGAGGATGTGGTAAAACAAGGCGACCGCGTGCTCGACATGGGCTGCGGCACGGGAATTTTAGGCATCGCGGCTGCGCTTTTGGGCGCGGGCGAAGTCACCGCCGTCGACATAGAGGAGCACAGCGCGAAGACCGCGCTTGAAAACGCCGTAAAGAACGGCATAGAAAGACAGCGCTTTACAACGCATTACGGAAACATCATCGAGGATGAATCGCTCTGCCGCGCCATCGGCGGAGGATACGACGTCGTGGCGGCCAATATCGTGGCAGACGTGATTATAGCCATGAGAGACAGGCTTTACGAGTTCTTAAAGCCGGGCGGCACGCTCATCGTGTCGGGGCTCATCTCGCAGCGCGCAGATGAGGTCGAAGAGAAGCTTTGCGCCGCGGGATTTTCGACTGTCAAAAGAAGCGCCCTGTCCGACTGGTGCGCTATTGTGATGAAAAAGTGAAATTTTCGGCGCGGCGATAAAAATATAGACAAATCATATCAGGTTTAGTATAATAAACTGTATGCATGAAGACAGGGGTTTTTTCATTGCCGAAATTTTTTGCGGAACCTTTTAAAATAGGAAACGACAAAATAATAATAGATACGGACGACGTTTCGCACATTTCAAAGGTGCTGCGCCATAAAACGGGCGACGTGATAACGGTGTGCGACGGCATGAAAAACGACTATATCTGCAGGATTTCACAAATCACGCGCGACAGCGTGGTCTGCGATATTCTTGAAAAAAGGGAGAACACAGCCGAACCGTCGATTACACTCACACTCTTTTTGGCGCTCCCCAAGGGCGACAAGGCCGATTTTATAATTCAGAAATCGGTGGAGCTCGGCGTTTCGCGCATCGTTATGTTCGAGGGTGAAAACAGCGTGGCAAAATGCCCGAAGGACGCGCGCGAGGTCGAAAAAAAGCTTAAAAAGTGGCAAAAGACGGCGCTTGAGGCGGCAAAGCAGTGCGGACGCGGGATAATACCGGAGGTCTCGGGCATATTTACGTTTGAAGCGGCGATAAAAGAGGCCGAAGGATGCGGCACGGTGGTTTTTCTTCACGAAAAAGAAAAAAGCGGCAGGATTGACGACGCGGTCACGCGCAATATTCGCACGGCGGCGCTTTTTGTGGGGCCCGAGGGCGGATTTTCACCGGCGGAGGCCGAATACGCGTCGTCGCACGGCGCGCGCGTCACGGGACTCGGCAGCCGCGTGCTGCGGCTTGAAACGGCGGCTTTGGCCGCACAGGCCGTTATCATGCATATAACGCACAACTTATAAAGGAGTGAATATTCTTGGCGAGAAGAAGCGAAAAGAAAATAATCGTTGAAGACGAAAAGCAGCGAAAGGACAACGTCATAGGCTCGAGACTGCTTGCTCTTTTGGCTTTATCGGTTGCGTATATTTTCATTTTGATGTTCCTTTACAATTCAATAACGGGATTAACGAACATCGTGCTTGGATTTACGGCGATAAAGGTTATATTCTACGTATCAATCGGCCTGCTTGCGGCGTCGCTTGTATTTTTCATCGTGCGGCGCGTAAGAAAGACGGACGAGGAGTACAAGGTAGTAACGGGCGGCAATACGCTTGCGACGTTCATCGTATTCTTCGCGGCTTCGGCGCTGATATATAAGTACGACGTTGCGGCGATTAAGCTCATGTACGTCGTGATCCCCGTATGGTTCCTTATTTATATGATATACAAGCTGTACGTAAGAGAGTTCTTCACAGTTTCGCTCACGGCGGCGATAGGCAGCGCGCTGTTGTTCTTCATGTACAAGCTGGGATTTGTAAGCGCGGGCGTCGAGGGGTCGCTTCTTTCGGCGGTAAAGCCGTTCGAGATCGGCTTTCTTATAATATTCATCGCGCTCGTCGTCTTGGAATGTATAGTCATCGCTATGTCGAAGAAGAATCAGGGCAGACTGACGAAGTCGAAGACGTCGAAGCACATAGCCTCGATGAACGCGGAATATCCGCCGCTCTTCATCGCGCCCGCGATATTCGCGGCCTGCCTTATAGTTTCGCTGTTCTATTCGCAGATACTCTTTTACGGAATGTTCGTGCTCGCGGGCTTCTGGTTCATAATGTTCATATACTACACCTACGTTATGATGAAAAAATAATACATGACGGCTTCTGCGCCGGGAAACGAAGGTTTTCCGGCGCTTTTCGTATTTGTGAACATTTATTTAATTCGGTACCGAACTACTTGACGCAACAAGGCATGTGATGTACATTTAATTCGGTACCGAATTAAATGTACTGAAAGGAAGATATGCATGGCAAAGACAAAGGAGCAGATAATAATTGAAAAGCTGAGAAAAACGGGGCACAAGGCGCGCATGAGCATGTTCGCCGCTTACGACGCGCGTATGGGCGATATGCCGCCGCACGGTATGCACAGGATGGGGCCGCATATGGCCGAAAGGCTCGGCCACAAGATGCCGCCTCCGGGATTTCATCATCCCTTCGGTCACAGGCCGCCTGCGCCGTTTTTCCACAGGGAGCTCATACTTATGATACTTCTCGACGCGGGTGAGGGCGGCATACGTCAGAAGGATATAGCAAAGGAGCTGGGGATAAACCCGTCCTCGCTTTCGGAGCAGATAGACCGCCTGGAGGGCGACCGCTATATCGAGCGCAGGGCAAATCCCGAGGACAAGCGCTCTACGCTTATCGTACTTACCGAAAAGGGGCGCGCACGCGCGTACGAGGTCGCGGACGAACGTAAGACGGCGGCGGCGCAGTTTTGCAAAAGCCTTACGGAGGACGAAAAAGATATGCTGATTGCGCTGCTTGAAAAGCTTATTTCAGACTGAGCGGGATAAACGCTTGCAATTAAACGGCTTATTGACAATTTGGGTCTTGTTTGAAATAATTATTACAATATCTTGATTTATGCGTTGTTGGGAGGTGTCGAAGCTGCTTAAGCTCATAGGATACTTAAAGCCGTATCTCGGTATCGTCATACTGTCGCTCGCGCTTTTGTTCACGCAGGCGATGTGCGATTTAAATCTGCCAAACTACATGGCGAACATCGTAAATACGGGCATACAGCGCGCGGGCGTTGAAACGCTTGCGCCAAAGCGCATCGACGCGGAGTCGCTGTCCCTTCTTTTAAGCGTAAGCGGCACGGAGGACGCGGACGCTATCGCCTCGTCATATTCCGAAAGCGAAACGGACGCGGGAATTTACGTCTTAAACGGTGACGCGGACACGGCGTCACTGGAGGGCGCGGTCACGAACGCGGCGCAGACGCTTTTCATCCTTGCGGGCGCGCCGGAAGGCTTTGACGCGGACGCCGCCTTATCGCTTGACGTAAGCGACGGCGCGCGCGTGGAGTCGGCTCGCGGCGAAGCTATGCTTTCGGCGGAATCGGTGCGCGAACAGAACGCCGTGTACCTCGTGCGTTCGCTTTACGCGCGCGCCGGAGGCGACCCCGACCGGGCGCAGATGGACTTTATATACAGAAGCGGTGCGCTGATGCTTTTAATATCGCTCATAGGCGTTGCGGCGGCAATAGGCGTGGGCTTTCTGTCGTCGCGCGTAAGCGCCGGAGTCGCGCGCGATCTTAGAAGCGATCTTTTCAAGAAGGTCGAAAGCTTTTCAAATTCGGAATTCGACAAATTCTCCACGGCTTCGCTCATCACGCGCACGACCAACGATATAACGCAGATACAGCTCGTCACGACGCTGGCCATGCGCATAATGATATACGCGCCGATAATGGGCGTAGGCGGCGTTGTGATGGTTATAAGCCGCTCTCTTTCCATGACGTGGACGATCGTGCTCTCCGTGGGCATACTTATTGCGATGATAATCGTCGTATTCCTCGTCGCGATGCCGAAATTCAAAATAATTCAGTCGCTCATAGATAAACTGAACCTCGTGGCGCGCGAGAATCTTACGGGCGTTACGGTCACGCGTGCGTTCGGCGCGGAGGATTTCGAGCATGAGCGCTTCGACGACGCGAATACGGCGCTTATGAAGACAAATCTTTTCGTAAACCGCGTAATCGTCGTAATGATGCCCTCGATGATGCTCATAATGAACCTTACGATGCTTTTAGTCCTCTGGACGGGCGCGGGCAGGATAAACGCGGGCGAGCTCATGGTAGGCGACGTTATGGCGTTCTTACAGTACGCGATGCATATAATCATGTCGTTCTTTATAATCTCCGTAATGTTCATAATGGTGCCGCGCGCGAGCGTAGCGGGCGACCGCGTATACGAAGTGCTCTCGTGCGCGCCGTCTATCGTGGATAGAGAGGACGCGCTTTCGATGCGCGGGGACGAAAGAGGCACGGTCGAGTTCGAGCACGTTTCGTTCAGATACGGCGAGGCGGAAAACGACGTGCTTCACGATATAAGCTTCTCTGCGCGTCCGGGACGCACGACGGCGATAATCGGCGCGACGGGAAGCGGCAAGACGACGCTTTTAAATCTCATACTCCGCTTTTACGACGTGACGGGCGGCTCTGTTCGCGTGGGCGGCGTCGACGTGCGAAACTTAAAGCAGAGCGAGCTTCGGCGCGAGATAGGATACGTGCCGCAGAAGGGCACGCTTTTCTCGGGCACGATAGAATCGAATTTAAGATACGCCGACGAGAACGCGACCGAGGACGATATGGCCCGCGCGATAGAGGTTTCGCAGTCGGCGGAATTCGTAGCGAAGAAGGAGGAGGGCATACGCTCTCCCGTAGCCCAGGGCGGCTCGAACGTGTCGGGCGGCCAGCGTCAGAGGCTCGGCATCGCGCGCGCAATACTCAGAAAGGCGCCGATATACATTTTCGACGACAGCTTCTCCGCGCTCGACTTTAAGACGGACGCAAGGCTCAGGCGCGAGCTTCGCAGATACGTTAAAAACGCGACCGTCATTATCGTGGCGCAGAGAGTCAGCACGATAATGAACGCGGACGAAATACTCGTACTCGACGAGGGGCGCATCGTGGGACGCGGCAGGCACGACGAGCTTCTCTCATCGTGCAGCGTATACCGCGAGATCGCCGCATCGCAGCTCGGATTGGAGGCGGTGTAAAATGCAGATGAGGGGAATTGCAACGGGCAAGGAGCGCGGCAGCGCCAAAGATTTCAAGGCCACGCTTTTCAAGCTCATAAAATACATGGGCGCGTATAAGTTCATGCTTATCGCCGTTATCGTTTTTTCGATAGCCTCAACGGTATTTACGATAATAGGCCCGTCGATTTTGGGCACGATCACGACGAAGATATACGAGGGCGTTATGCTGATGGCGCAGGGCGCGGGCGGCATAGACTTCGAGGCGATAATAAAGACGGCTGTGCTGCTTATCGGCATATATCTTTTAAGTGCGCTGTTTTTATACCTTCAGGGCTTCGTCATGTCGTCCGTGTCGATGAAGGTGACGTACAACCTGCGGCGCGACATTTCGGACAAGATATCACGGCTCCCGCTTTCGTACTTCGACAGGAAGAACTTCGGCGAGGTGCTGTCGCTCATAACGAACGACGTCGACGCGATAACTAACAGCTTAAACCAGAGCTTTACGCAGATAATCTCATCCGTCGTGACCATTGTGGGCGTATTTATCATGATGCTTCTCATAAGCCCCGTAATGGCGCTCGTGACGCTTCTTATAATCCCGCTTTCGACGTTCGTTATGATGCTCGTAGTAAAGCGTTCGCAGAAGTATTTCATGGCGCAGCAGAAGTATCTCGGCCACGTAAACGGCCATATTGAGGAGATGTATTCAAGCCATACCGTAGTCAAGGCGTTCGGCGCGGAAAAGAAGGCGGTAGGCGAGTTCGATAAATTAAACGGCGAGCTTTACGCCTCGGCGTGGAAGTCGCAGTTTCTGTCGGGCCTCATGCATCCGATTATGATGTTCATAGGCAACCTGGGCTACGTTGCGGCGGCGATAATGGGCGGCTATTTCGCCATAACGGGGCAGATAACCGTCGGCAATATTCAGGCGTTCATACAGTACGTAAGAAGCTTTACGATGCCGATATCGCAGGTGGCGAACATCTCGAACATAATACAGCAGACCGTGGCCGCGGCCGAGCGCGTGTTTGAGTTTCTTGAAGAAGAGGAGGAAGCGGCCGACGACGCAGATCCGGCCGACGTGTCGAAGGTATCCGGAAGCGTGAGCTTCGAGGACGTGCGCTTCGGCTACAGAAGCGACAAGATAATAATAAACGGCTTTACCTCAAAGGTGAAAAAGGGGCAGAAGGTCGCAATCGTGGGTCCTACGGGCGCGGGCAAGACGACGGTCGTAAAGCTGCTCATGCGCTTTTATGAATTAAACGGCGGCGCGATACTCATAGACGGCGAGGATATAACGAAGTTCAGACGCAAGGACCTTCGCGCGCAGTTCGCCATGGTAACTCAGGAGCCGTGGCTTTACAGCACGAGCGTGCGCGAGAATATCCGTTACGGCAGGCTTACGGCGACCGATGAGGAGGTCGAGAACGCGGCGAAGGCGGCTCAGGCGCATCATTTTATCATGACGCTGCCGAACGGATACGACACGGAGTTAAATGAGGAGTCGTCCAACGTGTCGCAGGGACAAAAGCAGCTTCTTACGATAGCGCGCGCGGTGCTTGCCGACCCGAAGATACTCATACTCGACGAGGCGACGAGCTCCGTCGATACGCGCACCGAGGCGCTCATACAGAAGGCGATGGACAACCTGATGAAAGGCAGAACGAGCTTTATAATAGCGCACCGCCTCTCCACGATACGCGACGCCGACGTGATACTCGTTATGAACGACGGCGATATAGTGGAGCAGGGCACGCATGAAGAGCTGCTTTCGAAAAAGGGCTTCTACTATGAGCTTTACAGCGCGCAGTTCGCGGGCGACGATACGGCGGCGTGACGCTGCTTCATCGTCTTATTTGGCGGAATTGACGAAATTTCGGGATAAATGTATGTAAGATTTTCATAAATCGCTTGATTTACGTAAACAATGTTGTTATTATGGTATTGAACACTTTAGAATTACAAAGGAGTGAAAGAAAATGCCACTGGTAACGACGACGGAAATGTTTAAAAAGGCTTACGAGGGCGGATACGCCGTAGGCGCATTCAATGTAAATAATATGGAGATAATACAGGGTATTACCGAGGCTGCCATGGAGGAGAAGGCACCGCTTATCCTTCAGGTTTCGGCGGGCGCGAGAAAATACGCAAAGCACGTATATCTCGTTAAGCTGGTAGAAGCGGCACTGGAGGATACGGGACTTCCCATTGCCCTGCATCTCGACCACGGCGAGGATTTCGAGATCTGCAAGTCGTGCGTGGACGGCGGCTTTTCGTCCGTTATGATCGACGGCTCGAAGCACAGCTTCGAGGATAATATTAAGCTTACGAAGCAGGTAGTCGATTACGCGCACGCTCACGGAGTAGTAGTAGAGGGCGAGCTCGGCAAGCTTGCCGGCATCGAGGACAACATAAACGTTTCGGAAAAGGACGCAATGTTTACCGACCCCGCTCAGGCACAGGAATTTGTAGAGCGCACGGGCGTAGATTCGCTTGCAATAGCAATAGGCACCTCGCACGGCGCGTATAAGTTCAAGGGCGAGGCAAGGCTTCAGTTCGATATCCTTGAGGAAGTGGGAAGAAGGCTTCCGGGCTTCCCGATAGTGCTTCACGGCGCGTCGTCCGTTATGCCGGAATACGTTGAGATAATCAATAAGTTCGGCGGAAAGATGCCGGGCGCAAAGGGCGTGCCCGAGGAGATGCTCCGTAAGGCCGCAGGCATGGCCGTATGCAAAATTAACATCGACACCGACTTAAGGCTTGCGATGACCGCCTCGATAAGGCAGTACATGAGCGAGCATCCCGAGCATTTCGACCCGAGGCAGTATTTAAAGCCGGCGCGCGCGAACATAAAGGAAGTCGTACGCCATAAGCTTATAAACGTACTCGGCTGCGCAGGCAAGGCATAGGAGAATATTAAACCGTTAAAGGAGTCAATTATTTGGCTCCTTTATGATTTTTTGCGGGGAGGCAATTTTTATGAAAAAAGCAATATGTATAATGCTTTCGCTCGTTCTGTGCGCGGTGCTTCTCTGTGCGTGCCAAAGCGCGAAATCGGACGGCGCAGAAGAAACGCAAGCCGCGGCCTCCGCGGCGACGGCGGAGGAATTTGCCGAGGGCTACTTCGGCGTGATTGCGGGATATGAGCCCGGCACGGCAGGCTCGTCCTTAAAGCAGGCGCTTGCGGCGTACGGCGCGGTAAGCTTCGCGGCAGAGCACAGCCTTGACACGGCAGACGTGCCCGCGATGCGCGACGCAATGCTTGCGGCGTGGGAGGGCCTTGACGCGGGCACAAAGACCGCGTTCGACGAAAATCTTTTCGGAATCGCGGGCCTTATAGACGAGTGCTTCTCGGATTACGACAGCGTTTCGGGCGTATTCGAAGACGCGGGCGTGGGAGAAAAGATGCGCGCGCTCTCCGAAAGCAGTGAGGCTAAAGCCGCGTGGGAGACGCTTTTTGCGAACACGCTCACGATGGGCAACTCGGACGATTAGCGGGGACGCGCGGCGGACGTTTTAATAAAAAATAGCAGGCAATTTACCGGGGAGGATAAAATGGCCGAATATATAGTAGCTACCGCGTCAACGGCCGATCTGTCGAGCGAGTTCTTAGAGGAGCACGACGTTCCATTTATAAGCTACACCTATATAATGAACAACGAGCTGTTCGAGGACGACTGCCGCGAGGATACGAAAAGCAGCGTATACGAAAAAATGCGCTCGGGCGCGCTTCTTACGACCTCGATGATAAATACGTATCTCTATACGGAGTTTTTCGATAAGCTGATGGCGCGCGGGAAGGACGTCATATATCTCGACATGTCGCAGAAGATGTCGACCTCTTACAGAAACGTTATAACGGCCGCGGAGCAGATACGAAAAAAATACCCGGGGCGGCGCTTCTATAACGTCGATACGCGCTGCGTATCGGGCGGGCTTGGACTGCTTGTAACGAAAGCAATAGAGCTTCGCGACGCGGGCAAGAGCTTCGATGAAACGATAGAGTGGATAGAGAAAAACAAGCTTAAGGTGATACACCGCTTCACAGTTGACGACCTTGAATATTTAAAGCGCGGCGGGCGCGTATCTAATGCGGCGGCGCTGATTGGCTCAAAGCTTTCGATAAAGCCTGTTTTATACGTGCCGGACGACGGCTCATTAAAGGTGGGCTCGAAGGCGCACGGCAGAAGGACAGCCTTAAACCGCATACTCGCGTCGATGAAGACCGACCTTACAAAGCCCGAAGGCCAGACCGTGCTCATAAATCACGCCGACTGCATGGAGGACGCCGAGTACATGAAATCAAAGGTGATTGAGATGTTCCCGACCGTCAGGGAGGTAAGGATAACGGGTCTGGGCGTTATCATCGGCGCTCACTGCGGCCCGGGAATGCTGACAGTATTCTATATGGGCGACAATAGACACGCATAAAATTACGGCACAGCCGACGCGGCTGTGCCGTAATTTTATAACCCCCCTGCCCAAAGGCGCTTCGGGCAGGGCTTTTTTTATTCGTCACCGATTATCATTTCATACGCTTCGTTTCGCTTGAGTCCCGTTTCCTTCATTACGGCCTTAAGGATGTCGCGGTTCGTGGCGTTTTCGGCGCGAAGGCGGAAAATTATAGCCTTCGCGCGCTCCTTTGCGTCGGCCTCTTCTTCCTTTTTGTAATCCTCCGATTCCGCCTCGGTAAGACCCTCGACGACGAGTACGAATTCGCCCAAGGGCTTTAGCTCCTCGTATTTCCTTACGGCCTCGCCGAGCGTCATGCGCACGGTCTCTTCGTATTTCTTCGTAAGCTCGCGCGAGAGCGATACGCGCCGCTCCTCTCCGAACGTGTCCGCAAGGTCGCGAAGCGTATCAGGGAGCTTGTGCGGCGCCTCGTAGAACACCATAGCGCGCGTCTCACGTTTAAGCGACAGAAGATGCTCGCGCCGTCTTCTGTTCGACACCGACAAAAAGCCCTCGAACGTAAATCTGCCGCCGCCGAGCCCCGCCGCCGCCACGGCGCTCACGACGGCGCTCGGCCCGGGAACGACCGCGACCTCAACGCCGCGCTCGTGGCAGAGGCTTACAAGGTCCTCGCCGGGGTCCGATATCGCGGGCATGCCCGCGTCGGTCACGAGCGCGCAGATTTTGCCCTCCTCCATCAGTTGAACGAGCTCCTCGCCGCGCGTGCGCCTGTTGTGCTCGTGATAGCTTACGAGCGGCTTTTTTATGTCGAAGTGATTTAAGAGCTTTAATGTATTTCTCGTGTCCTCGGCGGCGATGACGTCTGCGATTTTCAGTGTCTCGATCGCGCGGGGCGTCATGTCGCCGAGATTGCCTATCGGCGTGCCGACGAGATATAATCTGCCGTTTTGCATAATCTATGCCCTTTCGTATATCGCGTTTATTTCGTCCGTATATCCGCCGTCCGCGCCGTGAATGTAGAGCGGCGGCGCCATTACGCAGTAGGGATGCGCGCCCTTTTGACCCTCGATGAGTATCATCGAGGCGTTCTGTCCCGCCTTCGGATGGACGGCTCGAAGGCGCTTCGGCTCGAGACCGCATTCGCGCATCGAGGTGAGTATGTCGGCTATCCTTTCGGGGCGGTGTATCATAAAGAAGAGCCCGCCGAATTTAAGACAGCGCGACGCGGCAGCGATAACGTCGCCCGCATTGCAGGCTATCTCGTGGCGCGCAAGCCGCAGCGCTTCGGAGGCGTTCTTTTCGCCGCGCGCGGGCTCCATATACGGCGGATTGCTCACCACCGTATCGAAGGCGAAGCCGAAATACGCTTCGCTTACGTTCTTTAAGTCGTCCTCTATGATCTTTACGCGCGAAGAAAGCCCGTTTAGCTCGACGTTCCGCCGCGCAAGCGAAGCCGCGGCGCTCTGTATCTCCACGCCCGCAATAAGCGAGGCCTTCGTCTTATGCGACAAAAGAAGCGGGATTATCCCGTTGCCGCAGCCGAGATCGAGCGCGCGCCCGCGGTATTTCACGCGCGCGAAGGCCGAAAGCAGCACCGCGTCCACGCCGAAGCAGAACTGCGTTTTGTCCTGTATGAGCCGAAGCCCGCCGAGCCCCAGGTCGTCGAGCCGTTCGTTTTGTGAAAGCAGCATATATTCCTCCGTATATACGCGAAAAGCCTGTGCAGGGCACAGGCTTTCACCGAATAACATATTTCCTCTATATAATTATTCTTACGCTTCTTTGATAGCGCCGGTCGGGCAGGTATCAGCGCATGCACCGCAGTCTATGCAAGCACCTGCATCGATAACGAATTTGGTATCGCCCTCGGAAATCGCCGAAGCCGGGCACTCACCTGCGCACGCACCGCAGCTGATGCACTCATCTGTAATCATATAAGGCATAAATTGCACCTCCGTAAATGTTTTGTACCTATATTGTAGCACGCTTTGAGAAAAAATCAACTGTATTTATGCGTTATAACGATAGATTTTATATTTTTTTAACAAAATTTATCAATAGCCGCTCATTCGAGATTTTTGAGCGAGGCTATTTCTTCCTTTGTTACTACAATGCGGCCGTCCTTTATTGTTTTTACCTGTGTGCGGGTATACGTCTTCGGAACGGCCTCCGGCGCGGAATTTAAGCGCACCTTGAGCTCGCCCTTTATAAGATTTACCTCGACGACCGTGCCGTTGCCGTCGGGAGTCGATACGAACGCGCCCGTTTTCGGTGTTGATTTCATAAGATCCTCATACGCGTCCTGCTCGTATTTAAGGCAGCACATAAGCCTGCCGCAGGTGCCCGATATCTTCGTGGGATTCAAAGAAAGGCTCTGCTCCTTCGCCATTTTTATCGACACGGGCTGAAAATCGCCCAAAAACGTCGCGCAGCACAGCGGATTTCCGCAAACGCCAAGGCCCCCCACGTATTTCGCCTCGTCGCGCACGCCTATCTGACGAAGCTCTATCCTTGTGCGAAATACCGACGCCAGGTCCTTTACGAGCTCTCTGAAATCTATGCGGCCGTAGGCCGTAAAGTAAAAGAGAATCTTATTGTTGTCGAAGGTATATTCCGCATCGACGAGCTTCATTTCAAGCCCGTAATCCGCTATCTTCTTTTCGCATATCTTAAACGCGTCCTTTGCGCGGGCTATGTTGTCTTTAAGATGCGCGTCATCCCTTGCGTTTGCGATGCGTATAACGGGCTTTAAGGGCGACGATATCTTCGAGCTGTCTATCTCGCGGTTCGGTATTACCACCGTGCCGTACTCCACGCCGCGCGCCGTTTCCACTATAACGTTCGTGCCGCGGTCTATCTTCATGTCGGCGGGATCAAAGTAATAAATCTTTCCGACCGGTCTGAATCTTACTCCTATTATTTCAACCATTTACTGCCTCCCACGCACGCACCAGAAAAGAATTTATGCATGCGTTATAATTTGTATTTCTGAAAATAAGCTGTTTTGTATCCTCGCATATGTCGTAAAGCGCTGCAAGCTCCTCACCGGAAAGACGCGCGCTGAGCGCTTCGATGCGCTCCCCGAAAAAGGCGAAAGCCTCGGGAGAGCGTCCGTGCGAAACGTGAAGCACGTCCGAAAGAAGGCGCTTCTGCATATCGAATATGCTCGCGGGGTCCTCGTTTTCCCGCTTAGCGCGGTCGCGCTCGTCCGAAAATTTCTTTGCAAGCTTTAAAAAGGCGTATTCGCTCTTAAAGCAGAGCGTTTCAAGCGTTTCGAGGCAAAGCTCGAGCCGCTCGTCATACCGCTTTCGCCGCCGCTTGTCGGTAAGCGTGAGCGCGCGCCCTATAAGTCCGCGAGATACGGCGGCTATGTCCGCCGCCGCGTCGGGCTTTGTTTTTGTGTTCTTTATAAGATAATCCGAAACCTCGTCGGCGCTTACCGGATACACCTTTAAGCATACACAACGCGAAAGTATCGTGTCAAGCAGTTTATTTCGGCTTTCCGCGCAAAGTATGAACGAAACGAACGAGGGCGGCTCCTCCAAAAGCTTTAAGAGCGCGTTCTGCGCGTTCTTGTTCATGTTGTCGGCGTGCTTTATAACGTACGCCTTTCGTTCGCCGTCGTTCGGATATACGGCGGCCGTCGCGCCGAGCGCGCGTATGTCGTCCACCTTTATCATTTCGTCGCCGCGGTCGAGGACGTATATGTCGGGATGTATGCCCTTTAGCGCTTTGCGGCAGGAGCGGCACACGCCGCAGCCGCCGTCCTCGCAGAGGATGCCCCCCGCCAGAAGCTCGCCGAAGTATCCCGCGCCCGCCCCGCGTTCGCCCTCGATGAGCAGCGCGTGCGGCGTCGTATGATTTTTGAGCGTCTCTGTAAGGAGGCGCTTTAAATTATCGTTTCCGTAGAAGCCGTCAAATATCATTTTACAACCGACACCTTCTTTACGCCGAGCCGCATCATCTCTTCCGTATGACGCCGCGTTATGAGCTGACCGGGGATGAGATACGGTATCCCCGGGGGATAGCGGGTGAGCGTTTCGCACGATACGCGCCCCTCGGCGCGCTGCGCGCTCAACGTCTCCCTGTCGGCGAAATACGCCTCGCGCATATCCATGCTAAGCACGGGCGCCTCGGGCGATTTTGCCTCGGCCGGTATAAAGCGCTTGTTCACACGCGGGGCGATCTTCGCCATAGCCGCCAAAAGAGCGTCGAAGTCCGCCTGAGTGTTCGCAACGCTCGGAATGAGCACGACGTTTTCGTCGTCGGCCATTTCGCAGATTATAGAAAACTCGTCCTCGAGCATACCGTAAAGCGCGTACCCCGAAAGGGACGTGCGCCCCGTATGTATCACTATGCGCGTAAGATCGGAGGATGCCTCCTCTATATGCGTAAACGGCGTCGATATGTCGAGCCACGCCGTAAAATAGGCCGAACGCTCGGCGAGCGCGTAAAGCGTCTCGCGCCCCTCGCCGTCCATATACGTTATGCATTTTTCCGCCGAGGCGAGTATCAGATGCGACGGGCTTGACGTGGAAAAGAGCGAAAGCCGTTTCGTTATCTCCTCCGGCGCGTATTTGTTTGAAAAGAGCACGGCCGCGCCCGTCAGCGCGGGCAGCGTTTTATGAAGCGACACGACCGTAAATTCGGCGCAGAGCGGCAGGCGGTTCATAAAGAGCATATTGCCGCCGTGCGCGGCGTCGACTATGAGGGCCGCGCCCGCCGCGTCCGTTACGGCGTGTATCGTCTCAATCTGGGCGCAGAGCCCGTAATAAGACGGGCTCGTTATAAAGACGGCCGAAACGTCGGGATTCTTTTCGAGCGCCGTATATACGTCTACGGGCGAAACGGGGGAAAGCACTCCCTCCGCCGTAAGAGACGCATTTAAAAACACGGGACGAAGCCCCAAAAGCACCATCGCGTCAATAACGCTTTTGTGGCATCCGCGGTCTAAAAGCACACGGCCGCCGGGACGCGCCGAAAGCGACAGCGCGGCGTAAATCCCGAGCGTCGAGCCGCCCGTAAGATAATGCGCCGCCATAACGCCGAAGCGGCCCGCGAGCGCGCGCTGCGACTCAAGTATGACGTGCTTCGGGTCGAAAAGGTCGTCCGTGGCCTTAAGCTCCGTCACGTCGTAGGGCATGACGGGCGAAAGAAAGCTTTCGGGAAGCGTGCGGCCGCCCTTGTGGCCGGGCATATAGAACCTTATCGCGCCGCTGTGCGCAAATTCGTATAGGTTATCGTATATCTTCATCTTTGTCATCGGCATCGCCGGATGCGCCTTCGTTTACGTCCAAAGCTTCGGCTGCCTCGTCCTCTTCGTCTTCGTTTATCTCTTCTGTATCTTCGTCGCCGTATTCCTCATCCTCGCGCTTGTCCTTCTTCGTAAATAACGGAAGGAAGCGTCTGATAAAGCCCTTCTTTTCCTCGCCGGAGTCCTCTTCGTCGCCTATATAGAGCCTCAGCACTCCGCTGTCGACGAAAAGGGGATTTACCTGAAATATAACGCTGTCGCCCACGGCGCAGTTTATCTTCGTTACGTCGAGCACGACGTTGCACATGCACACGCGCCCCAAAACACGCGCCCGCTTTTCGTTTATTTCGGCGTAGAGCTTTTTATTTACGAAAAAGCGCTTGAAATCGCCGAACATATAGCGCCATACGTCGCTGCCCCTGAACGTGTCCTTCGACTTTTCCATGCAGAAGCCGTCGATGTAGCCCACGGGAACGACGGCGGTGCGTGTGGGCTTTTTAACTTTGAATACATTGGCGTAGCCCACGTTCTGCCCCGGCTCAAGCCAGCGTATCTCCGTTATGTCTCCCGAAAGATAGCCTATCTTGTAAAGTCCCCAGTCGTTTCGGATGGGCAGTCGGCCGAGAAAGGCCGAGCCTATCCTTACGGCGTCGAGGCGCGTATTTTCAAATCGCAGCGCCGCGCAGGAGTTGGCGGCATGGCGCATGGGGAACGTAAGTCCGTCGCCCTCCATTATTGAAAGCATTGAAAGGAACGACTCAAGCTGCACTTCGGTGCTCTGCTTGTCGCCGAAGGCGTTTGAAAAGTGGGTGTAAACGCCGGTAAGCTCGATGTTCTCCAAAAAGCGCGCGATATTCTCCACCTTTTCAAGGTCGGCGCTTCCGAAGCCGTAGCGGCCGAAGCCCGTGTCAAGCTCTATGTGCGCGGGGACGGTTTCGCCCGCGTCCTTCGCCACGCCGTTTAACATCACGGCGGCTTCGTTGGAGCCTATCGTTGCGGTGAGCCCGAGCTCGAGAATTTCGCGCACCTCGGACTCTATCGCCGTGGAGCGCATGAGAAGTATCTCCTCCTCAAAGCCGCATTCTCTGAGCGCACGCGCCTCCCACAGCTCGCACACGGCGAACATGTCTATGCCGCAGTCGCGTAAGACCTCGGCGAATTTTACGATGTCGAGTCCGTAGCCGTTGCCCTTTAAGACTCCGATAACGCGAACGCCCACGGTTTGTTTTATAGTCTCGATATTGGCCCTGAGCTTGTCCGTTTCTATAATAAGTGCGTTCATAAATGCGCCCCCTTCGGGATTTTACTTGTTTTTCATTATGAATACCTGCTTGCGCATACGTCTGAATACGCGCTCGCCCTTTGTTATCGCAAAGTTTATAAACGGCGAGAATACTAAATTGAGCTCGCCTATAAATTCGCAGAAATCGCCGCCGAAGCCCTTTTTGAAGCGGTAGAGTCCGTAAAGGGGGTTGTCCTCGCTTATATCGCCCGACACGCCGCGAAAGTCGTATATGCGGCAGCCCGTCTCTATGGACCAGCGTATCATTTCCCACTGAAGAAGATAATTCGGCATCACGTTTCTGTATTCGTTGGAGCTTGCGCCGTATAAGTACCACACCTTGTCGCCGTAGTGGAGCGCGAGCGTGCCCGCGATGGGCTTTCCCTCGTAATACGCCATGTAAAGGCGGCAGTGCTCGCCAAGCGACTCCATCATCTTCTTAAAATAGCCCTCCGAGCGGATCATGAAGTTGTCGCGCACGCCCGTTTCGAGCATTATCCTGTAAAAATCGGGTATTCTTTCGACGCCCTCGATTTTCGTTTCCACGCCGTGCTTTTTCGCCACGCGGATGTTGTAGCGCGTCTTAGAGTGGAACATCGCCATGACCTCGTCCTCGGTCTTGCCCTCGACGTTCAATCGGAATACGTAGCGCGGCTGTATGCCCTCAAAGTTCTTCGAGTCCGACACCGTAAAGCCCGCCGCGCGCGCAATGCGCTCGTATTCCGCGTCCGACGAAAGCACGTCGGTGTCCATCTTTAAAACGTATGACTTATGCTTTTTCGCCAAAGCCTTCGCGCCCGCGACAAGCTCCATAAATGTCTTTTCGTCGTGAACGTCGCATACGGGGCCTCTGGGCGAATACATTATCGTATATGGAAGAGCGGGCACCTTTCTTATGAGAAGAAGCATCGTGCCCTTTATTTTTTGGTCGTCGCCGCGCACGATGACGCCCTCGCGCGTCCAGTTGTCCTTAAGACGCGCCCAAAGCACCGACTGCATGATGTTGCCCTTTTTATGTCCCTGTATGAACTCTTCGTATTCGGCCGTGTTTTTGTCGTTTAAAAATTCCACTTAGATTTCTCCTTTAAATGTATGAGGTTTCGCATCATCGCGGCCTTGCCGCG
Organism: Clostridia bacterium; assembly: GCA_017513095.1. Lineage (GTDB taxonomy): Bacteria > Bacillota > Clostridia > Oscillospirales > RGIG577 > RGIG577. Next base: position 5,299 of record JAFWDJ010000020.1, on the reverse strand, counting down.
TCCCGCAAATACCCTGCCTCGGTATTTTTGTCTGTATTCGCGGTTTGAAAGCCCGCCAATCTCGTCTGTCGAAATATAGGGCGATATATCGTGAAGCGCCCAAAGCGGCGTATCGGGAAGCGCCCTGTTCTTCGGGCAGGCGTTGAGGCAAATATCGCAGCCCCAGGCGTATCGCGCGCGCCGAAACAGCGCCGCGTCCGCGTCCGTAAATTCGCGTCCGCCCTTCTGGCTTATATAAGAAAGACAGCGCGCGCGCTCAAAGCCGCGCTCGGAAATTGCGCCCGTGGGACAGGCGCGAAGGCACGGCGCGCTCTCGCAGCACGACGGGGGAGTGCGGTATTCGTGCTCTATCGGCGCGTTCGTCACTATTTCCCCGATGAAGAAGAGCTGGCCGTATTTTTCGGATAAGGCAATGTCGTTCTTCCCGCGTATTACAAGACCGCCCGAAGCGGCCAGGTCCTTTTCCGAATACGGCGAATCGTCGGTGTAATACGAGAATCCGAAGTCCGGATAGAGCGCCCGAAGCTTTTCGCACACGTCCGAAAGCACGCCCCCCACGATTCTGTGGTAATCGGGGCAGGCGGCGTAGCGCGAAAGCACGGCGTCCGCGGGATACGAGTTTACATAATACGAAAAAAGGCACACTATCGCCGTTTCGTGCCTGAAGCTTAGATTTTCAAGCTTATGCGGGTATATCACGAACTCGCTTTTAACCGGCACGACGCAGTATTCCGTTATATCAAAGCGCGAAAGCACGTCTCGGACAGCCAACCGTATCACTCCTATCAAATCATTATATCAAAAATATCGAAAGAAAACACCTGCGGGCGTGATTTTTATAAATTATTTGTGCGAATATTACAAAATGATTGAAATTAAACTTTCTTAATGGTAAAATAAAACTATCTTAAATCCGGGAGGTAAAATATCATGGCAAGAACGACACTCGAAATAATCCATCAGCACAGCGAAAACCTTATCGGCAAGAACCTTGAAGCGGTCATGGCGGACTTTGCACAGGACGCTGTAATGATCTCTCCGCAGGGCGTTTTAAAGGGGTATGACGCTCTTCGCGCTAATTTTGAGGGTACTATAAAGAACCTTCTTACGCCCGATGCAAAGGCTGAGATACTTCTTGAAAAAGCGGAAGGCAAGATCGGCTACTGCATCTGGAAGCTCGAAAGCGACCATGTAAGCATTCCGTTCGCGTCCGATACGTTCGTTGTTGAGAACGATAAGATCGTTGCTCAGACCTTCGCCGCAGTTGTTAAAAAGAAGTAAAAAAACAGCATAGGCCAAAAAACGGCGCCATCGGTCGGGCAACCTGCCGATGGTGCGGCATTTTTCGGGGCATAACAGTTTTTTAACATAATTGGAGCTTTTTATAATGATATGCTGCGGCGCACGGCGTGACGCGTGCAGGCTTTGCGGGAAAACACCGTGTACGGCAGTTATTATAAAAACGAAACAGAAGAAAGGCATTTTTAAAGAATGGAGGGAGATTAACAATGTATGGTAAGAAGTCATCTGTAAAAAAGGCGCTTGCGCTCATTGTTGCGCTCGCAATGGTTGTGAGCATGGGCGTGATCGCAATGGCGGACGATCCGGTTGCGACGCAGATAATTTACTACGACGAAAGCAACTATGACAACGAGAACGTAGTATTCTATTACCTTTCGCAGGGCGACGTCCTGCCCGCGTACCGGACGATGGTACCGAACTATCCGACGCAGTTTCAGCTTACGGGCCTTACGCTTGTTAGCGCCGAGTGCGGCGATGAGAACTTCCAGGGAGATCTGTCCGATTACATCGGATACTCCATCGGAGCGGATCAGTCGATAATCTTCAATCTTCACGAGGGCCCCGACGGCGCTCTTCCGCCGGGATACTACGACTGGTATTTCGAGCCTCAGATAAGCGGCTATCAGGTGTACTTCACGGGCGAGGACAACAGCGGTTATATCCGCGTTTCGGCCGACATTTGTGAGGATAATCCGATACAGTCCGGTTGGGCGGTTACGTCTTGCGACCCCGTAAGCCTTGAGCTTGAGGCAACTGAGGGCTACATCAGTCCGGTCACCGGAGTCGTTACGGTCAGCGCATTTGACGAGAACGATTATACCGAAGTCCAGATATATTCGCTGGACGCGGAGTATAGGAGCGGCGACGCCACCGACTGGACGCGAGAATATCTCTCGTGGACGACGAACGGCAATCAGATAACGTTTTCCGTAGCGCCGGGTCTTCCCGCGGGTGTTTACTATGGAGATATAAGGATCACCGATTTTGACTGTGGTAATTACGAATGCTTCGACGCGGAGTACCTCGTAACGATGAATGTAAAAGAGGATGAAAACGAGCTGTACGCGCTTTTCGATCCAGAAGACATATCGTTCGTGGTTGAAGAGGGGTATACGGATCTCCTTAAGGAGACCATTACCGTGTCGGCGCAGTATTACAGCGATGACAGCTATGCGAAAGCAACGTATTTTACGGGCTACAGCGTGGATTGCGTCGAGGGCGAGAGCCAGACCGTTGACCCGATGCGCAACATCACCGTAACCGACGGGGCTGCAATGTGCAACCTTGACGTAACGATAGATCCCGATCTGCCTGTTGGCTCGTACGTATGGCAGATAACTCCTACGGTATACGCTGACCAGCTTTTGTGCGACGCGGATATTATAACCGTATACCTCGACGTGCTTGAACCGGCCGACAGCAACGAAATAGTCGTAACCTACAATCCGGAGGGCTTCTATCTGCCGCTTGAAGAAGGATATAGATACGTACATCCCGAAGAGATAAAGGTTTCGGCCGAGAGAGACGACGGCATAATCATACCCGTAACGGTCACCGAAATCGGCGTTGAGGATTTGTCGGAGTATGAAGAAGGGGAAGAAGAGGACTACTCAAGCTTCATAAACTGCTACACGGACAATTCGGGCGACGTTATATTCATAACAGTGGATCCGGGTCTGCCTGTGGGAGAGTACGTCTTCGGCATATTCCCGTCTGCGGAGCATAACGGCTACTACATGGACATGCCCGATTTTTCGATAAGCGTTGATGTATCCGAGTATGACGACAACGACATCGAGTGGGTGGATATTATTCCCGTCGGTGTGACCGTCAGCGCGACCGAGGGCGTGGAGAGCGAGCTTTCCGCTCCCGTAAGAATCGTGGCATATAACTCTAATGAAGCGATAGTCGACGTTGACTGGGCCGGCGCGGCTTTCTTTGAAGACCTTCCGGACGGCGAGACCGATTATCGTGAGTATCTCGCTTACGTAATAGAAGGAGACCTTATTTACTTCAAGCTGCTTCCGGGCATTCCCGCGGGTGAATACTGCTGGACGCTTGAGCCGCTGCTCGCGACCGACAGAGGCTACAGCACCTCGGAATTCCAGGTAACGGCGATCGTAGCAGAGCGGACGGATCCGGGCATTATAACGATAAACACCATAGCTCAGCGCGGCTCCGCCGTATATCTCGGATGGAACGCGGATGCGGCGGCCGATTCGTACAGGATATATAAAAAGCCCTACGGCGGCTCGTGGACGGTGCTTGCATCGGGCCTGACCGATACCTACTGTCTGGATAACGACGTGACCGCGGGCACGAAGTATTATTACAAGGTGCGCGGCGGCAAGAACGGAAGCTACCCGTCGTTAGCGGGTGAGACCTCCTCAAGCATTACTGTTGAGGCGCCCGAGCCGGCCATAACGATATCGGGTCAGCCGCAGAACGTAACGACTCCTGCTGGAAATATGGCGACGTTTACCGTTGAAGCATACGGTGTGAACCAGCAGAATCTCACGTATCTGTGGCGCTATTCGGGCAACGGAACGACGTGGGCCGACGCAACGAAATTTACGGGCTACGATACCGATACAATAACGGTAAAGGCGCTTGAGAGCCGCGACGGTATGTACGTCAAGTGCGTAATAAGCGACGCACAGGGCAATACCGTAGAGAGCGATCCCGCTCAGCTGTTCATAGGACAGGAGATCACGGGCGCGACGATAGTAATTCAGCCGCAGGACGTAACGACGACGGCAAACAGTATGGCACAATTCACCGTAGCTGCCGAGGGCAATTATCTTACGTACAAGTGGCAGTATTCGGCGAGCGGCTCATACTGGGCTGATGCGACGAAGTTTGAGGGCTACGATACCGATACAATAACGGTAAAGGCACTTGAGAGCCGCGACGGCATGTACTTCAGATGCATAGTTTACGATATGGACATGAAGCCGCTGCCGAGTGACACGGCGCAGCTTCACATAGGACAGCCCATAACGGGAGCGACGATAGTAATACAGCCGGAGGACGTAACGACGACGGCAAACAGCATGGTACAATTCAGCGTAGCTGCTGAGGGCAATTATCTTACGTACAAGTGGCAGTATTCGGCAAGCGGCTCGTACTGGGCTGATGCGACGAAGTTTGCGGGCTACGATACCGATACCATAACGGTAAAGGCGCTTGAGAGCCGCGACGGCATGTACTTCAGATGCATAGTTTACGATATGGACTTAAAGCCGCTTACGAGCGACCCGGCACAGCTTCACATAGGGACTCCGCAGTCGACGATTACGATAACCCAAGATCCCGTAGACGTAACGACGACCGTCAACAATACGATAACTTATACGGTAGCGGCACAGGGTTCTCCCAACGCACAGCTCAGCTACAAGTGGGAATATTCGGCACACGGTACATTTTGGGCTGACGCAACCAAGTTTGCTGGATACGATACCCCCACGATAAGCGTAAAGGCGCTTGAAAGCCGCGACCAAATGTACTTCAGATGTGTAGTAAGCGACAATCTGGGCAACAGCGAAACGAGCAAGGCGGCACGCCTGTATATCGGCGCTCCCTCGGCAGCAATATCGATAACAGGTAATCCGGAGGACGTAACGACGACGGCAAATAGCATGGCGTCGTTCACCGTAACGGCAGAAAGCGCGACGGATCAGACGCTCAGCTATCTGTGGCAGTATTCGTCAAACGGCAACTTCTGGGCAGACGCGACGAAGTTTGCGGGCTACGATACGGATACCATAACGATAAAGGCTCTTGCAAGCCGCGATGGAATGTACGTAAGATGCACGGTAAGCGACCCGTACGGCAACACGGAAACGTGTGACCCGGCACAGCTTCACATAGGGACTCCGCAGTCGGCGATTACGATAACCCAAAATCCCGTAGACGTAACGACGACCGCCAACAATACGATAACTTATACGGTAGCGGCACAGGGCTCTCCCAACGCACAGCTCAGCTACAAGTGGGA
>JAFWDJ010000019.1 GCA_017513095.1 Clostridia bacterium | reverse complement strand
TAAACAAATCACCTTTTTATAGTATAGCAGCATAAGAAAAAATATTTGCAGCTATATGTCCTGTGATTTGGCGGCCGTAGAAGCGGCCAGCGCTTGCGGTGCCCGAATCACGCCGCCGCCTTGCGGCGACGCCGCTCTTCGACCGCTGCGCCGATTCTCGCCCGCTTCATCTGCCGCCGGCAGCGCTCGCGCTCATCGCCTTCTTAAGCTTCAAGTCCTGTCACCTTTATTGCAATAATAGAAAAACAGAGCGGCAAAAACCGCTCTGTTTTTCTATGGTCGGAGTGACAGGACGCATATGCTTCGCATCTGCCGAGCTTGCCGGCACAGCCGTCTGCGCTCCGCTGACCTAAAAACAGTCCACAGGACTGTTTTCTTAACGGCCAGCGCCTTCATAAGCTTCAAGTCCTGTCACCTTTATTGCAATAATAGAAAAACAGAGCGGTAAAAACCGCTCTGTTTTTCTATGGTCGGAGTGACAGGACTTGAACCTGCGGCCCCTTGACCCCCAGTCAAGTGCGCTACCAGCTGCGCCACACCCCGAAATGGCGGAGAGAGAGGGATTCGAACCCTCGAACGGCTTATCACCGTTACACGAGTTCCAGTCGTGCGCCTTCGACCAGCTCAGCCATCTCTCCATGTCGTAACAAACGCAATTATACCGCATGTGAAATAAAAATGCAAGTATTTTTTTAATTTATTGCGAAAAATTTCTGTTTGAGCAACTTTACTTGAAAAAACGCATATCTTGGGATATTATAATTATATATAGGGAAAGATATGACACCCTCGGGAAAGGAACGTGAGAGATTTATGAAGTATATTAAACTTTTATCCGAAAAATACCCAAATATTCAAAGCGCAATAACGGAGATAATCAACCTCAACGCCATTTTAAGCCTTCCCAAGGCGACCGAACACTTCGTGTCGGACATACACGGCGAAGACGCCGCTTTCACACATATCTTAAACAACGCATCCGGCGTTATCCGCGCCAAGATAGACGACGTATTCGAAGGCAAGCTTACGGAAAAAGAGATGCGAAGCCTTGCCGCGCTGATTTATTATCCCGAAGAGAAGCTGGAGATTTTAAAGGCAAATCAGGAAAACCTCAATGAATTTTACAAAATAACGCTGCACCGCTTAATCGAGATACTGCGCGTCGTTTCGTCGAAATATACGCGCTCCAAGGTAAGAAAGGCGCTGCCGCCCGATTACGCCTACATAATCGACGAGCTTCTTAATTATCAGGATTACCTGGGCAACAAGGAGCAGTATTACGCCAATATCGTTTCGACCATTATCGCCATGGGAAGCGCCGATTCGTTCATCTGCGCAATGTGCGAGCTTATAAAGCGCCTCGCCGTCGATCATCTGCACGTTTTGGGCGACATTTTCGACCGCGGACCCGGCCCCGATAAGGTAATGGACGCCCTGATAAATCACCATTCGGTTGACATAACATGGGGCAATCACGATATACTCTGGATGGGCGCGGCCGCGGGACACGACGCCTGCATCGCAAACGTACTGCGCATCTCGCTTCGATACAGCCACATGGCCTGTCTTGAGGAGGGCTACGGCATAAATCTTCTGCCGCTTGCAAAGTTCGCGCTCGACAAATACAGCAATGCCGACGTTTCGCGCTATATCCCCAAAAACGCCGAATCGGACCTTACGAGCATGGCGGCCATGATGCAGAAGGCGATGGCCGTTATACAGTTCAAGCTTGAGGCCGAGGTCATACGCCGTCATCCCGAATACGAGATGGACGACAGGATGCAGCTTCATCTTATCGACTACGATAAGAAGGTCATACGCATTGACGGCAAGGAATACGAGCTTCTCGAATGCGACTTCCCGACGATCGACCCGAACGACCCGTATAAGCTTACGCCCGAGGAAGCGCATATCGTTGAAAAGCTCCGCTGCTCGTTTAAGAACAGCCGTCTTTTACAGAAGCATATCCGCTTTATGTTCGCAAAGGGCGGAATGTACCTTAAATACAACGGAAACCTTCTCTACCACGGCTGCGTGCCCTTAAACAGCAACGGCGGCTTTGCGAGCGTTACTATAGACGGTGAGCAGTATAAGGGAAAGGCGCTCTTTGAGAAGATGGAGGAGGTCGTGCGCCGCGGCTATTACGCTCCCGAAGGCAGCAGGGAAAAGACGCAGGGCATGGATATGATGTGGTATCTGTGGAACGGCCCCAAGTCTCCGCTTTTCGGCAAAAAGAAGATGGCCACGCTCGAACGGTACATAGCGAAGGACAAGGCGCTTCACAAGGAGGAGAACAACACCTACTTCAAGATGCGCGACACCGACCGCCTCTGCGATATGCTCTGCGAGGAGTTCGGACTGCCCGTTGAAACGGCCATAATAATCAACGGCCACGTTCCCGTAAAGGTAAAGGAATCCGAAAGCCCCATAAAGGCGGGCGGCCGCCTTATGGATATCGACGGCGGCATGTCGAAGGCGTACCAGTCGGTAACGGGCATCGCGGGATATACACTGATTTACAACTCGTACAGCATAAGGCTCGTTTCGCACGAGCCGTTCAAGTCGCGCCAGGAGGCGATAGAGAACGAGGTGGACATCCACTCCACCGAGGTAATACAGATAAAGGCGAAAAGGCGTCTGCGCGTGGCGGATACCGATATAGGCGTTATGCTCAAATCGCAGATAGACGACCTTATGGAGCTTTTGGACGCTTACAGAAGCGGTCAGATAAAGGAACGCTTCAAGCAGTAATTCGATATTTAAAAAGGCCGACGTTTTGAAGTGACCCCAAAAAGTTAGACAAAAATTGAATCAAGCGACGAGGAGGGCTTGTTTTCTGTGAAGAGCAGGAGGCAAGCCCTTCAGTTTTGCCTTGATGCGGCGGTTGTTGTAGTAATCAAGGTACTCGATCAGCTCAGCTTTGAAGTGCTCTATAGAATCAAACTCTTGCAGATAGAGCAGCTCACTCTTGAGCAACCCGAAGAAATTTTCCATCACAGCATTGTCCAGGCAGTTGCCCTTTCGACTCATGCTTTGCCGGATGCCGTTGTCCTTTAACAGTTTCTGGTAGTGCTTGTGCTGGTATTGCCAACCCTGGTCAGAATGCAGGATCGGCGAGGTTCCGTCTGGCAAAACAGGGATTGCCTTCATCACCATTTTCATTACCATGGACAGAACCGGCCTGTCGGAGATCACATAGCTTACCAGGTCGCTGGAGTGAAGGTCGAGAATGGGTGAAAGGTAAATCTTCTCTCCAAACAGAGAAAACTCCGTAACGTCTGTGACCCATTTCTGGTTTGGCGCCGTCGTGGTGAAATCCCTTTCCAACAGGTTCGGCGCGATCTTCCCTACTTCACCCTTGTAGGAACGATATTTCTTCATCCTTACCTTGCATTCCAGCTTCAATTCCTTCATGAGCCGCTGCACGGTCTTGTGGTTGATGCAATATCCTCGATTCTTCATTTCCATTGTGATTCGGCGATACCCATACCGGCCACGGTTCTCTTGAAAGATATTCGTGATCTGTTCTTTAATCTCGCTGTACTTGTCCGGCTCATGGCGGCGCTTCGTATAGTAGTAATACGTCGCCCTCGCCAGCTTCGCCACGTCCAGTAGCAGCGATACCTTGAATTCATGCCTCAGTTCCCAGATCACTTGCGCCTTCTGCTTTGGCGTTCCTCTTCTAAAACCAAGGCATTCAATTTTTTTAGGTACGCTACCTCTGCCCTCAATCGTTGGACTTCTGCTATGAGGTCTTTCTCTACTTCTGGCTTTAGCTGTTTGGGCGGACGTCCTCCTTTGCTGCTTCGCCCTCGTCGTTCTATCCGGAATCCTTCCGGCCCTTCTTCCAGATAAATGCGCTCCCATTCTTGTATTCGATAATGACTATTCACTTCAAATTGTCGTGCTGTTTCGCTGTAGCTCAGTCCTTCCTTGTGCATCGTTTCGATTACTGTTTGTTTGAATTCTGGCGTGTACCTCTTGTTTGGTTTCCCCTTTGGCATAATAAATCACCCCATTTGTTAGTAGTATACCATACTTGTCTAACAAATGGGGTGCAGTTCAGATCGTCGGCCTTTTTTAGTCTGTCATACTATTTTATATCCTTCGGAAGCCAGGACCTTTAAAGCCCTGTCAAAGTTTTCTTCCTTCACAAGTATATAATCCGTATTGTATGTAGATACCGCAAAGATACCTATTTTATGATCGGCAAGGATACCCGAGAGTTTAGACAAAATACCGATCAATGAAAAATCGAGCGTTCCCTGAATGCGAAAGCTCCTCCATCCGTCATCCCACTTTATGGTTTCGGCCGGAGTATCTTTTGTTTTGCAGACCAAAGATATTTCCTCATCAGTTTTCCCGATAAAATATAACTCGGCCGTCATGTCTATATATGATATATCCGGCACCTTGCAAACGGTCAGCTTATGCTCTATTATTTTAAGCTCCATTTGATTTCCCCCTCACAATTTTTGACTTTCCCGGGTCATTAAAACGTTTCCGTAACTGCAAATCCGTAAGTCCTAAGCCGAAGCCATGATGACGACAAAACGGTCAAGCGAGCTGTCGTAAACGGTAAGGCAGAGCGCGCCCCACCCGTCGCGGCCCTCGTCGAAGTATTCCGACCAGTCCGTCGTCCATCTGTAGACAAGAAGCCCGCCCGTGCCCCCGGGGAACAAAACATCGTTGACCCGCTCGAAATCGCTGTCGGTATAGGGTACTTCGTACGGCGGACAAAGAAACGCCCTGCGGTAATTGAGCCAATTATCCGCATTGACCGGAGCAAACAGCGCTTTGCTGCTTAGCTTTCTGCACCTCGCGCCTTTGATATCGTAGGACCACTCCGCGCCGTCAGAAAAAAGCTCGCGCGCGGCGCACAAAAGTGCGAGGCGGTGCGAATCGACTCCGCGGCAGGGGAAAACGCCGATTTCTTTTGCGTATTTGTTTTCGGCGTTTATAAGGCAGTAATCACAGACGACGTCCGGATATTCCTCGATAACACGGTAGAACTCGTCCTCCGTATAAGCGGCCCCCGCGTTTTTGTAGTATTCCAGCGTTTCACGAACGATGGTACTTATCAGGTCCCTGCGGCTTCCGGCTCCGGGCGGCGTTGCGACAATCGTATACCATTTTCCCGGGTAGTCCCAGACCTCCTGAAAATATTCGTCCGCCGTATATTTGTCGACGACATAATCGGTGCGCGGGTAAACGGCTCTGACCTTCGCCAAAGCCTCCCTGTGTATCTCCTCGCGGAACTCTGCCGCTTTTTTTAAATCCTGTTCGCTGTGCATATCTTTTCTCCGCATCGTTTTTTTCGGCCGTTTTCGCCGGAGTACGATTTATCTCACCCCTTCAACAAGCTTCTGCATTCCCGAGGCGGATTTTGCAAAGCTCTTGATATCTGCTCCGGCAATTTCCGACGCCTCGTTTTTCGTTACCGTGTACTCCTGCTGCCCCGACCCGTTTTCATACCTCCAGGTAACGCTTCCGAGATTGTCAACTGCCGCAATCATAAGACAGGCGTCTGAACACATTTTCTGTCTGGCTTTCGCTTCCTGTGACGGACTGATCGGATCATCGAGAATAACGACCCATCCGTAGGGCTCCTCGGACGTCTTAAGCTCATTCTTATACGTTCCGTACCGCTCGTTTATTCCTATGGCATTGGCTACTTTCTGATTTGCCGACATGTCTCCGACATATGGGTTTTTCGCCGCATACAGTCTTCCCGCGATATCGGAGATCGCTTCGCCGTTTTCCCACAGCACGAGCCCGCCGCTTGTGACCGTTTGAACAGGATTGCTCTTCGCGGTATAGGCTTCGCAAAACGAGCCGCGATTGAACGGAGCAACAGGGGCGGTAAACAGCTTAACGTCGACCGCGCCGTCTTTCTCGGCAAACGTTACTCTCGCAACGCCCTCGGAGCTGCTTACGAGATCGCCTTCGACGTAGACCGTATTGTCTTCGACTCTGACGGTAACGGCGTGTGCATTCAAATCTTCGGCCGTTCCGTGCACGAAGACCAAAAGACCTGCGGCGATAAGACCTATAAACAGAGTCGCTGCCGCCGCGATCCATGCCGCGCGGCGTTTTGATTTTCCGACCTTTTTAAGATAGTCTATCTCTTTCTTTTGAGAAAGTACGACCTCCCCCGGCTCTCTCATGCGTCTCAGGGCTTCCGCGCAGTCACGACACCCCGAAATGTGTTCCTCTACGGCGGTATTCGTAACGCCGCTTGTCTGCCCGTCAACGTAAGACGGAAGCAGATCCCTTACGATTTCACACTCCAACCGATTACTCATTTTTCCAACTCCTTTTTCAGCTTTTCTCTGCCGCGAAAGTAAGTGACCCTTGCCCAGTTTTCCGTTCTCTGCATGATTTCACCGATCTGCCGGAAGCTTAAGTTGCCGAGAAGTCTCATATACATGACTTCTCTTGCGTCTTCCGGCAGTAAGCGGATGATTTTCATGATTTCGATTTGACCGTCTTCGGCAATGACGGCGGTTTCGGCAGGGGCTGCCGCGGCTGCCATGCTCTCCAAATGCTCCGTTTCCGGATTTTTTCTGCGCCATGAAGAAAGAGCGTTTTTTGCTATGGCAATCAGCCACGTGGAGATTTTACAGCTTCCGTCAAACCGGTCTATTCCCTTTACGGCAAGATAAAACGTCTCCTGAGTGATTTCTTCCGAAACGTCGGGGTTTCCCGTCTTCGAAAGGAGATAACGGTACACAGTCTGTGCATGTTCGCGGTATATTTCATCCATAGACTGCATCTTTGAGCTTCCTCCTTTCGCTTGTTCGTTCGTATATTAAAGCCGGAAAAATGCATTTCGTTACAGAGCGTTAAAAAAAGATCGTTTTTTTGTGAGTATCCTTACGCCGCCTCCCAATATCCGAATTTACATATAATATTATATAGATTAAAGGCCGCGTTTTCAAGGCTCGGGCAGCACGCGCCGGTTTTTTAAACCTTCACTTTTTTTCGTTTGCTTTTCAAATTTACTTCAAAAAACCATCACATTCGGGTTTTATGATGTAACCGTAAGATGAAACGGGCAAAGGAGGATCAAAAATGCATGACTTTGATAATACTGATGATAATAAACTTTTTGATAATAGAGAGAATGCCGAAAAAAACGCGGCAGAGAATACTTGCGAGAGCGCAAACGGCTGCGGCGACGGCGGCGAGGACGCTGAAATTAAGCGAGGATATAACGGCGAAAGCATCCCTGAAGGCGTCGTCGATGCGCCGGACGCTCCTAACGTGGACGGCGGCGATGAATACCGCGAGAACGAGGATTGCAGCGTCGATGCGTCGGACGGCGAAGGCGTTCGCGATACCGGGCGCGGCGGCGGGACACAGAGCGTTCATCTGACGCCCGGCCTCGGCGTAGGCAAACGGAAGAAGAAAAGCCCGAAGCCCATAACGCGCGGCGTTCTCGCGGCGTGCATGGCGGGTTCTTTGGTACTCGGCATGGCGGGCGGCGTTATATCGACGAACGTGATGCTGCGAAACGACTCGACGCTTGAGCCCAAGGTCATATATCAGGCCGTGGAGACGAATTTCGACGGGCAGAGCGCAAAGGAAGGCCAGTCGCTCAGTACGGAGGACATAGTAGCTCTCGTGAGCGACTCCGTAGTCGAGATAAGCACGGAAAAGACGCTCACAGACTTCTGGTTCGGACAGTACGTCACGCAGGGCGCGGGAAGCGGCGTTGTGATATCCGAGAACGGATACATAATCACAAATTACCACGTTATCTCAGGCGCGTCGAAAATAACCGTAAGACTCACCTCGGGCAAGGAATACGACGCGAAGCTTGTCGGCTACGACGAAAAGACGGACATAGCCGTTATAAAGATAGATGAAACCGGCCTTTCTCCGGCGATATACGGCGACTCTGACGCGCTCAGGGTCGGCAATCACATAGTGGCCATAGGCAATCCGCTCGGCAGGCTGGGCGGCACCGTGACCGACGGCATAATAAGCGCGCTCGACCGCGACATAATGATAGACGGAAAGCCGATGAACCTTCTTCAGATAAGCGCGGCGATAAATCCCGGCAATTCGGGCGGCGGCCTTTTCGACGGCAAGGGCCAGCTCGTCGGCATAGTCAACGCCAAATCGGCAGGCTCAAGCATCGACGGCCTTGCGTTTGCGATACCGATAAACGACGTAAAGGAAGTAGTCGAAAACATAATGAACGTGGGCTACGTGCCGGGAAGAGCGCTGCTTGGCGTTACGCTCATAGATATAAACGACGTGCGCACGGCCATGAGCTACCGCGTGCAGGAATACGGCGCGTACATTCTTGAAACGTACCCGGGCGGCGCGGCCGCGCGTGCGGGACTTGAGCCGGGCGACTACGTTGTGAGCATCGACGGCGTCGAGGTCTCGAACGGCACTCAGATAAAGAACATAGTCGAGACGCACGTCGAGGGCGATACGGTCAAGATGGTGATAAAGCGCGGCGGCGAAACGATGAGCGTAGACGTTACGTTCTGATTAAACAAGACATTTCTTATATTACCCTTCCTTTCTTTAAACATATATTAAGAGGCCAAATGCCTCTCGACAGAAACGGCCTTTGCGCCGTTTTTGTCGTTTTGAAGCTTTACCGAAGGGAACAAAAATGATAAAATAATAAAATAAGACGAAAAAAGAGAGGCGGTCGGGGATGTACAGCATTTTAGTTGCGGACGACGAGGCCAGAATCCGTGAGATAATAAAAAAATACGCCAAATTCGAGGGTCATACGGTGACCGAGGCGAAGGACGGCATGGAAGCCGTGGAGATCTGCCGCGAAAGGAGCTTCGACATCATAATCATGGACGTTATGATGCCCGAGCTCGACGGCTTTTCGGCGTGCAAGGAGATAAGAAAGCATACGGACACGCCGATAATCATGCTGTCGGCGCGCGGCGAGGAATACGACAAAATTCACGGCTTCGAGATAGGCGTCGACGATTACGTCGTAAAGCCGTTCTCGCCGAAGGAGCTTATGATGAGAGTGGGCGCCGTTATGAAGCGCGCCGCGTCGAAAAAGGACGCGGCTCCCGAGAAGGAGGTATTGTCGTTCGAGGGGCTTACGATTGATTTTACGGGGCGCATCGTAACGGTGGACGGCGCGCGCGCCAATATGTCGCCCAAGGAATACGACCTCTTATTCTACATGGTGAAGAACCGCAATATCGCGCTTTCGAGAGAGAAGCTTATTATGGACGTGTGGGGCTACGACTTTTACGGCGACGACAGAACGCTCGACACGCACATAAAGCTTTTAAGAAAGAGCTTAGGCCCCTACGCAAAATTCATAGTGACGCTGAGAGGAGTTGGATACCGCTTTGAAGCCTGAACGAAAAAGCATGAGCTTAAAGTGGAAGGTGTTCTTTCAGTTCATCGTATTCGCCGCCATAGTGCTTGCGTGTCTGTGGATATTTCAGATAGTGTTTCTCGACTCGTTTTATAAGCACATAAAGACGCGCGAGATAAAAGCGGCCTCGGAGACCATCGAGCATAACATTGACAATGAGGAGCTTGACGAGCTTGCGGTGCGCATCGCCCAGGAGGGCAATATGTGCATAGCCGTATACGATTCATCGTGCATTTCGCTTCTGTCGATAGACATACTGCCCGACTGCGTGATACATAAGCTGCCCGCGTTCGTAATCGAGGAGATATACGCGCGCACCGTGGAAAACGGCGGGGAGCATATGGAGATATTCTCGCGCGAGGCCTTCTTTAACCGCGATTACGAAAGCGACAGCTTCCGCGGCGGAGTGCCGGGAAGGGACGGCGGCATGGGCGCGTCGCTCATATTTGCGAAGACCGTTAAGAACGCCGCGGGCGACGAATTTCTTGTACTCTTAAATTCCACGATATCGCCCGTAAACGCCACGGTCAATACGCTTCGTACGCAGCTTCTTATCATCACGGTGATAATGATTCTGCTTTCGTTTCTGCTGGCGCTCGTCATATCAAAGCGCATCGCAAAGCCCATCGTAAAGCTAAACGAATCCGCGAAGGAGCTTGCGCACGGCAATTACGAGGCCGACTTTTCCGTAAACCGCGGCGATTACCGCGAGATTACGGAGCTTTCAGATACGCTCGATCACGCGTCGAGCGAGCTTTCCAAGGTGGAGGGACTGAGGCGAGAGCTTATAGCGAACGTATCGCACGACCTTCGTACGCCGCTTACGCTGATAACGGGCTACGGCGAAATGATGCGTGACATACCCGGCGAGAACACGCCCGAGAATATTCAGATAATCATAGACGAGGCGAGCCATCTTTCCGAGCTCGTAAACGACGTTCTTGACATATCGCGCCTTCAGTCGGGCGAGCTTGTGTTCAATATCGAACGCTTCTGCCTTACGGGGCTCATCGGGGAGATACTCGGGCGCTACAACAGGCTCGTAAGCCGCGACGGCTATACGATATCCTTCGAGCCCGCAGAGAACGTATACGTGGACGCTGACGAGACGCGCATGGCGCAGGTAATCTACAACCTCGTCAACAACGCCGTGAACTACACGGGCAAAGACAGGCTTGTGCGCATTGTGCAGCGCGTTTCGGACGGGAAGGTGCGCATCGAGGTGACGGACTCGGGCGAGGGCATAGCGCCCGAGAATCTTCCGTACATCTGGGACAGATATTACAAGGTCGACAAGACCCACAAGCGCGCCCACATCGGCACGGGTCTCGGCCTTTCGATAGTAAAGCACATCTTTGAGCAGCACGGCGCGCGATACGGCGTCGAAAGCGAAGTGGGAAAGGGCAGCACGTTCTGGTTCGAGCTTGAAGCAAAATCCGTGGAAGAGATATAAAAACAAAAAGGAAGGGGGGAGCCCCTTCCTTTTTTAATCCCCGAGCGCCCGTCCATTCACACGGCTGCGCGAGGGCACATATCATACCACCGGGGGTGGTATCCATGTATATACTCATACACACGACGTCGCAGACCGAAGCGAACAGGGTAAAAAGGCTCCTTTCATCAGGCGGGATATACGCGTCGATACAGAAAACGCCGTTCTTCATCTCGCGCACGGGCTGCGGCTACTGCGTAAGAGTCCCCGCGCGCGACGGCGAACGCGCGATCGCGGCGCTTCGTGAGAGGCGCGTGCCGTATAAGGCCGTATACGAGGTGTCGGGCGGCGAAGCGAGGAGGATATCGTCGTGATATATTTCGACTGCGCCGCCTCGTCGCTAAAAAAGCCGCCCTCCGTATACGACGCGTATCTTGACGCGATGCGGCGCTTCTCGTGCGGCGTGGGGCGAAGCGGCTACGGCGCCGCCGTCCGCGCGGGCGAGCTTATATACGCCGCGCGTGAGGATATAGCCGATTTTTTCGGGATGCAGAGCGCCTCGGGCGTTATATTTACGCAGAACGCGACTCACGCGATAAATATCGCCTTAAAGGGCGCGCTTTCGGCGGGAGACCGCCTCGTCATCTCCGATATGGAGCATAACGCCGTATACCGAAGCGCGCTCTGGCTCGGGTCCCGCGGCGTTTCGGTCGATTTTTCGCACGCGGCGCATTCGGACGATGAAACGTGCGAAAGCTTCGCGGCCGCCTTTGAGCGCGGCGCGCGCGCGGTATGCGTAACGCACGTTTCAAACGTATTCGGAAACGTGCTGCCAATAAGACGCATATTCCGCGAGGCCCGAAGGCGGGGGATAATCACGATACTTGACGCCTCGCAGTCCGCGGGCAGCATAAGAATAAACATGACAGACGATTTTATAGATATACTCTGCTGCCCGGGCCATAAGGGGCTTATGGGGCCGCAGGGGACGGGGCTTCTTCTTATAAACGGCGACGTAACGCTTTCGCCGCTCATCCACGGCGGCACGGGCGGCGCCTCCCGCGACGAGGATATGCCCGAATACCTTCCGGACCGCTTCGAGGCGGGCACGGGCCATACCGCGGGCGCGATAGCGCTGGGCGAGGGCGTGAGATTTATAAAAAGCATCGGCTGCGAGGCGATATTCGACCATGAAAAAAGCCTTGCCGCCCTTATGAAGCGAGGGCTTTCAAAGATCGGCGGCGTTACGGTATACGAATACGGCGAAAACACCGCGGGGCTTTTTTCGTTCAATATAGACGCGCTCGACTGCGAACAGACGGCCGCGCGCCTTTGGGAGCATGGCATATGCGTAAGAAGCGGCCTTCACTGCGCGCCGCTCGCCCATAAGACCGTGGGGACGCTTGAGCGCGGCACGGTGAGGGTGAGCGCGGGCGCGTTCAACAAAAAAAGCGAGGCGGACGCGCTTCTGCGCGCCGTACGCGATATCGCGCGCGGCTCGGCCTGAAAAGATAATACAAAAAAGCGTGCATTTTATCGGAATGCACGCTTTTTTTGAAAAACGGGCGCGATTATTTTCAATATACCGATTGTAATAGAGCATATAATTATGGTATTATGTAAATATACATGCTTTGAACGACAAAACGGGCGCACGGCCCGGAGTGTGAAAAGAGATTTTGGTATGGGTTTATTTGAAACTGCTTGGAGCTATATAAGGCTTATGTCCATCATCGACATAATCGATATAGCCATCGTCGCGTTTGCGATATACAAAATAATAACGTATGCCAAGGGCACGAGAGTAAGCCAGCTTTTGAAGGGTATCGTAATTCTGCTCGTCGTTATGCAGGTAAGCGCGTTCTTACAGCTCAACGCGGTGAATTACATACTTAAGAACTTAATGCAGATAGGCTTGCTCGCTCTTATCGTTGTGTTCCAGCCGGAGCTTCGGCGAATGCTTGAAAGCGTGGGCACGCGCGGATGGGGGCTTTCGTTTCTTTCGCGCGGAGGCGACGGCGGCGAGAACGCCGAAACGCTCGCCGTTATAGAGCACGTTTGCAAGGCCGCCGCAAAAATGTCCGAGGCGCACGTCGGCGCGCTCATCGTTTTCGAGAGGCAGACGTACCTTCAGGATATAGCGAAATCGGGCACGCGCCTCGACGCGAAGCCGAGCGAGGAGCTTTTGCAGAACATATTCTATCCCAAGGCCCCGCTTCACGACGGCGCGGCCATAATAAGCGGCAACATGATAGCCGCGGCGGGCTGCATACTGCCGCTGTCGCAGCAGCGAGGCATTAACAAGGAGCTCGGCACGCGCCACAGGGCGGCGCTCGGCGCAAGCGAAACGAGCGACGCGGTAGTCGTAGTCGTATCCGAGGAGACCGGTATGATCTCGTTCGCCCAAAAGGGCGTGCTCACGCGCGGCCTCGACTCGCCCGCTTTGAGCGATAAGCTTCAAAGCGCGCTCTTAAAGCCGACGGAGGCAAATACGAAGAAGGATTTTTGGGATTTTTTCAAGCCTAAGAAAAAGAAAGAGGACAATGTGAAGGATGAGTAACTTTTTAAAAAAACCTCTTGTTTTAAAAATACTTTCGGTCATTCTGGCCGTGATAATCTGGGCGTATGCCATAAACAGCGAAAATCCCGAACGAGATAAGGACATACGCTCCGTCAAGGTCACTATAACGACCGAGGGCTCCGTTCCGTACAATAACGGCCTTGCGATAACCGAGGGACTGTCCCAGACCGTGGACGTACGCATCCGCGGCCGAAACAGCGCGCTTGTCGAGTACGACGCGAGCCGCATAACCGCGACCGTGGACATAAACTCGATAACCGAGGAGGGTACGTATACGCTGCCCGTAAACGTAGTGGTGCCGGGCGACAACGTATGGCTCGTAAACTATACGCCGACGCGCCTTACGTATACGTTCTCGAAGATGACGACCGCGAGCGTGCCCGTAAACGTGATAATCACGGGTGCGCCTAACGCCGAATACGTTATAACGGAGACGTCGGCGGATCCCGCAAGCGTGGGCGTTACGGGCCCCGTAAGCGAGGTAAACTACGTTTCCCACGCCGATCTTTACGTTGACGCGACGAACGCGGCGGGCGACTTCTCTTACGAGGGTGAGCTTGTGCTCATTAACAAGGGCGGCGAGCGTGTGCGCTCGAAGAACGTGGGCATTGCCGCATCAACGGCGACCGCGCACATTAAGATGAATAAGAAAAAGACGGTTCCCCTGACCTTTGACATAACGGGCGAGGCGGACGAGGGACTTGTGTTCGATATAAGCCCCGAAAGCATCGTTATAACGGGCAGCGATGAGGTCCTTTCCGCGATAACCGAGATAAACGTGGGCAGTGTGAACGCCGAAAATCTCACGGACGGCGGCGAGGTATACCTGAATATCCCCGTGCCCGAGGGAGTCACGCTCGTCGACGAGACGACGTCTGCGAGAATCACGGCACAAACCGCGTCCGACAACGCGAACGTGAACGGCGATCTGAGCGAGACGGCCTCGAAGCTTATTGAGAACGTGGCGATAGACATATCGGCCCTTGAGGAAGCGGGCTTTTCGGAGGAGGATATAACGCTTTCGTCGTCGACCGTAAACGTCATAGTCGTGGGCAATATCGACGAGCTTGCCGCAATAACGGCGGACAATATTTCGGCAGTCGCCGACTTTTCGGGGCTCTCACCGGAGGCGGGAGTTTACGAGATACCCGTAAACGTGACTGTAAATACGGATGACGAGGACAATACCGCGCGCGTCACGGGTACTTATACGATAAGCGCAGAGGTGAAATAGATGCTCGTCATAAGCAATATACGCCAAAGCGTGGATAAAAGCGACAATGATGCAATCGAGGCGGCCGTATCGCGCCTCGGCAGATTGAAATCCGAGTGCGAACGAGCCGTTATCGTTAGAAAGGGCGTGGACGCGCGGCGAAAGAACGTAACGCACGTTTACAGCGTAGGCATTTTCCTAAAGGGCGGCGAAAAGGCCGAAATTGCGGCCGAAAAAAAGGTAGAGGGCGCGTCTTTGCGGCGTGAATTTGAGCTTTCGATCCCGAAGGTAAGCCCGAAGGCGGGCATGAAGCGTCCCGTGGTATGCGGCTTCGGCCCGGCGGGCATGTTCGCGGCGCTCGTGCTTGCGCGCGCGGGGCTTTGCCCCGTCGTACTCGAGCGCGGCGCGGATGCGGACGCGCGCACGGCGGCAGTCGAGGCGTACAACCGCACGGGCAGGCTCGATATAAATACGAACATCCAGTTCGGCGAGGGCGGCGCGGGCACGTTCTCCGACGGAAAGCTCACGACGCGCATAGGAAGTCCCGTATGTGAATTTGTCTTAAAGACCTTTGCGGCGCACGGCGCGCCGGACGAGATACTTTATCTTGCAAAGCCGCACATCGGCACAGATATACTCACCGAGGTGGTAAAAAGCATACGCCGCGAAATAATCGCGCTCGGCGGCGAGGTGCGCTTTTTGTGCCGCGCCGAGAAGATCATAACGAAAAGCGGCCGCGTTGCGGGCGTTCTGACCGCGGACGGCGAGCTTGGGACGGACACCCTGATACTTGCCGCGGGACACAGCGCGCGGGATATGTATGAGCACATATACGAAAGCGGCATAAGCATCGTTTCAAAGCCGTTCTCCGTGGGATTTAGAATAGAGCATCTAAGAGAGGATATAGACGCGGCCATGTACGGCCGCTTTGCGGGACATAAAAATTTAAAGAGCGCCGAATATCAGCTCTCCTACCGCGAGGGCGAAAGAGGCGTATATACGTTCTGTATGTGTCCCGGCGGAGAGGTGGTGGCGGCCTCGTCCGAGGAGGGCGCGTTCGTCGTAAACGGTATGAGCCGCCACGCAAGAGACGGCGTAAACTCAAACAGTGCCGTCGTCGTGTCGGTCTCGGCCGGCGATTTCGGGGACGCGGGTCCGCTTTCCGGAATGTATTTTCAGAGGCGGCTTGAAAAGAACGCGTATTTAACGGCGCGCGGCTGCGCGCCCGTATCGACGCTCGGCGCGTATATGAAAACGGGACAGAGCACCTTTACGCGCGTAAATCCGTCGATACGCTTTAAGACGCGAGAAACGGATATATCCGCGCTTTTCCCCGCGCATATAGACGAATTTCTAAAGCGGGGGATAACCGCTTTTGAAAAAAATATCCGCGGCTTTTCGGCGCCGCACGCGGCTGTCACGGGCATTGAGACGCGCACGAGCGCACCCGTGCGCATAATAAGAGACGAAACGCGCCGTTCGCCCGACGTTTCGGGCCTTTATCCGTGCGGCGAGGGCGCGGGCTACGCGGGCGGCATAATGAGCGCCGCCGTCGACGGCGTGAATACGGCAATGTGCATTTTAAAAAGCTTGGAAGGATGAACGATATGTTATACAACGAAGGGCTCGTCGTATCGCTTGACGGCGATTACGCCGGAGTGAAAATAGTAAGAGAGGGCGCGTGCGGCCACGACTGCAGTAAATGCGTCGGCTGCGGCGGCGGAGAAACTACGATAATAGCGCGAAACGACGCCCGTGCGTCGGTGGGCGATTTCGTCGCTCTTCAGGGCGACGGCATAATCGTGCGGCGCGCGTTCGTCGTTTATATGCTGCCGATACTGCTGTTCTTCGCAGGCTACGCCATAGGATATTATCTTCTCGGATTCTCCGAGGGGTTATGCGCGGTCGCGGGTCTCGTCCTGGCCGCGGTAGACGTGCTTATAACTATGCGATACAGCAAAAAGCAGAAGGAGAAGGGCAACGTGCCCGTAATCACGCACGTGCTTTAAATGAGCGTGAAGTCAAAAAAGTTTTCCCAAACAGCCAGGGCAAGCGTGTCGAAATCCTCGTTTCGTACTCTTGCCGCCTGATAGTATACGTCCTTTATCGCCGCCGGCTCGAACTGCCACGGCGATTTTTTGCATTCGCGCGCCCATGAGAAGCATTCCGCACCGTCGGTCTCAAGTAAGATGCGTTCGCGCGGCAGAAAGCGCGCAAGCTCGTCGGCCTCGGGCGAAAATCCCACGTCGGGGCCGAGCGAGAAGTAACATCCGAGGTCGAGATACTTTTTCGCCTGCTCCACGGTACCGTGGAACCAATGTATGCAGACGTTCTTTAAATCCGCGGCCCTTAAAATTTCAAGACACTCTTTTTCGGTGCCGACCGTATGAACACTTACGGGACGGCCGTATTTTTTCGCAAGCTCAAGCTGAAACCGGAAAAGCTCACGCTGAAACGGCGACGACTCCTTCGGCGCCCATTTGGCGCACATGCCTATCTCTCCGACAATTTTGGCGCGTCGAACGTGCGCTTCAAACTCGTCGGTCTTATCGTGATAAAGATGCGCGCGCCACGGATGTATGCCGAAGGCGGCGACGGCCCCGTGTACTTTTTCTTCTATTTTGGCCGCCTCAAGATAAGTCGGCGTGTCCATCGCCATCATAAGAACGCCCGTGTCTTTATTTATATTGCTTTTAAAAAGGGCGGGTATGTCTTTATACTCGCCGTAGTTTTCTATGTGGTTGTGTACGTCGAAAAAGCTTTTGGAACGCATGAGAAAGCCTCCTTTATAAATCAATATCGCCCGAAAAACTTAACGGTATCGTCGTTTTCTATGCGGGAGAGCGCGTCGGAAAAATAAAGCCGCCTTTCAAGCGAGGAGTCGTATACGTCGAGAAGCGGCACAAGCACGAATTTGCGCCCGAGCATCCGCGGATGCGGAAGGGTGAGCCGTTCGTCAAGCGCGACAAGCCCGTCGTATAAAAGAATGTCTATGTCAATGACGCGCGGCGCGTTTTTAAACGTGCGCACGCGCCCGAGCTCGTTTTCTATGGACTGAAGCGCCGAAAGAAGCTCATCGGGCGAAAGAAGCGTCGAAAGCTTCACGCAGCAGTTCAAAAAGTCGCTCTGCTCACTGTACCCCACGGGCGACGTCTCGTAAACTTTGGAAACGGAGACGACGCGGCAGGAGGAGAGTGCGTCTATTTTTCGTATCGCGTCCCGCAAATTATCCATGCGGCTGCCCATGTTAGTGCCGAGCGAGAGGTAGACCTCACTTCGTGAAAGAGAGCCGCTTACGCCGACCGAGGAAAGCTCCGCCCGAACGGGCGCGCTTTCCTTGCATATGCGCGCGCGCACACTCGCGATTTCGGGAAATTCATCCAAAACGGCGCGCAAAAGTTTTAATAATAGCGTCTCCAAAAGCTCAAAGCGCGTAGAGCCGATAAAGCCCCCGATGAACGATATGAGCTTCGTATAATCGACGCTGCTATCTATATCGTCCCTTTGTGCCGCGCCTTTTACGTCGGCCTCGCACCAAAAGAGAAAATACTGTCCGTTTTCCTTTTCAAAGTCGTATACGCCGTGACGGGCGAACACCCGAAGGCCGTCTATATATATCGTGAACATCTTATACCTCATATGTCGAGCCTGCGGCACATCTCAAATACCTTCTTCGCGTGCGAAACGTCGTGCACGCGGATAATGTCGACGTCGTCGCGCACGGCGGCCGTTATCGTGACGGTGTTGCCCGTTATAAGGCTTATATCGTCCGCGCCTATCGTCTTTTTAATATAGGATTTATTCGACGCGCCGAGAAGTATCGGCATTTTAAGCGTCTTTAGCTCATATAGGTTCCGTATGACGTCGAAATTCTGCTCTGTTGTCTTTCCGAAGCCAATGCCCGGGTCGAAAATCACGTTTTCGGGTGGCACGCCGAGATATGAAAGGTCCTCAAGCGACATTTCGAAAAATTCGAGCACGTCGTTTACTATATTTATATCCTCGTCGATTTCACGCGGCGCGTGGGTTATTATTATGCGCGCGTTATATTTTTTCGAAAGCTCCGTCATTTTCGGGTTGACCGTGCCGCTTACGTCGTTTATTATCGACGCGCCGAGCGACAGCGCCGCCTCGGCCGTCTCGGGCTTCGTCGTGTCTATGGATACGACCGCGCCGAGCGCGCACACGCGTGAAACGACCTCCGCCGTGCGGCGTATCTCCTCCGAAACGGATACGGGCGTAAAGCCGGGGCGCGTGGACTCGCCGCCTATGTCTATTATATCCGCGCCGTCGCGCATAAGCTTTTTTGCGTGGCTTACGGCGGATTCGACTGTGTCGTGCTCTCCGCCGTCGTAAAACGAATCGGGCGTCACGTTTAAAATGCCCATGATAAGCGGCATGCGCTTTTCTTCGGGTTCCATATTAAGCCTCCCTCATGATAAGCGAGAGCGCCTCGCTTCTCGTGCGCGCGTCGCTTCGCAAGGTGCCGCGAAGCGCGCTCGTCACCGTTTTGCTGCCCGGCTTTCTTATGCCGCGCATCGTCATGCACAGATGCTCCGCCTCGACGACGACGGCCACGCCGCGCGCGTCGACGGCCTCGACTATGATGTCGGCTATCTGCTTCGTTAGGCGCTCCTGAAGCTGCGGTCTTTTCGACACGTCGTCAACTATGCGTGCGATCTTTGAAAGCCCCAGCACCCTGCCGTCTCTCGGCAGATACGCAACGCTTGCGGTGCCGACGAACGGCAGAAGGTGATGCTCGCACATCGAATAAAGCGGTATATCCTTAACGACGATGAGCTCGTCGTAATTCTCGTTTTCAAAAACCTTGTAATGCTTCGTAATATCGCAGTCGATGCCCGCGAATATCTCCTCGTACATATTTGCCACGCGCTTCGGCGTTTCGAGTAAGCCCTCTCTGTCGGGGTCCTCGCCTATCGCTATAAGTATCTCGCGCACGGCGTTCTCAATACGCTTTTTATCCATGGGAAAATGCCTCAATTCTTTCGTTTTTACTTCTATTTGATTATACGTTATTACTTTTTTTGTGTCAATTTTTTTGTATGGGCATAAAAGGGCGGACAGGCGAATATATATGATAAAGATTTCCCGCACAGTGCGAAATTGAGGTGAAGCCATGCGAAAAGAGAGAGAATACGAAAGATACGCCGCGCAGAGAAGGCCGTCGTATGAAAGAGGCGCGCGTACATACGGGCGCCAGAAGGGCACGGGGCGCGACGAGGAGGAGAAGACGCCGATGTCGTTTGCGAAAAAGACGGCCGTGAGGGTCGCCGTCTGCGCCGTAATTTTCCTTCTCGCGCTGGCTCTTAAAAACTCCGCGTCTCCCGCAGCCCAAAACTTAAGGGAGACGATATCGGAAACGATTGGCGCGACTGCCACGGCCGAGGACGTGGAGGTCTTCGCAAGAGGCGTGTCGACGAGGATTGAGGACCTGACGAAAACGACAGTCGAGGTGTTTTCGGGCGGGACGGGCGCGCCTGGCGAAGCGCCGGCCGAAGACGAAACCGCGCCCGCGCCGGACGCTGCGGTCGAAGAAGAGCCGCCCGCGGCGGCGTCCGCCGACGCGCCCGCGGACGCCGGGGAGACGTACGGCGCGATTCAAAGCGCGCCCGACGGCCCGTTAAAGCTTTCGGCCGTGTCGTATACCGAGAAGATCGAGCCGATAAGCAACGTACAGCTTTTCGGCGCGGCCACGGAGGCCTACGACTGCGACGCGGGCGAGGCGCGCGAGGACCTGCCGAAAAACGTGTGCGACGACAATCTAATCCTTCCGATAAAGCTCGCAGTGCCCGTTGACCGCCACGTTACGTCGGGCTTCGGCCCGCGCGTAAATCCCGTGACGAAGAAGGAGTCGTTTCACTACGGGATAGACATAGGCGCGCCCGAGGGGTACCCCGTCGTCGCGCCCGCGGACGGCGTTGCGGCGAAGGTCGCGAAAGGAGAGGCGTACGGCAATAATCTCACACTTCATCACGATTACGGCATCGGCACGTTTTACGGCCATTTAAGCGAAATACTCGTATCGGAGGGCGAAAGTGTCAGCGCGGGTCAGGTGGTGGCGCGCGTGGGCTCCACGGGCTGGTCGACGGGCCCGCACCTTCACTTTGAGCTTCACAAGGATATGATGATACTCAATCCCGAAAATTATTTTGAGCTTAAATACGACTGAGCAAAAAAGGAGAGAAAAAATGACGGAGAGAATAAGAAAAACGCTGGGCGCAAGCCTTACGTTCGGAAAGGTGCGGCTGCATTTATCGGCGCTCGTGCTCGCGGCGTTCTTTTTCGTGGGCGGAAACGGTGAGGTGTTCCTTGCGCTCGTGCTTTCGGCGGCGCTGCACGAGGTGGGACATTTTATTGCCATGCGCGCATTCGGCCTTCGGGCGGCGCGAATAGATATAACTGCGCTCGGCGCCGCGATATGCCTTTCGGGCATGTCGGGCTACCGCCGCGATATAGCCGTAGCCGCCGCTGGCCCCGCCGCGAGCGCCCTGGCCTTCGCTACGTCGTTCGCAGCATACGCGCACGGCGGGCACGGCGCGTTTTTGTCGCTTTTTTGCGGCGTGAACTTAATAATCTGCGTATTAAATCTCGTACCCGTGCCCCCGCTTGACGGCGGCGTTATCCTTTCGTCCGCGCTGTATCTTAAATACGACGCGGCGCACGCGGGGGAGCTTACTTTTTATATCTCGCTTGCGTCGGCGGTGACGCTGTTCGTTTTAGGCGGGCTTTTGTTTTATTATACGGGCTCCAACGTCTCTCTTATGCTTATAGCGCTGTTTTTGCTCTTTTGCGTGACGCGCCTTGAAAAGCTTGTATAAATCCGCGAAAAAGTATATAATAGCCTTAATAAACTTTGCATTGGAGAGGCAAAATGATTGATAAAAAACTGCGCCGCCTGCTGCTTCGGGTGCAAAAGCCGGCGCGTTACATAGGAAACGAGCTCGGAAGCGTGCATAAGGACAAAAGCGCCGTCGACGTGCGTTTTGCGTTCTGCTTTCCCGACTGCTACGAGGTGGGCATGTCGCATCTGGGCATAAAGATACTTTATTCGCTCTTAAACGATATGGACGGCGTATCGTGCGAGCGCGTGTTCGCGCCGTGGACCGATATGATAGCCGAGATGAAAAAGGAGAACATACCACTTTTTTCAATGGAGAGCATGTCGCCCGTGTCCGAATTTGACATAGTGGGCTTTACGCTTCAGTACGAGATGTCGTATTCCAATATAGTGCTCATGCTGAAGCTTGCCGGCATACCCGTGCTTTCCGCCGAGAGAAAAAAGGGCGACCCCATAATCTGCGCGGGCGGCCCGTGCGCCTATAATATGGAGCCGATAGCCGACTTTTTCGATTTTGCCATGATGGGCGAGGGCGAAGAGATAATGGGCGAGATGATCGCGGCGTACAGGGAGTACAAGCATTCCGATATGACGAAGGACGAATATCTTCGGCGCATATCGCATATCGAGGGCGTGTACGTACCGTCGCTTTACGATGTAAGCTATAACGAAGACGGCACAATCAAAGCCGTTGAGCCCAAATACCCCGACGTGCCGCGCACCGTGAAAAAGCGCATAATCGACGACTTCGACAAGGTATACACGCCGCGAAGCGTCATCGTGCCCAATATAAAAATAGTACACGACCGCGTGAATATGGAGGTATTTCGCGGCTGTCTTCGAGGCTGCCGCTTCTGCCAGGCGGGCATGATATACCGCCCCGTGAGGGAAAAGAGCGTTGACACGCTCATGGGACTTGCGCACGATCTCATCGCGCAGAGCGGATACGAGGAGATATCGCTTGCCTCGCTTTCGACGAGCGATTATTCACACATAGACGAGCTTCTTGACAGAATGCTCGAATGGTCGAAGGAGAACAAGATAAACTTTGCCATCCCCTCGCAGCGCGCCGATCAGTTCACTAAGGAGTTTTTAGATAAGACGACCGCCGTAAGAACGAGCGGCATAACCTTCGCGCCCGAGGCGGGAAGCCAGCGCCTTCGCGACGTTATAAACAAGAATATAACAGAGGAGCAGATATTAAACGCCTGCCGCATCGCGCTTACGGGCAACAATACGACGATAAAGCTTTACTTTATGTCGGGCCTTCCCACGGAGACGATGGAGGACATAGACGGCATAGGAAAGCTTGCCTTCGATATACTGTACCTCGGCGCGAGAAAGGGCGACAAGCCCAAAAAGTCGATAATGATAAACGTAAGCGTTTCGGCGTTCGTTCCGAAGCCGTTCACGCCGTTTCAGTGGATGGCGCAGGACACGCGCGAGAAGATGCGCGAAAAGCACGTGCATCTTAAATCCTCTGTAAAGTCAAGAAAGATACATATAAGCTACAGCGACGACGAGACGAGCCATCTCGAAGCCGTGTTCGCGCGCGGCGACAGGCGGCTGTCGCGTGTAATACTTCGCGCAGTCGAAACGGGCTGCATGTTCGACAGCTGGGGCGAATGCTTCGACTTTGAGAAATGGATGGCGGCCTTTGAATACTGCGGCATAGACCCCGCGTTCTACGCAAACCGAGAGCGCGATTACTCGGAGGTGCTGCCGTGGGACCATATCGACGTCGGCGTTGCGAAAAGCTTTCTTATGCGCGAAAACGAGCTTTCGAAGCTTGCGAAGACAAGTGTAAACTGCCGCGACGGCTGCGCGGGCTGCGGCATAAAACAGGCGTTCGGAGGTGAAATATGCCGATGAAGGTAAGACTTACTTTCAAAAAGACAGACGAGGCCGTGTTCATCTCGCACCTTGACATATCGCGTCTTTTCGTGCGCGCCTTAAACCGCGCAGGCATAAAGGTGAAATATACGCAGGGCTTCAATCCGCACGCTTATATAGTGTTCGGAGTGCCGCTCTCTTTGGGCTACGAAAGCATATGCGAGCGCGTCGATTTCGAGGTGGTGTCAAACGAGACGCCGCAGGAGATAATAGAGCGCTTAAATCGCGCAATGCCGGGCGGCATTGAGATAACAGAGTGCCTTGAGCCGCAAAAGAAGTTCAAGGAGATAGGCTTTGCGCGCTGGGAGATAACGGCCGAAAAGGACGGCCCCATAAGCGACGAAGAGATCGAGCGCATGAGAGAGCTTTTTTCCTCGGACGAGATTATTATAACGAGGGAGACGAAGCGCACGAAGGGCGAGGTCAATTTAATAGAAAAATCTCGCGGGATAGAGGTCGGGCGCGAAGGCGAAAATGCGGTGAAGATCACGGCCGCGCTTTCAAGCAGGCCGGAGGATGTTTTGAATCCCGAATACGTCGTGCGCGCCGCGTGCGAGAAGCTCGGGATGGAGTTTTACGACGTGTTTTACAGGAGAATTGAGTTTTTTGATGAAAATATGGAGATTTTCCGATAAAAACTTAAAAAAACACTTGCAATTTTAAAAGTTTCATGATATTATCCTATGGTATATTGCGCATATTGTGAAAGAAGCGCGATATAAACGAAAACGGATGGTCCTCTGGGCAGGTGATGCGGCCCACGAACATCTATGAAGGAAGGGAGGACTTTTCAATGGATTACTTAAAGAATTTGACTCAGGATCAGATACGCACGGATATTCCCGAATATTCCATCGGCGATACCTTAAAGATCTACGTTAAGATCAAGGAAGGCTCGCGTGAGCGTATCCAGATGTTCGAGGGCATACTCATCGCAGAACGTCACGGCGGCATCCAGAAGACGATTACCGTGAGACGTATATCGTACGGCATCGGCGTTGAGCGTACTTTCCCCGTAAATTCGCCTAACATAGCGAAGATAGAAGTATCCAGAAAAGGCCGCGTAAGACGCGCTAAGCTGTTTTATCTGCGCGACAGAGTCGGTAAAGCGGCGAAAGTCAAGGAAAAACTTTAAGAAAAAAGGGGACTTTATGAGTCCCTTTTTTGCTTTTTTAAAACTCTTGGACGTTTGCTTTGCGTCTATGATAAAAGAGGTGCCAGAATGGATACAAACGAACAGACGGGCTCGCTTTTTTCGGAAAATACAAACGGAAAAAACAAACGCCCCTACGCCGAGGCGCTTGACTGGACGGAGGCGCTTGTGTTTTCGCTCGTGGTGATAATACTCGTGTTCTCGTTCTTCGTGAGGATCATAACGGTCGAAGGCGAATCAATGGAGCAGACACTTCACACGCATGACAAGGTGGTGCTTTCCACGATAGGCTACGAGCCCGAATACGGCGACATCGTGGTCGTAAATATGCCGAACTGGACGGACAGACCGTTCATTAAGCGCATCATCGCGACCGAGGGACAGACCGTGGATATAGACTTTTCGTCCGGCAAGGTCATAGTTGACGGCAGGACGATAAACGAGCCTTATATAAACGACGTTATACGCGAATACGTCTATCAGCAGATAGACTTTCCCATAACGGTGCCCAAGGGCACGGTCTTCGTTATGGGCGACAACCGCAACGCCTCGACCGACAGCCGCAGCGCGCTTATCGGCTGCGTTGACGAGCGATACGTCATGGGCAAGGCGCAGTTTCGCATATTCCCGGTAACGTCGCTCGGAAGCATCTATAAGAACATGGGCTGACACAGGGGACAGGGAGTTTCGTCATGTCACAAAGGATACAGTGGTTCCCCGGCCATATGGCGAAGACAAAAAGGCTCATATCGGAGAATTTAAAGCTGTGCGACGTCGTAGTCGAGATACTTGACGCGCGCATACCCGTTTCATCGAAAAATCCGATGATCGACGGGCTTATGGGCGAAAAGCCGAGGCTTGTGCTATTAAATAAAAGCGATATCGCCGACAGGGCCGTAAACGAAAAGTGGATGGAGTATTATAAAGAAGCGGGTATCGACGCCATGCTCTTTTCGTCCGTAACGCCGCAGGGGAATAAGGAAGCGTTAAACAGAATAAGACTTATATTAAAGGATAAGCTCGAGCGCCAGCGCGCGCGAGGCATAGTGAACCGCCCCGTAAAAATTATGGTCGCGGGCATACCTAACGTGGGCAAGAGCGCGTTCATTAACTGCATTTCGGGACGAAAGGCCATGAAGGTGGAGAACCGCCCCGGAGTCACGCGCGACAAGCAGTGGATAAAGCTTGCGGGCGGCTTTGAGCTTTTAGATACCCCCGGAATACTCTGGCCCAAATTCGAGGACGAAAGAGTGGGACAGCGTCTCGCCTTCTGCGGCTCGATAAAGGACGAGATCACGGACACGGTATTTTTGGCCGTGGAGCTTACCGATTTTCTGCGGAAAAGCTACCCTGACGCGCTTTCGGCGCGCTACGGCATACCCTCAGAGGAGCTTACCTCGCCCGAGAAGTACGAGGCATTTGAGCGCATAGGAAGAAAGCGCGGCTTTCTTATCGGCGGCGGCGATATAGACGAGGAGCGCACGGCGAAAATGATACTCGATGAATTCAGGGCGGCCAAAATAGGCCGCATATCCATAGAAAAGCCGAGTGATTTTATATGAATGGCGCGGATTTAGATATGTTCGCCTTTGAGAACGAGGCGAAAAAAGAGGGATACAAGGTCGTCGCGGGCGTTGACGAGGCGGGAAGAGGCCCGCTTGCGGGGCCCGTCGTCGCGGCGGCGGTAATTCTTCCGGATGAGCCCATCGAGGGCATAAACGATTCAAAGAAGCTCTCAGAAAAAAAGCGCGAGGCGCTTTACGATATTATCATGGAGCGCGCCGTATCCGTAGGCGTGGGATACGCCGAACACGGCGAGATAGACGAGATAAATATTTTGAACGCGGCGATGAAGGCGATGGCGCGCGCCGTTTCGGCGCTCGGCGTAAAGCCCGATTTCGTACTCATAGACGGCAACACGTCGCGCTTTATGGACGTGCCGCACAGGTGCATAGTAAAGGGCGACCAGAAAAGCGCCTCCGTTGCGGCGGCGTCGATAATCGCCAAGGTGACGCGGGACAGGCTGATGGCCGAATACGCAGAGAAGTATCCCGAATACGGCTTTGAAAAGCATAAGGGCTATCCGACGCGCGAGCATATAAGGCTTGTGCGGGAATTGGGCCCGTGCGAAATACACAGAAGGACGTTTTTGAAAAAAATCAAGTATTGACGAGGTGCTCTTTAATGGACGATATAAAACGCGGACGCCACGGCGAGGAGCTTGCCGTGAAATTTTTATACGATCAGGGCTACGACGTGATAACGGTAAATTACCGCACGAGAGAAGGCGAGATTGACATTATAGCAAACGACGACAAGTATCTTTGCTTCGTTGAGGTAAAGACGCGCATAGGCACTCCGTTCGGAACGCCCGCCGAGGCCGTGACGACGGAGAAGCAAAAGAAGCTCATAAAGGCAGCGAAGCGCTTTATCTACGACAACAAGCCTCCGCTTCAGCCGCGCTTCGACGTAATCGAGCTGTTCGCGGACCGCGAGAGAGGCGACTCCACGCGCTGGCAGATAACGCACATAAAGAACGCATTCGGAGAGACGGAAGAATGATACGCTATTTCGACGCGCACTGCGACACGATAACACGCACCGCCGACGCGGGGCTTTCGATGTACGAAAACGATATGCACATCTCGTTTTCAAAGCTCAAACGCTTCAAGAGCTACGCGGGCATATTCGCCATATGGCAGGACGACACGAAAACGCCCGAGGCGGCCTACGACGGCTTTTTTAAGTATTACGATTACTGGATTTCAGAGACGAAAAAGCACAGCGATATAATAACCTTCTGCAAAAGCCGCGCCGATTACGAGAGCGCGAAGCGGGAGGGGAAAATCGCGGCCTTTTTATCAATAGAGGGCGGCCTTCCCTTAAAGGGCGACGCCCATAATCTCGATAAATTCTACGAGGCGGGCGTCCGCCTTATGACGCTTACGTGGAACCGCTATAACGGCATCGCGGACGGCATAACCGAACAGACGGGAAGGGGACTTACCGATTTCGGCAGAGAGGTCGTCGCGCGCATGGGAAGCCTCAATATGCTCATAGACGTATCGCACCTTTCGGTGCGCGGTTTTTACGACGTTTTTGAGGCGCACCGCGGCATAGTCGTGGCGTCTCACTCGAATTCGATTGCCGAGTGTTCGCACAGGCGCAACCTAACGGACGAGCAGTTCGGGCTTTTAAAGGCTTCGGGCGGCGGCTGCGGCATAAATTTATACGCCGACTTTATAAGCGACCGCTTTGAGGCGCACATATCAGACGTCGTGCGCCATATCGAGCATTTCATGGCTTTGGGCGGCGAGGACAGCCTTTTTATCGGCGCCGACTTCGACGGCATTGAACGCACGGTCAAGGGTCTTCCGGACGTAGTGCACATAGAAAACCTATACGAGGAGCTGCTTCGGCTCAATTACCCCGAGAAAACGGTAAAGAAGCTGTTTTACGACAATCTTGAAAGAATAATGCTTACCGTGCTTTAACGGCAAAGTGATAAAAATAAAACCTATCGGAGGTCTGAAATGAAATACATAAGCACGCGAGACACATCGATCGGCTTTTCCTCGGCTCAGGCGATGAAGCAGGGCCTTTCAAAGGAGGGCGGGCTCTTCGTGCCGGAAACGGTTGTACCCTTTGAAAAGGACGAGATTTCTGCGCTCAGCGGCAGACCCTACCGCGACGCGGCTTTTGCGGTACTGAAAAAGTATCTCACCGATTTTACGGACGAGGAGCTTTGGGACTGCATCGACTCCGCGTACAGCGAAAAGCGCTGGGCCGCGTCCGAGATAACGCCGCTCGTGCCTCTTTCGGACAGCGCGTATATACTTGAGCTTTTCCACGGCCCCACCTGCGCGTTCAAGGACGTGGCGCTTCAGATACTGCCGAAGTTCTTAACGTATTCGATTAAGAAGACGGGCGAGGACAAGACCGTCGTTATACTCGTCGCCACCTCGGGAGACACGGGCAAGGCGGCGCTTGAGGGCTTTGCCGACGTTGAAGGCACGCGCATAGCCGTATTTTATCCCGACGACGGCGTAAGCGATATGCAGAAGCTTCAGATGGTGACGCAAAGCGGCGCGAACGTGAACGTAGGCGCGGTAATCGGCAACTTCGATGACGCGCAGAACGGTGTAAAGAAGATATTCACGGACAAGGAGTTCGCAAAAAGAATAGCCGCACGCGGATTTATGCTCTCCTCCGCTAACTCGATAAACTGGGGCAGACTGCTGCCGCAGATAGTATACTACGTATACGCGTATGCGCGCCTTCTTGCGATGGGCCGGGTAAAGGCCGGCGAGAAAATAAATATCTGCGTGCCCACGGGCAACTTCGGCAACATTCTCGCGTCGTATTACGCCATGAAGATGGGCGTGCCGGTAAACCGCCTCATCTGCGCTTCAAACGAGAACAACGTGCTTACGGATTTCATAAAGACGGGCGTATACGACAAAAACCGCACGTTCTATACGACGATATCGCCTTCGATGGACATACTTATCTCGTCGAATCTCGAACGCCTTTTATTCGATCTTTCGGACGGCGACGAGAAGCTTGTAACGTCGTATATGAAGTCGCTTTCCGAAAAGGGACGCTACGAGGTCACCGACGAAATAAAGTCGCGCATATCGAAGCTCTTTGAGTCGGGATTTACCGACGATGACGGCACGAAGGAGACGATACGAAGAGTATTTGAGGAAAAGGGCTATCTCTGCGACACGCATACGGGCGTGGCCGTGACCGTTTATAACGATTACGTAAAGCGGACCGGCGACACGACGCCGACGGTCATCGCGTCCACGGCAAGCCCCTACAAATTCGCAAAGAGCGTGCTTGAGGCGCTGAAGGCCGATATCGCGGGGAAGGACGACTTTGAGCTTCTCAATATGCTGAACGAAAAGAGCGGCGTACCCGTGCCCGACGCGCTGGGACTTTTAAAGACGAAGCCCGTGAGATTCTCGGAAAAGATAAAGAAAGAGGATATGGAAGCCTTCGTGGACGATTATCTTAAATAAACAAGCAAAAGGGCGCCAAAAAAGAGGTCAGAATTGTCGATTGCCGAGCGTCGGCGTATTAAATACGGCAGCGAGGCAATCGGCACATAGCCGAAAACGCCGTAACCAAATGGTTACGGCGCAAGAGAGGCTTTGAAGCAGTGTGTGAAAAGACTGACCTTGTAAAATATCTACACATTGTTTTTAGCCGTTTTAATTCTCTTGTTTTTTTCGGCGGTCTGGCCCTTTTTTTGACGGCCGCAATTTAACCCTTTTTAAACGTCGCGCATATCGTATCCGCTTTTGCCTTAGCGGAATGAGGGCCGACGTCGATGCTGCCGGCGCAGCAGCAGTTCGATTCCGAGCAGTTGTAGGCGCAGTTGTCGACCGTGCAGGTGACGCCCGGGATCACTTCCTTGTTTACGTTTACGTTTTTCACGGTTTATTCACCTCCGAGGCTATTATCGCCGAAACGCGCGGCGTATATTCACGCGATTTTGCGCTCGGTATCTATTTTCAGACAGGCAGGTGACGCAATGGCGATTTTTGCGATAGGAGACACTCATCTTTCGTTCGGCACGGACAAGCCGATGGACGTATTCGGCGGCCGCTGGAACGATTACGCAAGGAAGCTTCGCGAGAATTGGGAAAAAGAAGTGGGGCCGGGCGACAGCGTAATTATGGTCGGCGACGTTTCGTGGGCCATGAATTACGACGAGCTTTATGCCGATTTTGAGTTTATCGACGCGCTGCCGGGAAAAAAGTATATCGTAAAGGGAAATCACGACTTCTGGTTTGACACCATGAAGAAAAACCGCGATTTTACGGCGCGCTGCGGATTTACAACAATAGATTTCATAAATCACGACTGCGTCGTTATAGAGGATACGGCCGTATGCGGCACGCGCGGGTGGTTCGCCCCTGAGCAGCAGAATACGGCTCACGACCAAAAGATTTTCGCACGCGAGATATCGCGCCTTCGCGCGGCTCTCGACGCGGCAAAGAAGACGGGTAAAAGCGATATCGTCGCGGCGATACATTATCCGCCGCTTTACCGCACGTATGAATGCCCCGATATAATGAATATGCTGACGGATTACGGCGTTACGACGTGCGTATACGGGCATATCCATTCAAGTGCGGTGCACAATTCGATAGAGGGAGAGTTCTTCGGCGTGGAATATCTGCTCGTTTCGGCCGATACGATGGATTTTGTGCCGAGAAGAATAAGATAGACACCGTAATTGTGAACGAAATA
Source organism: Clostridia bacterium (assembly GCA_017513095.1). Classification (GTDB taxonomy): domain Bacteria; phylum Bacillota; class Clostridia; order Oscillospirales; family RGIG577; genus RGIG577. The sequence continues at coordinate 59,999 of JAFWDJ010000019.1, read as the reverse complement.
ATAATATTGACAAGAACATTTGACAACGCAAAGCAAATGTATTATATTTATATAATGCAGGCAAAGTCAAATTGAGGAAGGATGTATTAAAATGACACTTAATAAGGTGGAGAGAAACGGCAACACCGTTGAGATGGAATTTGCGATAGACCGCGCAGAATTCGACAAGGCGATAGAAAAGTCTTACAAAAAGAACGTGGGCAAAATATACGTGCCCGGCTTCAGAAAGGGCAAGGCGCCCCGCAGAATGATAGAAAAAATGTACGGCGAAGGCGTATTCTACGAGGATGCGATAAATTTCGTTTACCCCGATATGTACGACGAGGCCGTTAAGGAAGCGAAAATAGAGCCCGTTGACCAGCCCGAGGCCGACGTTGTTGACGTAGGCGAGGCAGGCCTCGTTATGAAGGCTACCGTTACCGTTAAGCCCGAGGTAAAAATAGGCGAGTACAAGGGTTTAAAACTCACCCGCGCGGTGTATACTGTTACCGATGAAGAGGTAGAAGAGGAAGTAAAGAAGCTGGCCGAGCAGAACTCGCGTCTCGTGACCGTTGAGGACCGCGAATCGAAGAAGGGCGACACCGCCGTTATAGATTTCGAGGGCTTTATCGACGGCAAGTCGTTCGCGGGCGGCGCAGCTAAGAGCTTCAATCTTGAAATTGGCTCCGATATGTTCATCCCCGGCTTCGAGGATCAGCTCATCGGCCATAAGGCGGGCGAGGAATTTGACGTTACCGTATCCTTCCCCGAGGATTATCATATGAAGGACTTTGCGGGCAAGGAAGCAGTATTCAAGGTAACATTAAACGAAGTCAAGGAAAAGATAGTTCCCGAGATAAACGACGAGTTCGCACAGGAAGTAAGCGAGCACGATACGATAGACGAAGTGCGCGCAGAGCTTAAGGCAAAGCTTCTCGAAATGCGCGTAAAGAACGCGAACGATATGCTTGAGGGCGAGATAATCTCCAAGCTCGTTGACACGCTCGACGCAGACATCCCCAGCGTAATGATAGCAAACGAGTTCGAGCAGGTGCAGAAGGAGCAGAATCAGCAGTTCATGGAGCAGGGCATGACCATGGACCAGTATTTCCAGATGTCGGGACAGGATCCGCAGGAATTCGTTCAGCTTATGATGAATCAGGCGGAGCGCAGAGTAAAGAGCCGTCTTGCGCTTGAGAAGGTTGCAGAGATAGAGAACATAGAAGTTTCCGACGCCGATCTCGATATGGAGATAGAGCGCATAGCGAAGCGCTTCGAGATGGAGCCCGACCAGATAAGAAACGTTGTTCCGCTCGATACCGTAAGGGAAGAGTTAAAGACGCAGCTTGCCGTTGAACATATCAAGGGCCTTTCCGAGATAACCGAGATGCCCGGCGAGGAATACGAGAAGATGAAGAAAGAGGAGTTCGAAGCGAAGCAGGCCGAGGAAGCCATGAAGAAGGCAGCCGAGGAATTAAAGGAGAAGGCCGAGACCGCAAAAGAGCCCGAGATAATCCACGTAACGAAGGACGACGAGACTCCCGCCGAGGAGAACAAATAAGTTAATATAAAATTCCGATACCCCGTGCTTTTAACCAAGCATATAAAAACGGCAGCGGGTGACCGCTGCCGTTTTTTAAAAATCCAAAAAGCGGGTCTTATGACCCAAGAAAGGAGGGCATGAACAATGCCTACAATGCCATATGTTGTTGAACAGACGCCGGGCGGCGGCGAACGCGGATACGATATTTTTTCGAGACTTTTAAACGACAGAATAATATTCCTTTCGGAAGACGTAAACGACACCACAGCAAGCCTTATAGTGGCGCAGCTTCTCTATCTTGAAGCTCAGGACCCCGACGCGGACATAAAGTTCTATATAAACAGCCCCGGCGGCTCCGTTACCGCGGGCTTTGCAATCTACGATACGATGCAGTATATAAAGTGCGACGTATCGACGATATGCATAGGAATGGCGGCCTCGATGGGCGCGTTCCTTCTTGCGGCGGGCACGAAGGGCAAGCGCTTTGCGCTGCCCAACAGCGAAATAATGATACATCAGCCCTTAGGCGGCGCGAGAGGCCAGGCGTCCGATATAAAGATTCACGCGGAGCAGATTTTAAAGATCCGCGACAACTTAAATAAGATTTTAGCGGAGCGCACGGGTCAGCCTCTTGAAAAAATAGAGAACGACACCGACCGCGACAACTTTATGTCGGCCGAGGACGCTTTAAAGTACGGTCTTATAGACAAGATAATCGAAAGACAGTAAAATTTATCAAACGGTTCGGGACGTTTTCGTCCTGGACCCGTTTCTCTTGAAGAAGGGAGGTCACGGATGAGTAAACTGAGTAAAAACGACGGCCTTAAAAGGTGCTCCTTCTGCGACAAATCGCAGCGCGAGGTGCGCCATCTGATAGAGGGCCCGCACGGATTCATCTGCGACGAATGCGTTGAGCTGTGCAGCTCCATTATAAAAAACGAGATGCGCCCGAACAGAAGCTGCGCCCCCAATGACATGTTCGCGTCGCCTGCGGCAAGGCTAAAGCCGCGCCAGATAAAGGAGCAGCTCGACGAATACGTAATAGGTCAGGACGACGCCAAGGTGGCGCTGGCGGTGGCGGTATACAATCACTACAAGCGCTCGATATATAACAGCGAGCCCGGGGAAGACGTTGACATACAAAAGAGCAACATACTGCTCATCGGCCCCACGGGAAGCGGCAAAACGTATCTTGCGCAGACGCTTGCGAAGGTATTAAACATTCCGTTCGCCATAGCCGACGCGACTACGCTTACCCAGGCGGGATACGTGGGTGAGGACGTTGAGAATATCCTCTTAAAGCTCATTCAGGCGGCGGATTACGATATAGAGCGCGCGCAGCAGGGCATAATATACATCGACGAGATAGACAAGATATCGCGAAAAAGCGAGAACGTATCAATAACGCGCGACGTTTCGGGCGAGGGTGTGCAGCAGGCGCTCTTAAAGATACTTGAGGGCACCATAGCCTCCGTTCCGCCTCAGGGCGGACGAAAGCATCCGCATCAGGAGTTCATCCAGATTGATACGACTAACATTCTCTTCATTTGCGGCGGCTCGTTCGGCGGCCTCGACGCGATAATAAAGAAGCGCATCGGCAAAAGTCAGATGGGCTTCGGCGCGGAGATAAAGAGCAAGGCGCAGACGAGCACATACGACGCCTTAAAGCAGGTGACGACGAAAGATTTAATGAGATACGGCATAATCTCCGAACTCATCGGCCGTCTGCCCGTGCGCGTCGTACTTCAAGACCTTGACCGCGAGGCGCTCATAAGCATACTGACCGAGCCGAAGAACGCGCTTGCGAAGCAGTATAAAAAGCTGTTCGAGGTCGACGGCGTTGAGCTTCAGTTTGAAGACGAGGCGCTTGAAGCCGTGGCGGATATGGCGCTCGAACGCGGCATCGGCGCGAGAGGACTGCGCTCGATTCTCGAGGAGTCCATGATGAAGCTTATGTACGAGATCCCCTCGCAGCCCGAGGTGGAGCGGCTTGTCATAACGAAGGACTTTATCGAGGGCAAGAGCGAGCCCGTAAAGGTAAAACGCGACACTGCGAAGGCGAAACCTAAAAAGAAGACCGAGAAAAAACAGAATACGGCGTCGTAAAGACGTAAAAAAGCTTCCCCGAGGTTTCTTCGGGGAAGCTTTTTTTGATTGTTCTTACGCCATCGCTTCTTTTAATACCTTGCCGATGGAATCGTGTATGCAAAGCGTTGCTATCGCGTCGCTTTGCGTTTCGCTCTTGTTTATGAGCACGAGATTTTTGCCCCTGAAGTAATCTATAAGGCCCGCCGCGGGGTAGACGTTTAAGGAGGTGCCGCCGATTATCAGCGTATCGGCGCTGTTTATGGCAATTATCGAGTTGTCTATCGTGCGCGGGTCGAGCGACTCCTCATAAAGAACGACGTCGGGCTTTATAAGGCCGCCGCAGGAGCATACGGGAAGCGGAACGTTGTCGATGATGAATTTAAGGCCATATGTCTTTCCGCAGTTCGTGCAGTAGTTGCGATGTACGGAGCCGTGAAGCTCATACACCGTGCGGCTGCCCGCCTTCTGATGAAGCCCGTCGATGTTCTGAGTTATAACGGCCAGAAGCTTACCCTGCCGTTCAAGCTCGGCAAGCGCCTTGTGCGCGTCGTTCGGCTCGGCGTCGGGGTAGAGCATTACGTCGCGGTAGAATTTATAAAATTCCTTCGTGTGCGTTTCAAAGAACGTGTGGCTTAAAATCATCTCGGGCGGGTATTTGTAATCCATCGAAAACACGCCCGAAGCGGAGCGGAAATCGGGTATCCCGCTTTCGGTGGATACGCCCGCGCCGCCGAAGAATACAATCTTTTTGCTCTCATTTAAGATTTCGCGAAGTTTTTTTATCTTTTCGTCCATTTTTATAACCTCCTTAATACATAAGCGCGTCGCGGTAAATTATATGTCCCGCCTTTACGGTAAGCTGCGGCACGAGCATCTTGTCCGCCTTTACCTCCCCGCCGAAGCTGTCCGCGAAGGTAAGCTTGTGCGGCACCGCCTTTATTACGGCCACGTCGCCCGGAGCGCCGATATCGAGGGTGCCCGCCTCGCTCGTTATCCCGTAGGTGAGCGCCGGAGTGTACGTTACGGCGCGGATAACGTCGGGAAGCTCCATGCCCATATTGAGAAACATCGACGCCTGATGGATAAGCGAGCCAAGACGCCTTTTATACTGCGTAGGGCGCACCATGTCGGTGCTTATTATATCGGGCAAAAATCCCTGCGATATGCCCTGCTTCGCGCAGTTTATCGTCATATTTACAACCGAAGCCGCCGTATCGAAGATAACGCCGCGCTTTCTTGCCTCCAATACCTCGGGAAGAACGCTTCCGTCGGGCGCGAATATAGTGGAGTCGCCGCGGAACACGTGCGTGAACACGTCGCCCTTTTCAAGATGCGAAAGAATATCGCCCACGGTTATGCCCTCGTCGAGCGGGCCGAAATGTACGGTGACATTGCACCGGTACCCGCGGGAGCGAAGCTCCTTTTGCATCTTTTTTATCTCTTTTAAGGTCGAAAGACCGAAGCCGCATGAAAGTCCGCCGCCCGTGCGCAGCTTTAAGCCTATTATTCTGTCGTGATACTTTGAAAACAGCTCCCACACGCGCTCGTGCGTTACGTACATCGGGTCCTGTATCTCTCCGTAGGGCGCGGGCTGTACGCCGTACATCGACGGCTGAAGGAGCGCCTTTATCGTGACGGTCGAAAGCTCGGTCGTATTTAGGCACATATCCATATTGTATACGCCGCCGCTCCCCTGGTCGATGACCGTGGTAACGCCGGAGGGGGGACACATCATATCGGCGTTCGTTCCGTACGGAAAGTCGGCGTGGAACGCGTGCATATGCGCGTCGATAAGGCCCGCAGTCACGATGCAGCCCGTCGCGTCGATCTGCTCCGTGGCCTGACCGTAATGCTCCTTCGGCTCGCAAAAGACTCCGTCCCTTACGTAAATATCGCCCTCGCGCATCGTCTTCGTCTTTGGATCGAGTATCGTACCGTTTTTTATTACTATATTCAAGTTTTACCCCTCCTTTTTATTCTTTGCCGCCCGAATGTGCGGCCTTTTAGTATATTGTACCAAAAAAATCCCGCATAAACAATAAAAAAGCATTCCGTTTTTTCTCGGAATGGTTTAAAAGTATGCCGAAAAAGCGGTTGGAATTGTCGATTGGCGAACGTCGGCGTATTAAATACGGCAGAGAAGGCAATCGGCAATAGACGAAAACGCCGTAACCCAAAGGTTACGGCGCAAAAGCTGCTTGAGAACGACGTGAATAATATTTTCTGTTCGTAAAACTGCTATACGTGGTTTTTACACTGTTATTCTATTCTTTTCGGCGGTCCGGCCCTTTTTCGGCTTACGACGCGGCTTTTACGACGAAGGCGTCGGGCAGTAGTCTTCCGTTTGCCTTATCGCCGGCGGACGGCTTCGTTATAATCCTGCCGTTATAATACATCACGCTCGACGAGCCGCCGTCGAGATTTATCGCCTGATATACGTTGTATTCAAGCATGAGCTCTGCAATTTCCTCCATTGTAGCGCCTATCGAATAGCCGGGCGAACGCCCGTCCACGATTAATAAAAGCACCTCGCCGTTCGCGGTCTGTCCTATCGCGCTTCGCGGCTGAACGCCCCAGCCCGCGCTGCCCTCGACCGCCCTTTTGCCGTCGAGCACCAAAATGGGCTTGAATTCCACGGCGTCCCTGAAAACGGACGTATCCGAATAGCTTCCGATGAGAAGCGTATCGCTGTAATCGAAGCCTGTCATCTTATACGTGCCTCCCGCGGCCTGGGTGCGCTTCGTACCGTCCGATATAAGAAGCCCGTAGGATACGGCGCCGTTGCCCTTGCCGTCGGGATCGTCGAAGCCGGAGGCGTTTATTCCCAAAACGGCGTCGGAGCTTTTGCAAATATCGGCGATCTTCGCGCCTGAGCGCCCGTAGTTGGGCGACGCGGCGACGCTTACCCGATCGGGATTCTTTATTATCGCCATGCGCGCCACAAAATCGGACGTGCGCCGCATGATTATCACTATGCCGTTCTTCGTATCTATGGCAAGCACGCGGTCGCCCGCCGTCGTTCTTATGCCCGTGTCCTCGTCGGCCGTGTCCGCCGCGTCAATCCAAAGGCAGCCGTCAACGTAGGCCTCGTCCTCGTGTTCGCTCATGTAGGCGTCGAGCGTGTCTATGTCGATCTCGGGATAGACCTTCGCAAAGTCGGGATTCTTCTTTGAGAACTTTTTGCCGTCGTCCTTTTTGCCGCTTAAGGTAAAGACGGTCTCAAGGTCCTCTTTCGATATGTGCCAGTAGGAATTAGTTGACATGGACTCCTGTTTTGATTCCACCTCGGCCGCGTAGCCCATCGTCTCGGCTATGACCTGCTTCGGGATGAACGCGGTCGCAAGCCACTTGTGCGTAAACGTGGTCATGGCCGTTTCTATGTAAATCGTGCGCCACTTCGCTATAAACGGCATATCGGTATATACCAGAAACGAATATACGCAGCCGAGTATCAGAAGCGTTATTATCGTATTCCTGAAAACGTGCCTGCGCTGCCGCTCTCTTTTCTTAGCCATTTTTTTCTCCTTGTAAGCCTGTTGGGGTAACATACGGTAATTTATCACTTTTTTAAGTATAATTCAATACCGGATTCTCTGTTTTCGACTTTTGACGGGAGAAATAATAAAAAAAGTTCCGAATATTTTTGACAAACGGTGCAATGCAATGTAAAAATAATATTATAAAAACCGCAAATAATATTCGCGAGGTGAATATCATGTATGAAAACGCGCTGATACACGAAACGAGCCCGTATCTTTTGCAGCATGCGCATAATCCCGTGAACTGGTATCCGTGGGGAGAGGCGGCCTTTGAAAAGGCGCGCCGCGAGGACAAGCCCGTATTTATAAGCATAGGGTATTCGACGTGCCACTGGTGTCACGTCATGGCGCACGAGACCTTTGAGGACGAAGAGGCGGCCGAGGCCTTAAACCGCGATTTCGTCTGCATAAAGGTCGACCGCGAGGAGCGTCCCGATATTGACGGCGTATACATGCGCGCGTGTCAGGCGATGACGGGCCGCGGCGGCTGGCCGATGAGCATATTCGCCGACGCGGACGGAAAGCCCTTTCACGCGGGGAATTATTTTACGAAGGCGTTTTTTTTAAAGCTTCTGGAGGCCGTAATCGAGCAGTGGAAGAATAACCGCGAGGGCGTGCTCTCGCAGTCCGCCCACGTGGCGGAGGTGTTAAACCGCACGAAAGCGTCGGGCGAAAGCGACGCCCGGTACCCGTCGCGGGATTACATTGTATCAATGTATGAGAGCGGCTTTGACGAGGAGTACGGCGGCTTCGGCGGCGCGCCCAAGTTCCCGTCGCCGCACGCAATGATGTATCTTATGCGCACTGCGCCGCGCATGGCCGAAAAGACGCTTCGCGCGATGTTCGAGGGCGGTATGTTCGACCACGTCGGCGGCGGATTCTGCCGCTATTCGACCGACCGGTACTGGCTTGTGCCCCATTTTGAGAAGATGCTCTATGGGAACGCGTGGCTCGCCGCCGCGTATCTTTGCGCCTACGAGGAGACGGGCGACGAGTTTTATAAGAACGTGGCCCTTCGCGTCTTTTCGTATCTTGAATCGGAGCTTATGTCGCCCGACGGCGGATTCTATTCGGCGCAGGACGCCGATTCCGAGGGCGAGGAGGGGAAGTTTTATGTTTTTTCAAAAAACGAGCTTATCTCGCTTCTCGGCCCCGATGACGGCGAACGCTTCTGTGAGCGCTTCGGCGTAAGCGAGGAGGGAAACTTTGGCGGAAAGAATATTTTAAATCTCATAGATCACCCCGATACGAACGGACACGAGGACGAGCTTGCCGCGCGTGTGTACGAATACAGGAAAAGCCGCGCGAAGCTTCATACCGACGAAAAGCGGCTCACGTCGTGGAACGCGCTCGCCGCGGCCGCGTACGCGATGGCGGGACGCATAACGGGCGGCGAAGAGTATACGAAAAAGGCCGAGGCGACGGCGGCGTTCATCGAGGAAAAGCTTACGTCGGACGGCGTCGTTTACGCCGGTATCGGCGGCGGCAGGCGCATGGGCGCGGGCTTTTTAGACGATTACGCCTTCTATATTTACGCGCTTTTGGAGATTTACGAGGCAACGCTCGACGAAAAGTATTTAAACCGTGCGGCCGAGCTTGCAAAAGCAGTCTGCCGCGACTTTTGGGACGCACAAAACGGTGGATTTTTCTTCTCCGGTGCGCAGAACGAGCGCCTTTTTACAAGGCCGAAGGAGACGTACGACGGCGCGATGCCGTCGGGCAACAGCGTGATGGCGTATGTGCTCTCGCGCCTTTCGCTGCTTTGCGGGGACGGCGCGTTTGAGGAGTTATCAAAGCGGCAGAACGCGTTCATGGACGCGCAGTCAATGAAGCGCCCCGTGGCGTTCGCGTTCTATCTCTGTTCGCGCCTGCCCGCACGGAAGATAATCTGCGTGACGCGAGGTAAAAAGCCGCCCAAGGGCGTGCGCGTTCGCTCCGACTGGGCGTTTAAGCTCGCGGCCGAGGGCGGCGAGTACAAAATCGTCAACGATAAGCCGACGTATTACGTCTGCGAGGGCGAGCTTTGTTATCCGCCGACGAACGAATTAGAATAATTTAGAATAAATTTCAAAAAAGTATTGACAGACGCATTTTTCGGTGATAATATGTGACACAAATACAAACCGTTGAAGCGGAAGTAACGGCAGTGATGTTCCCACAGAGAGTCGGGGCAGGTGAGAGCCCGGCGGAAAACAAGCTGTCAAATGGGCCGCTGAGGGCGTCGAACAAAGAAAGGTATCTTTCGAGTATTCGGCGACGTGAAGGCATACGTAAGTTGCCGGGGATATGTTGGTATCCCAAAGAGCGCGGAAAAGTCAAATTTTCCGAATCAAGGTGGCACCGCGAGCTATAAGACTCGTCCTTGACGTATTTACGTTGAGGAAGGGTCTTTTTTATTTGCATTTTCAAGGTACGGAGGATAAAACCATGGCAAAAGGAAGATACGGCATACACGGCGGGCAGTATATACCCGAAACGCTTATGAACGCCGTAAGCGAGCTTGAGGCGGCGTATGATAAATATAAGAACGACGCGGATTTTAACCGCGAGCTTGAAGCTTTATTAAACGAATACGCGGGCAGGCCCTCGCTTTTATATTACGCCGCGAATATGACGCGCGACCTTTGCGGCGCGAAAATCTATTTAAAGCGCGAGGACTTAAATCACACCGGCTCCCATAAGATAAACAACGTGCTGGGACAGACGCTGCTTGCAAAAAAGATGGGCAAAACGCGCGTCATAGCCGAAACGGGCGCGGGACAGCACGGAGTCGCGACGGCGACCGCGGCCGCGCTCATGGGGCTTGAGTGCGAGATATTCATGGGCGAGGAGGACACGAAGCGCCAGGCGTTAAACGTCTATCGGATGCGCCTTCTCGGCGCGACAGTCCACACCGTAAAAAGCGGCACGGCTACGCTCAAGGACGCGGTATCGGAGACGATGCGAGAGTGGACGGCGCGCATGGACGACACGCATTACGTTTTAGGCTCCGTTATGGGGCCGCATCCGTTCCCTGAGATGGTGAGGGACTTTCAGTCCGTTATATCGAAGGAGATAAAAGAGCAGATGATAAAAAAAGAGGGGCGGCTGCCCGACGCCGTTATAGCCTGCGTGGGCGGCGGCTCGAACGCGATCGGCGCGTTCTACCACTTCATCGAAGACAAGAGCGTGCGGCTCATCGGCTGCGAGGCGGCGGGGCTCGGCATAGATACGCCGTCGACGGCGGCGACGATCGCAACGGGGCGCGAGGGCATATTCCACGGCATGAAGTCCTACTTCTGCCAGGACGAATACGGGCAGATAGCTCCCGTATATTCGATTTCGGCGGGGCTCGATTATCCGGGCATTGGCCCCGAGCACGCGTACCTTCACGATATCGGCCGCGCCGAATATACGGCGATAACCGATGAGGAGGCGGTAGAGGCTTTTGAGTATCTCTCAAAGACCGAGGGCATAATACCGGCCATCGAGAGCGCGCACGCCGTGGCGTACGCCATGAAGCTTGCGCCGACGATGGACAAGGACAAAATAATCGTTATAAACATTTCGGGACGCGGCGACAAGGACTGCGCCGCGATGGCGCGATACAGAGGGGAGGAGATCTACGAATGAGCAGGATAAGAAAAGCGTTTGAAGGCGGCAAGGCCTTCATCCCGTTCGTAACGTGCGGCGACCCCGATCTTGAAACGACGGAGCGAATCGTAAAGTCAATGGCCGCGGCGGGCGCCGACGTAATAGAGCTTGGCATCCCGTTTTCCGACCCCGTGGCGGAAGGGCCCGTAATTCAGGCGGCCAACGTTCGTGCACTCTCGGGCGGAGTTACGACGGATAAGATACTCGATATGACGGCGAGGATAAGAGGCGATATAGACGTGCCGCTCGTGTTCATGACTTACGCGAACGTGCTTTTCTCATACGGCACGGAGCGGTTTTTAAAGCGCGCTCGCGACGCGGGCATAGGCGGCGTGATACTTCCCGACGTACCGTTTGAGGAGAAGGCCGAATTTGCGCCGCTCTGCCGGAAATACGGCATTGATTTCATATCGCTCGTCGCGCCCACTTCAAAGGAGCGCATAGAGATGATAGCGCGCGAAGCCGAGAGCTTTTTATACTGCGTTTCGTCGCTCGGAGTTACGGGCGAGCGAAGCCGCATAACCTCGAATATAAGCGAAATGACGGCGCTTGCAAAGAAGGTCTCCGACATTCCCGCGGCGGTCGGCTTCGGCATATCGACGCCCGCGCAGGCGCGCGAAATGGCAGCGCTTTCGGACGGCGTAATCGTAGGCTCCGCTATCGTTCGCCTGATAGGAGAATACGGCAGGGACTCGGAAAAGCACGTTTACGAATACGTAAAATCCATGAAAGAGGCAATAAAAAATATATAAAAAAATTCATATAAAACAGGAGTGAACAAACATGTACAAGGACATACTTACCAAACTTACGACAAGGCAGAATTTAAGCTCGGACGAGATATTCGCGCTGATAGCCGCGATAAACAAAAACGAGGTGACCGACGTTCAGATAGCGGGCTTCCAGGTGGCTCTTTTAATGAAGGGCGCGTCGCTGCCCGAGATCGCGGCAATAGCGAAGGCCATGAGAGTAAACTGCGTGCCGCTTCGCCCGAAGGTAGACTTTGAGCTTATGGACACCTGCGGCACCGGCGGGGGACTTAGTACCTTCAATATCTCAACGGCGACGGCGCTCGTAGCCGCTGCGGGCGGCATACCGATCGCGAAGCACGGCAGCCGCTCCATATCGAGCCTTTCGGGAAGCGCCGACGTTTTGGAGGCGCTCGGCGTAAATATAAACTTAACACCCGAGCAGGTCGAAAAGCTCATCGAGGAAATAGGCATTGCGTTTATCTACGCGCCGCTGTTCCATCCCGTTATGGGCAAGGTGCTGCCGCCAGAAACGGAGCTTGGCATTAAGACGATATTTTATACGATAATAGGTCCGCTCATCAATCCGGCATTCGCACCGAGGCACCTTTTAGGCGTATACAAGGAGGAGCTTCTCGATACCGTAACGTACGTTGCGAAGGAGCTCGGCTATACGAGGGCAATGTTCGTTCACGGCGTGGACGGCCTCGACGAAATATCGCTCATCGGCGAAACGAAGGTAAACGAGCTTAAGGACGGCGAGGTAAAAAAGTATATCATCGCTCCCGAGGATTTCGGCCTTAAAAGATGCAGACTCGAGGATATAAAGACGGGCACGCCCGAGGTGAACGCGGCGACGATAAACGGCGTTTTCTCGGGAGAGATAAAGGACGCAAGACGCGACGCGATAGTTATAAACTCCGCCGGCGCGCTCTATGTGGGCGGAAAATGCGAAAGCCTTAAGGACGGCATCGAGCTTGCGTGCTCGCTTATCGACAGCGGCGCGGCAGAAAGGAAGCTTGCGGCACTCAGAGAGAAATCGAACGCATACGCGGGTGCAAAATAATGACGCGCTTTTCGGACAGCATAAAGAACAAGAAAAAATCGGGCCTTATCCCCGTGATACCCGACATAAAGCTCATATCCCCGAAGGAAGGAGAGCTTACGCGCGGGCGCGATCCCGTAAAGACGGCCATGCTCTTTGAACATTTAGGGGCGCCGGCACTCTCGGTCGTGACCGAGGAAAAGCATTTCGGCGGCTCGGTGGAGCTTTTAAGAAAGATAGCCGCCGCCGTGGACGTGCCGGTGCTGAGAAAGGACTTTATAACGGACGAGGCCGAGCTTTATATAACGAAAGAAGCCGGTGCGGCGGCCGTGCTGCTTATCTGCGCGACGACAGACCGCGAGACGGTGTCGAGACTCTATTATAAGGCCGGGGAAATCGGCCTTGAGCCGCTCGTTGAGACGCATACGAAGGATGAGCTTCTCTTTGCGCGTTCGCTCGGGGCGGGGCTTGTGGGCATAAACAACCGCGATATTGCGGGCCTTGAGAAGGACTCGGGCGGCGTTTCGCATACGAAGCTTCTCGCCGCATACGCGCCCGAGGGCGCGTGCATTATAAGCGAAAGCGGCATAGAAACGCCCGCCGACGCGCGCGCCGCCATAAAATACGGCGCGGACGCGGCGCTCGTCGGCACGGCGCTGTGGCTCGCCGCGGATACGGCGTCGTTCTACCGTGAAATGTGCGGCGGTGAAACGCGATGAAAATTAAAATTTGCGGCCTTATGCGCGAGGATGACGTAAGGCTCTTAGGAAGGCTTCACGCGGACGTCGCGGGATTTGTGACCGAATACCCCGCACGGGTGCCGTGGAATTTAAAAAGAGACGAGGCGGCGCGCCTTATCGCCGCCGCCCCCCGGGGACTTAAAACGTGCGTAGTTACGGGCGGCGACAGAGAGAAGATAGTGGGGCTCATATCCGCGCTTCGTCCCGATTTCGTGCAGCTTCATTATAAAGAGACGCTTGAGGATACGATGCACATCGTGCGCGCGCTTTCGCCGCTCGGCACGGGGGTGATAAAGACGATGCCGTTTTCGCGGGGAGAGCGTCTAAGGCAGTTCGGCACGGACGATATAAGAGAATGCGCGCGGCTTTTGAGCGATGCGGGCGTTTATGCGATACTCTGCGATCCGCGCGCGCCCGAAAACGCCGCGGGAAGAAGCCTGCCCGCCGATTTTTCGTTATACGAGGCGATAAAAGATGAAAGCCGCGTCCCCGTGATACTCGCGGGCGGCATAACTTCCGAAAATATCGGGGAAATCGCAAAAAAGTACGATCCCTTTATGGCCGATATTATGACGGGCGCGGAAATGAGCCCCGGGGTTAAGGACGAACTAAAGCTTCGGGAGATATTAAAATTCGGAGCGCGCATAAATTGACTTTTATCACAGGAGAATGTATACTGAAATCAAAAGATATTATAATTTTGAAAGGAGTGTACGGGATGGACATAAAAGACAAACTGGAGGATATTAAGGATAAGGCATTGGACGCACGCGACGAGGCCGAGGAGAAGGTAAAGGAAAAAATAGAGGAAGCGAAGGAAAAGGCCGTCGACGTACGCGACGAGGCTGAGGCGAAGATTGAAGAGGCTAAGGAAAAAGCTGTCGACGCGCGTGATGAAGCCGAGGAAAAGGTAAAAGAGAAGATCGAAGAAGCCAAGGAAAAGGCAGTTGATCTGCGCGACGAGGCCGAGGGAAAAGTAAAGGGAAAGATTGAAGAAGCAAAAGAAAAAGTTATCGAAACGCGCGAAGAAGTGAAAGAAAAGGCGAGGGAAAAGATAGAGGAAGTAAAAGAGAAGGTAATCGACGCGCGCGACGAGGCAAAGGAAAAGATTGAAGAGGCAAAGGAAAAAGTCATCGACGCACGCGACGAAGCCGAGGAGAAGGTAAAGGAAAAGGTCGGCGAAGTTAAAAATAAGGCTGTCGACGCAAGCTACGGCGCCGGAGAGAAAATGAAAGAGACTTTCGAAGGCGCAAAGGAGAAGGCCATTGATGCGCGCGAGGATGCCGAAGCGAAAGCAAAAGAAAAGCTCCGTGAAGCAAAGGAAAAAGCACAGGAAGCTCGCGAAGAGGCAAAAATAAAAGTTGAGGATGCGAAGCAGACACTGAAGAGCAAAGCGCAGGAATCGCTTGATAAGACCGACATCGACGATAAAATCAAGGCAGGCGTCGGCGGAATGAAGGACAAGGCGCAGGAGATGCTTGACAAGACCGACATCGACGATAAAATCAAGGCGGGCGTCGGCGGTATGAAGGACAAGGCGCAGGAGATGCTTGACAAGACCGACATCGACGACAAGATCAAGGCCGGTGCGGACAGCATGAAGCAGAAGGCGCAGGGAGTGCTTGACAAGACCGATATAGACGACAAGATTAAGGCAGGCTTCACCAACTTAAAGGATAAGTTCACAAAGAAATAAGACGCGTATATTGAAACGGGCCGAAGCGAAAAGCTTCGGCCCGTTTGGCGTTTTATCAAAGCTCCCGGCCGCAGTAGTCGCACTGCACATTTTCGCCGGGCATCTTCTGAAGCGACGCTCCGCATCCGGGGCATATTATGTTTATCGGATTCATCATGTGCTCCAACGTGTGCTCTTGGTTGAGCGGGAGAATGAGCCTTTGCGCCTCGTCCTCAAATTCGACGTTTCGTATATATCCGCGACGTGAGAGCCCTTTTAGCTTCGCGGCCGCGCGCGTCGTATGTAGCGCTTCGTCGAGATTTGAAAACTCAATGAAAGGCTCAGACGCATCCGCAAGCGCGTAGCCGTATCTTAAGGCCGCCGCTTTTCGCACTATAATGAGGCCTATAAAGAATATCGGCAGAAACATAAGTATATCCATAACGATGGCAAAAGGAACATCGGGATTGCCTTCAGCTATATAATCCCGCGTTACCGACAATCCGGCGATGAAAAATATGACGCACAGGAGTATTATGGGTATCGCCCACCTCATGTGTCCTTTTGTTTTAGCGGTTATATAGTCGTCGGCTTCTTTATGCTTTTCACTGCTCAGCGTCGACGTGTAGCGCCTGTCATTTCGGATATCGTCCGGAGGTTTTTTCATAGTATCAGCTCTTTCCCGTGTTAATCGCGCTTGTAAAACTTCACTGCCTCGTCCACGACCCTCGGTATGGCTGTCTTGGGCTTGAACATGAAGTGATCTGTATCTTCTATTATAATAAGGGGTATGTCGAGCGTCTCCGAAAACTCGCTGACCCACTCAAGCGGAACGTTCTTGTCCATAGCGCCGTGGATCATGACGAAATCGCCCTGTCCCTTTTTGAGAAGCTGCAGGGGACGGTACTCCCTGAACTCATCATAGAGCTGCTTCATCATCTTGAGCGGGCGAAGCGGGCCCTTGTCAAGCACTACCCAGCCCTGCTCGTTAAGCGTGCGGAACGCCTCGGGTGCGGCAACCCTTTCGATGACCGCCGCCATATCGACTGCGGCGCATCTTAAGAACGCGCGGCGGCCGAGCGGCTTTCTCATTGCGAAATGCAAAAGCAGCGTATACGCGCCAAAGCTCGACGCGAAGTACGCGATCTCTGCGTCGGGAGAGAGCGCGTGCACGTACTCTTCAACAGCGGCAAGATCGTCAAGGCAGTTGCCCATCAGAAACTTCTCGCCGTCAACGGGGCTTTCGTCGTGTCCCGCGAAGTCGAAGCATATTGAGGCTATGCCCTCATTTTCGAGCGCTGTCATGAGCGCGGCCGTTATGGGCGTGTATTTTAAGCTTCTAAACTCGTGAAGGCTGATAACGACGAGACTGTCGTTTCCGGAGATGTTGTGAAGGCAGGGAATATCGTAGCCGTTCTTGCCTTTTATGAATTCTTTCTTCATTATAAAATACCTCTCATTCCAAATTAGTAAAATACGCAATGGACAGCGCCGTTTTGATATGATATACTTCTTTTTCGGAAGGTGATACCATGAGACCGAGAAAAAGAAGAGGCCCCAATCCGAAGTATTGGTGGATATGGGCAATAGTAATAGTCCTGCTTATTCTGCTTGCAAACAATACGATACCCAAGCTTGCAAGAGAGAACGCCGAGAAGGAAGCCGCCGAAAAAGCCGACACCGCGGCTTACGTATGGCAGATCGACGAAGGCGCGTCCCCGTGCGGGGGCCGCATAGCGCTCTGACGCGGCCGAAAACGGCGTAGTATTGCTCATTAAGCCTATTATAGCATGTTGCAATAGTGTATGAAAAGCCGATTTTGTGAAAATACATTAAAAACAGGCGATTTTTGCGAAAAATTTTTTCGAAATTTTTCTCGTTTTTCTTAAAAAACACTTGCATTTCACTGTTTTGTATTGTATACTGATATGGCATGACAAGCGATGATGCGGGAGGTAGCTGCGTTTCGCAGGAAATTTCCGCGGAGTATGTCCGATTTTAAACCGGGCGACGTAAAAATTACTGTGCATATTATGGACTTATGCCAAAAAGGCATATGAGCCCGCTGGTATGGCGATTCGTTTTTCGAACATTTCCCGGAATATTTGCGCCCCAAAGGCAATGGATACGGTTTGTCAATGGATGCAGGAAGCAAATATCCGGTTTGTTTATGTAAAAAGAAGAAACACCCGGATGAGTGTGCAGTGAGTTTTACCGTCGTACGACAAAAACAAACGTACGATTTTCAAGGAGGAAAAAATGGCACAGGAAAAGATCAGAATAAGACTCAAGGCGTATGATCATTTGCTTATCGACCAGTCTTGCGAAAAGATCGTTGAGACGGCTAAAAGAACGGGTGCAAGCGTATCGGGCCCCGTGCCGCTCCCCACTAAGAAGGAGATAATCACGATCCTTCGCGCGGTACACAAATACAAGGATTCGCGCGAGCAGTTCGAGCTTAGAACTCACAAAAGACTTATCGACATCATAAAGCCGACGGCTAAGACCGTTGAAGCGCTTATGAGCCTCGACCTTCCCGCAGGCGTGGAAATAGACATAAAGCTTTAATCCAAAGGATATTACGCTCCGGATCGACGGAGAACCGATAACCGGATAAAAAGGCATTATGACGTTTCGCAAAGCGGACGGTCAAGTCAAGTTGGCAAAAAGCCAACCAATAACTAATACGGAGGTAAAAAAATTGAAAAAGGCAATTATCGGCAAGAAAATCGGCATGACACAGCTCTTCGCCGAGGACGGCAGGGTAATCCCCGTTACCGTGGTTTCTGCGGGTCCCTGCGTGGTAGTACAGAAGAAGGACACGGACAACGACGGCTACGAGAGCGTACAGCTCGGCTTCGAGGATATCCCCGAGAGAAAGGCAACGAAGCCGCAGAAGGGTCACTTCGCAAAGGCAGGCGCTCCCTTAAAGCGTCATTTAAAGGAATTCAGGCTTGAGAACACCGCCGACATGAACGTGGGCGACGTTATCACGGCCGAGGTTTTCGCCGAGGGCGACAAAGTAGACGTAACGGGCATTTCCAAAGGTAAAGGCTATGCCGGCGTTGTAAAGAGATACGGCAATGCGAAGCTTCGCGCGACGCACGGTACGGGCCCCGTTCACCGTTCGATAGGTTCGGTGGGCGCAAACTCCGACCCGAGCAGAATCTTCAAGGGCAAGAAAATGGCAGGACATATGGGTGCTGAGCAGGTGACCGTTCAGAACCTTGACATAGTAAAGGTAGACGCCGAGAACAACATACTTGTTATCAAGGGCGCTATCCCCGGACCTAAGGGCGGACTTGTTTACGTCAAGAATTCCGTCAAGGCCGGTGTCTGAGCCGAGAATAAGGGAAGGAGGAAAATTTAATGCCTAAGGTTGCTTTATATAACATGAAAGCGGAGCAAATAGGTGAAGTTGAATTAAACGAACTTCTTTTCGGCTCCGAGGTAAACGTACCGGCTATGCACATGATGGTTAAGAATTATCTTGCTGCACAGCGTCAGGGCACGCAGAGCGCTCTTACCCGCGGCGAGGTTTCCGGCGGCGGCAAGAAGCCGTGGCGCCAGAAGGGCACGGGCCGCGCAAGACAGGGTTCCACCCGCGCTCCCCAGTGGACTCACGGCGGCGTGGTGTTCGCACCCAAGCCGAGAAGCTACCGCTTCAGAGTAAACAAGAAGTTAAGAAAGACGGCGCTTTACAGCGCGCTTTCGTCGAGAGCCGCATCGGGCGACGTTATCGTGATAGACGATATAACGGTTGACGAGTACAAGACGAAGACCGTAGTTTCGATGCTCAAGGCGTTCGGCGTTGACAATAAGGCCCTGATCGTAACCGAGGGAACGAACGACAAGCTTGTACGTTCGGCAAGAAACATCCCCGGCGTTTCCACGAGCATGGCTTCCAATATAAACACTTACAGCATACTGCTTCACAATAAGCTCATACTTACGAAAGCAGCGCTCGCAAAACTTGAGGAGGTGTACGCATAATGAAAAACGTATACGATGTAATCATTAAGCCTGTCATCTCCGAGGAGTCCATGATGGGCATAGCTGATAAGAAATATACTTTCTATGTAGACGTTAACGCCAACAAGGTCGAAATCAAAGAGGCCGTTGAGAAGGTGTTCGGCGTAACGGTTAAGGACGTCAATACCATTAAGGTTTGGGGCAAAGAGAAGAGACAGGGCCGCTTCGTAGGTTATCGCCCTGACAGGAAAAAGGCCATCGTAAAGCTTACCGAGAACTCGAAGCCCATCGAATTCTTCGAGAGCATGATGTAAGCGCCCCGAAGTTTAAGTATTGAAAGAAGGAGAGATACGATATGGCAATCAAAAAGTACAACCCCACGACGCCCGGCAGACGCGGCATGACTGTCACGAACTACGACGGACTGTCCAAGGTTAAACCGGAAAAAAGCCTTTTGGATACCATAAAGAAGACTGCCGGCAGAAACTCTTACGGCAGGATCACCGTTCGTCATCGCGGCGGCGGCAACAGAAAGAAGTACAGAATAATCGACTTCAAGCGCAACAAGCTCGATATGCCCGCAAAGGTGCTTACGCTTGAGTACGACCCCAACAGAACGGCGTTCATCGCGCTTGTCGAGTATGAGGACGGCGAGAAGAGATACATCATCGCTCCCCACGGCCTTGAAGTGGGCGACACGATAATAAGCTCCGAACACGCCGACATAAAGCCCGGCAACACGCTGCCTATCGCAAGCATACCGGTAGGTACGTTCATCCACAACATAGAGCTTCACCCCGGCAAGGGCGCGCAGCTTGTACGCGCAGCCGGCAACATGGCGCAGCTCATGGCTAAAGAGGGCAAGCTCGCTCAGGTAAGACTTCCCTCGGGCGAGGTTCGCTATATAAGAATAGAGTGCATGGCTACCATCGGTCAGGTCTCCAACATAGACCAGGAGAACGTTAACTTAGGTAAGGCCGGCCGCACACGTCACAGAGGCGTACGCCCCACGGTGCGCGGCGTAGTTATGAACCCGAACGACCATCCGCACGGCGGCGGCGAGGGCAAGTCCCCGATAGGCCGTCCCAGTCCGGTAACCCCGTGGGGCAAGCCCGCGCTCGGTTACAAGACGCGCAATAAGAAGGCAAAGAGCAACAAGATGATCGTTAAGTCGAGACATGCGAAGTAAGGAGGAGAAGTAGATGAGCAGAAGTACTAAAAAAGGCCCCTACGTTCAGGAAGTGCTGTTAAAGCGCGTTCGTGAGATGAACGAGAGCGGCGACAAGAAGATATTAAAGACCTGGTCGAGAGCTTCTACTATATTCCCGGACTTCGTAGGTCATACGATAGCGGTACACGACGGAAGAAAGCACGTTCCCGTATACGTTACCGAGGATATGGTAGGCCACAAGCTCGGCGAGTTCGCTCCGACGAGAACTTACCGCGGTCACGCCGGCTCGAGAACGTCTAATAACGGTAAATAATCACCGGATCTGTTACGAGAGGAGGAAATTTTCATGGAAGCGAGAGCACATGCAAGATATATTCGTATGTCTCCCAGAAAAGTTAAGGCGGTAGCCGATCTCATCCGCAACAAGCCGGTGGGGGAGGCCATGACGATTTTAACGCTTTCGAAGCGCATAGCAAGAGAGCCGCTTATTAAGCTTTTAAAGAGCGCTATGGCAAACGCCGAGAACAACCACTCGATGGATGTTTCGAAGCTTTACGTAGCCGAGATTTTCGCAAATCCCGGCCCCACGCTGAAGCGCATTATGCCGAGAGCGCAGGGACGCGCATTCAGAATAAATAAGCGCACGTCCCACATCACCATCACACTGCGTGAGAAAGAGTAATAAGAAAAGGAGGTAGACCATGGGTCAGAAAGTTAACCCCGTAGGCTTCAGAGTAGGCGTTATTAACGACTGGGACTCCAAGTGGTATGCAAATAAGAAAGACTTCGGAGACACGCTCGTTGAAGACTACAACATAAGAAAGTATTTAAAAGAGCTTCTGTACGCTGCAGGAGTTGCAAAAATCGCGATTGAGCGTCAGGCAGGCGCGGACGCGGCTTCTGCAAGAGTTAAGATAAACATCCACTGCGCAAAGCCGGGCATAGTTATCGGCCGTGCGGGCGCCGAGATAGAAAAGCTCAAGGCTAACCTTGAAAAGATGCTCGGCAAGCAGGTCTCCATCAACATCGTTGAGATCAAGCGCCCCGAAACGAACGCACAGCTCGTAGCCGAGAGCATCGCATCCGCGCTCGAGCGCAGAGTCGGCTTCCGCCGCGCAATGAAGCAGGCCATTGAGCGCGCCATGAAGATGGGCGTCAAGGGCATAAAGACCGCAGCATCCGGCAGACTCGGCGGCGCAGAAATCGCAAGAAGCGAGCATTATCACGAGGGCTCGATCCCGCTGCAGACGCTTCGCGCAGATATCGATTACGGCTTTGCCGAGGCAAACACCACATATGGTAAGCTGGGCATAAAGGTTTGGATATACAAGGGCGAGGTTCTTCCGGATTCCAAGCGCACAGACGTTCGTCCCGAGCCCGCGCTTCCGCCTCAGGAACGCCGCGAGCGCCGCGACCGCCGCGACCGCAGGGACCGCCGTGACGGCGACCGCCGCGGCAGCTTTCAGAAGGGAGATGCACGCTGATGTTAATGCCTAAGAGAGTAAAATACAGAAGAGTACACAGAGGCCGCATGAAGGGCAAGGCTTTAAGAGGCAACAAGGTAGTATACGGAGATTTCGGTATACAGGCTCTTGAGCCCGCGTGGGTTACGTCCAACCAGATAGAGGCAGCCCGTATCGCGATGACGCGTTATATAAAGAGAGGCGGCCAGGTATGGATTAAGATATTCCCCGACAAGCCGGTAACCGAGAAGCCGGCCGAGACCCGAATGGGTTCCGGTAAGGGCTCGCCCGAGTATTGGGTAGCGGTCGTAAAGCCGGGCAGAGTTATGTTTGAGATAGGCGGCGTAAGCGAGGAAGTCGCACGCGAGGCGTTAAGACTTGCAAGCCACAAGCTTCCTCTCAAGTGTAAGTTTGTCAAGAAAGAGACTGCGGAAACGGAGGTTGAATAAGAATGAAGGCTCAGGAAATCAGAGAGATGACGGCTGTGGAGCTTAACGAAAAGATCACCGAGCTTAAAAGCGAGCTTTTCAACTTAAGATTCCAGCATGCAACTAATCAGCTTGACAACCCCATGAAGATAGTTCACGTAAAGAAGGATATAGCAAGGTGCAAGACCATCCTTCGTCAAAAAGAGCTTAACGCTTAATCGGGAGGGCAGCTATGGAAAGAGGCAATAGAAAAACAAGAGTCGGTATGGTCGTAAGCGACAAGATGGATAAGACCGTTGTCGTAGCTATCGTTGACAGCGTTAAGCATCCGCTCTACAAGAAGATAGTAAAGCGCACCTACAAGCTCAAGGCGCACGACGAGAACAATGAATGCCGCGTCGGCGACAAGATCAAAGTAATGGAAACGAGACCGCTTTCTAAGGACAAGAGATGGCGTCTCGTGGAAATCATAGAAAAAGCAAAATAAAAGCTTTAAGAGTTCGGACATATGTTTAGCACATATAATCCGTATTCGAAGTTCAACACAGAAGGAGGATGGCACCTTGATTCAGGCACAATCGTTTTTGAGAGTAGCCGATAACACCGGCGCAAAGGAAATCATGTGCATTAAGGTCCTCGGTGGTTCGAAGAGAAAGTACGCCAACATAGGCGACGTTATAGTGGCTTCCGTTAAGAAAGCTGCTCCCGGCGGCATGGTTAAGAAGGGCGATGTTGTCAGGTGTGTAATAGTTCGTTCCGCTAAGGGCTTGAGACGTTCGGACGGCACGTATATCAGATTTGACGATAACGCGGCCGTTATAATCAAAGAAGACAAAAACCCCAGGGGCACGCGTATATTCGGCCCCGTGGCAAGAGAGCTCCGCGATAAGGAATATATAAAGATCCTTTCGCTCGCTCCCGAAGTACTTTAAGGAGGTGCGCAGGCAATGAACAATAAAGTAAACGTTAAGACCGGCGACACCGTTAAGGTACTCTCCGGCAAGGATAAGGGCAAGACCGGCAAGGTTCTTCGCGTTATCCCGTCCGAAAGAAAAGTCGTAGTTGACGGTATAAACGTAGCTACCACTCATGTCCGCCCCAGACGTCAGGGCGAGCGCGGCGGCATCATCAAGAAGGAGATCCCGCTGTACGCAAGTAAGGTCATGAATATCTGCCCCAAGTGCAATAAGCCGACCCGCATAGGCCACAAGTTCTTAGAGAACGGCAAAAAGGTTCGCGTTTGCAAGCACTGCGGCGAAACCCTGTAAGCGCGAAAGGAGGATATGACGTGTCTCGTTTAAAAGAAAAATACACAACCGAAGCAGCTCCGGCGCTTATGAAGAAGTTTGAGTATAAGAGCCCCATGCAGATTCCGAAGCTCGACAAGGTAGTTATAAACATCGGCTTAGGCGAAGCAAAGGACAACCAGAAGGCACTGGAAGGCGCTCTTTCTGATCTGGCCAACATCACCGGTCAGAAGGCCGTTATCACCAAGGCTAAAAAGTCCGTTGCAGCCTTCAAGTTAAGAGAGGGCATGAACATCGGCGCAAAGGTAACGCTTCGTTCCGAAAAGATGTACGAGTTTGTTGATAAGCTTTTCAGCGTAGCGCTCCCGCGAGTACGCGACTTCAGAGGCATAAACCCCAACGCATTCGACGGCCGCGGCAATTATGCTCTCGGCGTGAAGGAACAGCTTATATTCCCTGAGATAGAGTACGATAAGATCGATGCTATCCGCGGTATGGATATCATATTCGTAACGACGGCAAAGACCGATGAAGAGGCCCGCGAACTGTTGTCGCTTCTTGGCGCACCGTTCGTACGCGCTTAAATTAGGAGGTAAATAATGGCTAAAAAAGCGATGGTTTTAAAGCAGCAGGCTAAGCCGAAATTTTCCACCAGAGCATATAACAGATGCAAGATCTGCGGCCGTCCCCACGGCTATTTAAGAAAATTCGGTATTTGCCGCATCTGCTTTAGAGAGCTTGCTTACAAGGGACACATTCCCGGCGTAAAAAAGGCAAGCTGGTAATTACCTTGGAAATGAGAAGGAGGTAGTGAAAGAATGTATTTGACAGATCCGATTGCGGATATGCTTACTCGCATAAGAAACGCATCGAAGGCAAAGCACGACAGTGTTGATATCCCCG
Source organism: Clostridia bacterium (assembly GCA_017513095.1). GTDB lineage: Bacteria > Bacillota > Clostridia > Oscillospirales > RGIG577 > RGIG577. The sequence continues at coordinate 35,824 of JAFWDJ010000019.1, read as the reverse complement.
CGTCCAACATAAAGAAGGCGATAGCTCAGATTCTTCTGGACGAAGGCTATATCAAGAACTTTCAGATAATCAACGACGACAAGCAGGGCGTTATAAGAATCACCTTAAAGTACGGCCCCGGCAAGGTTAACTCCTTAACGGGCTTAAAGCGTATATCGAAGCCCGGCTTAAGAGTTTACGCAAGCTGCGACGAGCTCCCCAGAGTATTAAAGGGCCTTGGCGTTGCGATAATCTCCACGTCGAAGGGCATAATGACCGACAAGGAAGCAAGAAAGCAGAACGTCGGCGGCGAAGTTTTAGCGTTTATTTGGTAATTAAGGAGGAAATGCGATATGTCGAGAATAGGCAGAATGCCTGTTGAAGTTCCCTCCGATGTTAAAGTCACCTTAGACGGCAACAAGATTACCGTTAAAGGCCCCAAGGGCACCTTAACGCGGGAGCTTCACAAGGATATGATAGTTGAGATGGAAGGCAATACGATAACGGTCAAGCGCCCCAGCGAAGACAAGCTTCACCGTTCTCTCCACGGCCTTACGAGAACTCTTATAAACAACATGGTAGTAGGCACGAAGGAAGGCTTCAAGAAGGAGCTTGAGGTAAACGGCGTCGGCTACAGAGTGCAAAAGCAGGGCAAGCAGCTCGTTATGGGTCTGGGCTATTCGCACCAGGTAATAATGGATGAGCCCGAGGGCATCACCATTGAGTGCCCCACTCCGAACAGAATAGTTGTTTCCGGTTACGACAAGCAGGCCGTAGGCCAGTTCGCAGCCGAGATAAGAGAGAAGAGACCGCCCGAACCGTACAAGGGCAAGGGCATCAAGTATGCAGACGAAGTGATAAAGCGCAAGGAAGGCAAGACCGGCGCTAAGAAGAAGTAAGAGAGGAGTGACTGTCAGTGGTAACTAAACCCGATAAATACAAGGCGCGCGCAAAACGCCACAACAGAATAAGACGCACACTTTCCGGTACTCCCCAAAGACCGAGACTTAACGTATTCCGCAGCGGCAAGCACATCTATGCTCAGATAATTGACGACGTAGCGGGCAGAACTTTAGCTGCGGCTTCCTCGCTTGACAAAGAATTTGAGGGTATTGGCTCCAATAAAGAGGGCGCAAAGACGGTCGGCAAGCTCATCGCCAAGAAGGCGCTTGACGCCGGCATCGACACTGTTGTATTCGACAGAGGCGGATATCTCTACCACGGCCGCATCAAGGAGCTTGCGGACGGGGCAAGAGAAGGCGGACTGAAATTCTAAGATAAGGAGGAGAGCCATGTTAGAGAAAATAGATGCAAATGCATTGGAGCTCAGCGAGAAGGTCGTAACGATAAACCGCGTTACGAAGGTCGTTAAGGGCGGCCGTATCTTCAAGTTCGCAGCACTCGTTGTAGTTGGCGACGGCGCCGGACACGTAGGCTGCGGCATGGGCAAGGCTGCAGAAGTTCCCGAGGCAATAAGAAAGGGAATAGAAGACGCGAAGAAGAACATCATCAAGGTTTCCCTTGACGAGTCGACCGTTCCGCACGAGACCATCGGCGCGTTCGGCGCGGCAAGAGTTCTTTTAAAGCCGGCTGCTCCCGGTACCGGCGTTATCGCAGGCGGCCCCGTTCGTGCGGTTTTAGAGCTCGCAGGTATAAAGGATATAAGAACGAAGTCTCTCAGATCTAACAATCCGAGAAACGTTGTTATGGCCACGATAGCGGGTCTTGCAGGCATGAGAGACGCGGCTAAGGTCGCTTCCACGCGCGGCAGGACCGTTGAGGAGATTATTGGATAGGAGGTCAGACATCATGGCGAAATTAAAGATTACGCTCAAAAAGAGCCTTATCGGAAGAGGCGAAAAGCAGATTTTGACCGCTCACTCTTTAGGCTTGAGGAAAATAAACGATGTGACCTTACAGCCCGATAACGCTCAGACTCAGGGAAAGATAAAACGCATCATACACTTGATCGACGTACAAGAGGAAAATTAAAAGGAGGTGTATTGCGAGATGAATTTACATGAACTTGCTCCCCAGGCCGGTTCCGCAAAGCCCGCATACCGAAAGGGCAGAGGCCCCGGCTCCGGAAACGGCAAGACGGCAGGCAGAGGCCATAAGGGCCAGAACGCAAGAAGCGGCGGCGGTGTGAGAATCGGCTTTGAAGGCGGCCAGATGCCGCTGCAGAGACGCCTCCCCAAGAGAGGTTTCAACAACATTTTCGCTAAGACCTACGTAAGCGTAAACGTATCGGCTCTCGAAGCGTTTGAAGCAGGCGCGACCGTTGACAGCGCTGCATTACTCGAAGCAGGTATCATCAAAAAGGAGTGCGACGGCGTTAAGATTTTGGGAGGCGGTGAGCTTACCAAAAAGCTGACGGTGAAAGCCGCTAAATTCTCCAAGACGGCACAGGAGAAGATCACGGCTGCCGGCGGACAGACTGAGGTGATATAAGCCTATGGTAGAAACCATAAAGAATGCATGGAGTATACCGGAGCTTCGGAAAAAAATACTGTTCACTATCCTGATGATCGTCATCTTCAGAATAGGCTCGGTAATTCCGGTGCCCTATATAGACCCCGTGGCAATGAATGCCTTTATGGAAGCGACGGGCGGCACTATATTCGGCTTTTTGGACACCCTGACGGGCGGCGCGTTTGCCTCGGCAACGATATTCGCACTGTCCATCACACCGTATATCAACGCCTCGATCATCATGCAGCTCTTGACCGTTGCGATTCCCGCACTTGAGAGACTCGCAAAGGAAGGCGTTGAGGGCAGAAAGAAGATAGCGAAGTACACGCGTTATCTCACCGTGCTTATCGGTCTGCTCATGGGCTTCGCTTATTATATGGTGCTCCGCAACCAGTTCGACGCAGTGCTTTATCCCAACAACGTGTTCGTAGCTTTCGTTATAATACTCACGTTCACGGCCGGCACGGCGTTCATCATGTGGCTCGGCGAGCAGATAACCGAATACGGCATCGGCAACGGCATATCGATAATCCTTTTTGCAGGTATAATCTCGAGAGGCCCCGCTATGGTAAAGTCGGTTATGGCTATGAACGAGTCCGGTCAGCTCAATGTGCTGACGACGATAATCCTTATAGTTGTCGCAGTGCTCATCGTTGCTTTCGTCGTATTCATGACAAACGCCGAAAGAAGAATACCCGTTCAGTACGCAAAGCGCGTCGTAGGACGCAAGATGTACGGCGGCCAGTCGACCCATATACCGTTAAAGGTAAATATGAGCGGCGTGCTTCCGATAATCTTCGCATCCTCCATCGTCAGCCTCCCCGAACTCATCGGCAGATTCTTACCTGCTCCCGAGGTCGGCAGCTTCGGCTACTTCGTACTGAATCTGATAAGCTCGTCTTCGTGGTTCTACGCAGTGCTCTACTTCCTGCTTATCATATTCTTCAACTTCTTCTACGTGTCGATCCAGTTCAACCCGATAGAAGTTGCGAACAACTTAAAGAAGAACGGCGGCTTCGTTCCGGGCATACGCCCCGGCAAGCCCACCAGCGACTATATTGGCAAGATACTTTCGAAGGTAACCGTTATAGGCGCAATATTCTTAGGCCTCATCGCAGTGCTTCCGATATTCTTCTCGAGAGCGCTCGGCTTAAACCTCTACTTCGGCGGCACTTCGCTCCTTATAGTAGTCGGCGTTGCGCTTGATACGGTTAAGCAGATGGAGTCGCAGATGCTTATGCGTCATTACAAGGGCTTCCTTGAATAGGAGGAAATTCACATGAAGCTTATATTTTTAGGAGCGCCCGGCGCCGGCAAGGGCACGCAGGCGGAGTTCGTATGCAAGGAGCTTTCGATTCCCGCGATATCCACGGGCGCTATAATCAGAGCGGCGCTTAAGAATCAGACGGAGCTCGGCAAGAAAGCCGAATCCTACATGAAGTCCGGCGCGCTCGTTCCCGACGAGGTCGTTATCGAGATAATAAAGGAACGCCTTTCCGAGGATGACTGCAAGAACGGCTTCCTTCTTGACGGCTTCCCGCGCACGGTCGTACAGGCCGAGGCGCTCGAGGGCATGGGCATTGAGATTGACCGCGTTGTAAACATCGTGCTGGGCGACGACGTTATAATCGACCGCCTTACGAACAGACGCGTGTGCGAGGGCTGCGGCGCTACGTACCATCTTATAAGCCTTCCGTCCAAGGACAACGTACACTGCGACAAATGCGGCAAGAAGCTTATTTTAAGAAAAGACGACGAGCCGGAAACGGTTGTCAACCGCTTAAAGATATATCACGAGCAGACGCAGCCGCTTGAAGACTTTTACGCTAAGAAGAACAAGCTGATCAACATCGACGGCAAGCGTGAGCTCAAGGCGGTTACCGCGGATATTCTGGCAGCGTTGAAAGGTTAGTGGGATATGATATATATCAAATCCCGTTCGGAGATCGAATGTATGCGCGAGGCAGGAAAGATTGCCGGAGGCGCGAGAGCGCTCGCGGCCTCGCTTTGCAGGCCGGGCATGTCGATGCTCGACGTTGACCGAAAGGTCCACGCCTACATCACGCACCACAAGGCAACGCCGTCGTTTCTTAACTACGGCGGATTTCCAAACAGCGTATGCATTTCAATCAACGACGTAGTTATCCACGGCATCCCGTCGGAGCGCAGGTTCAAAGAGGGCGATATCGTAAGCATAGACGTGGGAGCCTGCTACAAGGGCTTTCACGGCGACTGTGCCGACACCGTCCCCGTGGGCGAGGTATCCGACGAGGCGAAGAAGCTTATCGAGGTGACGAGACAGTCCTTCTTCGAGGGACTTAAAATGGCGGTCGCGGGCAAGAGGCTCGGCGACATATCAAACGCCATCGGCACCTACGCACAGAGCTTCGGCTACGGCGTCGTTGAAAAATACGTGGGTCACGGCATAGGCAGGTCCCTTCACGAGGATCCGCCGGTACCGAATTTCGGCAGAGCCGGACGCGGCCTTTTGCTGCGCGACGGCCTGGCGCTGGCGATTGAGCCTATGATAAACGCCGGCACGCCCGACGTTTACGTTGACGAAGATAAATGGACAGTTCATACGGCCGACGCAAGGCTCTCGGCACATTATGAAAACACGGTCGTTATTATGGGCGACGAACCGATAATAACGACGCTCGCGGAATGAGGTGCGCGGCATGGATGACATCATCATTTCCGATATAGTCCGCAGTCTTAACGGACGCGACAGGGGAAGGTTGTTCATTGTCGTGGGTTTTCCGAAAGAAAACCATGTGTCGATTGCAAACGGTAAGCAGCGTAAGATCGAGTCGCCGAAAATAAAGAAGCTAAAGCACGTAGAGCGCGTCGCAGGAAGCGATACGCGCACGGCGCAGAAGCTGAGAACCGGCGAAAAGGTCACAAACGCCGAATTGCGAAGAGAAATCGCCGGACTGAGTATTGAGTCCGACGAGTCAGATGTTTCTATGACAGGGGGTAATTAGTCTTGGCTAAGGATGATGTAATTGAAGTTGAAGGTAAGGTAATCGAAGCGCTTCCTAATGCTACATTCATGGTTGAGCTTCCCAACGGTCACAAGGTTTTGTCGCACATTTCCGGCAAACTCAGAATGAATTTCATAAGGATTTTGCCCGGCGACAAGGTGACCCTCGAGATGAGTCCGTATGATCTTACGCGCGGCCGGATAACGTGGCGCGCGAAATAAACCGGCATACGAAAATTGAAGGCGCGAACGCGCCGCAATATGCGAAACGGAGGAAAGAACGATGAAAGTTAGGCCGTCGGTTAAACCGATTTGCGAAAAATGCAAGATAATAAAGCGCAAAGGCAAGGTTATGGTCATTTGCGAGAACCCGAAGCATAAGCAGAAGCAGGGCTAAAATTTTAATGGAGGTGAAAGTGTAATGGCAAGAATAGCAGGCATTGACCTTCCCAGAGATAAGAGAGTTGAGATAGGACTCACGTATATCTACGGTATAGGAAGAAGCCATGCGCTTGAGATCCTTAAGAACTCCGGTATCAATCCCGATACGAGAGTTAAAGACTTAAGCGAGGACGAGGTAGCACTCATAAGAGACTATATAGATAAGCACTTTGAGGTTGAGGGCGATTTAAGACGTACCGTAGCACTCGACATAAAGCGTCTTACCGAAATCGGCTGCTACCGCGGCCTGAGACACAGAAGAGGACTTCCCGTTCGCGGACAGCGCACCAAGACGAATGCGCGTACGAGAAAAGGTCCCAAGAAGACGATCGCCAATAAGAAGAAGTAATACGAAGGGGAGGGACAGATTTGGCTAAAGGAACGCAGAAGAAGGGCGGAAGAAAGCGCATAATAAGAAAGAACATCGAGCGCGGCGCAGCTCATATCCGCTCCTCGTTTAACAACACGATAGTTACAATAACCGATACGCAGGGTAATGCACTTTCTTGGGCGTCGGCAGGCGGTTTGGGTTTCAGAGGTTCGAGAAAATCCACGCCGTTCGCAGCACAGATGGCTGCCGAGACTGCCGCTAAGGCCGCTATGGAGCACGGACTCAAGTACGTTGAAGTATTTGTAAAGGGCCCCGGCTCCGGCAGAGAAGCCGCAATCCGCGCGCTTCAGACGGCAGGTCTTGAGGTAAGCATGATAAAGGACGTTACTCTCATTCCGCACAACGGATGCAGACCGCCTAAGCGCAGACGCGTCTAATTTAAGGAGGAAAAATCATGGCAAAGAATATGCAACCTATTGTAAAGCGCTGCAGAGAGCTTGGTATTTCGCCGTCGGTTATGGGCTACACGTCTGCATCTAAGAAAGAATCCATACGCGATCCCAAGAAAGACAGACGCAGAAAGTCCAGCGAATACGGCATCCAGCTCAAGGAAAAGCAGAAGGTAAAGTTCATTTACGGCATTTTGGAGAAGCAGTTCCGCATGTATTATGAAAAGGCCGTAAGAGCGCGCGGCATCACCGGTGAGGTTTTGCTTACGACTATAGAAAGACGCCTCGACAACGTAGTATATCGTTCGGGCTTCGCTATGACGAGAAGAGAAGCGCGCCAGCTCGTTAATCACGGTCACTTTTTAGTAAACGGAAAATCTGTGAACATCCCGTCTTATCTTATCAACTCCGGCGACGTTATAACGGTTAAGGAAAGAAGCCGCAATTCGGTTATGTTCAAGCGCCTTACCGGCGAGGATGCGCCCAAGTTCACCATCCCCACGTGGATCGAGCGCGACAATACCGAGCTCAAGGCAACCGTTACAAGAATGCCGCTCAGAGAAGATATAGACTTCGACGTTCAAGAACATCTTATCGTTGAGTTGTACTCCAAGTAATATTAGGGTACGGCGCTTGCAGCTGTTTACCTTTCCAGGTGAAGGCTGTAAGTCCTATATTTCACCCTCGAAAGGCAACGAGTTAGATTGTGTGATGTGTGTACTGCGAAACATACATGACATTATCCGAGTATTTTAGATGATTCCAAAGGAGGGTTATTTTTGTGATTGAGATACTGAAGCCTACGATAACACATGAAAACGCCGACGCCAAAGACCCTTGCTACGGCAAATTCGTTGTTGCGCCCTTAGAGCGCGGATACGGAACGACGCTCGGAAATTCCCTGCGCCGCGTACTGCTTTCCTCGCTTGCCGGCGTAGCTGTTACGGGCGTTAAGATTGACGGCGTACAGCATGAATTTTCCACGATTCCGGGAGTCAAGGAGGACGTAAGCGAGATAATACTCAACTTAAAGCAGCTTACGGCCAAGCTTCATTCGGACGATCTTAAGACCCTTTATATTTCCGCGCAGGGCGAATGCGAGATCACTGCGGGCAGCATAAAGGAAGACGCCGACGTTGAAATATTAAATCCCGATTTGCACATAGCTACACTGGGACCCGATGCAAAGCTTCATATGGAGATAACGATAAACAAGGGACGCGGTTACGTTTCCGCCGAGCGGAACAAGCAGCTTTACCCGTTTGCTGTCGACACTATCCCCGTAGATTCGATATACACGCCGGTGCTCAAGGTAAACTACTACGTTGAGGACCACCGCGTGGAGCAGAAGACCGACTACGACCGTCTTACGATAGAGATATGGACGGACGGCACTATCACTCCCAAGGAGAGCGTTTCCCTGGGCGCGAAGATATTAAACGAATACCTTTCCTTCTTCGTTGAGCTTTCCGACGACGGCATGAACGCTGAAATCATGGTCGGCAAGGAAGAGGTAAACAAGGAAAAGGTGCTTGAAATGACGATTGAAGAGCTCGATTTGTCGGTACGCTCCTTCAACTGCTTAAAGCGCGCGGGAATAAATACGGTTGAGGATCTTACCAACCGTACCGAGGACGACATGATGAAGGTTCGTAATCTCGGCAGAAAATCGCTTGACGAGGTAGTCAACAAGCTTGTCGCATTAGGACTCAACTTGAAGAAAGAGGAAGATTAAAGCCTCTTTGAGATATTGAATGAGGAGGTTCACGAACAATGTCTAAAGCACGTAAGCTCGGCAGACCTACCGACCATCGCCGCGCAATGCTTCGCGCAATGGTTACTTATCTGCTTGAGAATGGTAAAATAGAAACGACTGTTACCAGAGCAATGGAGGTTGGCCCCATTGCTGAAAAGATGATAACTCTCGGAAAGAAGAACACGCTTTATGCGCGCCGCCGCGCAATGGCCTATATCACTAAGGAGGAAGTTGTACACAAGCTCTTTACTGAGATAGCTCCCGGTTATGAGGACCGTAACGGCGGTTATACGCGCATCGTAAAGATCGGCCCCCGCCGCGGCGATGCAGCGGAGATGGCGATAATCGAGCTTGTATAATCAATTAAAGCTTATAAAGGCGGAAGCAGTCATGTTTCCGCCTTTTTTGCAGTGACAGTAAAATTTTTCACGGAACGGGGATATGCCGATGCTTATGGAAAAAGAGCGGACGCTCGTTGTTGAATACGGTAAAAAGCTTATAACGCAGGGCCTTACGACGGGCACGGGCGGCAATATAAGCGTTTTTGACCCCGAAACGGGGTATATGGCGATAAGCCCGACCGGCGTCGATTATTTTGAAACGGCTCCCGAGGACGTGGCCGTGCTGCGCGCCTCGGATTCAAAGAAGATAGACGGGCGCTTAAAGCCTTCGAGCGAATATCTGCTCCACAGCATTTTTTACAACAACAGAAGCGATATCCGCGCCGTCGTGCATACGCATTCGCCGTACGCAACGGCCCTGGCCACGCTTGGCGAGGGACTGCCTGCCGCAAGCTACCTTACGGCCTTCGCGGGCCCCGACGTGCGCTGTGCGCCGTATCGCACATACGGAACGCGCGAGCTTGCCGAAGCCGCATATGAGTACATGACGGACCGAAACTGCGTGCTGCTCTCAAATCACGGCCTTGTTGCGGGCGCGCCCGATTTAGCGGGCGCCTTTCACATCGCGCTTACGATAGAGGAGTGCTGCCGCACGTATCATCTGGCGCGAAGCATCGGAAAGCCCATAATACTGCCCGAGGATGAGATGCAGAGGCTTATAAAGAAGTTCAAATCCTACGGACAGTGAGAAAGCATTGCCGCAAAAGCGGCGGGAGTGAAAGATGAGCAGAGAACTTGAAAAATACCGGCTCGTTGAGCGCAGCATATCGAAAAAATTCCGCAAGGAGCTTTGGAATCCCTTTATCGCTGCGGTAAAGCGCTACGAGCTTATCTCGGAGGGCGACCGCATCGCCGTGTGCGTCTCCGGAGGCAAGGATTCAATGCTTATGGCGAAGCTTATGCAGCTTCTCTGCCGCTTCAGCGAGGTCCCGTTCGAGCTTGAGTTTCTTGTGATGGACCCGGGCTACAACCGCGAGAACCGCGAAAAGATCGAGTATAACGCGAAGCTTTTGAACGTGCCGATAACCGTTTTTGAGTCCGATATTTTCGCCGTTGCGAACAATACCGAAAAGTCGCCCTGCTATCTCTGCGCGAGAATGCGCCGCGGCCACCTTTACAGCAAGGCAAAGTCGCTCGGCTGCAATAAGATAGCTTTGGGGCACCACTTCAACGACGTGATAGAGACGACCGTTATGGGAATGTTCTACGGCGCGCAGCTTCAGGCCATGATGCCGAAGCTTCACAGCACGAATTTCGAGGGCATGGAGCTTATTCGTCCGCTCTACTGCGTCCATGAGGACAGCATAATCCGCTGGATGAATTACAACGGCCTTGAATTTATACGCTGCGCCTGCAGATTTACCGAAAAAAACGAGGGAACGGACGACGAAAGCCTCACTTCTAAGCGGCAGGAGGTAAAAAATCTCATACGCAGCCTTAAGCGCACGAATCCCGATATTGAAAAGAGCATTTTCAACAGCATCCATTCCGTCGTTTTGGATACCTTCCCCGCGTATAAGACGAAAAACGAGACTCACTTCTTTTTGGAAAAATACTGACGCCGCTATTCATGCGTTATTGTGAATTTCAGTTGACTTTTATATGCGCGGAATATATAATTAAATAGTATTTACTCAAACGATAAGACGTTTGACGCCGAAAACCGGCGGTTTTTAAAAAATGCGCCCGACGGCGCGAAAAATCTGACAGTCGGCGATCCGATTTTTCGGATTGCTTATTGTGTATAAAAATAAAAAATATGGGGGACAAGAAAAATGAATGCAAAAAGAATTCTGGCTCTCGTGCTTGCGCTTATTTTTGCGTTTGCATTCGCAGCATGCAGCAACCAGAGCAAAACCGAAGAGCCTGCTGCCGACGACGGCGCGGGCGAAGCTGTTGTTTACAACGTAGGCGTATGCCAGCTCATCCAGCACGTTGCACTTGACGCCGCAACTCAGGGCTTCTGCGACGCGCTTGTTGAGACGCTCGGCGAAGACGCAGTGAACATCGACGTTCAGAACGCTTCCGGCGACTCGAACGCTTGCTCGACTATCGTAAACAACTTCGTTTCCAAGGATTACGACCTTATCATGGCCAACGCAACGCCTGCACTCCAGGCAGCTGCATCGGCTACCGCTACCATCCCGATCCTCGGCACGTCCATCACCGAATACGGCGTTGCTCTTGAGATCGCCGACTTCGACGGCACCGTAGGCGGCAACATCTCCGGTACGTCCGACCTCGCTCCGCTCGATCAGCAGGCTGCAATGATCGTGGAATTATTCCCCGACGCACAGAACATCGGCCTTCTCTACTGCTCGGCAGAGCCGAACTCGCAGTATCAGATCGACGTTGTATCCGCTGAGCTTACCGCACAGGGCAAGAACGTAAAGCTCTACTCCTTCTCCGACGCTAACGACATCGCTGCAGTTTGCACCACCGCTGTTTCCGAGTGCGACCTTATCTACGTGCCCACCGACAACACCGTTGCTTCCTCCGCAGGCATAGTTGACGGTATCTGCCGTCCCGCGAAGGTTCCGGTAGTTGCAGGCGAAGAGGGCATCTGCTCCGTATGCGGCACCGTTACCCTGTCCATCAACTACTATGACCTTGGCTATGCAACCGGTCTTATGGCTGCAAAGATCCTTGCAGAGGGCGCTGACATATCCACGATGCCTATCGAATACGCTCCGCAGGTTACCAAGAAGTACAATGCTGAAATATGCGCAGAGCTTGGCGTAGCAGTACCCGAGGATTACGTTGCTATCGCGACCGAAGCAGATGCTGAAGCTGAGGCAGAGACTGAGGCAGAGGCAGAGGCTGAGGTGGAAGCCGAGGCAGAGGCAGAAGCTGAAACCGAGCCGGAAGCTTAATTTTCGCCAAGTATAGTTCGGAGGCCTTTTAATGAACATTCTAAGCTTGTTAGGCAGTATGCCCGGCGCCGTGGCCCAGGGCTTTATCTGGGGCATAATGGCGATAGGCGTTTACATAACATTCAAAATACTCGACTTCGCGGACCTTACCGTTGACGGCTCGATGTGTACGGGCGGCGCGGTATGCGTAATGATGATGATAAGCGGCCACAGCATATTCGTATCGTTTTTAGTGGCTGTCATCGTCGGCATGATAACGGGTCTCGTTACCGGTCTGTTCCATACGTTTATGGGCATACCGGCAATACTTGCGGGTATTTTGTCGCAGCTTGCGCTGTATTCCGTGAACTTAAAGATCATGGGCAAGGCCAATCAGGCGCTCAGCGTCCGCAATTACGACTTGCTCGTTTCACTGCAGTATTTGAGGAACGTGCCGTTTTATAAAAATTCGATATTCGTTATCGTCGTTATTGTAATCGTGCTCATCGCTGTACTGTATTGGTTCTTCGGTACGGAATTCGGCAGTTCGATAAGGGCAACCGGATGCAACCTTAACATGAGCCGCGCGCAGGGCATAAACACCAACTTTAATACGGTCTTTGCGCTTATGCTGTCAAACGGCATAGTTGCGCTGTCGGGCGCGCTGCTTGCTCAGTATCAGGGCTTCGCCGACGTTCAGATGGGACGCGGCGCGATAGTTATCGGCCTTGCCGCCGTTATCATAGGCGAGGCGATCATAGGCAGATTTTTCTCGAATTTTGCGGTACAGCTTCTTGCCGTGGGCATAGGCGGCGTTGTTTATTACATAGTTTATCAGATAGTTATCTGGTGCGGAATAGATACCGACCTTCTTAAGATGCTCTCGGCCGTTGTGGTTGCGCTTTTCCTCGGAATACCGTACTGGAAATCACACTACGGCTCCGGTGCAAAAGGAGGAAAAAAGAATGCTTGAGATCAAAGATTTACACAAGACCTTCAATCCCGGCACCGTAAACGCAAAGACCGCGCTTAACGGCGTTGACCTCGTTTTGAACGAGGGCGACTTCGTTACCGTCATCGGCGGCAACGGCGCGGGCAAGAGCACGATGCTCAACGCCATAGCGGGCGTATGGAAGCCGGACCGCGGCAAGATAATGATAGACGCACTTGACGTTACGTCAATGCCGGAGTTCAAAAGAGCGAAGTTCCTCGGACGCGTGTTCCAGGACCCGATGATGGGTACGGCGGCGACGATGAGCATAGTCGAAAATCTTGCGCTTGCCGCAAGACGCGGACAGATGCGCGGACTTCGCTGGGGCATCACGAACGCCGAGCGCGACGAGTACCGCGAGATGTTAAAAACGCTTGATTTGGGACTCGAGGACAGACTTACCACGAAGGTGGGACTTCTCTCCGGCGGTCAGCGTCAGGCGATAACGCTGCTCATGGCTTCGATAAAGAAGCCGAAGGTACTCCTTCTTGACGAGCATACGGCCGCGCTCGACCCGAAAACGGCGCAGAAGGTGCTTTCGCTTTCGGACAAGATAATAGCCGACCACAATCTCACCACGCTCATGATAACGCACAATATGCGCGACGCCATTGCCTACGGCAACCGTCTTATCATGATGAACGAAGGAAAGATCATGTTCGACATCTCGGGCGAAACGAAGAAAAATCTTACGGTCGAAGACCTGCTTGAAAAATTCAGCGCCAAAAGCGGCGAGGAATTTGCGAACGACAAAGCCCTGCTTTCGTAATACGAACAAAATTAAAACGGATGAGCTTCACGAAGCTCATCCGTTTTTTGTATTCTCTTTTTACCTCGCGAATTTCGCGAAGCCGAAGTCGGCTATACCGTATGCCGGGATATCGCTTTCAAAGATGTAATCGGTGAAGTTGAGCAGCTCAAGGAGCAGGTATTTCGCAAGCACCTGATTAGTATAAACGGCTTCGGAGTCGTAGCTTAAAATTCCGCTCGTGCTGTAAAAGGCAAGCTCGGAGGACTCGTCGAACGCGGGCGCGTAGTAAAAGCCCACGGCGTCAAGCGTCGGGCGCGAGTAAACGCTCGGCTTATATTCGTAGCTGAATATATACGGCTCCGTCTCTTCGGTGAGCACCGTCGTAAGATGCATTATCGCCGTCTCGTCGGTCATATACGAGTCGGTGATCGCTATATTTCCCGAGGAGACGTAGTAGCCGAGAATATACGTGGTCACGCCGCCGTATTCGTCGCTGCTTTGCGTCTGGAACAAATAGACGCGTCCGCCGTCCTCGCCCGTCTGCCTCGTTCCGTTGCGCACAAGCCACGCTCTTAATGCGTTGTAGGCCTCCTTCTGACGTTCGGGAGCCGCAGTGTTCGCGGTGCCTGAGGTGCCGGACTGCGCATTAGTCCGCGACAGCGCCGTAAGCGACGCTTTCGAATATCCCGAAACGTACGAGAGCGGCACCGCGAGGTTCAGAAGCTGTCCGTTTACGTAAGAGCCGTACGTTATGCCGATGACCTCGCCGTATTTGTTGATGAGCGCGCCGCCGCTTGAGCCGTTCGAGATGGCCGCGCTCGTCTGTATGAAGTAATGCCCCTCGATAAGGCGCGAGGGGTTCGACACGATGCCCTGTGAGATCGTGTTCTGAAGCCCGAGCGGGCTTCCGATGGCGTAAACGACAGCGCCGCCCGCGGGAGTCTCGGCGTTCATCGGAAGCGTAGGAAATCCCGTGCCGCTAATCTTTAAGACCGCCCAGTCCTCCGACTCGCTGGAGGCGTAAACGCCCTCGACGTCGAGTGTTCGCCCCGTTTCCGAAAGCGTTATCTTCGCGCTTTTCGCGCCCTTTATAACGTGATAATTCGTGACGGCGGTGCCGTCGGACTCAATAAAGAAGCCGCTGCCGCCGGAGAGCGGGCTGCCCGACGCGTCGTACGTCTCTATATAGAATACGGCGGGCGAGCATTCGGCGTATATCTCCTCGGAGGAAAGCTCCCTTTTTGAGGACTCGCCGCCGCTTGCGTTCGTCTGAGGCTTCGCGGTCACGAGCGAGGGGTCGTATACGCGGGCGAACTCCTCTTCGGTGAACACGCCCATCGAGATGAGCTTCCCGGCCAGCGTCTGTTGCGAATTTTTAAGGTACGCCGAAAGCGAAGCGTACGATATGCTCACAACGTCGGCGCGAAGGAAGTTCTCGGTGTCGGCGTAGGAGGGAAGTATCCCCGTCGTCCTTGAAAGGGAGTACGGCGAAGACCACGAAAAGTCGGCGTCGTTCGCATCGGAGTATCCCAGCGCGCGGAGCATGAAGGTAAGATACATATTTGAGCCTGCGGCCGCCTCGCCGCCGAATTTCGTGGCGGATACGCCGTTCGTAAGGCCGTTTTCGTATGCGTAGGCCACATATTTGTCGGCCCACGCGGGAACGTCGTCGAAGGGATGCGTAAGCTCTGATTTGAGCGCCTCGCTCTCGCGGCCGAGCGCGCGAATGAGCATAACGAGCGCCTCGGTGCGCGTGGGCTCCCTTCCGAGGTCGAAATTCGTCTCCGAAACGCCGCGAAAGAGGCCGAGCGTCTTTAAAGATACGGCAAGCCCCTCCTCGAACGAGGTATCGCGCGGTTGCGCGGCGAAGGCTCCCGCCGACATAATCGAGAACAAAAGAACGGCGCACACAAGAATACTTATGACTCGTTTTTTCACATCAACACCTCCGTAACCGAAAAAAACAGTAAATAAATATTGACTTATATTCTTAATATACCGCATAATGCGTTATTTCGCAACTTTTTTAAAACGAAATGACGTTTTTTATATATGTCCTTCACATCGGCGCAAAATAGTGTATAATAAAAAATACGCCGCCTTGAGCGGACAATATTTGTAAGGAGAATACTTATGCCGCGTGAAATAATCGTGTCGCCCCACGCAGGATTCTGCTTCGGAGTAAAGCGTTCGGTGGAGATGGCATACGAGGCCGTAGCCGAAAACGCCGAAAACCTTTATATGCTGGGGGAAATAATACATAACGACCTGGTCGTAAACGAGCTTATCGAAAAGGGCGTGAAGCTCATCCATTCGCCCGATGAAATAAAAGGAAAGAACGCGCGCGTTATAATCAGGGCGCACGGCGAGGCCAAAAAAGTATACGAAGAGCTTGAGCGGCTGGGCGTCGAGTGCATCGATACGACGTGCCCGTTCGTAAGAAAGATACACCGCATCGTTCAGAAGCACCACGAAGCGGGCGACGAGGTGATAATAATAGGCGACAGGGCGCATCCGGAGGTCATCGGCATCAACGGCTGGTGCGCCGAAAGCGCAAATATTTATAAAACTTTAAATGAATTAAAAACAGGGCTTGAAAAATCTGTCGCATTTGATATAATGAATACTAACGTATGTTTGGTGGCTCAGACGACTATCAATAAAGCGAACTGGCACAGGTGCCTGTCCTACGTTAAGGAAAACATACCGAACGCAAAAACGTACGACACCATCTGTCTTGCGACCGAGGAGAGGCAGAACGACGCGGCCGAGATATCAAAGGTTTCCGATACCGTGATAGTTATCGGCGGCAGAAAAAGCTCAAATACCATAAAGCTTTACGAGGTCTGCCTTGAACATTGCAAAAACGTGTTTCATATTGAAACGCCGGAGGAGCTTTCAAATATTACGATTGGGCAAGACGACAAAGTGGGCATAACCGCGGGAGCGTCTACACCCGCCTTTATTATTAGGGAGGTTATTGAAAGAATGGAAGACGAAAAAGTAATCATGGACAACAACGAGGAGTTAAGCTTTGCGGAAGCTGTGGAATCCATCAAATCTTTACATACGGGAGATGTGGTAACCGGTACTGTCAGCAAGATACTTCCCGGCGAGATAAGACTCTATCTCGACACCAAGCAGGACGGCTATATCCCGATTGATGAATTCACTTCGGATCCCAATGCCAACTTAAACGATCTTGTCAAGGTCGGCGACGAGGTCGAGGCGTTTGTTGTGAGAGTATCCGACGTTGAAGGCGTTATTATGCTCTCGAAGAAGAAGATCGACTCTATGAAGATGTGGAAAGAGGTTGAAGCGGCCGTAGAGGATCAGAGAGTGCTCTCCGGCGTCGTTACGGAAGCCGTTAGAGGCGGCGTTGTCGTTATGGTGAACGGCGTAAGAGTATTCGTACCCGCGTCGCTTGCCGCTGAACGTTATACCGAGGATCTTTCCGGTCTCGTAGGAACTACTGTGGATTTACGCATACTTGAGATAAATCGCCAGAGAAAGAGAGTTATAGGCTCCATAAAGGCCGTTCTCGTTGAGCGCAAGGCCGAGGCCGCAAAGAAGATCTGGGACGAGATCGAAGTGGGCAAGACTTACAAGGGTGTTGTTAAGTCTATCATGCCCTACGGCGCTTTCGTTGATATCGGCGGCGTGGACGGTATGCTTCATATTTCCGAGATGTCGTGGCAGCGCATAAAGAATCCGTCCGAAATCATGTCCGTAGGCGATGAGATAGACGTATTCATCTTAAAGCTCGACACCGAGGGCGAAAAGAAGAAGATATCGCTCGGTCATAAGAAGCCCGAGGACAATCCGTGGGAGATATTCAAGTCCAAATATAACGTGGGCGACGTCGTATCCTGCCGCATCATAAAGCTGATGCCGTTCGGCGCGTTCGCGCAGATAATTCCGGGCGTTGACGGTCTTATCCACGTTTCCCAGATAGCTCAGAAGCACATACCCAGCCCCGAAAGCGAGCTTTCCATCGATCAGGTCGTAGACGCGAAGATCACGGCTATCGACTTCGAGAAGAAGAAGGTAAACTTGAGCATCCGCGCGCTGCTTGACGCGGCCGCAAAGGAAGCGGCAGCTGCTGAGCAGAGCGAAGAGGCTCCCGCCGAGGCTCCGGCTGAGGCTCCGGCTGAGGCTCCCGCCGAAGCGCCCGCAGAGGCTCCGGCAGACGCTGAGTAATAACCAATAAGACGAAAAACAGACGTGAGCGGTATATATTTTATATGCCGCTCCTGTTTTTTGCGAAAATAAATCCCCCCCAACGAAAAAAGAACGTGTTTTCACACGTTCTTTTATTACGTACTGATTTCTCCCGCGGCCCCGGATCAAACGGCGCGTTCAACCTTGTTAGATCTCAAGCATCTGGTGCAAACATTGATTTTCTTCTTGCTGCCGTTAACGATCGCGTTGACCTTCTTTACGTTCGGCTTCCAGCTGCGGTTGCTTCTTCTGTGCGAGTGGGATACAGCGATGCCGAAGGTAACGCCCTTTCCACAGATATCGCATTTTGCCATGATCTACACCTCCCCTTGATTACTCAAAAAATCCGAAAACGGATACATACATATTTCAACTTGTATAGTGTAGCAGAGAACCGGGACAAATGCAAGCCCTTTTTCTCTTTTTGTTAAAATTTTTGTATAAACGCGGCGTGTGATAAAAAAACAATGGCAAATTATACGGAAAAGCGGTATAATTATATTATCACATTTACGAGGTGAGAAGAATGGAAGATCGCGCTTATATTTTAGTTAAAGATTTGATAGATGATTTCAATTTAGAGGTAATAATAGCCCCCGACGGATTTGAAGACAAGAGAATATACTCGTCGGACCTGATACGCCCCGGACTGCAGCTTGCCGGATATTTCGACCACTTCGACCCCGAGCGCGTGCAGATATTCGGCAGGGTGGAGATGAGCTACCTTGAAAAGCTCTCGGCCGCGGACCGTTACAAGGCGCTCGAGGCGTATTTTCAAAAGCAGCTTTCCGTTGTCGTCATTGCGCGTAATCTGCCCATTTTCACCGAGATGGCGCCGCTCGCGCATCAGTACAACACGCCGATTCTTCGCACGAGCGCGAAGACCTCGCAGTTCGTCAGCGAGCTTATATATTACCTAAACCGCCGCCTGTCGAAGATTATTTCGTGCCACGGCGTGCTCGTTGAGGTATACGGCGAGGGCGTTCTCTTCATGGGCGAAAGCGGCGTCGGAAAGAGCGAGACCGCGATAGAGCTTATAAAGCGCGGCCATATACTTATAGCAGACGACGCGGTGCTTATAAGAAAGATCTCCGACCGCGAGATACTCGGCATGGCGCCCGAGCTTATAAAGCATTTAATGGAGATACGCGGCATAGGCATAATAGACGTAAAGAACCTTTTCGGCATCGGCGCGGTAAAGGATTCCACCGTCATAGACCTCGTTATAAACTTAGAGTCGTGGGACGATAATAAATATTACGACAGGCTCGGAAACGACGGCGAGTATTCGCAGTTCTTCGACGTAAAGATACCCTCCGTCACGATCCCCGTAAAGCCCGGCCGAAACTTGGCCGTTATAATTGAGACGGCGGCCATGAACAACCGTCAGAAGCGCATGGGCTACAACGCGCTCGACGAGCTTGACCAGCGCATGAAGCAGCAGGAGCTTAAGGATCGAATCGACAGGGCGAAAAAGTTTTAAGGAGGCGGCGTCCGTATGCTTAAGGCGGATCTACATTGTCATACGCTTGCAAGCGCACACGCATACAGCACGCTTTTGGAGCTTTTGACCTTCGCAAAAAGGAAGGGGCTTTCTGTTCTTGCGATGACCGACCACGGCCCGGCGCTTCCCGACTCGCCGCAAATCTGGCATTTTCGCAACCTTCGCACCCTGCCGGAGGAATATGACGGGATAAGGCTTTTAAGGGGCGTCGAGGCCAATATTATGGACGAGGAAGGCACGCTCGACTTGCCCGACAGGATTCTGTCGGCGCTCGAATGGGTGATAGCCTCGTTTCACGACGACGCGTACCGCGGCGGCGACGCGGCGGCGAATACGAAAACGTGGCTCAATATAATAAAAAATCCGCACGTCGATATGCTGGGGCACCCCGACAGGCTGCCCTTCGTGTTCGACCACGAAACGGTGATAAAGGCCTGCCGCGAATACGGCAAGGTGCTTGAGATAAACAACCATTCGTTTCGCATGACGCGCGGGAGCGTGCGCGATTTAGAGGATATCGTGCGCCTCTGTAAAAAATACGACGTGCTCCTCGGCATCAACTCGGACGCGCACGTCTGCTTTGACGTGGGCGAGGTGTCCGACGCCGAAAGGCTTATAAATGATTTTGGTTACAATAAGGACCTTGTGATAAATTATTCGCCCGAAATGATACTCGAGCTTGTTTCCAAAAAGAGAGGTACCGATGGATAGACGAATTTTTACCCATTTGGATAAGTATAATTTAGATATAAGCTTCGATGTGCCGCTCTGCGACTATACTTCGTTCAAAATAGGCGGCCCCGCCGACGTGCTGATAGTGCCGCATGACGAAGACGCGCTCAAAGCGGCGCTTTCGTTCGCCAAAGAAAACGAGCTTCCGATGTTCGTTCTCGGCGGCGGCACGAACGTGCTCATATCCGACGAGGGCGTCCGCGGCGTCGTTATAAGCACGGAGGGGCTTTCGGAGCTTTCGCTCATCTCGGATGACACGATATTCGCGGGCGCGGGCGTGAGGCTTTCACGCATCGCTGCTTTCGCGCGCGACAATTCGCTTTCTGGCATGGAGTTCGCGGGCGGCATCCCGGGCACGCTGGGCGGCGCGGTATATATGAACGCGGGCGCGTACGGCGGAGAGATGAAGGACGTCGTCGTGCGCACGCGCTATATGACGCCCGACGGCGCGACGGGCGAGACCGAGGGCGCGCAGCACGGCTTTTCTTACCGCAGAAGCGCGTTTTCGGGTACGCAGCTGATAATCACAGGCTCGTATTTAAAGCTTGCACGCGGCAATTACGACGATATCTCGGCGCTAATGAAGGACATGAACCGCCGCCGCACCGAAAAGCAGCCGCTTTCATACCCGAGCGCGGGCAGCACCTTCAAGCGCCCCGAGGGCGATTTTGCGGGACGTCTTATCGAGGCAAGCGGCCTAAAGGGCGCGTCCGTCGGCGGTGCGCAGGTCAGCGTTAAGCACGCGGGCTTTGTGATAAATACGGGCGGCGCGACGGCGCGCGACGTATATCTTCTTATCGCGCACGTTCAAAGCGAGGTAAAACGCCTTCACGGCGTTTCGCTTGAGCCGGAGGTAAGGCTTATCGGCGATTTTTCCTATATCAATAAAGAAGCAAGGGATAAAAGTGGAGAATAACGAAAAGTTTAAAATAGACATATGCTCCTTCGGGTATAAATACGGCGGCGCGGGCGAGGTAAACCTGCTTTTCGACGTGCGCCTTATGCCCAATCCGTATTACGATGAGAGCCTTAGGCCGCTTTGCGGCACGGACGAGCCGATTCGCGCCTTTATGGCCGCGCATGAGGAGTGCGGCGCGTTTTACGACAATATGGCGCGTTTCGCCTTTTATTACATAGAAGAGAGCCGCAGGGCGAAAAGAAACGTGACCGTTGCGTTCGGCTGTACGGGCGGACGCCACCGCTCCGTATACTTCGCGCAGCGCTTTTTTGACGAATGCGTGCGCCGCGGATACGACGCGCGCGTCGTGCATCGTGAGCTCGGGAGGGAAACATGAGCTTTTCTGCAAAAGTAAAGGACGAGCTTTGCAACTTCAAATATACGAAAAAACCATGCTGCGCCGACGCGTTCTTAACGGGCGTGCTGCTTTTTTCTCAGGTGTTCACCGAGAAGAAGATAGTGCTTTCGTCGGACTGCCGCGAATTTCTCGACAGGACGGTCGCCTCGCTTAAAAAGCTTGTGGGCATAGAGGTGTCGGACATTGTAGAATTTACGCGCCGGGGACGCACGCTCTATAAGATAGAGCTTACCGGCCGGACGGTGGCACAGCTTTACGAGGCGGCTCATGCGATGCCGCTTTCTTTGGATGAGGGCGCGCTTATTAAAAAGTGCGACCGCGCGGCTTTTTTACGCGGCGTGTTCTGTGCCGCGGGCTACGTCGCGGAGCCGGAGGGCTCGTATCATCTTGAGATAGACGCGCCGAGCGAGGAGCTTTGCGCGCTCATCGTCGACGTGGCGGCGCACCTTTCGGCGCCGCTCAAAACGGCGTCGAGCAGGGGAAGGCGGACGAGGGCGTATCTTAAGAACGCCGACGAGATTTTCTCGTTTCTTAATATGCTCGGCGCGTCCTCGGCGTCGCTTCGCCTTATGGAGGCGAAGGTAATAAAAGAGGTGCGAAACGACATAAACCGCCGCGTAAATTTTGAAACGGCAAATCTGATGAAAACAGCCTCGGCCTCCGCGGAGCAGATAGAGGCCATAGAAAGAATAAAAAACGAAAAGGGTCTTGAGTTTCTGCCCGAGCATTTGAGGGAGCTTGCAAAGCTGCGCCTTGAAAATCCCGACCTTTCCCTTTCGCAGCTCGGGGAGCAGCTTTCTCCGCGGCTTTCGCGCAGCGGCGTAAATCACAGACTTAAAAAGATAGTTGAACTTTCAAAATCGTGAGGTGATACGGGTGCCTGATTTTGTACATCTTCATCTTCATACGGAATACAGCCTGCTCGACGGCGCATGCAAAATAGGCGAGCTTATGAAGCGCGTAAAGGAGCTCGGCCAGTCCGCCGTGGCGATAACCGACCACGGCAATATGTACGGCGTTATAGACTTTTACAACGCGGCGAAGGCCGAGGGCATAAAGCCGATAATCGGCTGCGAGATATACCTTGCCAAAAGAACGCGCTTTGACAAGATGAGCGAATACGACTCGGAAAGCTATCACTTTATTTTACTTGCGAAAAACGAAACGGGCTATAAAAATCTTATAAAGATCGTCTCCGCCGCGTATACCGAGGGCTTTTACAGAAGGCCGCGTGCCGACGAGGAGCTTCTCTCTGCTCACAGCGAGGGACTTATCGGAATGTCGGCGTGCCTTGCGGGGAAAATAGCGCGCACGATAAACGCGGGCGACTTTGATGCGGCAAAGGCGGCGGCGCTCAAGTATAACGAGATATTCGGAAGCGGGAACTTCTTTTTAGAGATGCAGGATCACCGCATCGAGGAGCAAAAAGAGGTAAACGAGGCGCTCGTTCGGATGTCGCGCGAGACGGGCATACCGCTCGTTGCAACGAACGACGCGCATTATATCGCGCCCGGCGATTTTGAGTCGCACAACGTGCTCATGTGCATACAGATGGGCAAGACCGTGGACGACCCGAATAAGATGGGCTTTGAAAACAACGAATTCTACGTAAAAAGCTCCGAGGAAATGGCAGAGCTTTTTTCATATGTGCCCGAGGCTTTGGAGAATACGAAAAAGATAGCCGATATGTGCAATGTGGAATTTGACTTTTCAAAGAGGCACCTGCCGAAATTCGGCGACGGCGATGAGGCGAAGAATTTCGAGACCTTGAAAGCCCTTTGCTATGAGGGCTTAAAAGACAGATACGAAGGCTGGCAAAAACATACCGACAGGCTTGAATACGAGCTTTCGACGATAAAGAGCATGGGATTTGTCGATTATTTTCTCATCGTGCACGATTTCGTGCGATTCGCGCGCGAGCACGACATACCCGTGGGACCCGGCCGCGGCAGCGCGGCGGGCAGCATCGTATCATACTGCCTTTATATAACGTCTGTTGACCCGATAAAGTATAATCTGCTCTTCGAGCGATTTTTAAACCCCGAGCGCGTGACGATGCCCGATATCGACATAGACTTCTGCTACGAAAAGCGCCAGCAGGTAATAGATTACGTCGTCCGTAAATACGGCGCGGACCACGTGGCGCAGATAATCACGTTCGGTACGATGGCGGCCAGGGCCGCGATACGCGACGTGGGGCGCGCGCTCAACATATCCTACGCGGAGACGGACGCCGTTGCGAAGCTCGTGCCGAACGACCTCGGCATGACGATAGATAAGGCGCTTTTAAAGTCGCCCGAGCTTTCGGAAAGATACAAAAACGATATAAGCGTAAAGCGAATCATAGATATGTCCCGAAAGCTCGAGGGAATGCCGCGCCACGCCTCGACGCACGCGGCGGGCATAGTTATCGCAAGCAGCCCGCTTTATGAGTTCGTGCCGCTTGCCTTAAACGACGAAGCGGTCGTAACGCAGTTCCCGATGAAGACGATCGAGAACCTGGGCCTTTTAAAGATGGACTTTCTCGGGCTTCGCACGCTTACGATAATCTACGACGCGGTAAAAATGATACGCGAAAGCGAGCCCGATTTCGATTTAAACAAAATAAACTACGAGGACAAAGAGGTTTACGATTTTATAACGAGCGGCAACACCGACGGCGTGTTCCAGCTTGAGAGCGGCGGCATGAAGCAGGTCTTAAAGGGACTAAAGCCGCGAAGCATAGAGGATATCATAGCCGTCATATCGCTTTACCGCCCCGGGCCTATGGATTCGATACCGCGATATATCGAATGGAAGAACGACCCGTCTAAGGTGCGCTACAAGCACGAGAGCCTTCGCGATATTCTCGACGTAACCTACGGCTGCGTCGTATATCAGGAGCAGGTAATGCAGATAGTAAGAAAGCTGGGCGGCTTTTCTCTGGGACGCGCCGACATGGTGCGCCGCGCGATGAGCAAAAAGAAGGCCGACGTAATGGCGCGCGAGCGCGAGACGTTCTTAAACGGCATAACGGACGAAAACGGGAACGTCGTCGTCGAGGGCGCGATACGGCGCGGAGTGCCGCGCGACGCGGCTATATCCATATTCGACGAGCTTATGGACTTCGCGGCGTATGCCTTCAATAAATCGCACGCGGCGGCATACGCCTTCATCGCGTATCAGACGGCGTATCTCAAATGTCACTATACGAAGGAATTTATGGCGGCGCTGCTCACCGCGTCGCTTCAGAGCAGCGACAAGGTAAGCCAGTACAGCGCCGAGGCAAAAAGGCTCGGAGTTTCCGTGCTGCCGCCCGACATAAACAAAAGCCAGTCTGGATTTTCGATAGACGGCGAAAACGTGCGCTTCGGCCTTGTCGCCGTAAAGAATATAGGCGTGTCGCTAATCGACATGCTTATACAGGAGCGCGAGAAGAACGGCGCGTTCAAAACGTTTCTTGACTTCTGCGAACGCATGAGCGGGCGCGAAGTAAACAAGCGCGCCGTCGAAAGCCTTATAAAATGCGGCGCCTTTGACAGTCTCGGTTTAAAGCGCTCACAGCTTTTGAAGGTGTTCGAGCAGACGATGGACGACACGGCGAAGAAGAACGCCTCCATAGTGCGCGGTCAGATAAGCATGTTCGACCTTATGCCGGACGCCGGCGAGAAGAAGAACGACGAGGTGGAGCTGCCAGACATACCGGAGCTGCCGCAGATGGCGCTTCTCGAGATGGAGAAGGAGGTCACGGGCCTTTATCTTTCAAGCCACCCGATGAACGAGTACGCGCCGCTTGTACGCGCTTTGGGCGCGATGACGATAGGCGACCTTGCGGCGGCGGCCGCGGGTCACGGCGCGCGCATCCGCGAAGGCGACAGCGTAAAGGTCGCGGCGGTCGTTGCGACGCGCAAGGACAAGACGACGCGAAACGATAAAATGATGGCGTTTTTGGAGCTTGAGGACCAGTACGGCTCCGCCGAGGCCGTCGTATTTCCCAATCTTTACGAAACGTGCAGCCATATTATCCGCCCCGGCAGGGTAATATATATGAGGGCGAAGGTGCAGTTCCGCGAAAGCGACGGGCGATTCAAAAAAAGCGACCCGGGCGGCTCGGAGCAGGAGGGTGCGGCCGCTCCCACGCTTATCGCGGATTCGATAGACCCGATAGAAAGCGTGAGCGCGCCTAAGGAGGCCTCGGGCAGAAAGCTTTATATAAAGCTTCCGTCCGAGCGAAGCTTTGAAATGATAAAGACGCGCAAAATACTTTCGGAGCATCCGGGCAATTCAAAGGTGCTTATCTATTTCGAGGACGTAAAAAAGCTGTTCGCCGTAAAAAGCGAGCTGTGGGTGGATTTAACGGACGAGCTTATAGACGAGCTTTGCGGCATACTTCCGCCGGAACACGTAAAAATCAAGTAAATCGGGATGGTGTTTATGGGTAATAAGAGTGACCGCGTAAAAGCTCTCGGCATCCTTACCTCGGGCGGGGACGCGCCGGGCATGAACGCGGCCATACGCGCGGCCTGCCGCGCGGCGATAAAGAGCGGGATGGAGGTTTACGGCATCCGCCGCGGATTTAACGGCCTTCTTGACGGCGACGCGGTGCGCCTCGGCTTTAAGTCGGTGTCTAATATCATAAATCAGGGCGGCACGATATTGAAAACGGCGAGATGCAAAGAATTTATGACCGACGAGGGCGTAAAGCGGGCGGCGTCCGCGGCAAAGTCGATGGGGCTTGACGCCGTTTTGGTAATAGGCGGCGACGGCTCGTTTCAGGGCGCTCTCAAGCTTTCGCGCGAGGGCGTAAAGACCGTGTGTATACCGGCGACCATAGACAACGACGTGGGCTGCAGCGAATATTCCATAGGCTTTGACACCGCGCTCAATACGGCGGTGGAGGCCGTTGACAGACTGCGCGACACAAGCGCGTCGCACGACCGCACGAGCGTGGTCGAGGTTATGGGACATACGAGCGGGCAGCTTGCCCTTTCGTGCGGCATGGCGGCGGGCGCCGCCGCGGTAATGATACCCGAGAAGAAATACGATATAATGCGCGACGTTGTAGAGGTTTTAAGGCAGGCGAAAAAATCGGGCAAAAGCCACAATATAATCATTGTGGCCGAGGGCGTCGAGGGCGGCGCCGCGCGCATCGCGGAGGTGCTGCGGGCGCTCGACGACGTAGATTTGCGGGTGACGATACTCGGTCACATCCAGCGCGGCGGCGTGCCGTCGGCGCTTGACAGGATACGCGCAACACAGATGGGCGTATATGCCGTAAAAACGCTTAACGAGCAGAGATTCGACAGGATCATCGCCGTAAGAGACGGGAGACTCACCGATTTCTCCATAGAGGAAGGCGTAAACATGAAAAAAGAGTTAAGCCGCGACTTTTACGAAACGTCGGCGGAAGTCTCGCTGTAACAAAAATTTTACAAAAAAGCTTGAAGGCGCATCGTATGCGCCTTTTTGTTTTATGTAAACCGTTCTGCTGGATTTCCCGCGTTTGCATCGATGCGATCCGGCGAAAATAAGAATGTACGCGGCAGATGCGCCGCGTACCGAAAAATAGGATCGGGGGGATGAAATGCCGGGAAAAAAATCTTTTTACGTTTTTATTTTCTGTGCGCTTTCGGCGACGCTTGTTTCGCTCTGTGAGGCGGAAACGCAAAGCTGCGCGGCGGTGCAGGCTTCGTGTGAAATGCCCCAAAACGTGATACCGCTCGGCGTCGCGTCGGGCATACGCCTTTACTGCGGCGGCTGCGCCGTGGTCGGGATAAACCCCGTTGAGACGGACGAGGGCAAAGCTGCTCCCGCAAAGGACGCGGGGATAAGGGTCGGCGACGTAATAACGTCGCTTGACGGCGAAAAGACCGGCTGTATCGCAGACGTTGTCGCCTTTATGGAAAACCATTCCGGCGGCGATATCGAAATAGGCTTTGAGCGCTGCGGCGAGGAAAAAGAGACGGTGATACGTCCCGCGCGCGCGGCCGGATGCGGCGCATATAAGCTCGGACTTGTTATTCGCGACAGCGAAGCTGGCATAGGCACGCTTACGTATCTCGACCCGACGACCGGCGAGTTCGGCGGTCTCGGTCACGGGATACAGGATCCCGATACGGGCCGGCTTTTTTCCATGAAAAGCGGAGACGCTTCAAATGTTATTATTACCGGCATCATTAAGGGATATAAGGATAAACCGGGCGAGCTTTTGGGAATATTCGTGGAAGGCGATGAAAAAACAGGCGAAGTATTATTCAATACGGACAGCGGCATATACGGCACGGCGGCGCGCGGTTCGGGGCTTTTTGAGCTTGAAGCGGCCGAAACTGCATCCGACGGTGAAATAATCTGCGGCAAAGCAGAAATTTTATCGGATATTTTGTCGGATAATGTCGAAAGATTTGAAATAGTAATTGAAAGAGTGTATAATTCAAAGACAAACGTTTCTAAGAATATGCTCATACGCGTGACCGACGAACGCCTGCTTTCTGCGACAGGCGGCATAATCCAGGGCATGAGCGGCAGCCCCATAATCCAGAACGGAAAGATCATAGGCGCCGTGACGCACGTTATGGTGCACGATCCCGCGCGCGGATACGCGATCTCAATAGAAAACATGATAAAGAACGCGAAACACGTCGAATACGGGGCTTTTGCGGCGTAATTTGTTTACAAATAATGTAAACAAACACTTGAATTTTATGTAAATATATGGTAATATAATATCGCGGCCGAGAAATAAAATACTATTAAGAGAGGACAGAAGAATATGTTGCAGAAAATAAAGGTATTTGTCGCCGATGACAGCACGGAGTTTATCGACGCGCTTAAAGCCAATCTGCCCAATGACAGGATAGAAATAGTCGGAACTGCTTCAAACGGCGTGGAAGTCGTGGAAAAGCTTGAACAGCTTTCGCCGAACGTCGTTCTTTTGGATATCGTGCTGTCGGGACTTGACGGCCTGCAGGTATTGAAAAACGCCGGGGTATTGACAAAAAAGCCTGTGTTCATCATCGTCACCGCATTGCGAAGCGATAAGATAATGCAGGAAGCCATAGATTTCGGCGCCGATTATTATATGCTCAAGCCCGTCGATTTCAGAGCGCTTGAGGAGCGAATGATAAGCCTTTGCTCAAAGGATAAAAAGCGCCGCGACGCAAGGATAATATTCTCCGACGAGGGCGAGCTTTCGCTCGAGGCGCAGGTCACGAAAATCATGCACGAGCTCGGCGTTCCCGCGCATATCAAGGGTTACCAGTATATGCGCGAAGCCATAATTATGGCGGTGGAGGATATGGACGTTATAAACGCCATAACGAAGCTTTTGTATCCGTCCGTGGCAAAGCGATTTTCGACGACGCCGTCGCGGGTTGAGAGAGCTATACGCCACGCCATTGAGGTCGCGTGGGACAGGGGAGATATAGACGCACTCGACGGGATATTCGGGTATACCATTCAGAACGAGAAGGGAAAGCCCACGAATTCGGAGTTCATCGCCATGATAGCGGACAAGCTGAGGCTTAAAATCAAGATGGGCAGAAACGCATCGGGCATGAAGATAATATAAAAAATCAAAGCTGAAGAGGGGCGCGTTGTACGCGCCCCTTCGTTTTTTTGTATATATTTTGTACTGTTATTGTTGCTATTATCGGCATATTATGGTATTCTCTAAAAAGAAACATTCATTTTTTACATAACAGGAGGGATTATTTTCATGAAAGCGGCAGTTGTAGCAGGTGCAAAAAACATTGAGGTGCAGGAAATAAACAAGCCTGTATCGGACGGAAAGAACGTAATAGTTAAGTCGCAGACGGTAGGCATATGCGGCGGCGACATCCACGTATGGGAGCTTGGCGATACGCCCACGTACAAGGGTACGATTATGGGACACGAACACGCAGGCGTGGTCGTTGATCCGGGCGCGCGCACCGATTTAAAGGCGGGCGACAGAGTTACCACGATACCCGTAAGCGTAGGCTGCGGCATGTGCACCGCCTGCCTTGAACACCGCTACGACGAATGCACGAACAGGATAACGGGCATGGGACTCTCCGCTGCGGGACTGCCCGGCTCCTACGCCGAGTATTTTTCGGCCGATCCGCAGCTCGTAAGAAAGATACCCGACACCATGACGAACGAGGAAGCGGCCATGATAGAGCCGTGTGCGACGCCGTATTCCGTAGTGAAGGATATGGGAATAAAGCGCGGCGATAAGGTGCTCGTATTCGGCGGCGGCATAATCGGCTCGTTCTCGGCGCAGTGGTCGAAATATTTCGGCGCCGATTACGTAGCAATGGTTGAGGTGAACGAGTACAGGGGAAAGAAGAACCTTGACGAAGGCAATATTGACGAGCTCTTCGACGGCAAGGACCCCGATCTTCTTAAAAAGCTTTTAAAGGCATCGGGAGGCAAGGGCTTTGATTATGTTCTCGAATGCACGGGCCATGCAGAGCCTTTGAACATGGCGATGATGGCAAGCAAGATGTACGCGCGTATCGCTATAATCGGCGTAGCGGTAAAGCCGATACCCTTCAACAACATAGTGGCGCTCTTTAAGCGCGCGCGCCTTCAGGCGTACCTCGGATACACGAACGCCGAGTTCGACGAGGTAATGAAGCTCGTTGCCGAGAAAAAGTTCGACGTATCGCGCCATTATTCGGGCGGCTGCACGCTCGAGACCTTAAACGAGGCGTTCGAGGAGCTTCATTCGCCCACGTCGCACAAGGTAAAGATGATGATTCAGTTCCCCCGAGATTAAAAAAATAAACAAAAATTCTAAAAAGGGTATTGGATTTTTGTGAAAATATGATATAATATTACGCAAGAAAACCCCGGCACATCCCAAAATATATATAATAGGAGGAACGTGTATTATGAAAGGCGCAATCATCACTGATTTAAAAAAGCTGGAGATTCAGGAATTTCCGGATCCTAAGCCGGACGGCAAAAATGTAATAATGAAAGTGCAGACCTGCGGCATATGCGGCTCCGACATACATATGTGGGAGCTGGGCGACAAGCCCGGCTATAAGGGCATCCGTCCCGGTCATGAGCACGTGGGCATCGTAGTGGATCCCGGCTCGCGCACCGACTTAAAGGTAGGCGACAGAATCACCTCGCTTCCCGTAAGCGCCCCCTGCGGCAAGTGCACCGCCTGCATGGAGCATCGCTATGACGACTGCATGAACAGAATAAAGGGCGTAGGCAACTTCGCCGACGGCCCTGCAGGCACGTATGCCGAGTATTTCTTCACGGCACCGAACCTCGTAAGAAAGGTACCGGACGGAATGCTCAACGAAGAGGCCGCAATGGTAGAACCGTGCGCAACTCCTTATTCCGCGGTTAAGGATATGAACATAAGACGAGGCGACAAGGTACTCGTATTCGGCGGCGGCATCATCGGCTCGTTCGCGGCTCAGTGGTCGAAATACTTCGGCGCGGACTATGTAGGCATGGTAGAGGTAAACGAGTTCCGCGGCAAGAAGAACCTTGAGGTAGGCAATATAGACGAACTGTTCGACGGCAAGGACCCCGAGCTTTTACAGAAGCTCATTAAGGCATCCGGCGGCAAGGGCTTTGACTACGTGCTCGAATGCACCGGTCAGTCGCAGCCGCTCAACACCGCGATCCTCGCGAGCAAGATGTACGCGCGCATCGCTATAATCGGCGTATCCGCTCAGCCGATACTCTTCAACAACATCTACGCGCTGTTCAAGAGAGCGCGCCTGCAGGCATACCTTTGCTACACCGACGCTGAGTTCGACGAGGTAATGAACCTTATCGCAACGAAGAAGTTCGACGTTATGAGATACTACTCCGGCGACTGCAAGCTCGAGGAGATAGAGGACTGCTTCAAGTACCTCCATTCGCCCGAATGCCAGAAGGTAAAGATAATGCTTCAGTTCCCGCGTGACTGATAATTTAATGCTATAACGCCCGAGCGCGGCCGAAAGGCCGCGCTCTTTGCAACAAATACCAAATATCACTACGGGAGGGACGTATAACATGAAAGGTGCAATAATTACCGGCGCAAAAAAGATAGAAGTCCGCGATTTTCCGATGCCCGAGCCGGACGGCAAGAACGTAATAATGAAAGTGCAGACTTGCGGCATCTGCGGTTCCGACATACATATTTGGGAACGCGGCGATCAGCCCGACAGCTACGGCGTGCGTCCCGGCCATGAGCACGCGGGCGTCGTATTCGATCCCGGCTCGCGCACCGACTTAAAGGTCGGAGACAGGATAACCTCGCTTCCCAAGAACACTCCGTGCGGCGTATGCACGGCGTGCATGGAGCATCGCTATGACGACTGCACGAACAGGATAAAGGGCATAGGCTGCTATTCGGACGGTCCGGCCGGAACCTACGCCGAGTATTTTATCACGGCTCCGCAGCTTGTAAGAAAAATACCCGATACGATGACTAACGAGGAAGCCGCAATGGTGGAGCCGTGCGCGACGCCGTATTCCGCAGTCAAGGATATGGGCATAAGACGCGGCGACAAGGTGCTCGTATTCGGCGGCGGCATCATAGGCTCGTTCGCGGCGCAGTGGTCGAAGTATTTCGGCGCTGATTACGTCGCAATGGTCGAGGTCAACGACTTCCGCGGCAAAAAGAATCTTGAGGTCGGCAATATAGACGAGCTGTTCGACGGCAGGGACCCCGAGCTTCTCGGGAAGCTCATCAAAGCCTCCGGCGGCAAGGGATTTGATTACGTGCTCGAATGCACGGGCGCGGCGCAGCCGCTCAATATGGCGATGATGGCAAGCAAGATGTACGCGCGCATTGCCATAATAGGCATATCCGCCGAGCCGATACTCTTTAATAATATAGTCGCGCTCTTCAAGCGCGCGCGCCTTCAGGCGTATTTTACCTATTCGGACGCCGAGTTCGACGAGGTATTAAGGCTTATCGCCGAGAAGAAGTTCGACGTTTTAAGATACCACTCCGGCGACTGCAGCCTTGACGAGATAGAGAAGAGCTTCGAATATCTCCATTCGCCGGAATGCGAAAAGATAAAGATAATGATCCAGTTCCCAAGAGATTAGTATTTAAGAAAATCAGGGGGCGCGGCCTTTCGTCCGCGCCCTTTCTGCGTCCCGGGAGGCCGTGCCATATAGAATAATCCGACGCTCTCCAAGATATACTGATAAAAAAGATATCGGGAGGGCGTCATTTTGAAGAAAGTCGGAAAAATCATATTATCAATAATCATTGTCCTTGCGCTTGGCTTCGTCTCGGGTGCGGCGGCGATAAAAGCGTCGGACGTATACGAAAGCCTTACGCTGCCCGTATTCGCTCCGCCCGCGGCGGCGTTTCGCATCGTGTGGCCGATACTGTACGTTATTTTAGGCATAATACTTTACCGCCTGCGATACTATCTCCCCGAAAAGGAGGACTCGGAGAGACTCAGAGAGGCGCTTAACCTCTTCTGGGTGCAGCTAATTATAAATCTTTTGTGGACGCCGGTGTTTTTCCTTCTGAACGCGTTCTGGGCATCGTTTTTCTGGATACTTCTGCTTATCGGTACGGCGGGCGCGGCATTTTTGAAAATGCGCCGCGTCGACAGAGTGTCGTTTTATCTTTTCATACCGTATCTCTTATGGATAATGTACGCCGCCGTGCTGAATTTTTCGATAGCCGTTATGAATTAGCGCACAGATGATTATTTTAAACAAATAATTTCAAAAAAGTATTGGACTTTTTGTAGAATTATGATATCATGAATAATAATAAAGCTTATTAAGCAAAAAAATATAGGAGGAACGAACATGAAAGGTGCAATAATTACCGGCGCAAAAAAAATCGAAGTACAGGATTTCCCGATGCCCGAGTCTGACGGCTATCACGTAATAACGAGAGTTGAGACCGTAGGTATCTGCGGCTCCGACCTGCATTTCTGGGATTTAGGCGATTTGCCCGCGCACAAGTTCACGCGCGTAGGTCACGAGCATTCGCTCGTAGTCGTTGACCCCGGAGCACGCACCGACTTAAAGCCGGGCGACAGAGTTACGTCCATACCGCTGCCCGCTCCGTGCGGAAAGTGCGGCCCCTGCCTCGAACATAAGTTTGACCGCTGCGAAAACAGAGAAACGGGCGTAGGCAACTTCCCGAACGGCCCCGCAGGCTCTATGGCGGAATATTTCGCAACGGCTCCCTCGCTCGTAAGAAAGATTCCCGACAGTATGTCGAACGAAGAGGCCGCAATGGTAGAGCCGTGCGCAACGCTCTATTCTGCGGTTAAGCGTCAGAGAATACTGACGGGCGAGAAGGTCCTCGTATTCGGCGGCGGCATAATCGGCTCGTTTGCGGCACAGTGGGCTAAATACTTCGGCGCAGGCTACGTTGCAATGGTAGAGGTAAATAAGTTCCGCGGTGAGAAGAACTTAAAGGACGGAAACATTGACGAGCTCTTCGACGGCGCGGACCCGGAGCTTGTACCGAAGCTTCTTAAGGCGACGGGCGGCAAGGGCTTTGACTTCGCATTCGAGTGCACCGGTCAGTCCGTACCGATAAACACGGCCGTTCTGGCATGCAAAATAGGCGCGGTCATCACGATGATCGGTTCGTCCGACAAGCCGGCTCAGCTCAATCTCATACCGGCTCTCTACAAGCGCCCCACGCTCAAGTTCCATCTTTGCTACTCGTTCGACGAGTTCGACGAGGTAATCCAGCTTATCGCGGACAAGAAGATAGACGTTATGCGTCATTACAGCTGCGACTGGAAGCTCGAGGACATCCAGAAGGCTTACGAGGAGCTTAAGAAGCCCGACAGCGACAAGGTTAAGATAATGGTACAGTTCCCCCGCAAGTAATAATCGAATAAATATGATTTTGCGGCGCAGGATTTCCCCCTGCGCCGCAAATTATAAGAAAAAAGTATTAAAATTGCGCGTTTATTCCATGTGAATAACGGGAAAACTCCGTACAAATCGGCATGGCGCCGATAAAAACCCGTGTTACTTCGAAACACGCGGATAAAAGTATGATAAAAGCGTTTCCGAAAGGTGATTTTTTATCATTATTCAATTAAAAGCAAATCAAATGTAAATATATTGTTATCGGAAAAATAGTTAAATTTTCCGATTGGGTTTTTTGTGCAATAATGATAGAATAATAATATTAAAAAACGGCTTTTTTGCCGTTTTTGATAAATAATAAGTAAACTTATAAAAAATCAAGAGAGGTGTATGTTTTATGAAAGCTGCAATGATTACCGCGGACAAGAAGATAGAAATAGTTCAGATCGACGCCCCCAAGGCTGATGGGTATCACGTACTTATGAAGCCGACGGCCGTAGGCATCTGCGGATCCGACGTTCATTTCTGGCAGGTAGGCTCCGGCGCGATGTACAACAGTACCGTTCCCGGACACGAGCATGCCGGCGTTGTTGCAGACCCCGGCTGCAGAACGGACCTTAAAGTAGGCGACAGAATAACGACCATCCCGCTGACCACCTACTGCGGCCGCTGCGACGCTTGCCGTGCAGGCGATTTCGACAACTGCACCGCTAAGATACCCGCTCCCGGCAACTATCCGCAGGAAGCTGCAAGAGGCTCGTATGCTGACCTTATGCGCGCGGCTCCCCAGATGGTAGTTAAGCTGCCCGACGCGATGAGCGACGAAGAGGCTGCAATGATCGAGCCTGCTTCCACTCCATATTCGGCTTGCAAGCAGCTCGGCATTTCGAGAGGCGCTACCGTTCTCGTTTCCGGCGGCGGCATCATCGGCTCCTGCGCTGCACAGTGGGCTAAATACTTCGGCGCAAAGTACGTTGCAATGACCGAGGTAAACGAATTCCGCGGCAATAAGGTTAAGGCTGACGGCTACATAGACGAGCTGTTCGACGGCAGAGACGAAAAGATAGTTGAAAAGCTCCGCGCTGCAACGGGCGGCAAGGGCTTCGACTACTTCATCGAGTGCTCCGGCAATATAAACGGCACGAACACCGGTCTCGCAGCTATGAAGATGCGCGGCAAGGTTGCCCTCATCGGCGTACAGCTTGCACCGAAGCCGTTCTCCATTTTCCACACGATGCTTTACAGACTTACCGTTATAGGCATCCTCGGCTACACCGCACCCGAATTCAAGGAAGTTATGCAGATAATCGCCAACAAGGAATTCAACGTTCTGAAGCAGTATTCGAGAGACATAAAGCTCGAGGAGGTTCAGAGTGCTTTCGAGGCTCTTGAGGATCCGAACGGAAAAGACATAAAGATAATGATCAAGTTCGACAAATAGTCGCAGGCTTATCGGCATAATCATTTCGGCTTGTTTATCACAATCAAAAAAAGACGGTACGTTCTGTGCCGTCTTTTTTTTGTTCCCGAGGATTGGAGCGGAAATGACGTAAAAATTATGAAAATTTTTAATAAAATTTAATAAATAGTTTGACAAATTATTAAAATGGTATTATCATAATATGTATAAACACTTGTTCCCATAAATGGGCCTGAGACGCTTTGGCTCACATTAAAAAGCGTCCCGGACTTGGGGAACGGGGAACAAGTATATAAAATTATTTATAGGAGGTTTTTTTACTATGGCAGAACAACAACAACCGGTAAAAAAGAACAGGTATTGTTGGGTAATCTTCATTGTATGCTGCTTTGCAGGTCTCTGCGGCGTTGGTCTTATCAGTAACACGTACGGTCTGTTTATGGGC
>JAFWDJ010000002.1 GCA_017513095.1 Clostridia bacterium | reverse complement strand
TGCGCCCTAAAAGAGCAAATCACCGATGAAAAGATGTAAAAATACACGCATTTCTCCGGATTCGCTTTTAAAAAATCACTTTTTAGGCGTTTTTGCTGAAGAAGTCGTGACTTCTTCAGCGTTTACCCGAGGGGAAGGCTTTTTACCGCCGCCTCCCAGCGGGGTGTTCTGTCGATTGCTATAATTAAGCCATCTCCATCGGACAAGCCGTGTCGGGCGCATCGTGCGCCCGTCTGATTTTGATTGCGTCATCTACTGATGATGAATGACGTCGAGGGCGTAAAATCAAGGGGGACGGGGGGAAATCGGCGCTAAGCGCTGATGAGTGCTTGCATTTAGAAGAAGCCCCGCGAGCCTCAGCCGATTTTCCCCGGAAATTTTGGTTCTTTTGTTTCCAAAAGAACCCCCGCGGGAGGCGACAAAAGTCTTTAGAACGGAGTTCTGAAAAGAATGGGTGTTGAAGCAGGGTGCCATAGATGTAAGTAAGGTGAAAGGTAGGTTTAAGACTTGGCGGTAAAGCTTATTTTGAGCTTGAAATATAAAACAGCGTTGCACAGTGACAATCCCTCAGTCAGCAGAGCTGACAGCTCCCTTTGCACAAGGGAGCTAAGACGGGGGACGCACGCGCCGTTGGCGCTACCCCTCATCCGTCACGGCTTGCGCCGTGCCACCTTCCCCCTCGGGGGAAGGCTTATGTAAACCGCCATGCCGTGCGAGGGGGGTGACAATCCCTCAGTCAGCAGAGCTGACAGCTCCCTTTACACAAGGGAGCTAATACGCCTCGCCGCGCGCGGCGGGGCAAACAAAAAAGCCCCCTTTCGGGGGCTTTTTTTATGGTTTTGAGTTATTTTACGAAAATAATCTTGTCATCCTGCATTTTTGCGGTGACTCGGTCTCCGGCCGCGACGGCGCCTGAGAGCAGCTCCTCGGCGAGCGCGTCCTCCATGAAATTCTGGATGGCGCGGCGCAGCGGCCTTGCACCGTATACCTTGTCGAAGCCCGCTTCGCTGATATGGTCGATTACGTCGTCCTCGACCGAAAGGTCTATCTGGAGCGTCTTTAAGCGCTCGACGAGGTTGTCGATCATCTTAGAGGCGATGAGTCTTATATTGTCCTGCGTGAGCTGATGGAATACGATGATGTCGTCAACGCGGTTTAAGAATTCCGGACGGAACGTGCGCTTTAACTCGGTCATTACCGACGACTTTATTTTCTTGTAGTCGGCCTCCTCGTCGTTGTCGCTCTGCTCGAAGCCGAGGCGGCGCTTGTCGGTTATGCTCTTCGCGCCGACGTTCGAGGTCATGATGATTATGGCGTTCTTAAAGTCGACTCTGCGTCCCTGCGCGTCGGTAAGAATGCCGTCCTCGAGTATCTGCAGCAGTATGTTGAACACGTCGGGATGCGCCTTCTCTATCTCGTCGAACAAGAGCACGCAGTAGGGCATACGGCGCACCTTCTTCGTAAGCTGGCCGCCCTCGTCGTAGCCGACGTATCCGGGAGGCGAGCCCACGAGACG
Source organism: Clostridia bacterium (assembly GCA_017513095.1). GTDB lineage: Bacteria > Bacillota > Clostridia > Oscillospirales > RGIG577 > RGIG577. The sequence continues at coordinate 45,074 of JAFWDJ010000002.1, read as the reverse complement.
CGATACGGTGTGCTTTTCCATGTATTCCGACATATCTATGCGAATCATCGCGTTCTCGGTGCCGAAAAGTATCTCGGAGAGCGCCTTTGAAAGCTCGGTCTTGCCCACGCCCGTGGGGCCTAAGAAGATGAACGAGCCCGTGGGGCGCTTGGGGTCCTTAAGGCCCACTCTGCCGCGGCGTATCGCCTTCGCTATCGCGTGTACGGCCTCGTCCTGGCCTACTACGCGTCTGTGAAGCTCCTCCTCGAGATTTAAGAGGCGCTCGGCCTCCTGACTCGCGAGCTTCTTTACGGGAATATTCGTCCACTGCGTCACGATGTCCTCGATGAGGTCGCGCGTGACCTCGAGCTGCGCCGAATGCGAGGCGCTGCTCCACGCGCGGCGCTTTTCGTCGAGCTTTTTCTTCATTGCGACCTCTTCGTCGCGTATCGAGGCCGCCTTTTCAAACTCCTGCGCGCGTATCGCGGATTCCTTCTCCTTTGAAATGCTCTGTATCTGCTTTTCAAGCTCCTTGAGCTCGGGCGGCGCGGTGAAGGTCTTAAGGCGTATCTTCGAGGCCGCCTCGTCGATTAAGTCTATCGCCTTGTCGGGCAGGAAGCGGTCGCCGATGTATCTGTGAGAGAGCGTTGCCGCCGCCTCTATCGCCTCGTCGGTTATCTTGACCTTGTGGTGCGCCTCGTATTTGTCGCGGATGCCCTTTAATATGAGTATCGTTTCGTCGACGGTCGGCTCGGATACGGTTATGGGCTGGAAGCGGCGCTCGAGCGCGGCGTCCTTTTCTATGTGCTTTCTGTATTCGTCTATCGTCGTCGCGCCGATGAGCTGGAATTCGCCTCTCGCAAGCGACGGCTTTAAGATGTTGGCCGCGTCTATCGCGCCCTCGGCCGCGCCGGCGCCTATGAGCGTGTGCACCTCGTCGATGAAGAGTATGACGTTGCCCGCCTTCTTTATCTCGGAGATGATCGACTTTAGGCGCTCCTCAAATTCGCCGCGGTATTTGGAGCCTGCGACGAGCGAGGATATATCGAGGTTTATAAGCCTTTTGTCCTTTAGGTTCTCGGGAATGTCGCCGGAGAATATCTTCGTTGCAAGGCCCTCGGCTATCGCCGTTTTGCCTACGCCCGGCTCGCCGATGAGGCAGGGGTTGTTCTTCGTGCGGCGCGAGAGTATCTGCATAAGGCGCTCTATCTCTTTTTCGCGGCCGATTATCGGGTCTATTTTGCCGTCGCGCGCAAGTTCCGTAAGGTCGCGGCCGTACTGATTGAGCGTCGGGGTCTGGGAGTGAGCATTGCCCTTCTTTTCGCCGCCCAGGGAAGCCGATACGCCCGCGGGGGCCGCGTTCGTTATCTGATTTTTTATATCGTTGTACATTTTCTGCGGGTCGACGCCGAACTCCATGAGAAGGCGGCATGCCACGCAGTCGGTCTCGCGCAGCAGAGCCATTAAGAGATGCTCCGTGCCGATGTAGTTGTGCTGAAGCTTGCGCGATTCGGTGAAGCTTACCTCGATTATGCGCTTCGTGCGCGGCGTAAGGCCGCGCGTCGAGTTTTCGCCCTGGGACTCTTTGGAGTCGCCGTCCTGTGCGACGGCCGTGCCGGTGCCGATAAGCTCCACTATCTCCTCGTCGGTTATGCCCTCGGCGGAAAGCACGCTTGACGCGATGCCGCCCTTTTCCTCGAGCAGTCCCAACAGAAGATGCTCGCTTCCGACGTAGTCGTTGCCCAGCCGCACCGCCGCCTCGTGGGCGCGCTTTATCGCGTTCTCGGCGCGCTGGGTGAATTTATTTTCAAACATGGACATAATTGTTTCCTCCTTCGGTTATCGGTTACCCGCGGGGTCGAAGGCGTTATATTTCGACGCCCGCAAGCTTTGCGCGGATGTATTCGGCGCGCACAGCGTCGCGCTCCTCCTCGCTCATATTTTCGTTTTCGTACTGCATCATCAGATTTGCCTTCTGAGTGCGCACCATGATCTCGTTTAAGAGCGCGAAGTCGATATCGGGCAGCAGTCCCGTCGATACGCCGTAGCGCACGCCGTTTAAAAGGTTTATCGTCTCCATCGAGGTCATTATCCTCGCCGCCTTCATCATGCCGAGACTGCGGTAGCAGTAGTCCTCGATCTGGTCGCGGCGTCGCGATACGCGCTCGCGGCGCGTGTTGCGCTCGTTTTCGACTATCTGGCGGGTTATCGTATAGAGCTTTTCAAGTATCTCGTGCTCGGAAAGGCCTAAGGTCACCTGATTCGAGATCTGATAGAGGTTTCCGTAGGGCAGCGAGCCTTCGCCGTACATGCCGCGCACGGTAAGCCCGAGCTTTGAAAGCGACTGCACGGTCGATGACATTTTGCCGCTTAAAAAGAGCGCCGTCAGGTTTACCATGACGGACACTCTCATGCCCGTGCCCACGTTAGTGGGGCATTTGGTGAGGTAGCCGTACTGGTTTGAGAAGGCAAATCCCAGCGCGCGGTCAAGGCAGTCGTCAATTTTGCTTGCGAGGTCGTAGCATTCGTCTATGGCGAGGCCGCTCATTATGCACTGTATGCGGACGTGGTCCTCCTCGTTTATCATTATGCTCACCGTCTGGTCGCCGTTTACTATGAGGGCGCGCTTTGCGGGCGAGGTCTCAAATTCGGTGCTGATAAGATGCTGTTCCGTCATGGCGAGGCGCTCGTTCTCGGAAAGCTGCGTCATGTCGATAAAGGTGTAATCGTCGCCGAAAATGTCGGTCTCACGCTCCATAACGGCACGAAATTCGTTAAGAAGCGCCTCCTGCATATCGTCGTCCATGCGGCCGGGGAAGGGGTAATGCGAGAGGTTTCGCGCGAGACGCACGCGCGTGGATATTACGATGTCGGAACAGTCGCCCGTTGATTTATACCAGTTTCTGCTCATTCTTTTCCTCTCCCTTCGCCTGTAAAAGCTTTATTTCGTCGCGCAGGCGCGCCGCCTGCTCGTATTCCTCGTTCTGTACGGCGACGTTGAGCTTCGCTTTGAGCTCCTCTATTTTTCTCGTTACGCTCATATGGCCGTCGACGCTTGCGGGCACCTTGCCGCAGTGCGCACTCGCGGCGTGGATGCGGCGTATCGCGTTGTCCATAACGTCGGCGAAGACGTTGTAGCAGTTTGCGCAGCCGGCCTTGCCCGTTTTCTGAAGCTCGGTAAGCGTCATGCCGCAGAAGTCGCACGCGATGGTGCCGGGCTTTGACTGCGAGGCGCTCTTTTTGCCGAACATGGAGGCAAAGAAGCTGTCCATGTCGTTCATTACTTCGCCTACGTTTATTTTATCGAGGGTCACGCCCAGAGCCTGCGCGCAGTCGCGGCAGATGTGGACGGTCTTCATTTCGCCGTCTATGTTTTGTTTAAGTATCACCGTTGCCGGTTTCATATTGCAGTATTCGCAAAGCATATTATTTACCTCCTGTGATTTAAAGTAAGCTTATCAGCATGTTCTTGAAGATGTCGGCGCGGACGAAGGGGCGCATCTTCGGGGGAATGCTTCGAAGAGAGCTTTCGGATACGGCCGCGCTTATCATTTTTGCCTCGTCTTTAGTCATGTAGTCGTAGCCGGTCATGTTTTTTAAAAAAATATCGGCGGTGTTGGAGTCCATATCGCCGTCGATGGAGTTGACGATATGCATTATTGTCTGCCGCCTGTCGCAGCACATCCGCGCGATGCGGACGTATCCGCCGCCGCCGCGCCTGCTCGTTACTATGTAGCCCTGATTGGGCGAGAAGCGCGTCGTTATGACGTACGTTATCTGCGAAGGCGCGCAGCCGAATTTTAAAGCAAGCTCGTTTCGGCCGATCTCGCATTCTCCGTTTTCCGACAGGCTTTCGCTTATGAATTCGGCGATAACATCGGACAGTTTCAAGATTTTCGCCTCCGTTCGCGATGGATTTTTGACTTTGACTGTTCTTGACTTTAGAATATATGATACATCCGTATAAAAAGAAAATCAATGTATAATTTATGAATTTTTAAAATCTTTTTTCATCCCGGACGTGCGCGAGGAGAGGTCGTGCTCCTCGCTCTGAAGCACGCGCGGCGTTTTGCGCGTCGCGGGGCATAAGTCCGCCGGCAGGGGCTCCTTCGGGGGATTTTTCATCGGGACACCGCCTTTTTGTTATATATATAATAGTATGGCTTTGACGGGCGGTTTTATGCGGGGTAAATCGGGATAAGGGAGCCAATAAAAACGCACGCGCCGCGGCGGCGCTGCGACTCATCCGGACGCACGGCGTCCACCTTCCCCTCGAAGGGGAAGACTTTTACCGCCGCCTCCCGGCGGGGCGTACGGTTGCTTGCTAAAAGCACAAAAAATACTTTATTTTACAAGCTTTTAACCTATCTTTCCTTATATTCTAAGCTTCATGCTCTGCTTCAACATCTATTCTTTTTTAGAACTTCGTTCTAAAGACTTTTGTCTCCTGCCGGAGGGGCCTACTTTTGGAAACAAAAGTAGCAAAATCCGGGGTCCTCGCAAAATACGCCCGCGGATTTTGCGGGGTGGTATTGAGGGGGAAATCGGCTGAGGCTCGCGGGGCTTGATATAAATGCAGGCTTACATCAGCGCTTAGCGCCGATTTCCCCCCGTCCCCCTTTGATTTGGCGGCCTCGACATCGTTCATTATCATAAGATGACGCAATCAAAATCAGACGGGCGCACGATGCGCCCGACACGGCGCAGCTGGTGGAGAAGCTTTCAGCGGGAGCCGAAGACTTGGAGCGGCTCGGCCGCGGAATTTGATGGCGTGCGAAGTTATCTCGAATGATGTTTCATGCCGAGGCAACTATAAGTATAAGAGTAAATTGCGCCTTTTTGTTGTGGGAGAAGGCAAAAGATAAACGCGAGTAACGCCGAGCGGAGAGGCCCGCTTGCGAGGCCGGGAGCGAGGGAGCGAAGAGTCCGAGAGGCTGCTGCCTCTCGGAAATTTTGCTACTTTTGTTTCCAAAAGTAGGCCCCTCCGGCAGGAGACCCAAGTCTTTAGAACGGAGTTCTGAAAAAGAATGATGTTAAAGCAGGACACCATCCTGTAAGTAAAGAGGAAGGTAGGTTAAAAGCTTAAACGCAGAGTCTATTTTGAGCTTAAAAGGAGGCCCCTCATCCGTCACGGCTGGCGCCGTGCCACCTTCCCCCGAGGGGGAAGGCTATGGGGGCGCATCGTGCGCCCCCCCTTTGTCCCCCCCGGGGGGCGGCCTTTTTGCATTATCCTATGAACATCTGCGACCAGAAGGCGCCGCGTTCGGCGAAGCCGACGCCGATTTCGGTAAACGAGGGGTTAAGTATATTTTCGCGGTGGGATGCTGAGTTCATCCAGCCCGTGACGACGGCCTCGGGCGCCCGGTAGCCGTAGGCTATATTTTCGCCCGCGCTCCTATACGTCACGCCGAAGGCGCGCATCATATCGAACGGTGAGCCGTAGCTCGGGCTTTCATGCGAAAAATAGCCGTTCTCTGCCATGTCGAGCGCCTTCGCGCGCGCCGCCGCGGATAGCTTTTCGTTTATCGAAAGCGCGGGAAGGCCGTATGAAGCGCGTATCTCGTTCGTAAGCCTTACGACCTCGCGCTCAGCCGCGCCGATCTCGCCCGACGCTTCGGCCGCGTCCTCGGGCGGCGCGTCCGTATCCGCCACGTCGCCGTCCGGCGACGGCTCAAGCGTTATGTCGGGCTTCGCGGGAGTTTCGGGCGCGGGAGCACCGACTTCTTCGGCGTCTTCGCACGTTACCGGCTGCGGTACGGAGATGAGCCGGAAAAGCTCCCGGTTTACATAAATATAATTTCGGCCGCTCACGAGAACGTAAAGCCCGCTTTCGCCGTCCGGCGCGTCCGGGGCACCGCTTTCGCATATTCCGCACGACGCCCGAGCGCCGCACGGGGCGGGCGCGCCCTGCGCCGAGGCGGGGACAAGCCCCGCCGCAATTATCGCGGCGGCAAAAGCGCCTAAAGCGGCGCTCTTTAAGATTGTTTTCATGTTTTTCCGTCTCCTTTCATAAAAGTCCCGTTTTTATGGGATTCGTTTGAAAAATATATCCTTCGTTACCGAATTAGGTACCATTTATCGGTATATTTAGATTTTAAATCAAGACACACCGCGTTTTCAATGCAAAAATTCTTCCAAGGGAGATTCTTCCGAAGGGGAGACAGGTTTACATAAAAAACGCCGAAGCTTTCGCTTCGGCGCTCGGTTGATTTGTTTTTTTGCGCTCTTTTACTCCGCCGGGATGAATTCAATAAGGCAGATGGAGCCGTCCTTGCCGCTCTGCTCGATGGTGTAATACTTTGTTTCGCCGTTCTCGTTCACATAGGAGAAGCCGTTGTTCGGGATCGAGCCGTAGAATACCGTGTCGAAAAGAAGTCCGTCCGCGGGTCCGAATTCGTCCACCGTATAGAGAGGCTCAACCGAGAAGGTGATGCTGCCCTCGTCGTCGAAATCCACGAAGGTGAGCGAAAGCAGAGTAAGATTCTTTACGCTCTTATCGGTATAGAACACGAGCTTCACCGTTTCGGACTCGGTGGGCAGCGTGTATGTATACTCGTTCTGATAACATACGGTCGCGTACTCGTCGTACTGCACGAAAACGTCGGAGTCGGTTTCGGCCGCCTCGCCGCTGCCGTCGTAGGTGAGAAGCTGCGCGCCCGCGCTTATCGCGTAAACGAGACAGCCGGGGTGGTTATCGTCGAACGAAAGGCTCGCGTCGCCGTAGAGCGGCTCGTTATTCTCAAGATACATCTCATAACGCGGAACGGGAGACCACTTGCCGCCCTTCTCGTCGGTATAGACGAGGTAGCCGTCGTAATGGCCGTTGTTGTCGTCGAGCGCGAAGCCGCCGTTCTCGTAAACGGTCAGAACGCAGTACGTTGTCTCGTCGTACCACGTGCCGACGAGCGCCGAGTAATCCCCGGATTCGGGGGACTTGTCGGGGACGTCGGGTACGTCCGTCTCGGCGGTATCGGCGGTCTCGGAGGACGCTTCCGTCTCGGCGCCGCTCGTGTCGGTCGATTCGGAGTCTTGCGTTCCGCACGCGCAGGAGACGATTATCATTGCGAATATGAGCAGAGATATCAGTAATTTTTTCATTTTTCATCCTTCTTTCATAAAATAGGATTTGTAAATTTTATTATACCACCGCAGCCCCGCGAGGTCAACACGCCGAACCGGCTGCCAAAAAAGAGGTCAGAATTGTCGATTGCCGAATCCGGGGTCCCCTAAAAATACGCTTGCGGATTTTTAGGGGTGGATCGGGCGTATGTTATACGGTAGAGAAGGCAATCGGCATATAGCCGAAAACGCCGTAACCCAAAGGTTACGGCGCAAAAGCTGCCTGGAAACAATGTGCATAATATTTTGATTTGTAAAATACACGCACACGGTTTCTGTTTAATTCTTTTATTCTTTTCGGCGGTCTGGCCCTTTTTTGACAGCCTGGCGTATATCTTACTTATACAGATTCTGCGTCCTGTCGGGGCCTACGCCTACCATGGAAACGCGGCAGCCGCATTCGTTTTCGATAAATTCGATGTAATTCTTAACGCTTAGGGGCAGGTCTTCGTATTTCGTTATGCCGGTGAGGTCGTCGTCCCAGCCGGGAAGCTCGGTATAAACGGGCTTCGCGCGCGAGAAGGTCTTAAGATCGGCGGGGAAGTGCTTCGTCACCCGGCCGTCTATCTCGTACGCGGTGCAGACCTTTAAGGTCTTTATGCCGCTTAAAGTGTCGAGCTTGTTTACGGCAAGCTCCGTTAAGCCGTTCACGCGGACGGAGAAGCTTACGATTACCGTATCGAGCCAGCCCGTGCGGCGCGCGCGTCCCGTCGTCGCGCCGAATTCCGCGCCGCGGTTACGTATGAACTCGCCCGTCTCGTCGAAGAGCTCCGTCGGGAAGGGGCCGAGGCCCACGCGCGTGGTGTACGCCTTCATTATGCCTAAAACGCCGTCAATCAGCGTGGGGCCGATGCCCGCGCCGATGCATACGCCGCCCGAAACGGGGTGCGACGACGTAACGAAGGGGTACGTGCCGAAGTCGATGTCTAAAAGCGTGCCCTGCGCACCCTCGAAGGTGACGTTCTTATCGGCCTTTATCGCCTCGTAAATGAGCACCGACGTGTCGCATACGTAGCGCGAGAGCAAGCGGGCGTATTCGGAGTATTCCGCATAGACCTTTTCATAGTCGAGCGGCTCGCCGCCGTAAACGTTCGTGATTATTTTATTCTTTATCGCGAGGTTCTCTTTGAGCTTTTTCCTAAATTCGGCGTCGTCGGTAAAGTCGCACATTCTTATGCCGCTTCTTTCGACCTTGTCCATATAGCAGGGGCCGATGCCCTTTTTCGTGGTGCCTATCTTCATATCGCCGCGCACGCTCTCCGAGAGCGCGTCGAGCGCGATGTGGTAAGGCATTATGACGTGGGTGCGCGCGTCTATCTTGAGCCTGTCGAGCGACACGCCGCGCGAGGCTATCGCGTCCATCTCCGCTATGAGCTCCTTCGGGTCGATGACGACGCCGCTGCCGATAACGCAGTCGCAGTCCTTATAGAGTATGCCCGAGGGGACCATGTGAAGCTTGTACTCCTCGTGGTCCGCAACGACGGTGTGACCCGCGTTGTTGCCGCCCTGAGAGCGCACGACCATATCCGACTGAGACGCCAGTATGTCAATTACCTTGCCTTTTCCCTCGTCGCCCCACTGAGCGCCGACTATTATTCTGCTTGCCATTCTTAAAAACCTTCTTTTTTTATAATCTTTTCATTCTTATTCTTTTACTCTTGTTTTTACTCTTATTTTTTGTTTTCGCTGTATTCCTTGCCCGCCTTTATGAACGAGGCGAAAAGCTTGTGCGGCCTGTTGGGGCGCGACTTGAATTCCGGGTGGAACTGTACGCCTATGTACCACGGATGGTCCGAAAGCTCCACCGTGTCGACGAGCCGCCCGTCGGGCGAAAGGCCGCTTATCACTACGCCCGCGCGCGTGAGCGCCTCGCGGTAGTCGTTGTTTACCTCGTAGCGGTGGCGGTGGCGTTCGCGGATAGTGTCCTCGCCGTAAATCTTATGTATGAGCGTGCCCGGCTTGAGATTGCACGTCTGCGCGCCGAGGCGGAGCGTGCCGCCCAAATCCGTTACGCCGAGCTGGTCGGGCATTATGTGGATTACCTGATTTTTCGAGTCGGGGTTAAATTCGGTGCTCGTGGCGTCGGTGAGGCCGAGCACGTTGCGCGCCACTTCGATCACGCCTATCTGCATTCCGAGGCAGATGCCGAAATACGGAATTTTGTTTACGCGGGCGTATTTTGCCGCGCATATCTTGCCCTCGGTGCCTCTGTCGCCGAAGCCGCCGGGGATGAGCATTGCGTCTATGTCGGCGAATATTTCGCCCGCGTTGTCGGGCGTTATGTCCGCGCTTTCGATCCATTTTATATCGACGTTTACGTTGTTTGCGATGCCGCCGTGCTTTAATGCCTCGACTACGCTTAAATACGCGTCGTGAAGGCCCGTATATTTGCCGACGAGCGCGACCGTAACGGTGCCTTGGCTTTTAAGGCCGCGGATAGTGTCGACCATGGCCGTCCATTCCGTAAGGTCGGGCGCGTGGGGGGCCGTGAGGTTAAGGCGCGAGAGCACAACGTCCGCGAAGTTCTGATTTTCCAGCATGAGCGGTATCTCGTAGAGCGATTCGGCGTCGAGGTTGGAGATGACGTTCTTTTTCGGCACGTTGCAGAACATGCTGAGCTTTTCAAGCGACTCCTTCGATATCGGGTCCTCCGAGCGGCATACGAGGATGTCGGGCCAGATGCCGACGTTTAAAAGCTCCTTTACGCTGTGCTGCGTGGGCTTCGTCTTCTGCTCGCCCGAGGGGAGCTTGGGAACGAGAGTTACGTAGATGTACATGCAGTTCTCGCGTCCCACGTCGGTCGCGACCTGACGTATCGCCTCTAAGAAGGGCAGGCTTTCGATGTCGCCGACCGTGCCGCCTATCTCGGTTATGACTATCTGCGAGTCGGTCTCGCGCGCCATAGAGTAGACCTTGCTTTTTATCTCGTTCGTTATATGGGGGATGACCTGTACCGTTTTGCCGGCGTATTCGCCGCGGCGCTCCTTCGATATGACGGACCAGTATACCTTGCCCGTGGTGATGTTCGACGTCGCCGTGAGGTTCTCGTCGATGAAGCGCTCGTAGTGGCCGAGGTCGAGGTCGGTCTCCGCGCCGTCCTCGGTTACGTATACCTCTCCGTGCTGATACGGACTCATCGTGCCGGGGTCGATGTTTATGTATGGGTCGAACTTCTGCATCGTGACCGAAAAACCCCTCGCCTTTAAAAGCCTGCCGAGCGACGCGGCCGTTATGCCCTTGCCGAGGCCCGAAACGACGCCGCCGATGACGAAGATGTATTTCTTCTGAAGTTTGCCCGAAGCGGTATTGTCTGACATATGTATCCTCCCAAAGAAAAATGCGTAAGGGGTAAGTCTGCCCCCGCGCTTTTTAGTTTAAAAATAAGAAGGCGAAGCCCTTATAAAGAAGCTTCGCTGATTCTTTACATCACTTTAACGGTGTTCCCGTATATAACGCTTGTCAAACACGCCAAGCTTACTTTGATATTCTATCACAGAGAAAACGTGATTTCAATATAAAGAAGCAAGTTATTTTATAAATTTTGATTTGCGGGGCGGGGGCGCGCATATTTATGCGTCGAGCTCTTTTTCGATGGCGAAAAAAGGCTGTGACGGGTTTCGTCACAGCCTTATATATTATCTCAGCCATTCGGGGGGAGTGCTTATGTCGCGCTCCTCGCCGGAGGAGTCGGAGCCGCCGCCGTCGGCGGGGGGAGGCGTCGTGCCGTCGTCCGAGCCGCCGTGGGAATCGTCTCCGCCGTCAGAGCCGCCGGAGCCGGAGGACGAATCGCCCGACGAGCCGTCGCCGGAATCGCCCGAATGCGTATCACCCGAATGCGTGTCGCCGGAATGCGTGTCGCCGGAGTGGGTGTCGCCGGAATGCGTATCGCCCGAATGCGTATCACCCGAATGGGTGTCGCCGGAGTGGGTATCGGAGGAGCCGTTTTCGTCGTCCGCGTCCGTATCGGCGGAGTCGGAGGCGTCGCCGTCCTCGCTGTCTTCGCCCGGGCCGTCTTCGCCTTCGAGCAGCATATCGAGGTCGTCGGCGGGCAGTCCCTCGTCCGTTGCGTCCGACTCGGATATCGAATCGGCCGCTTCCTCGGCGGTCACGCGTTCGGAGGAGGAAAGCGCGTTCTGCTCGGCGGCGGAGTACGTCGTCTTTGCCTGGGACGTGCCGCTTCCGCCGAAGTTGTCCTTGAAAAGCTTTAGAGTCGCGTCGACGTCGTGTATCCAATACGACGCGCCGTTTATCATGCGCGCGCTGCCGGGCATCTCGTAGGCCGTTATCGTATCGTCGCCGGCGTTCTGGAACAGCTTTATTATATCGAGATGCTTCATGAGGTCGCCCACGGTGAAGTTGGTGGTGACATTCTCTGCTATATCGGAGTAGAGCGCGGGCGCGCGAAGGAAGTTCTCGGGCGTGAGCTTCTGCTTTAAAAGCTCCTTTAGGAAATCCTTCTGAACGCGGGTGCGCTGGATGTCGGCCTCGGGATAGCGCCTGAAGCGCACGAGCTGTTCGGCCTTGTCGCCGTCAAGGTGCTGCTGGCCCTCCTTTAAATCTATATAAAGATTCTGATACGGGTCGGAGTAGTGCATATCCATCGGGACGTAGTAGTCGACGCCGCCTAAAATGTCTATAATATTTCGGAAGCCCGTAAAGCTTACCCTGACGTAGTAGTGTATCGGCGCGCCCGTTATGTCGCGCACGGTGTTTATCAAAAGCTCGTCGCCGCCTATTACGGCGCAGGCGTTTATCTTGTGATAGCGGCCGTTCACAAGTACGCGCGTGTCGCGCGGGATCGATACGAGGTTTATTTTTTTATCGACGAAGTCGAGCGAGACCATGAGTATCGTATCGGTACGCATGTTGCTTCCGTCGGTGCCTATGAGCAGGAAGTTGAGTCTTTCCGCGCCTTCGCCCGTTTCGGCGTCGTCGAATATGGCCGCGGGCAAAAGGTTCGAGCCGTCTTTGAGGCCGCCCGCTAAAAAGTGGAACGCGGTCGTAACGCCCGCAACGGTCGCGACGGCGACGAATATCACCCCGAGCACGGCGGGAAAGACGCGCCTTTTTCTGCGGCGGCGCTTGTTTTTTACATCAGAGCGGCTTTCGTTGCCCATTTTTTATCTCCTTTTGAGAAGTTGAAACGCGTGTAAGTAATATTATCTATATTATTATTATCAAAAGATGAACAAATACGCATAAATTATTAAAAATTTTCGCCGTTACAGCCCGAACGTGAAGCGGCAGATGTAGCAGGGCGTGTTCTCGCCCTCCTTTACGCCGCAGACCGTGGCCGTGTCGCCCTCGATTTTGCCGTAGATCTTCAAAGAGTCGCCGAAGACGGCCTCGTGCTGGAAGTTTATAACGAGCTCGCGCACGCCGCGTTCGACGAGTTCAATCGGCAGAAAATCAAGCGATATGTCGCAGTAATACGCGTTGAACAGGTGACCGTTCCAGTCGATGTCGGAATATACTATCTTTCTGTCGCCCAGAAATTCGGCGTCGGCGGGCATTTTGAGCTTTACGGCCTCGGGGCAGTCGGGAAGCGTGTCCCAATCCTGATTCGGGGTGCGCGGGAAGGCCTTGGGCTTTAGTACCATGCGCGTTTCGGGGTTGCAGAGTATCCATACGGATTTGCCCTCGATTACGGTGTTGCCCGCTTCGTCCACAAATTCGTAATTTCTGTTGAACGTCGCGCCCTTTAAGCCGCGCTCGTACGTTTCGAGCGTTATGCGCTCGTCCTTCTTTACGTTTCGTATGATCCTCATTGAGAGGCGCGAAACGAGAAAGACCATGCCGTTGTCCCACAGCCATTCGTGCGGGAAGCCGCGCTCGTCGTAATCCTCGCCCGCTATCGTGGACATGCGGCCCATGAGCGCCGAGAGGCGCATATTGCGGAATGCGTCGCATTCGTGGTACGGCACGTGTATCGGCTCGCAGAATCGCTCGCCTTTTCGGATGGAAGCCTTGTTGTGCATGTGTAAAACCTCCGGTGGGATAGTGTAAAAAGCGCGGGACGCGCTTTTAGTGATATCGCTCATAACATTTGCGGTGAAATAAAATCCACCCGCGCGCCGCGAGGCGCATTTCACTGCCCTTGAGGGGCAATTTCACGCCCGAAAGGGGCGGATTTCGCTTAAAAAAAGCAGCCTTACGGCTGCTTTTTTCCGGCAACGACAAACAGTTTAGATCGGATTGCCCAAAAAGCCGAGTTTTCGGTATTGTTCGGAAAAACCGCGCAAGCAATTTAGATCGGCGATTTTTATTAATATTTCAAAAGGGAATATCAAATTGCAGCCTTTATTCGCTTGATAATTTGTCAAAAGAAATCTGTTCCAAAGGTTTTGCGTTTTCACTATTTATTGTTTTCCTTTAAAGTATTGATTGAGGAGATAGCATACGGCGGATCGCGCCGCAGTCGTGCAAAAGCACTTTAACAGATTTCTCCGAAACTATATCGGCTTTTTGCGCGATCTCAAGCCAGTATTCGGTTTCATAGCATTCTTTTAAAGCGATTTGCAATTTTGCTGCAAAGTCCGCTTTGCCGTGGGCGTATTTTGCTTCACGGATATTTGCGCCGATACTTGTTCCACTCCGTTCAAGTTGATTTGCAAGTGAATAATGGCCTTTAATACCGTCGGTGAGTTTCAGAATTTGAACCGCAAATTCGGTTGAAAGATCGGCGAGTTTATTTTCAGCCATGATATAGCCTTTCGTTTTTTAATGAAATCGCGGCGATGCCGCGGTGAAATCCCCGGACGCTGCCCTCGGATGAAATCGTTCGCTCCGCTCACAATGAAATTAAATCCACCCGTGCGCCGTCCGGGCGGATTTCATCGGCGTCAGCCGATTTATCCCACCCGACAGGGTGGATTTAGTTGAAAAGCCTCGCTTTACGCGAGGCTTTTCTGGTGGGGGGAGGTGGATTCGAACCACCGAAGTCAGTGACAACAGATTTACAGTCTGCCCCCTTTGGCCACTCGGGAATCCCCCCATATATGGAGCTGGTGAACGGAATTGAACCATCAACCTACTGATTACAAGTCAGTTGCTCTGCCTGTTGAGCTACACCAGCGTATCAAGCTCAAGTCATCTTCGTTCAATGCGCTTAATTACTATATCAAATGAGCGCCGCCTTGTCAATATATTTTTTAAAAAAATCCTTTTTTGCATTCCGCGCGCTTTGTTGACGCGCGTTTTCGCGGTTGGTATAATTTAAATATCAAAATATTTATCTAAGGGGGAACGTATCATGAAAAAAATCATAGCGATACTTTTAGCCGTAATGCTGCTTGTGGCGATGGCGGCCGTTCCGGCGTCGGCCGCAAGCGTAGTCGCGTCGTCGCAGAATCTGTCGGTGAACAATGTGCCCGCCGACTGCGACAAGTACAACATCGACGGCAGCAATTACTTCAAGCTTCGCGACCTTGCGGCGCTGCTTAACGGCACAGAGAGCCAGTTCGACGTGGGATGGGATGCCGAAAACGGCGTTATCGCAATAACGACCGGCGCGGCCTACTCGTCGCCCGACGGCACCGAGCTTGTAAGGGGCGCGGACAAGAGCGCCACGGCCGTGCCGAGCTCGCAGACCGTTATGATAGACGGCAGGAAGGTCGAGGGCCTTTCCGTCTGGAACATCGGCGGCAACAACTACTTCAAGCTTCGCGACCTTGGCTGGGAGCTCGGCTTTGCCGTGAACTACAATCAGTATACGCAGACGGCGATGGTGTTCGACGTGGGCGTGACCGCGGCGGAGTTTCTTAAGGCGATGGCCGTAAACGGCGGCGAAGTGACGACGGGCGGAAACTTAACTTACATTTACGGCGAGGAGCAGTCGGAAACGACCGAAATGGTATATATCTACGGCGTTGCCTACGTGCCCGAAATAGACTACATCATAATCGACATAGAGGGACAGATGGGCGACTACTACGAATACGTTGCCATTGCCGTACCCGCGTCGCTCGAGGGGCCGTATGACGTATACATCGAGCACAACCTCGGCGGCGATATAGACACGGGAAGCGGCGAAATAGACCCCGCTTCGGTGGGCGTGCTTTCCGACGACGATTCGGTTAACATAATTATTCAGTCGTATACCGGAGACGAGGCCGGTATGGCCGACGTTCTCGCGATCGCGAACGACCTTACGGGCATAATGCTTGCACATCTTTACAGCGAGGTGCTTCTGCCGAACGGCTTCGGACTCGGCTCCATAGGCTTTGACAATACGGGGCTTTGATGCGTGGGTGCGCGGGGCTTGAAATCCGCGTGCGCGGGCGGTATAATAATTTCATATTTTGATTAAAGGGGGCGGTGAATATGTCAAAGAGCGCGAAAAGAAACGTGCTTCTTTCGGTAATGTTCACCGCCGCAGTCTTTTTGCAGCTATGCGTGCTGGGAGTTGCGAACCACGCGGGCGAGGGGTATCTTCCCGCCGAACGGCGCGAATGGGTATATTACGCGCTTCAGGTGTTCGTTATCATCGGATTTTTCGCGTACGCCGCCGTGCGCGCGGCCCTGCGGGGCAGGCGCGCCGAAAGGGTGATTTTAGCGGCGGCGCTCTGCGTATTTTTCGCGGGTACGGCCGTGATGCTCGTCTGTGGAGGCTCGCCGTTTTCCCTTGTCGTTACGTTCGCGACCGTTCTGTGCCTCGGATTCTGGTGCGGCGCGGTATACGAGCGGATGAGCGAGGCCGCCGCGTCCGGCGCGAGGGCGGCCGCCGTGATGGGCGTAAGCTACGCCGCGGCCGTGGCGCTTCAGTTCGTGCTGGCGCTCGAGTGGGGGATAACGCCGCTATTTTACGTATTCATGCCGGCGGCGTTCGTCGTTCTTTGTGTTATGCTCCTTCGTCCGCCGCGCGCGCTTTCGGTCTCGCAGGAGGCGCCCGCGTCCGCGCCCGCGCCGACGCCGAAAATGAGCGTGCTTTTTGCGTGCCTTATCGCGGCTGCGCTTCTTCTTTTCTCAAGCTTCTACAACGGATATATACATCACCTTCAGGTGTCGTCGGGATATACGGATTATAACGTATATTCGTGGCCGCGCCTTATGCTTATACCGTGCTATCTTCTCTTCGCGCTTATCGGTGACAGACAAAAGGGGCGCGCCGTTCGTGCCGCGGCCGTGTGCATCGCGCTCGTGGCGCTCCTTAATTCGGTGCTCATCGGAAACGCGGAGGCGTACAGCCTCAATATGTGCCTCTTTTACTGCGCCATAGCGGGCGCGGTGTCGTATTACAACCTTACGTTCTGGCGGCTCGCGCAGGGGACGAAGCATCCGGCGCTGTGGGCTTCGATGGGGCGCATCATCGACAGCGGCACGGTGCTGCTTGCCGGCGCGCTTCATATTTCAAGCCTGCCCGCGTCGTCCGTTTTGGCGCTCGACATCGTGTATCTCGCGGCGATAATCGTGCTTATGGCGCTGGGCGACAGAAGCGCCGCCCCGGCCGCGGACAAAACGGCGCCCGGCGCGCCGCGTGAGGACGTTTTTGACGTGATACGCGGCCGGTACGAGCTTACGGCGCGCGAGACCGACGTTTTTAGAGAGCTTGTGCTCACCGAGGACAAGCAGACGGTCATCGGCGAACGTCTTTCGATACGTCCGCGCACGGTGCAGCTTTACGTCACGTCGCTTTATCAGAAAACGGGCGCGTCGACGCGCGCGGGACTTACCGATATATACCACGAGACGCTGAGCGGACGGTAACGGGACGGATTTTTCGTATTTTGCCCTCTCTTTTCATAAAAGAGAGGGCTTTTTCATGCGGCTGCGTATTTACGCAGTATACAAATTTCGCTTTTCGGGTGTAAGATAAAATAGAAGAAGTATATTTTTTTCATAAAATCCACACAAAATGCACGGCAAGGCAACGAAGGAGGAAGGCAAATGGAAAGTAAGAGGTTTAAACGGACGCTGTCGCTCATCATAGCGATTGCCATGTGTCTTACGATACTGCCCGCGGCGGCGCTGGCAGGCGGAAGCCAGGGCTGGCTTGAGGCGTCGTTTTACGACAACAACCGACCCGAAAGCTACGGCTTCGGGACGAGCGACGGCAGTCTCATGATCAATTCGGCGGGAGAGGCGAAGATGTCCGTCTCCGGCTTCGTTACGGTCGGTCAGAGCTGCACGATAAAGAAGGTGCTGCTCGTCGACAGCGAGACGAGGACCGAGGTGTACGATCTTTTGACCCCCTCATACGGAGGCTCGAACGAATGTGAGGTAATCGACGGCGGCGCCGACGGATTCGGCGTGAGCATCTGGATACAGAACCTGACGATACCGAACGTCAAAAAGGGCGATTATCGTTTGAAGGTGGTCACCTCGAACGGCTCGTACGTATCCGAGGAATATACCGACGAGTATTACCACACCGACGGCGTGGTGCACATAACCGACGAGATCACACAGACGCTGTCGATTACGACGACGGCGCTTCTCTCGGCGGAGGCGGACTGCGCGTACACGGATACGCTTGCGGGCACGGCGGTCGCGTCGTGGCAGGCTGCGGGACTGCCCGAGGGACTTTCGCTTAATACCGCGACGGGCGAGATAAGCGGTAAGACCTCAGAGGTCGGTACGTTCACCGTTACGGTCACCGCGTCGGACGGCGCGGGGCAGAGCGTTTCGAAGACGTTTTCGCTCACCGTTAAGCCCACGCCCGAATATACGGTGAGATACATATTAAACGGCGCGTACGACTACACGGGTGCGTACAACTCCGTTACCGTGAAAAAGGGCACGAAAATAACGCTGCCCGCGGCTCCGCAGCGCGGAGGATATGACTTCGAGTGCTGGACCTACGGCGACGAGACTTACGGCCCCGGTGAGGAATACACGGTCACGGGCAGCGTGAACTTTATCGCGCGCTGGAGCGAGAAGCCTCCCGTTACCGTGACGCTGCCCGGGGAGCTCTCTTCTCTGTCCGGCGACAGATGGATAAGGGCATATTACACCGACCTTGAAGGGTATACAAGCATTTTGGCAAACGAGGATACCGTAACGCTTGAGCCGTGGCTTTTCGGAAACGGCAGCACGTATAAAAAGCTTGAGCTCTGCATGTACGTAAACGGCGAGTCCGCCGTCGTGGCCGAATACACGGGAGAGGTGAGCGACGACACGGGCGATATCATTATGACGCGCACGGGTCCCGAGCTTGCGTTATTCAGCGGGATTGCCGTGACGGGACTTGAAAACCCCGACGATTACTTCGCGTACAGCGGCGCGGTGAAATCGGCCGGCGGCGCGACGATATACGCGCCGGGCGCGGTCACGCCCGATTTTTCGGAAAACGGCATCGAGGTGTACTTAAAAGGGAACACCGCTTCCGAAAATTATCCCATATACGACTGGAACCAAAAGGACGCCTATACGTATTCGTTCAATGCGGCGTCGGGTATCCTGGGCGTGACGCTGCCGAAGATCGAGGCTCCGTCGGCGACGGTGAGCGGCAAGGTCACCGCGAGAAGATCAAATAGACCCGCGGCGGGCGTAAAGGTCGTGGCTTCGCAGTATTATAAGAATATGTACCGCACCGCAACGGCCGTGACGGCGGCCGACGGCAGCTATACGCTCGCGCTTTATCCCGGCGAGCCCGCGGATATAAGCGCATATTCGGGCGATTACCGGCTGTACGTTGACTCGGGCAGCACAAACAGAAATCCGGTCGACGGCGGTACGTGGGACATCGTTGTAGGTGAAGTGACAATAGCCGCGACGATGAACATACAGGCCGTGCCGGGCAACGAAGAGGCGCTTCGCGAATATCTCAGTGCCCGAGACCCCATGGTGGACACAACGATAAGCGGCGGCACTGAGGCGGAGACGGATATCTGCCGCGACAGGATGTATATGTACGGAAATACGCTTACGAGAAACGAGACGTATTATCTGTGCAGATCGGCGTCGGCCGATACCGTAACGCTTTCGATAAGCGCCGATACCTTTGAGCCCGCGGCGGAGAAGACGGTAGATATTACGACCACGCGCGGCCGGACGGAGATCACGCTCGTGCCGAGGGCAGGCGTTTTTACGGAGCTTAAAGCGGCGTTCACCGTTCCCGTAATATTCGCGTGGTACGACGCGGACGGGACGTTCATATCAAAGAGCCCGAGCTTCTATATAACGAGCATGACGGATACGTATACGTCCGTTGCGCCTAAAGGGGCGGGCAGCTATATCGCGGCGCTCATGCCCGCCGCGTACGACGGCCTTCTCAACGCCGAAACGCCCTTATCGGAAGTGACCGATGCTCTTAAAACGTGGAACGTGACGCTTGAGGCGGGCAAGGTTGCAAAGCTTGAAGGCTACACCGCGACCGAGCGAGACAGCGAGAACGCCGTTTACGTTACGAAGCCCGGCTCAACGATGTACGCGAGCGCCGAGAGCTTTTCGAACACGGGCGACCTTATCGCCTTCAGCGGCGAAATGGGCCTTGACAGCGGCATAAACGACGGAAGGCTTAAGAGCATTCGCATCCGCACGGGCGTGTCCGACAGCCGTAAGGGCTGGAGCTGCTTAAACAGCGCGCCGATACAGGCAATAATCATAAACGGTGAAGACTATACGGACAAGCTGTATTATAATTATCACTCCGATTCTTACAGAATGAACGGATTTGATGTTGAGCTGCCCTGCGAGTATACGATATACTGCAATCCCGGAGCCGTTGACCTTGACATGGACGTAACGCTCTCGGCCGACGTAACGTATAACGGCGGGAGCGCAAGATCCTCCGGTCAGCTCATAGGCCGCGCCGTGGTGAAGCGGCCGGGCGCGTTCCTCGATACGCTTTCGACTTATGTAAACCGCGAGAACGTGCTCATAAGCGGCCGCGCGCTGCCCGGCGAGGAGGTCACCGTATTCGATAACGGCGCGGGCGCCGGTGCGGCAACAGCCGACAGATGGGGCGACTGGACGGCCGAGATAACGCTTTCGGACGTAAGCGATACGGAAGCGACGGTACATATAATCACCGCCGTTACCGAATCGGGCGAGGAAAGCGACGAGCTTTGGATAATACACGACTCAAGCGGCCCGCAGCTTATGGGCTATACGATGACGTGGACGGAGTACGGCACGAGGACGATAAACGTGGGCGAGCCGTATAACTTCTACGGCGGCTCGATGCGCGACGTAACGTTCGAGGCCGTATTCGACAACCCCGAGGCGCTTGAGACGATGAGCGAATGGGGCGAGAACGTAAAGGCCGTAACGAAGCTGTTCACGAACGACGGCGAGATACGCTTCCTTCCGATGAAGGACGAGGGCGGCGTATTTGTCGGCAGAGCCGATACCGCGCTTCACGATTCGATAACGTACGCCGAGCTTATGTACATACCGAAGAGCGAGCCCGGGGAGTGGAACGCGAACACCGTCGAGACGGTAATCTGCGATCCCGCGATGGATGATCTGTCCGGCCTTGTGGACGAAACGGGAGACGTAACGGAGCTTACCCCCGGGGACGACTGGAGCGTTACGTTCGATGAGAACGGCGTGCCGACCTTCGGCGGCAATTCGGACGGCCTTGACGCCGAGGTGTTTACGGCGGCGGCCGCAAATTCGGCTAAGAACGGCCTTAAGCTCAATTACGTAAAGATGAAGCACGACGTGGGCGGAGTTGAGAACAGCACGATAGCATGGCTCAACGAAATATACGCCGAAAGAATGGCAAACGAGACAGACGAGTCGCTCGTATTCAACTTCGGCGGCGTGCTCGCGTCAGCAGAGGACTTTGAGAACGCTAAAAGCAATATACAAAAGATCGCCGAGGCCACGCACGGCACCGAGAACGTGCTGCCCTACCGGATAAACGACGACGCGGGACATACGGTTTACCGCTACATCATAACGGACGCATGGCAGAAGAACGGCGAGATCGTATACTGCACCTACGCTATACACGCGTCGTTTATGATAGACCG
Organism: Clostridia bacterium; assembly: GCA_017513095.1. Classification (GTDB taxonomy): domain Bacteria; phylum Bacillota; class Clostridia; order Oscillospirales; family RGIG577; genus RGIG577. The sequence goes on along the minus strand of JAFWDJ010000002.1, from coordinate 24,057 downwards.
CACCGACCCTTCGGGAACGATGTATTACGCATTTATAACGGCGGAGCTTACGAAGGACTTCTACGGCTATCTTATAAACTTAAACGACCCCGAGGCAGAGCTAAGAGAGAGCGAGCCGGAGGCTTCGCTTGCGTACGCCGAGTATTCGGAGGGTCAGAGCGGCCCCGCATACGGCTGGCCTCAGGAGCATACGTATCAGAACAATCCTCTTGAAGGATACGGTATGCCGATCGAGCGCGTGCCCGATGAGTTCCACGGCGAATTTGATTTTGACAAAGAGGAGAAATATCATCAGCAGGAAAACACGAACGAAACGTGTCTGGGCATCGGCAGCGGCGCCTTCGGTACGGCCAGCGCGGGTCCGTGCGGCTGGATAGGTTCGATTCTGGGTCTGCCGGCGTGGGCGCACGCATGTAAACGCAGAGAGCGTTACAGAAACTACGTTAATGACATGAAGCGCGAGATAAACGAGATACTGCCGAGTCACCCGTGCTATCAGGCGCTTACCGAGACGCAGCTTTCGACGTTTCAGGAGCAGCTTAAAAGATTTGAGCAGACGTGCAACCGCTTCGACTTCGGCAACGGCGCCGCGGAGCTTACCGACGCCGGGATAGTAATTGCAAGCATTTGGGGCGGACTTGCGAAAATTTCGGTGCAGGCGGGCGCAAAGCTTGCCTTCGGCAGCTTTATCACCGGCAACGTTATAAACACGAGCTGCACGAACGCGATGAAAGAAGTCGCGACGGAATACGTAAAGACTTATAAGATGATAGACAGCATGTGCCGCGCGCGCGCGTCGCAGATGAACGACCCGAACTGCAAGAAGGACGAAAAGAATAAGTCAAGCGACAGCAAAGGTCCGCGCATCACGGAAGGAAAGCCGACGCCGCAGAACAACGACCCGTCCGGCATAGTTTACGAGGGCGTTATAGAAAATCCCGTTTCGGGCGTACAGGTGACCATTTACTACGCGGCCGACGCATACGGCAACATCGTAAGAGAGGCGACGGCGGCCGACGCCGGTACGGGCAGAAAGACGGGCACGGGCGCCGTTGAGTTCGGAAAGACGATAACGGAGCTTAAATCCGCGGACGACGTGAAATACCTCATGCCGTGCGAGGCGACGCAGATAACCGGCGAGGACGGACGCTTCGGCTGGGGCGTTCCCGAGGGACTCTGGTTCGTAAAGGCCGATTATATGGGTAAGAGCGTGACGAGCGCAAACGACAAGGCCGCGACCGTGGCCGTTTCGGGTGTTACTTTAGGCGGCGAGAGCGTTGACCGCCTGCTTCCGGTACTCCCCGTTCAGCTTGACGTAAATCTTCCGATAGTTGACGAGAGCGCGCCCGCCGTGGAGGACGTTCTCTACACGAGCGACGGCATTTACGTAACGTTTACGAAGTATATGGAGGATACGGCGAATGACGCTTCGTCCGTACTGTACGCCGCAAATTATACGCTGGCGGACGACGGCGGAGATATCACGGGCTTTACGGTCGAGGCCGAGACACAGGGACATACGCCCGAAAACATTGCGGGCGAGGCCGTAAGAACGTACACGAAGACCGTATGCATTAAGCCCGCGTCCGGCAGCGCGTTCGACGGCGTTGTGACGCTCGCCATTGCGGGCGACGTTGAAAGCTACGCGGGTACGCCGATGGGCAGAGATTACAGCGATACGGGCGCGGCAATAGAGCGCACGGCGCTTGCGGCTCCGGTGCTTACTCCGGCGTCGGGACAGGTAGAGCGCGGAAGCGTCGTTGAGATATCGGCGGCCGAGGGCGCAAAGATCTACTACACCACCGACGGAAGCGAGCCGACGAAGGACAGCAGAGTCTATGACGGCGGCGTTTCGGTATCGGGCGACATGACGATAAAGGCGATAGCCGTAAAGACGGGCTATAACGACAGCGCGGCAGCGTCGGGGACGTATTCGACGCCCACGTCGCTCATAAGAACGGTTACCGTAAACGTTTCGTCCACCGACGGAGGCTCGATGGAGGGCCTGGAGTTCACGCTGTCCGGCACGGACGTGCTGGGCGGCACCATAAGCCGCACCGCAGAGGTTATGAACGGAAAGCTTAGCATGATCGGCGTGCCCGAGGGCAGTTACACGCTCACCTTCGCGGGCAACGACACGTACGCGGCTGCTTCAAAGAGCCTTAACGCGGGCTCCGAGAACGTAAGCCTCAATATGACGATCGCGAAAAAGTCCTCCGGAGGCGGCGGAGGCGGCGGCGGAGGCGGCGGAGGCGGAAGCACGAAGCCGCAGAATAATCCCGACGATACGACCCCGCCCGACGATACCTCCTCAAGGCCGTTTAAGGACGTGGCCGACAGCGCCTGGTACAACGAGGCCGTTTACTACTGCTATGACAACGGTTACTTCAAGGGCGTAAGCGAGGATTTGTTCGCGCCCGACGATACGATGACGCGCGCTATGTTCGCGACGGTGCTCTATCGCATCGCGGGCAGCCCCGCATCGTCCGGCAAGGCCGGATTCGACGACGTCGAGAGCGGCACGTGGTACTCCGACGCCGTGGCGTGGGCATCCGAAAACGGTATAATCGAGGGCTACGGCGACGGCACGTTCGGCACGAACGATCCCGTTTCGCGCGAGCAGATGGTAACGCTGTTCTGGAGGCTTAAAGGAAAGCCCGCAGTCGAGGGCGGAAATCTTACGTCGTTCTCGGACGGCGATAAGATAAGTCCGTGGGCCGTTGATGCGTTCGAGTGGGCGCTCTCGTGCGACGTGGTAAGCGGCCGCGGAAACGGCGTGCTCGATCCCGCGGGACAGGCGACCCGCGCGGAGGTCGCGCAGATCGTGATGAACTACGACAAGAACGCGAAGTAGGAAGCGAAGTTAAAAAAGGACGGCGAAAGCCGTCCTTTTTTGCGTGGGGGACAGGGGGGTGTCCGCCTCCCTACGAAGGACGGACAATCCCTCAGTCTGCTTCGCAGACAGCTCCCTTTGCACAAGGGAGCTTCGGGGACGCACGCGCCGATGGCGCTACCCCTCATCCGTCACGGCTGGCGCCGTGCCACCTTCCCCCCGAGGGGAAGGCTTTTTACCGCCGCCTCCCGGCGGGGCGCTTTATCGTTTGCTTATATCTGAAAATCGTCGTTTATTCTCTACGTTTTTTCACTCCCCGAGGAGGCTTTATGTAAACCAACATGCCCTGTGAAAGGTAAGGATTTATGTAACCCCTCGCGTGTGTCGCTTTCCCGTTTCGGCTCATATCATAAAGAAGAACAAAACTTATCGGGGTATCGTATGAGCTTTAAACTTTACGGCTTCGGCGTGGAGAGCATATCCGCCGAATCTTTGGGCGAACGGATAGACTACGGCGTAAAAATGGTGGGTGCGCCGCTCGAATGGGAGGAGACCGACGGCGGCAGGGGCGTGCCTGTCGGCATTATAGACACGGGCGTGGAGTACGACCACGAGGACCTATCGGGCGCGGTCACAGAGAACCGCGACTTTACGGACGCGGGCGAAACGCGCCCGCGCGACGAAAACGGCCACGGCACGCACGTTGCGGGCATAATCGCGGCCAGACGAAACGGCGTGGGCGTAATAGGCGTCGCTCCCGAATGCCGCGTCTATTCGGCGCGCGCGTTCGAGCCGGACGGCAGCGCGAACATCGACGCGGTCACGCGCGCGCTCGAATGGCTCATAGACGAGAACGTTGACGTGATAAACATGTCCTTCTCCGCGGCGCGCTCAACGAAGCGCTTCGCCTCGCTTATACGCGAGGCATACGAGCGCGGCATCTGCCTCGTATCGGCGGCGGGCAACGACGGCGAGGGCGACAACATAATCGGCTGCCCTGCGCGCTTCGAGGAGTGCATAGCCGTAACGGCGGTCGACATCGACAAAAAGCACGCGCCCTTCTCCACGGGCGGCAAAAAGGCCGAGGTCTGCGCCGCGGGTACGAATATATACTCCTGCTACAAGGGGAACGCCTACGCCGTGCTTTCGGGCACGTCGATGGCCACGCCCGTTATCACGGGCGCGATTGCGCTCCTTCAGGCCAAGGCGCGCAGGCGATACGGCCGCCGCCTTACCCCCGCCGAGGTCAGGCTGCTTTTACATATGTACGCCGAAAAGCTGGGCGCGGGCGGGCGCGACGAGAACTTCGGCTACGGCCTTTTCACGTTCGACAGGCTTTATTACGACGCCGCGAAGGAATCGTACGTCGCCGCGTCCTCGAAGATCGCGAATCGGGGCGATATTGCGGACGTTTACGCCGCCTCTTTAGCGCCAAAGGCGCGCGGACGCAAAAAATCGGCCGAAAATACGATATCGGGCGCGCTTCTTTCGGCATTTTTACTTGAAAAGAAACGGCGCTTTATGGTAAAATGATTTCACGATTAAAAATAAGGTGGGAAAAACGAATGTCAGGACACTCCAAATGGAAAAATATAATGCATAAAAAGGGCAAGACCGACGCCCAGCGCGCCAAGGTATTTACGAAGATTTCAAAAGAGATGATAATCGTAATACGCGACGGCGGCGCGGACCCCGCGGCGAATTCGAAGCTGCGCGACCTTATCGCCAAGGCGAAGCAGAACAACGTTCCGAACGACAATATAGAGCGCCTTTTAAAGCGCGCGCAGGAGGGCAAGGACTCCGCTAATTACGAATCAATGACGTACGAGGGCTACGGCAAGAGCGGCGTCGGAATAATCGTGGAAACGCTTACAGACAATAAGAACCGCACCGCCGGCGAGATGCGCCATTATTTCGATAAGTTCGGTGCGGGACTCGCGGCGCCCGGCGCCGTATCGTGGCAGTTCGACAAGCGCGGAGTCATCGTTGTACCGGCCGACGCGGGAGATGAGGACGACGTTATGATGGCGGCGCTCGACGCGGGCGCGCTCGACTTTTCGACGGAGGACGGCTCGTATGAGATACTCACCGCGCCAGAGGATTTCGACGCGGTCAGAGCGGGCCTTTCGGGCGCGGGCTTCGAGGCGGAGTACGCCGAGATCGAGATGGTGCCCCAGAATTATATCACCGTCGAAAGCGAGGACGACGTTGAATCGATGCGAAGGCTTCTTGAGATGCTCGACGACAACGACGACGTGCAGAACGTTTATCACAACATGGAAAACGAGCCGGAATAAAATATTATCGCAAAAAGCGGGCGCAAGCCCGCTTTTTTGTGTGCGATAAAGCCGCCCCCGACGGAAGGCGGGCGGATGAGGGGCAGCGCCGCCACGGCGCGTGCGTCCTCTCTATTGGCTCCCTTGTTCAATCCACCCCAGCAACCACCCCGAAAAATGCAAGCATTTTTTGGGGACCCCGGAATCCGCGAACGTATTTTTTGGGGACCCCGGCGCGGGGAAGACTTTAAGGGCACGATGCGCCCGACACGGCGCGGCCGGTGGGGAAGGCAATACGGCGGACGAAAAAGCGGCGCGAAGCCGGGGGCTTCGCGCCGCTTCAAAAAAGCACATCAATAATTTTCCGCGTTTACTTCAAAATAGCTCTGCGGATGAGCGCACACGGGGCAGAGCTCGGGCGCCTTCGTGCCGACCACGATATGGCCGCAGTTGCGGCATTCCCATACCTTTATTTCGCTCTTTTCGAACACCTGCTTCGTCTCGACGTTCTTTAAAAGCGCGCGGTAGCGCTCCTCGTGGTGCTTCTCTATCGCAGCCACCATGCGGAACTTGGCCGCGAGCACCGGGAAGCCCTCCTCCTCGGCGGTCTTTGCGAAGCCCTCGTACATATCCGTCCATTCGTAATTCTCGCCGTCGGCCGCCGCCGCGAGATTTTCTGCAGTATTGCCGATACCGTTAAGCTCCTTGAGCCATATCTTCGCGTGCTCCTTCTCGTTGTCCGCCGTCTTTAAAAAGAGCGCCGAGATCTGCTCGTAGCCCTCCTTCTTCGCTACGGACGCGAAATACGTGTACTTGTTGCGCGCCTGCGATTCGCCCGCGAACGCCGCCTGAAGGTTCTTCTCCGTCCGGGTGCCCGCGTAGGGGTTCTTCACCGCTTCCTTAATTTCCTCTAGCTTGTCGCCCTTCGCCTTGCAGCGGGGGCATACGGCCTCCGCAGCACTCGGAGCCTCAAATATCTCGCCGCATATCTTGCACTTGAATTTTGCCATCGTTACGTCCTCCGTTTCTTATTATTTCAGCTTTTCAATGCCGGTTTTTATTCTTTTAATCGTCTCGTCCCTGCCGAGAAGATACGCAAGCTCAACGCCGCCGCCGGGCGTTACGGCCTTGCCCGAGACCGCCGTTCTGAGCGGCCAGAGAAGCCAGCCGTTCTTTACGCCCTTCTTCGCCACGAGCTCCATCATCGCGTCGTGTATCGCGTCGATCGTCCATTCGGGCAGCGCTTCGAGCACGGGCAGTATGTCGCACAGCGCTTCAAGCGAGCTTTCGGGCGTCGTTTTCATCTTCTTGTGAACGTACATCTGCGGATCGTAGTCGGGCAGCTCGTTTAAGAAGTCGGACTGCTCTATTACGTCGGTAAGCTTCGTCGTGCGCTTCTGAAGCAGCGTCGAAAGCGTGTATAAATCGACGTTCTTGTCCTTTATGAACGATTCGAGCCTGCCGCGCACGAGCGCGTAGAACTCGTCGGGCGAGAGCGCCTTTATATATTCGCCGTTGAGCCATTCGAGCTTGGCCGTGTCGAAAATGGCGGGCGACTTCGATATGCCGGAGACGGAGAACGCCTCGACAAGCTCGGGAAGCGAGAATTTCTCGCGCTCGCCGCCGGGCGACCAGCCGAGAAGCGCGATGTAGTTAAGGATCGCGTCGCTTAAATACCCCTTCGCGATGAGGTCGTCGTAGGAAGCGTCGCCGTTTCGCTTGCTCAGCTTGTTCTGCGCGTCCTTCATAACGGGCGGGCAGTGTACGTATTTCGGTATGTCCCAGCCGAACGCCGAGTAAAGAAGATTATACTTCGGCGTTGACGAAAGATACTCCGAGCCGCGGATTATGTGGGTTATCGCCATAAGATGGTCGTCTATGACGTTGGCGAAGTTGTACGTCGGAAATCCGTCCGATTTTATGAGTATCTGATCCTCGATCTCGTCGTTGTCAACGGTTATCGTGCCGTATACCTCGTCGGTAAACGAGGTCGAGCCGCCGTCGGGAATCCTCTGACGGATAACGAACGGCTTGCCCGCGTCGAGGTTTGCCTTTACCTCCTCGGGCGAAAGCTTAAGGCAGCGGCGGTCGTATTTCTGCGCGCCCTTGTTGTCGTGGCCGTGGGGCTGCTCCTCCTCGTCCTTGCCGCAGAAGCAGTAGTACGCGTGGCCGCGCGCGATGAGCTCCTTCGCGTAGTCCATATAAAGGCTCATTCGCTGCGACTGAACGTACGGGCCGTAGTCGCCGCCCACGTCGGGGCCTTCGTCGTGCTTTAAGCCCGTCTCCTTTAAGGTCTTGTATATAACGTCCACCGCGCCTTCAATAAGGCGGCCGCGGTCCGTGTCCTCTATTCTCAGTATGAATTTTCCGCCGTCCCCTTTCGCGATAAGATACGCGTAAAGCGCGGTGCGTAAATTGCCCACGTGCATGTATCCCGTGGGGCTTGGCGCAAAACGTGTGCGCGTCTGCATGATGTCGTGTCCTCCCTTGGTAATTCTTTTGACGCCTTCTTTTATAAATTGTACCATATCCGCACGCGATAATCCATATAAAAATAAAATTCCGAAAGTTTTTGTCTCCGGCGCAAAGACTTTTCTTTGGGCGAGAATTATGTAAACCTTGAAGCCCTGCGAACGAGCGACGACAATCCCTCAGTCTGCTGCGCAGACAGCTCCCTTTGCACAAGGGAGCCTTTGGGGACGCACGCGCCGCTGCGGCGCTGCACCTCATTCGGCCGCACGGCGGCCACCTTCCCCCTCGAAGGGGAAGGCTTTATGTAAACCGCCATGCCCTGCGAGGGAGACGCTTTAAGATTCTTCGGAGCTTTGCTCCTCAGAATGACACGGGGGAGCGAGGGGAAGCAACTCCCTCAGTCTGCTGCGCAGACAGCTCCCTTTGCACAAGGGAGCCTTTGGGGGACGCACGCGCCGACACGGCGCACCCGTGGGATGACGTTCTGCGCAAAAACTGCCTACATCTTTGAGGGCGGCGCTGCAGCTCATCCGTCGGCTTCGCCGCCGCATTATTGATTCAAAAAATCCTTCATTATATGCACCTCGCCGGAATAGAGCGTCTCCGTTTCGCCGGAGTCAAAGCGCACGACGAGGTTGCCGCTCTCGTTTATATCGGCGGCCGTGGCCGTATACGTGCGCCCGCCGCGCTCGAACGTGATGCGCTTGCCCGTTATCATCGAATATCTCTTATACTCGGCGATAAGCTCGCGCTGAGAAACATTCTGAAGCGCGAAGAACTCCTCTATGACCGCGGCGGCAAGCTCGGCGCGCGTCGCGTCGCGCAGATTTACGGAGCCTGCGACAGCGCGCACGTCCTCGGGGAACTGCTCCTCGCGCGTCGTACAGTTTATCCCGATCCCCGTCACGAGATAATCGACGCCGCCGCTCTCGAAGTCCATCGCGGCCTCGGTAAGTATCCCGCAGACCTTTTTATTGTTATAATAAACGTCGTTGACCCACTTTATCTTCGCGTCGACATGCGCCGTCCTAAAGAGCGCGCGCCGCACAGCCACGGCGGAGCGTATCGTCGTAAGCTGCGCTTCGGCCGCGTCCGTTTTCGGGCGCAGAAGTATGCTCATATAAAGGCCCGTGTGCGGCGGCGAATAAAAGCCGCGTCCCTGACGCCCGCGTCCCGCGGTCTGCGTAAGCGCAATGAGCACGCTGCCCGACGGCGCGCCCGCGGCCGCCGCCGCTTTCAGGCGCGTATTCGTTGAATCGACGCTTTTTTCAACGTTTATTTCGATATTTTTAAGCTCCCGCGGCAAGAACCGCCTGACTTCCTCTGCCGAAAGCTCGTCCGCGCCGCTCTTTATCACGTAGCCGCGCTTCGTCGCCGCCTCTATCTCAAAGCCCTCGCCTCTCAGCGCCTCCACGGCCTTCCAGACCGCGGCGCGCGACACGCCCAAGATATCGGCTATCTGCTGACCCGACATCTCGCGGTCCGCGTTCTTTTTCAGAATATCGAGCACGTCGTCTTTGGTTGACATAATATTACCTCCGTCAAAATCAGATCACGTTCCCCACTCGGCGGTCATCACTGTATCCCACGCGCCTGAGTCGTTCTTTGCGAGCACGAACGTAGAGCCCCACTCCCACTCATGCGAGGAGGCGCATATCTCAAAATCGCCGTCCGCGTCGAGGTCGAAAATGCCCACGGGCACTATCGTAAAGTGCGATGTTACGTCTGACACGGCCTCGCCCGCGCACAGATACACAGTCTCGTATCGCTCGTCGTCGTCACAAAAGAGTATGAGGCCGAACGGCGCTTCGCCCGCGTCGGGGTCGAGCACGAGAAAGCCCTCGGCGTCCGCCGCGGCGTTCGCGAATATCACGCTCTCCGTTTTGCCGTCGGAGTCGAAGTCGCCCGAGACGGTATTTATATCGATCGCACCGAATTTTATCCCGTTCGCCGCAAGCGCCGATTCTGTCGCATCCTCGTCGCGCGCGGTGAAGCCGTTATCCCACGACAGCCCGTCGGGAAGGCGCGCGCCCATGAAATTCGTCGCGAGTGCGGGGCAGTCGCCCATGGCGCGTATGTCGCGCGAGACGTTTACGAAAAAGCCGTACTCCGGCGCGTAAACGGCGAAGCCGTCGGGAAGAATGCACGGCAGCGGCAGTACCGAGACCCAGCCGCCGTCGATAGTGCGCACCGCATACGGCGCGAATACGGCGGTCATGTCCTCATCGAAGCCGCCCGGGCCCTCGCCCGTATATATCGCGGCCTCGTTTGCCTCGCCGCGCGCGCTGTCGCGGTCGAAGTATATATATTCGTCGGAAAAGAGCTCCTTTATCGTATAGCGGCGGTACCTTCCCGCGTCCGTCCGGTCGCGGGCGGGGTCCGTGGCGGTCATGAAAACGCCGTTTTCAAGGCTTCCCACAAGGCTGCCGCCGACGAAATAATACGCAGTTTTCCCGAAATCGCGGCTCTCGCCGCCGCTTTCTTCGCTTTCTTTTGTTTGCCCGCGTTCATCTGCGGCCTTATCCTTCGCCGAGCATCCGAAAAGCGCGCACGCGAACAGTGCCGCAAGCACGAGCGCAATGATTCTTTTTCGCATTGCTTAACCCCCTTTTTTCGCCGCGGGCACGCCCCGCGGATATTACTATTGTTTATTTTACATCGGTTTTTCATACAACGCAAATGGAAAGGCGAAAGGCGGCGGGAGGGGGACCCCCTCAGTCTGCTTTGCAGACAGCTCCATTTGCACAAGGAAGCCAAGACGAGGGACGCACGCGCCGTGGCGGCGCTGCACCTCATCCGGCCGCACGGCGGCCACCTTCCCCCGAGGGGAAGGCTCTTAGTGCGCTGAAGCCCTTCCCACCGGTCAAGCCGTGTCGGGCGCATCGTGCGCCCGTCTGATCGAGATTGCGTCATCTACCGATGATGAAAGATGTCGAGGCCGTAAAACCAAAGGGGACGGGGGGAAGGCGGCCTAAGCGCTGCAGGAAGACTGCATTTAACACAAGCCCCGCGAGCCTGTGCCGCGGTCCCCCGGAAATTTTGCTACTTTTGTTTGCAAAAGTAGGCCCCGCCGGCAGGCGATTTGAGTCTTTAGAGCAGGGCTCTAAAAAGAATATATGTTAAAGCAGGATGGGAAGGCGAAAGCAGGGGGAGGTAGGTTAAATACTTGTGAGAAAATCATTGTCATTAATGTGAAAATAGAGCAGTGCCGTGACAATCCCTCAGTCGGCTGCGCCGACAGCTCCCTTTACACAAGGGAGCTATTAAGGGGACGCATGCGCCGTTGGCGCTGCACCTCATCCAGCCGCACGGCGGCCACCTTCCCCTCGAAGGGGAAGGCAATAGAGAGGACGGGCGCACGATGCGCCCGCCACGGCGTGGCCGGCGGGGGATTTGCAAAAAAGAGACACGATTTAAGCGAAAATTATTGTCAAGCGGGGCAAAGTTATGTTAATATAAAAAGAATAAATAATAAAAAAGAGGTGCCGTTTGATGAATTATACCTTTTCGGACAAAATAAATCCCTTAAAGCCTTCCGCGATACGCGAAATTTTAAAATACGCGTCGAATCCCGACATAATCCCGTTCGCGGCGGGCAACCCCGCGTCGGAATCGTTCCCCGTTGAGATAATGGCGAAGATAAGCGCGGACATATACGCGACCGACCCGATCCCCGCGCTGCAGTACGGCATATCCGAGGGCTACGCGCCGCTCATCGCCGACTTGAAGGCGAGAAACAAAGCGCTCTTCAACATAGGCCGCGACTTCGACGACACGGTGATACTCTCCGGCGCGACGCAGGGCATGGACCTTACGACGAAGATACTCTGCAACGAGGGCGACGTGGTTATCTGTGAAAGCCCGTCGTTTATCGGCTCTCTTAACGTGTTCCGCTCCTACAATACGAAGCTCGTCGGCGTTCCGATGGACGACGACGGCATGAATATAGAGGCGCTCGAAGCCGCTATAAAGGCTAATAAGAACGTGCGCTTCGTATATACGATACCGACGTTCCAGAACCCCTCCGGAAAGACGATGCCGCTTCACAAGAGAAGGGCAATGTACGAGATCTGCAAGAAATACGGCGTTATCATCCTTGAGGACAACCCCTACGGCGAGCTTCGCTTCGCGGGCGAGGACGTGCCCACGATAAAGTCGTTCGACGAGGACGGCATAGTTATATACGTAGGCTCGTTTTCAAAGACGCTCTCGAGCGGCATACGCCTCGGCTTCTGCGTGGCTCCGAAGCCGATAATCGCGAAAATGACCGTTGCGAAGCAGTGCTCCGACGTTCATACGAATATGTTCTTTCAGATACTCGCGCATAAGTTCATAACGGAATACGACTTCGAGGCGCAGGTAAAGAAGGTGCAGTCGATATACGGAAGAAAGAGCCGCCTCATGCTCGACGGCGCGAAGGCGCATTTCGACAGCCGCGTGAAGGTAATTACTCCCGAGGGCGGGCTTTTCGTATGGTGCGAGATGCCCGAGGGCACCGATATAGACCGCCTCACGCGCGCGGCGCTTGAAAAGAAGGTGGCCGTAGTTCCCGGCAGCGCCTTTCTCGTCGACACAAGCGACGTAAGCTACGCTATACGCCTCAATTACTCCACGCCCTCCGACGAGCAGATAGTGCGCGGCATGGAGATTTTGGGCTCGGTAATAAAGGAACAACTCAAATAAGCGACTTAGGGAAGGGTAAGACATATGAGCGACAAGAAGATAATTTTAAGCGGCATACAGCCCTCCGGCGCGATAACGCTGGGCAATTACCTGGGCGCGGTATCGAATTGGGTAAAGCTTCAGAACGACCCCGAAAGCCTTTACGAATGCTATTACATGGTGGCCGACCTGCACGCGCTGACAGTGCGTCAGGAGGCGAAGGTACTAAGAAAGCGCGTGCTCGACACGTATGCGCTTCTCATAGCGTGCGGACTTGACCCCGAAAAGACGATGGTGTTCATCCAGAGCCAGGTGCCCGCGCACGCGGAGCTTGCGTGGATACTTTCGTGCTATACGCAGTTCGGCGAGCTTTCGCGCATGACGCAGTTCAAGGATAAGGCGCAGAAGCATAAGGACAACGTAAACGCCGGCCTTTTTACGTATCCCGTGCTTATGGCGGCGGATATACTGCTCTATCAGGCCGACCTCGTGCCCGTGGGAATAGACCAAAAGCAGCATTTAGAGCTTGCGCGCGACGTTGCTATACGCTTTAACAATACGTACAGCCCGACCTTCAAGGTGCCGGAACCTTTCACCGTAAAGGAGACGTCGAAAATAATGAGCCTTACGGACCCGACGAAGAAGATGTCGAAGTCCGATACCAATGAAAACTCCACGATAGCCATTTTGGACGACCGCGATACGATAATCCGCAAGTTCAAGCGCGCCGTTACCGACTCGTTCGCCGAGATACGCTTCGCGCCCGGCGAGGAGGGACGCGAGGGCGTGACTAATCTTCTCTCGATATATTCCGCCGTGACGGGCAGGGCGATGGACGCCTGCGTTTCGGAGTTTTCGGGCAAGGGCTACGGAGACTTGAAGCTTGCCGTAGGCGAGGCCGTGTCCGACGCGCTCGCGCACGTTCGCGAACGCTTCGCCGAGGTGAGCGCCGATAAGGCTTATCTTGAAAGAATGTATACCGAAAACAGTCAAAGGGCACAGTATATATCAAATAAAACGCTCTCCAAGGTATACAGAAAAGTGGGACTCATAAGATAAATTTCTGACTTTGAAAAAAGGTGCGGTCATGGTTTTTAACAATATCGATATAAACATAATAGCGCTTATTGCGGCCTTTCTCGTCGCGGGCGTGATATCGTTTGCCACAACGCCTCTCGTTAAGGTGTTCGCAACGAGAGTGGGCGCGATGGACGTGCCGAAGGATAACCGGCGCATGCATAAGACGCCGATACCGCGTCTCGGCGGCATGGCGATATTTATGGGCTTTATCTTCTCGATGCTCGCGTTCTGCGATATTACGACGGAGCTTAGGGGCATTCTTCTCGGATGCATTGTCATCGTCGTTTTGGGCGTGGTGGACGACATAGTCCAGCTAAAGGCCAAGGTAAAGCTTTTAGGGCAGATAATTGCCGCGGTGATACCGCTCTTTTACGGCGTGAGGATTGAGATGTTCTCAAACCTCCTCCCCGTGGGAAGCCCGTATATCTCGCTCGGGTTCCTTTCGATACCGATAACGATAATCTGGATAGTCGGCGTGACGAACGCCGTTAATCTCATCGACGGTCTCGACGGACTCGCGGTGGGCGTTTCGGCCATATCGTCGCTGTCGCTTTTATTCATCGCGCTGTTTATCGCGGAGCCGCAGGTGGCCATAGTCATGGCGGCGCTCACGGGCGGCTGCGTCGGCTTTATACCGTACAACTTCAACCCCGCCAAAATATTCATGGGCGACACGGGCGCAATGTTTTTAGGCTATATCCTTGCCACGATATCAATAACGGGATTTTTCAAGTTCTACGCGATAATCTCGTTCCTTATCCCGTTTTTAATTATGGGACTGCCGATACTCGACACGCTTTTCGCGATAATCCGCCGCCTCGCGCGCGGACAGTCGCCGATGACGGCCGACCGCGGCCATCTTCATCACAGGCTTATAGATATGGGCTTTTCGCAGAAGCAGACCGTGGCCATTCTCTATATAATCAGCGCGCTTTTGGGACTCTGCGCTATAATCTGGGCGTCCGACGATATGTTCAAGGCCATAATCCTGCTCGTAAGCATTTTGGTGGTGGGCTTTATCGCATTTAAGATTTTCGAGCGCGAACGCGCGCACAGAAAGGCGATAGAGGAGCAGAAGAAGAAGGAAGAGGAAGAGAAGCAGAAGCTTTTGGGCGACGACGACATTTAAGTCCGCCGCAGATTTACGACATGAAAAAGTTAGTTTTTCCGCTTGTTATTATCATAATGATATGCGCGCTCGCCGGATGCAGCCTGTCGGGCGGCGGCGGCGCGAAGGACGGATTTCCCTATGATTCGCTTGAGGGCGACTCCGTAAAGAGCCGCGACGGCGCCGAGCCTATAACCCTTGACGGAGAGCGGCTCGGGGAGCTTCTTTTGCGCATGGCGCCTCCCGAGGCGTATACGTGGACGTGCAGGGTGACGTATTTGTCCGATGAGGAGTCCGTTTCGTATACGATAGTAAAGCAGGCGTCAGGGGAGCGCGTGCGCTGCGATAAGTACTCGGAGAACGGGACGCATCTTATGTATTCGGAGTTCGCGGACGGCTCGCTCTTCGTTTACGACGTTCTGACGGGCGAGAGCATGACGCGCGAATCGTTCGACGGGGATTATCTCGGCAGTACGGTGAACCTTTCGGACCCCGTGCTTATCTTAAAGTCGTCCCGGACGGAGAACATCTCCGACATAACCTTCGGCTATGAGGGCGCGGACGCCGTGATCTCGTTTGAGTATAAGGACCCCGCCTACGGATTTTCGGAAAAGTATGAGCTTCGCGCCTCCGACGGCATACCGCTTCGCGTCGAGAGCACGGCCGCAGGACGGGTGATATATACGCTCGAGACCGTGGACGTGGAGTATTTCGTTTCGGACGAGGGCACGGCGCCTTCGATGACACTTCAGAATCAGGAATAACGGTTAAATTAAAACGCCCGCCGCCTTTTTGCGGCGGGCGTTTCTTTTAGGGGAGCGTTTTCGCGGCGCTTTCAAATTTTTGTTCGCAATTATGCGATTATTTATTGATTATTACCATAACAGGATGTATAATAAAGTATAAACCGTACAAACCATACAAATTATAATTACAAGGAGGAGTAAACTATGGCATATTTCGAATACAGGACGAACGCGAGCTACGTTCAGGGCGAGGGCGCGCTTTTGGAGCTTAAAAAGTACGCTTTCCATCTCGGCTCGAGATTTCTTATCGCAACGGCATGCGGCCCCGTAAAGGATCAGGTAATCGCAAAGGTAAAGAAGAGCTTTGACGAGCCGATGGTAAACAACGTAAACAAGAAGAACCTTCGCGCGTACATGTCGATGCTGCTTGCGCAGAAGTACGACGCCATCGAGAAGGAGACCGGAAAGAAGGCCGAGTACACCATCGTTGACATAGACGGCCAGCAGGTAACCGAGGAAAACATTGAATCGCTCACCGGACTTGCGCGCAAGTTCAACGCGGACTGCATCATCGGTATCGGCGGCGGCAAGGCGCTCGATATGGTGCGCGGCGTATATCACAGACTCGGCCGTCCGATAAAGGTAGTTCTCTGCCCGACCATCGTGGCTACGAACGCTCCCGCAAGTACGATAACCGTTCTTTACAACAACGAGAACAAGACCGTTGGCGCATGGTTCATGCCGTATCATCCCGAGCTCGTGCTCGTTGACACCGAGCAGACCATCCAGGCTCCTCCGATAACGCTGGCAGCCGCTATGGGCGACATGATAGGCACGGCCTACGAGGGCATTCAGACCATCAAGGACAAGAATACCGAGAACGAGATAGTTACCCCCGCGTGGGCGCTGAGCCAGTGCGTTTTCGATACGTTCTACAAGTACGGCGCAAAGGCAATGCTTTCGGCAAAGACTCACGTTCAGTCGAACGCTTACGACTCCGTGCTTAACCTCATCGCTCACACGAGCGGCCCGCTCTCGATAGCCGTAAACGTACATTATCCGCATCTCGTTGACGACGTTATCATCCAGTTCCCGCAGTGCACCACGAAGCTTCACGGTCTTCTTGTCGGCGCGGGCGTAGTTCCGTATCTCATGTGGGCGAACGCAGACGAGGAGGAGATAAACCAGTACATCGACTTCGCAACGGAGGTCGGCATCCCGATCACGTTCAAGGAGCTCGAGCTTACCGAGGACGACATAAAGAACGACCTTATGAAGAACTGCGAGATCGCCGCTCACGGCCCGAACGCGGGGCTCACCACGCTGAGAGATACCCTCACCGGCAAGACGCTCTACGACAGCATGATAATGGCCGAGGCGTACATCAACGATTACAGGGCAAAGAAGGCGTAAGCTTCCCGCTCCCGTTTCGTGAAAAATATTCGCAAAGTGCTTGACCGAACACAATATATAGTTTATAATGAAGCATATTGCGAGGAGGTAATACAATATGTATGACAGAGATATAATAAATCCGGATAATCTGGACGCGAAGTTCATAATGGACGAGATACTCCAGGCCGAAGAGGAGCAGGGCCTTGCGGCGAAAGGGCTTTATATTTCACGTGCCGAATTTCACGACAACGGCGACGGTACCTGCACCGAGAAGTTCAAGACGAAGGCCGTGCCGTTCGAGCGGATAAGACGCATCACGGGCTATCTCGTGGGCGATATGACGCGCTGGAATAATGCAAAGCTGGCCGAGGAGCACGACAGAGTAAAGCACAGCCTGAGCGTGTAAAGGGCAGGAATCGTTAAAAGTTTATAAGATTAAAAAGGGACGCCGGACGCGTCCCTTTTTATATTTGAAACAAAGATAAAACGGATGGCGTCTAATAAGTTGAAGTTTTCAAAAAATTATGAGATAATCGGAATATACGGGTAAGAATATTATGAGATGAGGCTGTGAAAAATGAAAAAAAGACGCGGCGCGGCGGTGCTTGCGCTTATCGTTTTTGTGATTTCGGCGCTGCTTTCGTCGGGCGTTTCGCTGGCCGTTATGGATATCTCGCTCGGCATAAACGATTCGCTTGCAGATCCGCCGAGGGGCATACGTCCCGTCTTCGTAAGCAACGTCTGCTATGTGCCGATAGAGGTGTTTACAAATTACTTCGCGCTTTCGTACAGCTATGACGGCGTGTCGAAAACGCTTTCCGTATCGGGAGGCCGCCATTCGCTTACGTTCAATATGATACAGAATATCGCGACGGACGAGAATCTTGAGGTGTACTACGTGCCGTGCTACTATGAGAATTCCACCTTTATGGTGCCGGCGCGCGTGATGTGCGACGTGTTCGGGCTTCGGTACAGCTTTCTTTCGTCGATAAATACTGTGCGGCTTTCGCTTCGCGCCGCAAATTTGAGCGACCGTGAGTTCACGGAGCGCTATAAGGGCGAGCTTATGCCGAAGGAGCCGGAGAGCACGCCCGTTCAGACGCAGACGGACACGCCGGCGCAGACACAGCAGGGCGGACCTTTGCCGGGCGAGGGAGAGCCCGAGGAGGAGATTACGCCCGACGTTTATCTTATGTTCGTCTCGCCGCCCGAGGAGCGTCTTTCGGGTATTTTAGAAGCGCTTCGGACAAACGGCGCGCACGCGACGTTTTTCGTGTCGGCGGGCTATATAAAGAACGCGCCCGACAGCGCGGCGCGCATACTTGCCGCGGGGCATGAGCTTGGCATAGATTTGTCCGACATGCCCGAAGCGGACGCGGAGGCGCTGTCGGCGCTCGCGCGCGATACGGCGGATACCCTGGCGCGGCTTTACAAGGTCGGCGTGAACGCCGTATATATTTCGCAGGAGCAGTACGGCGCGCTTGAGGAGGGCGCGGCGGAGCAGATTTCGGCCGCGGGCTTTATCGTATGGCGGCCGAGGATCACGGCGGGCGCGGGCCTTTCAACGGTGACGGAGCGCCTTACGGGAAGCGCGCGCACTTCGGTGCTTCTTTCGGACGAAAGCCTTATCGGAGGCATTTCGAGATACATGGCGGAAAAGAAGGCGGAATTTATAACGATAAAGCTTACGACGAGGCCGTAAGCCTATTATCACGGAGGTGTATATAAGATGAAGGTTACAAGAGGAGAGATGAAGCGTAACGCGAAGGCGTCGCTCAAAGGCAGATGGGGCCTTGCGATAGGCGTGACGATTTTGTTCTGGGTCATCGTCGGCGTGCTTTCGTGGCTGGTACAGCTGCCGTTTCACGACGAGCTTGAATATTACGCGAACTGCATAGCTAACGGCGTATCGTTCGAGCCGGACCCCGCCGTAATGTACGGCTACGAGGGGCTCGGTCTTATAATGAACATAGTGCTTTCGCCGATATACGTAGGCGTTGCCCTCGTATTTCTTCGCATTTCGCGCGGGCAGGAGAGCCGCGCGGGCGATATGTTCACGCCGATAAGCCGCTTTCCGAAGATCGCGGGGCTTTTTCTCTACGTATTTATAAAGACGTTCCTGTGGACGCTGTTACTTATAATCCCCGGCATAATCGCGGCGTACAGGTATTCGCAGTCGTTCATCATTATGGCCGAGAATCCCGATATAGGCATCGTGGCCGCGGTGGAGCGCTCGAAGCAGCTCATGAAGGGAAATAAGTGGCGCCTTTTCGTGCTGCATCTTAGCTTTATCGGCTGGGCTATTCTTGCGTGCCTCACGTTCGGCATACTGCTTCTGTGGCTCAATCCGTACTACATGACGACGGTCTCGAACTTCTATAATGCGCTGCTTTTGGAACGGGGTACGGGGCTTTCGTTAAACAATAACGGCGGCGGCTCTCAGACGCAGTCGGGCGGATTTTATGACCGCGGCGACGACCGAAACGACGGCCGCGGCGGCGATAAAAACGGCGGCTTTGCAAATGACGAAAAGGACGCCTTTGACAGAAGCGGCGATTACGGCCGCGGCGGATATTACGAGGACAAGGACGCGGACGAGAAGAACGATTGGTAAGACGCGGCTTTTTTACCGAAAGGAATGAGGCATTATGGATCATACGGCGATATATAAGCGCTGGCTTTTAAAGAATACGGACGCGCGCCTGAAAACGGAGCTTGAGGCGATAGCGGGCAATGAGGAGGAAATCCGCCTTCGCTTCGGTCGGCGGCTTGAATTCGGCACGGCGGGCCTTCGCGGCATTATGGGCGCGGGCACCTCGCGCATGAATCTGTATACCGTGGGTCAGGCGACGCAGGCGATGGCGAAGCTTATCGCCTCGAACGGAAGCGGCGCCATGGCGCGCGGCGTGTGCATAGCGTGCGACAGCCGCAACAATTCCGAAGAGTTCGCGCGCCATGCGGCGTGCGTGCTTGCGGCGAACGGCGTGAAGGCATATCTTTTCGACGCGCTTCGTCCGACGCCGGAGCTTTCGTTCGCGGTGAGATATAAGGGCGCGATCGCGGGCATAAACATTACGGCGAGCCACAATCCCAAGGAGTACAACGGATATAAGGCGTACTGGGAGGACGGCGCGCAGATGTCGCTTGAGAACTCGAAGAAGGTGTCCGACATTATGGAGACGACGGACGTTTTCGACGACGTTAAGACCATGGACTTTGACGCGGCCGTCCGCGAGGGGAAGATAGTGCTTATGGGACGCGAGACGGACGAGGCGTTCATGAAATGCGTGCTCAACGAGGCGGTTGACATAAGTTTTGTAAAGAAGGCGGGCTTGAAGATAGTATACACGCCGTTTCACGGCGCGGGCTATAAGATAGTGCCCGAGGTGCTCGGGCGCATCGGCGTTACGGATATCGTGCCCGTTACGGCGCAGTTTACGCCGGACGGCGATTTTCCGACGGTGAAGTCTCCGAATCCCGAAAATCCGGAGAGCTTTTCGATGGCGGCGGATATCGCAAAAAGCGTCAGCGCGGATATAGTAATCGGTACCGACCCCGACTCCGACAGGATAGGCGTGCTCTCTTTGCGCGGCGGCGAATACAGGCACTTAAACGGCAATCAGGTAGGCGTGCTGCTTCTTGATTACGTTATAAAGGGGCTTAAAAGAAGCGGACGGATGCCCGCGCATCCCGCGGCGATAAAGACTATCGTGAGCTCCGAGCTTTTCAGGCGCATTGCCGAGAAGAACGGCGTCAAGCTTTTTGAAGTGCTCACGGGCTTTAAGTTCATCGGCGAAAAGATGCTCGAATTTGAAAAAACGGGCGAGTATGAGTATATCTTCGGCTACGAGGAGAGCTACGGCTATTTAAAGGGCACATACTGCCGCGATAAGGACGCGGTCGTGTCGTCGATGCTCGTCTGCGAGGCGGCGTCGTATTATAAGACGCGCGGCATGACGCTGTGGGACGCGCTCGATGAGATTTACGGCGAATACGGCTGTTCGCTCGAGGGGATAATAAACGTGACGAATCCCGCGTTCGCAACGCCCGCACAGATGGGCGAGGTCATGGCGCGCATACGCGAAAATACGCCGGAGAGCATCGGCGGGTATAAGGTTGCGGCGGTGCGCGATTACAAGGCGGGCGTTCGCACGGATACGGCAACGGGCGAGAAAACGAAGATCATGCTTCCTAAGTCGGACGTGCTCTATTATGAGCTTTCGGACGGGTCGCGCTTTATCATGCGCCCGTCGGGCACGGAGCCGAAGATAAAGATATACTTCCTCACGGACGGCGAGAGCACGAAGGAGTGCGAAGGCAAGATAGAGAGGTTCAGACAGTACGCGAAAAGCCTTGTAAAATAGGGGGTTAAAACAACAAAGAAGCTGCCCTTCGGCAGCTTTTTTGTTTTCAAAAGGGTGCGGGCTGTACAAAAGCTGCTATTTATGATATAATAATTTATTAAGTTTACGTTCGGAGGCGGGAACATGAAGCTAATGATATTCGACGGCAACAGCATAATAAACCGCGCGTTCTATGCTATACGGATGCTCACAAATTCAAAGGGGCAGCCGACTAACGCCGTATACGGCTTTCTCAATATATTCTTAAAGTTCATCGAGGACGAAAAGCCCGACTGCGTCTGCGCCGCGTTCGACCTGCCGGGCGGCACGTTCCGAAATAAGATGTTCGACGGGTATAAGATAAAGAGAAAGGGAATGCCCGACGAGCTCGCCGCGCAGCTTCCCGTTGTGAAGGATATACTTGCCGCCATGAACGTGCCCTGCCTTGAATGCGCGGGCTTTGAGGCGGACGACGTTATCGGCACCGTGGCGCGCATATGCGAAGAGGGCGGCCATTTCTGCGATATCGTGACGGGCGACCGCGACGACCTTCAGCTTATCGGCGATAAGACAAATGTGCTTCTCATAACTACGAAGGGCGGTCAGACGCTCACGACGCGATATACGGCCGACGAGGTGGAAAAGACGTACGGGCTTAGGGTCACGCAGCTTATAGACTTAAAGGCGCTTTCGGGCGACGCGTCCGACAATATCCCGGGCGTTTCAGGCATAGGCGAAAAGACGGCGGTGTCGCTTCTAAAGAAGTATGGCTCGCTTGACGAGATATATAAAGACGGCGCCGCGGACGGCGAAAAGGCGGGCGTTAAAAACAAGCTTGCCGCGGGACGCGATATGGCGTATCTGAGCCGCGACCTGGGCACGATAAGAAAGGACGCGCCGATAGATTTTTCGCCCGAAGACGCGCGCGTGAGAGATTACGACGCGGACAGGCTTTATGAGATACTTTCGGAGCTTGAGCTGAAGGCGATGATTGCAAGGCTGGGATTAAAACCGTCCGAAAAATCGGCGGACGGAGGCGCGCGAGAAAAACGCGAGGCGCGCGGGTATGATGAAGGTATTATAAAAAAGATACAAAACGATGGCGTTATGTATTATATAATGCAGGACGAACACACGTTCGTTCTCTGCGGCGGCGATGTATACAGATGCGAAAACGGCGCGCTTTACGGCCTCTTTTCCGACGAAAGCGTAAAAAAGCGCGCCTACGATTTAAAGCGCGACATGACGAGGCTCGACCGCGAGGGCGCGCGCCTTTCGGGCGGAGATTTCGACTTTATGCTCGCGGCCTACGTTGCGGACCCGTCGCTGCCCGCGGGCGGCTTTTTCCGCGCGGCGGGGCGTTTTTTGGGCGGCGGCATATCGCCGATGGGCGATATTTACGAAAGCGAGTCGGACGCGTGCGAGGCGCTTTTATGTATGCCTGCGCTTTTTGAGAAGATGTGCGCCCATATAGAGGAAAGCGGGCAGCATTATCTGTTCTACGAAATCGAAATGCCGCTTGCGCCCGTGCTTTTTGAGATGGAGCGCGAGGGCATGTATATAGACGAGGCCGTGCTTGACGAAATAGGCGCAGAGCTCTCGGGGGCCATAGAGCGCACGACGCGCGAAATATACGATATGGCAGGCGGAGAGTTCAACATAGGCTCGCCAAAGCAGCTCGGCTCGGTGCTCTTTGAGCGGCTCGGCCTGCCCGTGCTAAAGAAGACGAAGACGGGCTATTCGACGGACGCGGAGACGCTTGAGAAGCTTTCGCCGTATCATCCGATTATCGAAAAGATACTCGAATACCGCCAGAAGACGAAGCTTTCGTCGACGTATATCGAGGGGTTAAAGAAGGCGCGCGGCGGCGACGGGTACCTGCACACGTGCTTCAATCAGGCGCTGACGCTCACGGGGCGGCTGTCGTCGGCGGAGCCGAATCTTCAGAATATCCCCGTGCGGCTGCCCGAGGGGCGGCGCATACGAAAGGCGTTCGTATGCGAAAGGGAGGATTGCGAGTACCTTTCGGCCGATTATTCGCAGATCGAGCTTCGCGTTCTTGCCGGTATGTCGGGCGACGAGGCGATGACGGATATATTTAAAAAGGGCGGCGATATCCATACGGCCACGGCGGCCCAGGTCTGGGGAGTTTCGCCCGAGGACGTGACGCCCGAGATGCGCTCCGGCGCGAAGGCCGTCAATTTCGGCATAATCTACGGCATATCGGGCTTTACGCTGGCGGGCAATATCGGTGTGAGCGTGAAGAAGGCGAAGGAGTATATCGACAGCTATTTTGAGACGTTCACGGGCGTCAGACGGTATCTCGACGAGGTAGTGAAGAACGCGAAGGCCGACGGATTCGTTAAAACGAAGTTCGGCCGCGTAAGATTCATAGACGAGCTTAAAAGCTCGAATAAGAACGTGCGCGCGTTCGGTGAGCGCGTCGCGCTCAATACGCCGATACAGGGCACGGCGGCCGATATTATTAAGCTTGCGATGGTCAACGTGCACCGCGCGCTTAAGTCAGCCGGTCTTGAGACGAAGATCGTGCTTCAGATACACGACGAGCTCGTGCTTTTGGCGCCCAAAGACGAGCTTTCGGCCGCGAGCGCGATACTCGTGCGCGAGATGGAGAATGTGTGCGATATAAACGTGCCGCTCAAGGTGAGCGTAAGCCACGGCCGGTCGTGGTATGAGGCGAAGTGAGCTTTGCCGCCTCCGGCGGCGTATAAAGCCTTCCCCCCGAGGGGGAAGGCGGCACGGCGTAAGCCGTGACGGATGAGGGGTGTCTGCACACTGTATCAGTGCAGACAAAAGGCTTATCAGAAAGCTTGTTGATGAGTATTTAAATTTGCTTTAGACTTATTTAAAACAAGGCGTCCTGCTTTGACATATTGTCTTTTTAGAACGAAGTTCTGAAAAAGAATTATGTTTAAGCAGAACAGGGAGTTTTGGATAAGGCAAAAGATAGGTTAAAAACTTGGCGATGAAGCTTATTTGTGCATTGAGTTATCAATCGTGCGCCCGTAGGGAGGCATGCCTTCATGCCTCCGTGAAAACACGGCTAAGACATGCGGAGGCGTCTGGGGACGCCTCCCTACGAGAGACGGACAACTCCCTCAGTCTGCTTTGCAGCCAGCTC
>JAFWDJ010000018.1 GCA_017513095.1 Clostridia bacterium | reverse complement strand
GCATCCGGTCACGTCGCTGCCGTCAGACTTCACGAACGTCGGAGTAATCGTAACCTCGCTTGCGGGCATCGTGAAGCTGTACGTTCCGTCCGCGTTCTTCGTAACAGCAACATTATTGCCGCTCTTATCGGTAACCGTTACCTTCGCGGTCTTGTAGCCCTCCTTCGGAGTTGCCGTGACGGTTACGAGCTGGCCCGCAGCCGCGTTTGCTCTGCTTACCGTTACGGTGCCGTTCTCGCCCGTGCCGCCGATGCTTACGGGCGAGGTGTTCGCGGAGCTTCCGCCTCCGCCTCCGCCGCCGGAGCCGCCGCCGGAACCGGTCACGGTAAGCTTTATGCTCTTTTTAAGCGAATCGGTGGATTCGTCCTCGATATAGAGCGTCGTCGTTCCCGCCTTAAGTCCGGCAACTACGCCGTCCTCGGAAACTGCCGCGATCGTCGGGTCTTCAACAACATAGCTTATTTCCTTTATGCCGTCCCACGGGAGCGCCTCTACCTCGAGCTGCGCCTTGCTTCCCGAATGTACGACTACGGTGTCGACACCGCCGTTTACCTTAAGCTCTATATTCTCTCTTATCTGATATTTTGCGGCCTTCGTCTCTTCAAGAGGCACGCCGTCAAGCGCGAAGTCGAACTCTATCGTCATCACGCCCATCTCGTTTACGTGCGCCAGCGGATCGAGGTCAGTAAGCGGCACCGCCGCGTAAACCGTTTCTGTCACGGGATCGCCGTTCTCGTCGAGCGTCTTTACGGGGATTACAGAAAGCCCGCCCGTACCGACAACGCCGCCGCGTACCATCTCGGTAGTGGAGGAAACGCCGCTTTCGCTTACGTCCATATCCTTCCACTGCTCGTCGAGCACTACCGCCTCTATCGTGAGATCGTGTCCGTCAAGGTTGCCCATATTCGTAACGGGTACTAACGCCACGTAATCAGCCGCGGGAGTTATGCTTATCTCGCGCTCGCCAAACGCGTCTCCCGTTTCCTGTAGTACGAAAGCGCCTCCGAGGTCTACCGGTGTAAAGCGTATATCATCTAATTCATCTATTAAATTGATATGATGGATCACGGCGCCCACCTTGACGCTTTCTTTGCCTGCTTCAAGCATAGGTGCGATCTCATCCTCATAGTCGTATATCGTCGGCTGCCCCAAATCGAGCACGGCGCCCGAAAGCGTGCTTACGCTTGCCGTATTATCTCCTTCGTCCCACAGCGCAAGCGCCTGTGTGTCGAGTATCTCCTCGACCTGCGCCGAAACCGAAAGCGCACCGCCCGCGCCCGCGGTAAATTCTTTGATTATCGACGCCGTATCGCCGGGATATATGGGATTGTCCGTTACGGTCGTATTCTCGCCGTTTACGGTAAGCGCGTACTTCTGCGCGGGAAGAAGTCCGTCGTTTACTATACCGAGACGAGCCGTTACTCTCTCGCCCTCAACGGGGTACATGTCGGACAGCATCACGGTCCCGTTTTCAAAGCTTAAACTGTTGCCCGCCGTAAAGTCTATCTGCACAAGCTCGTGGTCGGAGTATTCAACGTCTCCTTCCTCATTGATGGCCTGCTCGTAGAGATTTGCAGCCATCACGGCGCTGCCGTCACCCGTCACGCAGAGCGTAAGCTCGTCTATTACCTTCCCGTACTCGGTAAGCTTAACGGCGTCGCTCCACATCATTACCCTGCTGTCGGCTCCGTCCATGTTCTGATTGGAAGCCGCCAAAGCCGCTCCGTAGAGCTCACGGCCGTTGTCATTCTCAAGATCGTCGTTGTCGTGCGACGTCCAGAACAGATATATATTGCCGTCGTCGCCCGCAACTATCTGGTGATCAGAGAGCGTCATTCCCTCGTGTTCGCCCGTGGGGCTGTAGGAGCCGAAATCCTTCGTCGCGTTCACAAGGCCGCACGCTGCAAGCTTTGTAAGCGTCCCGTACTTCTCACGGTTCTCGTCCGTAAGGCCGCCCACCTGCTCTATGGGGAGCTTGTACCAGCCGTTTTTCGAAATCTCGGCGTCCGAAAGTGTGCGTATGCACTCAAGGCCGCTTACAGCTTCAACTGAAAGCTGCGCTTCGCCGCCCGTGCCGTCCTCGGCATCGAGTCCCTCGAATATTGTGCGCGCGCTTATCGTATTTATCACCGTATCCCTGCAAAGCCAGCTTAAATATACGTCGTCTCCTATCTTTGTAAGCCTCTGATCGAAGATGCCGTCGCGGTTCGCGTCTATCGGTATGGGATAGTATACGCGTCCGTCGGTGATATTTGATACTTGTACCCAGAGTTCGCGGTCGACAGTCGTCGTCATGCTGCCGTCGCGGTCAACGCTGTAACTTACGAAGCGGTAATCCTTCGTTTCGCCGCTTCTGTCGGTATACGCAAAGTCGGCCGCGTCAAGATCGGTCACCAAGGGGTCTACAAGCGACGGATGACGGATATATATGTATTCCTCGGTCGGATTTTTGTCGCCGGGTACTAATTCAACGAACGCGTTCTTCGCGGGGTCGTATACCTTCTTGGCCCACGAATTGTAGTTGTTCGTAAGGCCCACAAGGTCCTCAACGCTGTCTGCGCCGTCTATGTCGCGCTTGAAGTAGTAAAGCGCCACGCGGTCTCCCTCGCGCACGAGCATAGGATGAGAATTAACAAAGCCGTCGCGGGTCACTTCTATGGGAGCCGTAAACTTACCCGTCTTAACGTCGTATACCGCCATGCGGATATTCGTCGATTTAAGCGCATTCTTCGCACTCTGCGCGCCGATTTCGCCCTCTTCGCCCAGGGTCACGCCCGCGCTCGTCCATGCGGCGTATACCTTGTCGCCTATGCGCAGAGCCGCAGGAGTGCTGTCGGCCGCGCCGTCGGTCTCTATCTGCTTTGAGAGTATGTTTCCGTTTTCGTCGAGCGGCCATTTGCCGTCGGCGCCGCGTATCGAATAAACGAGCGTCGACGCGTCGGCTTCGCTTCGGCCGTCGTCGTTCGTGCTGCGAAGGAATAAGAGCATTATGCGTCCGTCGCCCAGATCAAGAAGCTCGGGGCGCGCGTATTCCATAGAGCCCGAAACGAGCGTCGTCTTAGCCGTGGGCCCGAGCGTGCTCATGACCTTAGGTCTTCTCTCTCTTTCCGCGTCGAACGTGCGAAGCGAAACGGTATCGCCGCTTTCCTCGGCTGCGGTAAGCTTGCCCGTCTCAAATACGCCGGTCTTCCAGCCTATCGAGCCTATCTTATAATCGAAGGAGAAGATGAGAAGGTCGATGCCGAAGCCTCCGCCGAAATCGCCCAGCGTTCCGCCCAGATTTTCATCTTCGATATTTATTCGTCCGACGAATTTGAAATCGACAAAGCCTCGCGCCGCAAGTATGCCGCAGATGCCGACGCCCGGCTGGAGCTTAATGCCGAGGCCGAACTGGAACCACGGCCATTCGCTTTGGATCGCTTCGGTCAGATCCTCGTAATAGCCCATTTCCTTCGCCGTGATTTTGCCTTGCTCCGTCGCGTATCGTCCGTCGAACTGCAGCGACATATTACCGCTCAGATTTAAAAATACCGGTATGCCGTAAAGCGTCGTGTACCACGTTTTGCCTACGTTCGTGGTAAACGCTATGATGTACTGTCCGCCCGAATAGAAGTGCGTGCGCTTGTTTACGTCGTACGTGTATTCAAGCTGCAAAAGCACCTGCATCCCGGCCTCTATTTTCGCGTCGCCCGTTTTGCAAAGCGAGTCCATCATTGCGCCCTGCTCGATGGCGTAGCGGTATTGGTACTTTTGCGCGGGATCTTTGTTGAAATTATCAATTATTTCCTTGTCCGTAGCTGTCGAAGCGGGGTTTGCCTTCCTGTAAGCCGAAATGAGCTGCGCCCTCTCGTTTGCGTCAAGATACTTGACTACGTCGCTTTCGTTGTCGTTTATCATCTGCCGCCAGGTCTTTCTCGCATCGCTCTGCTTGCCGGTACTTAACTCATTGAGCTTTTCACAGTCGTCCATTATCGACTTTGAATCTATGGAAAGCGTTACGAGCTGCGCATAGTTGCTCGTATTTTTTTCGCTCTCATCGGCGTATATGGTCTTCCACGTAAGCTTGCCGGTGTCCGCGCTGCCCGCCATGCTGCCTATAAGCGGCAGATCCTTATAGGGATTTGGTATCGGATAATTCATATACTGGGGCTTGTCCTCCTGCTTCGGAGTGTACAGGACAAGGCCCGTATCGAGAGAAGTATACGTTATTTCCGCGTCTCCGCCCGCGGGAGTTGCCGTTATCTGTACATAGAAGCGGTCTGCGTCCACAAGGCTGCCTCCGCCAAACGTTGCGTTCCACACGTCAAGATGCGAGGGGTCTTTCACGGCTGAGAGCGGAATCCTGTAGCCGTTTCTTCCCACCTTCGTCACGGTCACGTCCGATATGTCCGCGCCCATGTCCTTAACGATAACGCTCAGCGTGAGCTCGTCGTTGTAGATGGGCACCTGATTGTATCGCGAATCGGTGAAATGGTCCTTATATGCATAATATACGTTGACCGCGTGAGGGCTGTAGTAGGTGCAAATCGGCATTACCATATTCCGCGATACGTCGTTTACGAATACGTCTCCCGTTTTCTGCGTCGCCTCGTTGTAGTAAAGTCCCTGATCGTTCGTCGTGTCCGAGGGCGAAATCTCAGCATACGCCCGCTCCTCGGGGAACGCGGAATTGAGCGTTACGTATTCAACGTGGCGCACGTCGTTGTTGTCAACGAGCACCGATACCGTATCGCCCGGTATCGCGTATATGCCGCCGAGCGTGAACGTGCCGTCGTCGCCCGTGACGGCGCTCGCGCGTACCGCGGTATACGTCTTATACTGACTTGTTACGTTCCAGTTGTCGTCGTAGACGTTCTTCCATAAAAGCTTTCCGCCGCCTCCGCCCGTCACTACGGCCTGCGCCGCGGGAGACGAGTTCACCGTCTCCGAGCCGGGGCGAAGCGCGTAGCTTTCGTATACGGCCTTGCCGTCGATGCTGAAGTACGCGTAATCCGCGGGATCAATCTTCTGTGCCGTTACCTTTATGATATTGTCCGCGGCCAGCGGGCCCGCGATGAAGTCGGCCGAGAAGCCCTGCACCGTCTGGCCCGTCTTTCTTACCGTGATAACGGGGCGCCACGTGCCGTCGTTTTCGTCGGTGGACGAAAGATTAACGGTATACGCGTTGCTCGATACGGGCTCGAACGAATACGCGCGCGGACGCGTCATGTCGCCCGACTGCTTCGCCGTATTGAGAACGTTTCTGCCCTTCATGTACGACTCGGTAAGCCTGTCGTCTGGCACTATATCGTCCACGGTGAAGTATTTCTGCGCGTTCGCGTCGAGCTGAACGTCGATGAAGTTCTTCATATTCGTAAACGTGCCGCGTCCCTTGCACTTTGAAAGCACGATTACGGGGGTGGGCACTATGCCGTTCTGTATCGGCAGGTCGCCCGAGCGGTCGTCAACGTACGATTCGTCGCCGGGGTTCAGGTACTGTTCGCGCCAGCAGCGCGAGAGATAGTATCCCGGCTCCTCCGTGGTCATCGTAAGGTTCAGTTTATCGCCCACGTGGAATACGTCGTAAGTGTATTCCGCGCCGCTTGCTCTCTGCGCCTCAAGGTCGCGGTCCAAGTAATGATATTCCGCGCCGTCGGGCAGTCCCTCGGGGGTGTAAAGTCCCATTTTTACGTTCTTGTATTCATACACGGGCTGTATCGTTATCTGCGTGTACGCAAGACGCGCGTCGTTATCCACAGCGTTTCCGTTCTGAAGCCTTGTGGTGTGCTCGTCTATTTTGCGGATAAGGTCATCGTTTAAGTTAAGCGTAAGGTTGTTCGAGGAATAGAAGAAGGCCGTGCCCTTTAACGGCTTTATGTTGTAGCCTTTAAGCGTACCGTATACGGCCTCGTTGCCCGCGGCAGGAGTTTCGATGAGCTGTATCGTCTGACCCGCGTAGCGTATATCCTTGACTACGGTCATGGATGCGGGCTTTAAGGACTCCATAACGGGGCTGCCGTCCGCATTGAGAGCGCCGCTTCTGTAACTCAGCGGAGCGGGGTCTTCCGCAGTGATGTGGTATTCCTTATACATAAGTATTATGCCGTAGAAGTTGGCCTCGGGAGCGCATAAAAGATTTTCCCTTCTTGCAACAAAGAGATTTAACTTGCCCTCAGCGGCCCACGGATACGGCGAGTAGCCGTCGCTGTTGGAGGTGTAAAGAGCCGTGGCGAGCCTCGTTTTTCTCGCGTTCGTGCCGCCCACCTCTTTTGTGTCATACCTGAGCAGACCGCCGCCTGCATTAGTCGTCTTATAGGAAAAACCCATGCGCGCCGCAGTCTGATATATCGAATCGGTGGACATATCCAGCATGAGAAGTCTGTAGCTGTTGGGATTTGGGACCTTATACTGAACGCCCGTCGAGCCTATATCCCCTATCCAGCCGGAATAGTAGTAAAGGTGCAGATAATTGTTCGTATCGTTCTTTACCTCGGCCGTGTGATAACCGTTGCCCGCGTTGAGAGCGGTGAACATACTCATGTTTTTGGGCGCGATATAAAGGCCCACGATATCGTCCTTGTCCTTTATATAGCCGATATTGTCGCTGTAAACTATATCGTACTGCTTATCTACCGTCACCTTGTGCGGATATCCGCCGATGAGCGCTCCGTCCGACGGGAAGGCGGCAAGATAGCTGTCGTCGGCCTCCTCAAGCGCCGCCGTGCCGTCCGACGCGGGGATTATCGCCCGCGCGCTCATGATATCGCCCGGGTCGCCGCCCTTAATGTCATAAAGCTCAATGGTAAAGCTCTTTTCACGGCTGCCGGCGGAAACGGGTATCTCTGCCGCCGCCGTGTCCTGATAGGGCGCAAATGCCACTTCAAGGTCCGCGGCCGAATAATCCTCGCCCTCTGTTGCGCTGTCGCCGGGATTGGAAACGGCGCGAAGGCGCACGGTCACGTAGGAATAAACGGCCGTATCACGCGTTATCGTTACGGTAATTTTGCCGTTCTTTGCGATGTACTCTTCGTCGGACAGAGTCATGACGGAATGCTCTATGGGCTCGTCGTCCGCGATGGTGAAGCTAATCGAGCGCGCCGTTTCAATAACGGCCGTGCTCTCGTCATCGCCCGAGAGAAGCAGATTGAAAAGCTCCTGCCCCTCGGAATCATTGTCCTCGATTATGCGGAAGCAAAGCGTCTGCTCGGTCTCGCCGGGCGCAAATGAAACGCGCGTCTTCGAGCTCGTTTCAACGTAATCGGCTATGTCCATATCAAGCTCGCGCACGAGGCTTTCGGCAAGCGAGATCTCCTCGCTTTCGTACGTGTCGCGCACGGGCAGTCCGCTCTGGCGCGCCTTTAAGGCCGCGAGGGAATCGCCCTCGGGCACGGACGCGGGCGCGGTCGTTTCGCCGCCATCCATGCAGGCCGCGAGGTTGTTTTGTATCTCAAGGAGCGCCGCGTTCGCCGCGTTCCTGTTCGCCTCGTCGCCCGAAAGCTCAAGAAGCGTGTCCGACGTCTCAAGAGTCTCTGTACTCCAGACGTCGTCCGTAAATTCGTAGTCGACGCCGTAGCGCGCGGATACGTCGACGGTCTCAACGACTACCGCGGACGCGGCGCCCAAATCGCCCGTCCTTCGGATGGTCAGCGTATAGAGCCCCTCCTCGGGAAGCTCGCTCTGCACCGTTGCAAATCCGGCGTAGGACATGCCCTCGACGTACTCCATTTCGGGAAGCTGTGCCGTCGGAAGCACGCCCGCGGGTTCGGGGGTATCCTCTGCGAAGGCCTGTACGGAGAACATTCCTATCACCATACATAAGGCCAGCGTCAAGCTTATGATCCTTTTCATAACTTCACCTCTGAATCTTTTTATTTTTATACCTGCTTGTTTGATTTGCGCATAATATACCTATTGTTTAAATTATACCGCGGCAAAACGCGGCCGCGCAACACCAATAAGCGGTGATTTTAAAAAAATGTAACCTCTTTTAAGCCGCCGCAGTTTATCAAAAAAAACAGAGGCGGCCTCTTTTACTTTGAAGCCGCCTCTTTAAACTTTGGCGAAATTATCGGTCCGCTTTTCATTTGCGGCTTTTTTAACAGTTTATCACGATCTTCCCGCAGTCCCTGCAAAGGTATGCGTCGACCGTCGCGCGTCTGCCCATGGAAGCCTTCGCAATATTGAACTCCCCCTGACTCTTTTTCGGCTGATTGACAAAGTGTTCTTCCTTAAGAAAATTGATGGGCTCCGAGCTTGCAATCAGGCTCTGCTCCATCGGCTTTCCGCAATACGGACATTTCATGGTTTATCTTCCCCTTTCTTTTTAAAACATAGCCTTATTATCCGCTTATTATTGATTTATCCGTCGTTTTTTCGTGTCGGGTTAAATAATACCGCGCCGAAGCGGAGGTGCGTATCACCCGAAAGTGCTATATTTCAAAAAACGCAAAACTCGTGCTGAATCATTCGCATAAAAACGGGGGCGTCTATCTTAACATGTCTATAAGCTTGCTTCGGCGGTCTATGTTCATCTTCTGGAACGCGATTTTAAGATAATGCTTTACGGTATTTTCAGAGATGCCGAGCACCTTCGCTATCTCCGCGTTTCTTAGGCCCTTCGCCGCAAGCTCGGCCGCCTCGCGCTCGCGCTTCGTAAGCCCGCCGAAAAATTCCGGCACTTCGCTCGGCTCCGCGAATATATGGCTCTCGTCCGCGCGCGTATACCGTATGTCAAGCTCCTTAATCTCGCGTATCGCGTCCGCGTGCGCCGACGCTATGTTCGGCATGAGAAAAAGCACCTTGAAATACTTGCGAAAGCACGCGATGAACGTGTAATTTTTGTCCTGACCCGCGATTTCAAGCGATTTGTCGAGATAATCGGCCGCGCGGATGAGGCGTCCTATCGCCATATAGCTTAAAGCAAGGCCGCAGTACATGAAATTCCTCGTCGAGGTCGATATAAGGCGGCTGTCGAGCTGGAGCGACGCCTCAACAGAGGCTATGGCGCGCTTATATTCCTTCTTTAAAAGGAGGTCCGTTATGCGGCACGTCTTTACCATGAAATTCGTAAACGTTAGGTCGGCCAAAGTATCGGCCTCGCCCTGCGTCCAAAGCGCCGAGCGTCCCGTTTCCATCATAAGGCCGAGAAGATATCCGCGCACCGTCTCGACCATGTAAGTGCCGAGCGTTCTGCCGCGCAGGAAAGCATAGCCCTGCGCCTTGTTTTCGAGATAATCTATCGCCTTCTGAAGCCCCGTCATGTCCGAGCGGTAGATGGCGTTTATCCCCAAAAGCAGCGCCGCGCCGTACGTTGCCGTGGCGTTGCCCGACTGCTCGGAGAGGAACGCGGCCTGATACGCCTGAATGTCCGACTCTTCGAAGCGTCCCTGCACGGAATACGCCTCGCCGCGGTAAAGCTCCGCCGCGCCCGCGCCGTGCCCGTCGGTAAGGCCGTTGTATATTTTCATCGCGGCCGCAAGCTTATCGGCCGTCTCAAGCATCGTTCCCGGCTTTGCGTAAAAGAGATACCACATCGAGGTGCAGCCGAACAGAAACGGCTCCTCTTTTATAAATACCTTCGAGGGCGCGTTCATAAGCTTTTCGGAAAGCTTATACTGCTCTGTCATGGCATCGAGGTCGGGAAAATAATCGAGCGCGTTCACAAGGTGCCACTCGCCCATAAGCTGGGACTTGCCCGTATCCGCGATAATCCCGCGAACGCGCTCCATTTGTGCGTGGAACTCGTCGAAGGCGCATCCGGCGTAGAGCGCGTAGCAGAGGCGAAGAAGCGAATACGGATACCGCCGCTGCAGCTCATCGGGGCACTCCGAGAGCACCCTTCGCGCAAGCTCTGTATACGACATTCCGTCGAAGCTCTCCGTTATCAGGCACACAAGCTCGCACGAGAGCAGCGCCTCATAGTCGCCCGCGCGATAGTATAGCCCCACCGCTTCCTTCGTCATGCCGTTCTCGCGGTATACGCGCGCCGACGAGCGCATGACCGCGCGCCGAAACGACGCGTCCGTCTCCGAAAGGCGATGCTGCAAAAACGCCCTCATAAGCTCATGCGGGTAATACTCCTTTCGCGCCTCGCTGTACATTACAAGCGGCGCGCGCTCAAGAATCTGCGCCTGCTCGGCGCGCGGCAAAAGCTCCCCGGGCACAAGCTCGTCCATCATTGAAAGCGAGATGCAGTCGAACATACAGATGCGAAGCATCATCCGGCGCTGGGCGTCGGTAAGGCGCTGCCAGAAGAGGCCGTAAAGCAGCTCGTCAAGGCCGTCCGCAGCGCCCTGCGCGCGTCCCTCGCGCAGATTTTCAAGATAGAGCGCGACGGCAGCAGTCCAGCCGTCCGTTTTTTTGTGTATCCTTCGTATATCCTCATCCGTCGCCGTAATCCCGAGGCGGCGGGCGTACTCGCCCACGTCGCTCTCCGAAAGGAGAAGGTCGCGGCTCCTTATATAGCAGATGCTGTCCTCAAGCGCGAACAAAACGTCGCGCAGGCGTCCGAAATTCTGTGAGATGAAGACCGTGCGAAGGCCGTCCTTCCCGCATTTGGCGAGCGCGTCCAGAACCTGCGGCTGCCAGTTCGCAAGCGCGAACTGAAAATTGTCGAAAACGAGCGTAAGCGGCCCCGCCGGCCTGATTTCCGAGATTATGCGCGCCGCCTGCTCGGCGTTGCTTCGGTTTAAGTAGCCTAAATCGTGAAGCCTCAGCGCGGCTGTCTCGTCTATCGAGGCGATCTGGCGGATGAACCAGCGGAAGCTGTTGTCGGGCATACTTTCAACGGCGGTGTACCAGTTTACCGCCGTGTCGCTCTCGCGAAGAAGGCGGCGGACAGCCGTCGTCTTGCCGTAGCCCGCCGGCGCCTCCAGCGCGGAAAGGGAGCACGTCTTTATCTTATTCAGTTTTTGTGAAAGCGCTTCGGAAAAAAACAGACGCTCCATCACAATCCTGCTCCTTTATAAATAATGCTGTATATTATTATATCAAATTAAACGTCAGCCGCAATACACAAAACAACAGAAACTTGAAGAAACGGAATAAAGATGATGTCGGCGCGCCCTTTCGGGGCGCGCCGACATGTCAAATATTACTGTTCCAATACTGAAATGCTTCGAATTAGGCGCTATATCGCGACGCGCCGACATGTCAAATATTACTGTTCCAATACTTTTAATTCCGATTCGAGCTTTTCGATACCGGCTTCAAGCTCCTTTCTGCGTTTGCCGGTAAACAGGCCCTTAAGCTCGGAAAGCTCCTTTTTAAGAGCGTCTCTTTCGCTCGTAAGCTTCTCGATTTTCTGCCTGCGCTCTTCCTCGAGACGTCTTTGCTCCTCCTCGGCGAGTCTCTTTTCCTCCGCTATGCGTCTTCGTTCCTCGGCGGACTCGCTGCGCTCGCGCTCGAGGGTGTCTATGCTATCAAAGAGCTTCCAGCCCGACACGTCGCACTGACCGAACTCATTGTTGCCCGCCGCAACGAGCGTGCCGCCCGACCTTAAGCCCACCGTGTGGGACGCGCCCGCCGCGATTGCCGCGATGTCTCTCCATCCCGCAACGTCGCACTGGCAATAGCCGTTGTCTCCGACGGCGGCGACCGTTCCGTCCGATCTTAATCCCACCGTATGACGGTATTCGGCTGCGACGGCTACGATGTCGCTCCAGCCGGCGACATTGCACTGTCCGTGATCGTTGTCGCCGACGGCCACCGCGGTGCCGTCCGTTCTGAAGCCCACCGTATGATACGCTCCTGCGGCAATGCCCGCGATATCGCTCCAGCTTGCAACGTTGCACTGACCGCGGCTGTTGTCTCCCACGGCCACAACGGTGCCGTCGGCGCGAAGTCCCACCGTATGGGACGCGCCCGCCGCGATTGCCGTAATGCCCTGCCACTTTGAAACGTCGCACTGGCCGCCGTAGAAGGTGCCCGTATACTCCGTAGCCACGACAGTGCCGTCGGCCTTTAAGCCCACGGTGTGGTCCTTGCCTGCGGCAACGGCCGTGATATCGCTCCATTCGGCAACGTCGCATTTGCCGTTTCTGTTGTTGCCCATTGCGGCCGCGGTGCCGTCTGAACGAAGGCCGACCGTATGATTCCATCCGGCGGCAACGGCCGAAATTTCGCTCCACGACGACAGGTCACACTGGCCGCCGTCGTCATAGCTTCCCGCGGCAACTACTGTGCCGTCAAATTTAAGGCCCACCGTGTGATCTCTTCCGGCGGCTATGGACGTCTGTGCAAGCCTTGACGCGGCCTTGTATTTATTAAGGCGGGACGTGCGCTCGCCTATGCGCTTCTGCGTTTCATTGAGCGCAAGGTCAAGATCGCGCTTAAGCTCGTCGTCCGCAAAATAAGCGGCCTTCTTTAGATACTTGTTTTCAAAAACGCGGGGTATGTATTTTACTTCGCCGTCGGGAGTATTTCCTCTTACGCTTCTCATGTCGCTGCCCATGTCGGAAAGCTTCGTATATCCCATATCGGCGCACATAAGTCCGACGTACGCGCGCGCATTCTCCGCGTCCGTCTCCAGAACGCGCTCGAAATAGCCTTTCGCCGAATCCCAGTCGCGCCCCTCGAGCGCCAGATAGCCGTTCTTTAAGAGAGCTTCAACGGAAACGCCCGCTTCGGCTGCGGCCGGCTCCTCCGTCTTTACCGCGCCGCGCATCTGTTCGACCTTCATACGCGCCCATTCCGTGGAGTACTGCATCCCGCAGGACTCGCACTCGAAAACGCCGCCGGGCTTGCCCATCAGCGTTCCTCCGCAGATCTCGCATTTTAATAATGATGCCATCTTCTCTTCCTCCCATATATATTCTTCGGTTTCGTTCCCGTTAATCCCGCTTTGATATTATCACCGTAAAATATCCCGCATCGTCGGGTATTTCGTCTATGCTTTCGTAAACCCTTTCGCCGTCCATGCCGCAGTTCGTCACTGCCGCGGCTCTTCTGCCGCTTTTTTTTAGCTTCTCTTTTATAGCTCCGATATCCTTCGCGGGCTTCATGAACACGTATGTTCCCTTTTCCGAAAGCTCAAAGATCTCATCATAAGCCGCGGGGATTATATGAACGGGCTCATCCCGGCGGGCAAGCGATATATTGAGCCGCGCCGCGGCGGCCGAGACCGACGTAACGCCGCTCACCGTGCGCGTATTGAATCCGTCGCGCGCGACGATATCGCGTATGTATCCGAAAGTGCTGTATATCGACGGATCGCCGAGCGTGAGATACACCGCGCTTTCGCCTCGCGCAAGGTACTCCTCTATCATGCGCGCGCCCTTTTCGTGCGCGTCCGCCATAAGCCTTTCGTCTTTCGTCATGGGCGAAGGCAGCGAAAGAATCGTCTTTCCTTCAAGCTCGCCCACGGCGGCAAGCGCCGTTTTGTAAGCGGCCGAATCTTTAGGCTCCTCTCCCGGGACTGCAATAACATTGATTTCCTTAATCAGCCTTACCGCCTCAAGCGTCATAAGCCCGGGGTCGCCCGGCCCCACTCCGACGCCGTACAAAATGCCGTTCATGTTCGCTCCCGTCACCGTCCGACGTTTAAACTCTATAATAATTATAGTATAAACCCTCTTTTTCCTCTTTTCAACTTTTTAACGCGCGCCGCGGCTCATTTTTTCGCGGTTTTTACACTTTCACTGCAAAATAAGCCCGCGAAAAAAGAGAAACGATAAAAATAAAATCGAAGATTGTAAAATCACGCGCGTCATGATATACTGATATGGTATACTGTGTGATAAACTGCTTTTCGGCGCGTTTTTTGCGCCCGCGGACGTTGCACGGCCTTAAAACGGCGAGGTTTGATTTATGAAAGCCAGACGAATAGGACGAATAGTTAAAACTGTTCTGTTTATACTTATTTTTGCGCTGCTTTTTGCGGGCTTTAATTCATTTATGCAGCCCGTATGGACATATTTGAACAATTATAATACGATACACGGCTTTTACGAGGAGCCGCGCGACACCGTGGAGACGCTCTTTTTGGGCTCCAGCTTTATGATAAACGGCGTGACGCCCACCGAGCTTTACGACGATTACGGCATATGCGCCTACAATCTCGCAACGGAGCAGCAGCCGCTGCTTGCGTCGTATTACTGGCTTTGCGAGGCGTATGAGTATCAGTCGGGCACGCTTAAGAACGTCGTTTTAGACGTATCCATGTTAAGACGCGACCCGCCGCTTTCGGCTTACAGAAAGGCGTTCGACGATATGCGCTTTTCAAAGCTCAAATACAGGGCGGTAAGGGAATATACCTCGGATATACACGAGGCCATTATGACGCTTTTCCCTGCGTTTTCGTATCATACGCGCTGGTCGTCGCTCGAGCGCGCCGACTTTGAAAAGCGCGACTACACGCCCGACCTTGCGCTTCGCGGGTACGACTTTACCACCGAGCGCTACGCCGACGTGGTCCCCCTGGGCGGCCTTGCCGTGCCCGAATACGTACCGGACAAGAAAGCCGAGCCCGCCGAATTTGACGAAAAGGCGCTCGATTACTTCGATAAGCTTGCGTATTTCTGCGAAAGACACGACCTTAGGCTCGTGCTTATAAAAACGCCGATCATCGGCTCGTGGCCCTCGTCGTATCACAACGCGGCGGCAGAGCTTGCCGACGAATACGGCCTTGAATTATACGATTTCAACTTTTCGCCGTACATAGACGACATGGGCTATAACCACGCCGCCGACAGTCAGGACAACGCGCATATGAATTACTACGGTGCGCATAAGCTCACCGCGTGGCTGGGCGAATATCTTGTCGACGAATGCGCGGCTTCGGACGTGCGCGGCGACGAACGCTACGCCTTTCTTGAGGACGAATCGCGCGGCTACGCCGCCGAGATACGGCGCGCGCTGAAGCTTGAGAACATTATAGACCCGTGCGACTACATATCCGAGTTCAAAAAGCGCGGATACAGCGTTATCGTCGCGGTAAGAGACGAGGCAAGCGTTCACCTCGACTCGGCGCAGCGCAGCAGGCTTTCAAAGATGGGGCTTTCAAAGCTTTCAAAGCTCAGATACGGCGACTGCTACATCTGCGTCATAAGAAACGGCAAGGTCGTTTTTGAAGAGATAAAGGCTCAGAGTGACCTTTCCCCCGCCGATACGTCGAGCGGAAGCGCCGAACCTTTGACGTATGAGGGCGCGTTTTCCGACGGGACCCTGCTTTACGTTGAAAGCGGAGGCGCAAGCTTCGGCGACACGGTCTCGATACTTATAGACGGCGAGGAGTACGCTCCCGACGGGCGCGGCCTCAATATCGCCGTATACGACAACGCAGAAAAAGAAGTGGCGTACACCGCGCTCTTTGACACGTTCGCCTCGCCCGTGCGCGAAAGCGGCGACCTTGAAACGCATCTTCGCGAGGCCCTAAAGGACGGCACGCCCGTATCCGAGCTTTCGGAGAACTTATATAAGCTTTATCAGTACAACAGCCGCTGCGACAACGCAAGAAGGGCCGCGGGCGTAGATTAAACGTAGTAAATACCGGGGTGATACTCTTGTTTTATGAGATAACGCCTTCCTCTCGTGAGGCTTTCGTCTCCGACGACGGACTTAGGCTTACATATGCCGATCTTTCGGACTATATAGAAAAATTCAGGCGCCTTCAAACGGGACGTACGCTTTCGTTCTGCTTTTGTAAGAACTGTCCCGCAAGCGCGATAGGATACCTGGGCTTTTTAAACAGCGGCACGGTGCCGCTCATGCTGGACCGAAAAACGGATAGGGCGCTTGCGGCGCGCCTCGTTGCGCTTTATTCGCCCTCGTATATATACGCGCCTTCCGACATGGCGGACACCTTTCCCGGATACGAAAGGGCGGGCGAAATACTGGATTATACGCTTCTTAAAGCCGCGGTGCAAAAAAGCGTCGTCCTTAATGGGGACCTTGCGCTTCTTCTGACGACGTCGGGCTCCACGGGAAGCCCGAAGCTCGTGCGCCAGAGCTACAGGAACATCGAGTCGAACGCGCGCGCGATAGCCGAGTATCTTTCGCTTACGCCCGACGAGCGCGCCGTGACGACGCTTCCCATGAACTACACCTACGGGCTTTCGATAATAAACAGCCATCTTTTAGCGGGCGCGACGGTGCTTTTCACGGACAAGCCCGTTATCATGAAGCCGTTCTGGGACTTTATGAAGCGCGAACGCGCCACCTCGTTCGGAGGCGTGCCCTCGACATATGAGCTTTTGAAGAAAATAAAGTTCTTTAAAATGGACCTGCCGCACCTTCGCTATATGACTCAGGCGGGCGGAAAGCTTCTGCCGGAGCTTCACGCGGAATACGCAGGCTGGGCCGCACAGCACGGCAAACGCTTCATCGTCATGTACGGCCAGACCGAGGCCACTGCCCGCATGGGCTACCTGCCGTGGGAGTACGCGCAAAAAAAGGCGGGCAGCATGGGACGCGCGATACCGGGCGGACGATTTTCGCTTATCGACGCACACGGACGCGAGATAAACGAGCCCGAGACCGTGGGCGAGCTTTTATACGAGGGCGACAACGTGACGATGGGCTACGCCGAAACGCCGGACGACTTAAGCCGCGGCGACGAGCGCGGCGGACGCCTTCTTACGGGCGACATGGCAAAGCGCGACGCGGACGGCTTTTACTACATCGTCGGACGAAAGAAGCGCTTCTTGAAGATTTCCGGAAGCCGCGTTAATCTCGACGAGATAGACCGGCTTGTAAAGTCGGAATTTCCGGGCGTGGACTGCGCTTCGAGCGGCGTTGACGACAAGATGCGCGTCTACGTGACCGACGAATCGAAGACAGACGAGATACGCCGCTGGCTCTCCGACAAAACGCATCTTCGCGAGTCGGCGTTCTCGGTTATGTTCATACCCGAAATACCGAAAAACGAAGCGGGAAAAACGCTTTATGAAAAATTACCGTAAATTTTAGCACAAGGAGAAAAGACATGGACAAGATAATTGAAATTTTAAGCTCCCTCAAAACGGGCGTTGACTTTGAGACGGCCGAGAACATCGTAACGAACAAAATTCTCGATTCCATCGACATAGCCTCTCTTATAACGGCGCTCGAGGACGAGTTCGATATTGAGATCAGCATGGAATACATGGACAACAAGAATTTCGATTCCGCACAGGCTATCTGGGAAATGGTGCAGGAGCTTCAGGAGGCATAAGGCATGTCCGTCGCATCCTTAAACTTCCTTCTCTATCTTCTCGTAACGGTAGTCGTATTCTACATTTGTCCCGTTCGCTTCAGGTGGGTCATACTGCTTATATCGAGCGTTGCGTTCTATGTTATCGCGGGCGGCGCTCAGTTTCTGCCGTATATCATACTCACCTCGTTTGCGATATGGATTTTCGCGTATTTTATCGGCCGCCAGAACGAGGCGCTCGCAAAAGAGCTCTCGGCCGAGGGACTTACGAAGGAAGACAAAAAGGCGCTGAAGGCGAAATATAAGTCACGTTCGCGCATACTGCTTATCCTGGCGCTCGTAATCGGGATAGGCATTCTTTGCGTTACGAAATTTTCGCATTATTTAATGGATTATCTCGTAACGCTGCCCGAATGCGCCGACGGCGCGGCCTCCGCCGCGATGTGGCTTATCATGCCGCTTGGCATATCGTACTACACGTTTTCGACTGTCGGATACATACTCGACGTATACTGGAAGCGCTGCGAGCACGAGAGAAACTTTCTTCGCTTTTTCCTATATGCGATATATTTCCCGCACATAGTGCAGGGCCCCATCTCGCGCTACCGTCTTTTGGGGCAGGAGCTTAAAAAGGAGCTCCGCTTCGATTACGCGCGCGTCGTTTCGGGCGTGCAGCTTATGATTTGGGGCTTTTTCAAGAAGCTCGTCATCGCCGACAGGCTTCACATCTTCGTATCGAACGTATACGACGGCGCGCCCCATCCGGGAAGCATATTCCTTATAACGATACTGTTCGACGCCATGATGATATATACCGACTTTTCGGGCTATATGGACATCGTGCGCGGCGCGTCGCAGATATTCGGCGTGGAGCTTGAGCCGAACTTCAATCATCCGTTCTTTTCAAAGAGCGTGCCGGAGTTCTGGCGCAGATGGCACATGTCTTTGGGAAGCTGGTTTAAGGATTACGTCTATTATCCGCTGACCGTTTCAAGGTGGATGAAGGCCGTCAATAAGAAGACGGGCAAAAAGCCGTTCGGCCGCTTCGTAACGCTTGCGATACCCGTGCTTATAACGTGGTTCTTAACGGGACTCTGGCACGGTACGGGACTGCCGTACATCTGCTGGGGCATATATTACGGCGTGCTCATCACGCTGTCCGTGGGCTTTGCTCGCGGATACGAGGCGATGAACCGCGCGCTTCACATAAACGCGGAGTCGTTCTCGTTTAAGCTGTTCCGCATGATACGCATTTTCTTCGTATTCATGGGCGGCAGGCTTTTAACGAGCCCCGGCGGCCTTGAGAATACGTGGCTTGTCATTAAGACCGTTTTTACAGATTTTCAGGGCTGGCAGCTCTTTGACGGCAGCCTTACGTATTACGGGCTTGCGGCGTACGATCTTGTGCTTCTTTTCATCTGCTTCTTCGTCGTATGGGCTGTAAGCATGATGCAGGAGCGTTTTTCCATACGCGAGCGGCTTGCAAATCAGAATATCATATTCAGGTGGGTCGTTATGTATCTTGCCATTTTCGCCGTTATCATCTTCGGGGAATACGGCGTGGGCTACGATCCCGCGGCGTTCATATACATGCAGTATTAGGGCTTTTAAAGGTGACGATATGAAAAAGCTGTTTTCGGAAATACCGCGCATATGCGGCGGCGATATTGAACTGAGACGTCTTTGCTCGGGCGACGCAGACGCCCTGCGCGAGCTTACAAAAAGCGAGGAGGTTTACCGCTATCTTCCGACTTTCCTTTTTGAAAAGAAGTATGACGACGCCAAAGACGCAATCGCCCGCATGTATGACGAATGCCTTAAAGAATCGCTCATCCTCGGCATATTCTCGGACGGCGAGTTCTGCGGCCTTGCGGAGTTTTACGGCTATCGCGCGCCGCTTCTTAAAATAAGCATAGGATACCGTCTTTTGCCCCGCTTCTGGGGGAAAGGCATCGCAACGCGCGCGCTCGGTCTTATGACAGGCCGGCTATTTTGCGACACGAACGTAAAAATCATCACGGCGAGCGTCATACCGGAAAACAAAGCGTCCGCCGCCGTGCTTGAAAAGAACGGCTTTCGCCTCGCGGCGCATTCGGTGCCGGAGAATTGGGGACACGCGCTTCCCACAAAGGCGGACAAATGGATACGCACGGCCTCGGGATACCGCCGCGGCTACAGCTTTCATCCCGATAAGAACACGTAAACCGCCGTACGGTGATTGCGGACGGCGGGATATGCCGCTGTAAATTAAATTTAAAGAAATCTAAAAGGAGTCCGAAACTTTTTTCGGGCTCCTTTCGTCATTAAAGACAAATATCATTTAAGGAGGCGCACAGTTATGTTTTTGAATAAAAGAGTACTTATGGTTTTATCTTTGGTCTTGTCTTTTCTTATGATGCTTGCGCTGACCGCCTGCGCGTTTAAAGAGGACAAATCGGAATCCGAATACGAGGCGGCGGGCGATTATTACGACGAGCCTTCGGAGGCCGGGGCACACGCGCGCACCACGTCGAGCGGCTCGTCCCGCGACGGCGGACAGATGCCCGATGAAGAATACGTCGGCGGCGACGCGTTCGTACTGACCGCAGGCGAATGGAACGACAACGAAAACTGGCCGTTCTTTTCAAATCTCGTGACCTCCGGCACGATAACCTTTCCGTCCTACGGCATAGACCCGCGCGGCCGCATAAAGCTTACGCTGACGGACGAAACGGGCGCGCCGCTTGAGGGTGAGACGGCCTCGCTTTCGGGCGCGGACGGCGTTTTATGGACGGCCAAGACCGACCGAAACGGCATTGCGTATCTTTTCTTCGGCGAGGGCGAGACGCCCGAGACCGTTTCGGCGCTTGATCAGACGGTGACGCTTTCGTACGAGGCGCCGTCGGGCGACACTC
This sequence comes from Clostridia bacterium, assembly GCA_017513095.1. GTDB lineage: Bacteria > Bacillota > Clostridia > Oscillospirales > RGIG577 > RGIG577. The sequence goes on along the minus strand of JAFWDJ010000018.1, from coordinate 3,851 downwards.
AGCAGAGCGCGTCCTCTCCCGCATCCGACGAGGTGTCGATAACCGGCGCGGCACAGGCCGCGAAAAAGACCTCGCTTCAGGTAATGTTCATCGTTGATACGACGGGCTCAATGGGCGACGAGATCGCATTCTTACAGAAGGATTTCGCCGCAATCGCATCAGACGCGGGAAGCAACGGCGTTGAATACAGCGCATGCTTCTACCGCGACGAGGGCGACGAATACGTAACGAAGGTAAACGGCTTTACGAGCGACTTAGGCGAGGTGTCCGCGCTCATCATGGCCGAATACGCCGACGGCGGCGGCGATCTGCCCGAGGCCGTGGCTCAGATACTCGACGAGACGATAACCGAGAACACCGCGTGGAACGACGACGCGCGCAAGATCGCGTTCCTCATTTTCGACGCTCCGCCCCATTCGCAGTATGACGCGGTAATAGACAAGGCCGTGCGCGCCGCAGCCGAAAAGGGCATTATGGTCGTGCCCGTCGTTGCGTCGAACGCCGACCGCGACACCGAGCTTTTCGGACGCGCCCTCGCTATCTGCACGAACGGCACGTACGTATTTTTAACCGACGACTCGGGCGTCGGCGAAAGCCATCTCGAGCCCATCGTGGGCGATTATACGGTGGAGCTCCTTCACGACATCATAGTGCGCATTATAAACGAAAACAAGATTTGACCCTCAAAAAAGCCCGACCGTGCGGTCGGGCTTTTTTTATTTCTTCTCTATGGACACGCGTCGAAAAAAGGAATATAATATTTATACCTTTATATTGAAAATCTATTGCAAAGGAGAATTGTCATGAAAAGAAAACGCATAATATCCATAGTTCTGGCGCTTATGCTCGCGTTTGCGCTGCTGCCGGCGGCTATGGCGGCCGATCTGCCGTTTACCGACGTACCGGACGACGCGTGGTACGCCGCTGACGTTGAGAGCGCGTATCAAAGCGGCATCATAAACGGCAAGTCAGCCGACAAGTTCGCGCCCGACGACAATATGACGTACGCCGAGGCCGTAAAGCTTGCCTCCTGCATGCTGCAGCTCATGAGCGAGGGCGAGATAACGCTCGAGAACGGCGATCCGTGGTATCAGTCTTACGTTGACTATGCCGCAGCGGCAGGCATAATATCTCACGAGTACGACTGGAACGCTCCCGCTACGCGCGCGGGCTATCTTGAGATATTCGCGCATATCCTGCCCACCGCCGAGATAAACTACGTTCCCGAGGGCTCCATCCCCGACGTGCCGATAACGCATCCGCAGGCATATGAAATTTATTATATGTACCGTTTAGGCATCATTCAGGGCGTTGACGCGAACTTCAGCTGCGCTCCCGACTCGAACATTAAGAGAAGCGAAGTTTCCGCGATAATCACGCGCATAATGGACCCCGAAAAGAGAAAGACCTTCTCGATCCCCTATCCCGAGGAATCGGGCGCGCCGAATTTCGACTCGGCTGCAGCTAACGCATTGAACGAATATCTCGCAACGGCCACCCTGCCGGACGGCGAAAAGGTCGATTATCAGTATAACGACGTATACGATTACTATGCAGTATACGACGTTGACGGCGACGGCAAGTATGAGCTTATGTTCACGATCTACAACACTGCCGCAGACAAGATGCTTGAGGTTGTATACAAGTTCAACGAATCGAACGGCACGTTCGAGCGTGAGATAGCCTCAAACCCCGACCTTACGTACTTCCAGAACGGTATAATATACGCTCCGTGGGCGCAGCAGACGGGCGTTGAGCTCTATGGCTCCACTTCCTTCGACATATATCAGTATAACAAGGACGCCGATGATTACGAGTACGTTATGGGCGTTACCAACTGGAGCAAGGCGACGGCTTTGAGGTCGGCCGATCTTAAGACCGCGTTCCCCGACGCAGACGACAAGGACGGCGACGGCATAGTATACATGTTCTATTTCGACGGCGTATGGGACGGCAAGTACATTGACGAAAGCGCATCTGAGGAGTATCTGTCGCAGTTCTTCCCGAACGAGGGCGATTTCGACAGCCTCGTAAATCCCCAGTGGCATGCGATGTACCAGTCCAGAGGCTAAACCCCGGGCCGCCCAAAAAGGGCCGGACCGCCGAAAATAAAAAAGTATAAAAGCGAAAGACGCGTGAAGCTATTATTTTAAATCGAGAGAGTTTTACGCACGCCTTTTCAATGTAACTTTTGCGCCGTAACCTTCGGGTTACGGCGTTTTCGGCTATGTGCCGATTGCCTCTCTATCGTATTTAATACGCCGACGCTCGTCAATCGACAATTCCGGCCTCTTTTTTGGCATCCTAATTAAACTATAAAAAGAAGGGCTTTTTGCCCTTCTTTTTTTGCCCAAACAAATAATATGGACACACGCGCGCGAAGGCATTATAATACTTATAACAGGAATTTATAATGAAAGGGAGTATCACCATGAAAAGAAAACGCATTATTTCCGCATTTCTTGCGCTTGTGCTCGCGTTTGCGCTTTTGCCGGCGGCTATGGCTGCGGATATGCCGTTTACCGACGTGCCCGCCGACGCGTGGTACGCGTCCGACGTTTTGAACGCGTACAATCTAAAGCTGATAAACGGCAAGTCGCTTGATAAATTCGCGCCCGACGACAATATGACGTACGCCGAGGCCGTAAAGCTTGCCGCATGCATTCATCAGCAGGACAACTTAGGTAAAATCACGCTTTCAAACGGCAATCCGTGGTATCAGCCGTACGTCGATTACGCAAAGCAGTGCGGACTAATCATAGAGGACTTAAACTGGAACGCGCCCGCGACGCGCGCCGGGTATATGGCGATATTCGCGTATGCCCTGAATCTTGACAAGGCAGAAATAAACGAAGTGCCCGAGGGCGCGATACCCGACGTGCCGATAACGCATCCGCACGCTTACGAAATATACATGATGTACCGTGCGGGCATAGTGCAGGGCGTCGACGCGGACTTTAACTGCTCGCCCGACTCGAATATAAAGCGCAGCGAGGTTGCGGCCATACTTACCCGTATGCTCGACCCCGAAAAGAGAAAGAGCTTTAACGTCCCCCGTCCGAGCGAGTCCGGCGCGCCCGATTTTGCAAGGGCGGCGGCAAACGCGGTAAACGAATTTACGGCGACGGGCAGGCTTCCCGACGGGCGCGACATAACCTTTACGGACGCGATAGCCTATGACTGGTACGCCGTATGCGACGTTGACGGCGACGGCAAAACGGAGCTTTTATTCACAATAAACAACGCGACCGAGCCCGTGGAGATAGTATACGCCTTCAATGAAGCAACGGGAGAGTTCACGCCGGAGATTTCGGCGATTCCCGATCTTTCGTATTTCAACAACGGCATTATAACGGTGCTCTGGCCCGATAGAATCGGCCTTGAAAGCTATGGCTTCATCCCCTACGACATCTATAAGTACAACAAAGATGCCGACGTATACGAATATAAGACGAGCATTGCGATCTGGGACAAGACGGTGGCCGCCAGGGACCTTTCGGGCAAGCCGTTCCCCTCGGACATCGACCGCGACGGCGACGGCATCGTCTTCATGTTCTACATCGACGGCGCGTGGGACGGCAAATACGTAGACGGCGACACGGCCGACGAAAGATTCTCGGAATACTTCCCCACGGTCGAATCAATGGAGGATTACGCGGACGTGAACTGGCGCGCGATCTATCAGGCGCGGGGATAAACTTAAAAGCTTTAAAAGAGCGGCACGGCCGCTCTTTTTTAATTATGGACACGGGAATAATTCGGGGGTATAATAAATATACCTAAGATTTAATGAAAGGGAGTATCGCTATGAAAAGAAAACGTCTGATTTCGATGATCCTTGCGCTGATGCT
>JAFWDJ010000032.1 GCA_017513095.1 Clostridia bacterium | reverse complement strand
TGAGGGGGAAATCGGCTGAGGCTCGCGGGACTTCTTCTAAATGCAAGCTCACATCAGCGCTTAGCGCCGATTTCCCCCCGTCCCCCATGTTTTTTGCCGCCGTCGACGTCATTCATCATCGGAAGATGACGCAATCAGAATCAGACGGGCGCACGATGCGCCCGACACGGCTTGGCCGATGGGGGATGCATTGTTTTGCTGAAAGCAACTGCCAGCGGGCGCGAAGACTTGGAGCGGCTCGGCCGCGGAATTTAATTGAACGCGAGGATATCTCGAATGATGCCTCATATCGAGGCAACTATAAGTATTAGCGCAAATTGCGCCTTTATTCGAAGGAGAAGTATTAAAGATATGGCGAAGTAACGCCGAGCGGAGAGGCCCGCGTGAGCGTGGCCGGGAGCGAGGAGCGGAGAGACGGAGAGGCTGCGGCCTCTCGGAAATTTTGGTTCTTTTGTTTCCAAAAGAACCCCCGCGGGAGGCGATTTGAGTCTTTAGAGCAGAGCTCTAAAAAGAAAAATGATAAAGCAGGATGTGAGGCTTAAAATAAGCGCGAAGATAGGTTAAATGCTTGACCGTGATGCTTATTTTGAGCTTGAGAGACGACCTCTCCGCCTTGCTTCGCTTCGGCACCTCCCCTTTCAGGGGAGGCAAGCTTATAACCGCACGCGCCGACGGCGCTGCCACCTCCCTCGGAGATGGAGGCAATAACCCCTCATCCGGCCTGCGGCCACCTTCCCCCCGAGGGGGGGAGGCTTTGCGAAGGCTTTAAAATACTTTATAAGGAGTTTTTTATATGCAGATTAAAAAACTGTCGGACTTTTCTTCGGTGGGCGCGCCGCTTTACGACATGCGCGTCGTACTTAACGAAACGGGCGGCCGCGAGGCCGTGAAATTCTCCGTAATAACGTTCGAGCCGCACGTGCGCGTGCCCGAAACGGGCGAGAGCGTCCATACCGAGGACGAATATTCGTTCTTTATCGAAGGCTCGCTCTATACCGAGAGCGGGGAGACGCGGGCGGTCGTTTCGGCGGGCGACGTGACGTTGATACCCGCGGGCGAGCGCCACTTCTGTGAGAATCGTTCCGACGAAAAATGTACTTTGGTTTGTGTGATGGTGAAATGATATGTATAAACAGAGAATCAAAAAAGTTACCGAAAATATGCGCGCAATGGGGCTTTCCCAGATAATCGTAACGGCGAGCGCGCCCGTTTATTACCTCACGGGTCAGTGGGTCGACCCGCACGAGCGGATGCTCGCGCTTTATCTCGACGATACGGGGCGCGGTATGCTCTTCGGAAATCTGCTCTTTAAGCTAAATCAGCAGGTGTTCCCGCAGACGATACATACCGACAACGACGACCCGACGGCGGATATCGCGAAGATCTTAAAACCCGGCACGGTCGGCATTGATAAATTCTGGAGCGCGAAATTCCTCATTTCGCTCATGGAAAAGCGCCCCGACGTCCGTCCCGTCGTGGGCAGCGCACCCGTCGACGCGGCGCGCCTTATAAAGGACGAGCGCGAGATCGAGGCGCTCGTACACGCCTCGAGGATGAACGACGAGGTCATATCGTTCGCGATACGTTCGCTTAAAGAGGGCGTGACCGAGGCGGGCCTTATGACGGACATAAACCGCGAATTTTCCGCGCGCGGCGCGGACGCTCCCACGCCGCAGATAGTCGCGTTCGGCGCGCACTGCGCCGAGGAGCATCACGAGAGCGACACGACGGTGATAAAATCGGGCGACAGCGTTATATTCGACCTGTTTACGCCTGTTTCGCGCTATTGGTGCGACATGACACGCACCGTATTCTTCGGCGAGCCGTCGAATAAGCAGAAGGAAGTCTACGAAATCGTGAAAAAGGCGAATGCGGCGGGTATCGCCGCCGTGCGTCCCGGCGTGCCGCTGTGCGAGATCGACCGCGCGGCGCGTAGGATAATAGAGGACGCGGGCTACGGGCCTTTGTTCACGCACAGGCTCGGTCACGGGCTTGGGCTCGACTGCCACGAGCCGCCCGACGTGAGCGCCGCAAGCGACGCCGTCGCGCGCGAGGGTATGGTTTTCTCCGTTGAACCGGGCATTTACCTCCCCGGCGAGTTCGGCGTAAGAATAGAAGACCTCGTGCTCGTAACGCCGGACGGCTGCCGCGTGCTTACGAGCGCGGCGAAGTAGAGGTTTGGTTTACATAATACCGCAGAAGGAGGACGAATATGCTTGAAGCGGGAATGAAGGCGCCGGAGTTTACCCTAAACGACAAGGACGGACGCGCCGTGTCGCTTGCGGACTTTAAGGGGCGCAGGGTCGTGTTATACTTTTATCCGAAGGACAATACGTCGGGATGCACACGCCAGGCGTGCGCGTTCGGGCGCACCTACGGCGAATACGAGAAGCTCAAAGCTGCCGTCATCGGAGTAAGTAAAGACAGTGAGGCGTCTCACAGGAAGTTTGCCGAAAAGAATGATCTGCCGTTCATACTTCTGTCCGATCCGGAGCTTTCGGCGATACAGGCTTACGGCGTATGGCAGGAGAAGAAGCTCTACGGCAAGGCGTCGATGGGCGTCGTGCGCACGACTTATCTTATCGACGAGTCGGGTGTTATCGAAAAGGTGTGGAAAAAGGCTAAGCCCGACACGAACGCCGACGAGATAATCGCGTATCTAAAGGGAGAATAAACCGAAGGGATGCAGAGCGTGCGTCCGGCATAAAAAACGCTTAAAAAGGAGTCGGCACACATGAGAAAACTTTCTGCATACGAAATGTATTTGAGTAAACTGAGACGGTCATACGGATGGGACAAAGCGCCGCGGTGGATTGCCGAGGCCGGGTGGCTTTTGTTCGACGCTAAACGGGAGCTAATGAATCAATGCAGCGGATGGGGTTTTCCCGAAGCCGTATGGGCGTCGCTTCCGGGACTGAAAGAAAGAATCGACCCGGAAGATTTTCCGCCGGAAATACGCGAATACGTAAAGATCTACCGCGATGTGCTTTCGGAAATGTATATTACGCTGATGAGCAATCAAAGCGAGTATTATGCCAATAAGCATAATCTTACAAAGGCCGGGCGAAGGAAAATGCGAGAATATCTCGATATGCTTCCCGATGTGCCGGACATAGAACCGCCCGACGATTCGCAGACGGACGGAACACGTGAATAAAACGCATATATGCGGCGAAAAGGCTTCGCCGCATATTTTTATGCGCGCGTTTAAAAAGATTGAAACGGCGCGCGGGTGCGTGGTATACTATTTATTAGTAAATATTTTTCGGGGAGCAGGCACATGATATATTTTGACAACGCCGCGACGACGCGCCCTTATGACGCGGCCATAGAAAAGGCGGCCGCGCTGATGCGCGAGGGGTACGCGAACCCCTCCGCCATACATTCGTTCGGCACGGCGGCCGAGGGGGAGCTAAAGGCCGCGCGAAACGTGATCGCGCGCACGCTCGGCGCGAAGCCGGAGGAGATATTCTTTACCTCGGGCGGCACGGAGGGAAACAACATAAGCCTTCTCGGCACGGCGGACGCGAAAAGGCGCGCGGGGAACCGCGTAGTCATATCCTCGGTCGAGCACGCCTCGGTCGAAAATACCGCGAAGGCGCTTGAGGCGCGCGGCTTCGAGGTTATATGCATCCCTTCGCCGAAGGGTGAAATTGATTACGCGGCGCTAACGGAAGCGTTAAACGAGAAGACCGTGCTTGTCAGCGTAATGCTCGTAAACAACGAGCTCGGCACGATAAACGATATCGCGCGCGTTAAAAGGCTTGCGGACGAAAAATGCCCGCGCGCGACGCTCCACTGCGACGCGGTGCAGGGATATCTTAAAATAAAATTTTCGATTAAGACCGTGCCCGCCGATATTCTGACGCTGAGCGCGCACAAGATACACGCGCCGAAGGGCGCGGGCGCGCTCTATATAAAGCGCGGCACGAAGATAAACGCCGTAACGTTCGGCGGCGGGCAGGAGTCGGGGCTTCGCTCCGGCACGCAGAACACGCCCGCGATAGCGGCGTTCGCCGAGGCCGCGAAGATCGGGTACGCGCGTCTCGACGCGCGCATGGAGCACGCGCGAATGATAAAGGAGCGCATAATCGCGAATCTTTCGGCGCATCCGGAGCTTTTTCGGATAAATTCGCCCGAAAATTCGAGCCCGTTCATCTTAAACGTATCGACGCCCGTGATGAGCGAGACGATGCTTCATTACCTTGAGGGCTTCGGCATATATATCTCGGTCGGGTCGGCCTGCTCGTCGAAGCACAAGTCGAAGAGCATACTATCGCGCGCCGGATTCGACGAAAAAACGTATAAAACGGGCGTTCGCATAAGCATTGGCGACTTCAACACGCCCGAAGAGGCGGAAGAGCTCGCCGCGCGGATGACCGAAGGCGCGCGCACGCTCATACACGCATAACGGGAGGAAGCATGAAAGAGATAATATTACTTAAAATGGGCGAGCTCGTTTTGAAGGGCTTAAACCGCAAAAGCTTTGAAAACAAGCTCATCGCGAACGTAAACCGCGTGATAAAGCCCTGCGGCGAATTTACGATAACTCACGCGCAGTCGGCGGTCTACGTCACACCCGAGGGCGACTGCGACATGGACCGGGCAGTCGAGGCGCTCTGCCGCGTCTTCGGCATAGCGTCGCTTTCTCGCGCGGGGGAATGCGAAAAGGATATGGAAAAGATACTGCCGTTTACGGCCGATTACTGCCGCGGCGAGCTGTCGCGCGCGCGCACCTTTAAGGTGGAGTCGAAGCGCTCCGACAAGCAGTTCCCGTTAAAGTCGCCCGAGATCGCGGCCGAGGCGGGCGGGTATCTTCTCGAAAAATTCCCGCATCTTCGGGTGGACGTTCATTCGCCCGACGTCATCGTCAATATCGAGATACGCGACGAGATGGCCTACGTTCACGCGGGACGCATAAAGGGCGCGGGCGGAATGCCCGTCGGCACGAACGGCAAGGCGATGCTCATGCTCTCGGGCGGCATTGACAGTCCCGTGGCGGGATACATGGCCGCGAAGCGCGGCGTGGAGCTGTCGTGCATACATTATTTCAGCTATCCGTACACGTCTAATCAGGCGCTTGAGAAGGTAAAGGAGCTTGCGCACATACTCTCGCGCTACGCGGGGCGCATGAACCTCTACGTCGTGCCGTTCACGACGATACAGGAGCATATAAAGAAATACTGCCCCGACGAGCTTACAACGCTCGTCATGCGCCGCATCATGATGGAGATAGCGTGCGCGCAGGCCGAGCGCGTGGGCGCGCTGGCCGTTGTGACGGGCGAAAGCATAGGCCAGGTGGCAAGTCAGACGATGCACGCGCTGGCCTCGACGGATTCGGCGGCGACAATGCCGGTGCTGCGGCCCGTTATAGGCATGGACAAGACCGAGATAGTTGAAATATCGCGAAAGATCGGCGCGTTTGAAACGTCGATACTGCCGTACGAGGACTGCTGCACGGTATTTACGCCGAAGCATCCGAAGACGCGGCCGAGCGTCGAGGAGGTCAAAGAGGCAGAGGCGATGTTCGACTTTGCGCCGCTCATCGAGGAGGCCATGCTCGGCATAGTGAAAATACGTATAAACCCGGACGAGCGGGAATAAATACACGAGGGGGACAATATGGAAAAGACGAGTAAAAAGAGCGCGGAGCTTATCTCCATAGGCACGGAGCTGCTTTTGGGAAATATCTTAAACACGAACGCGAAGTATATATCCGAGAAGCTGTCGCAGATGGGCATCGACGTATATTATCAGACGACCGTGGGCGACAACCCCGACAGGCTCGAACGCGCGCTGGAGCTTGCGAAGTCGCGCGCCGATATCATCATTACGACGGGGGGACTCGGTCCCACCTACGACGACCTTTCAAAGGAGACGATAGCGCGCAATTTCGGCAGGAAGCTCGTTATGCACGAGCCGTCGCGGGCGCGCATCGAGGGCTTTTTCAAGAAGATAAAGCGTGAAATGACGCCGAACAACCTAAAGCAGGCGCTTATGCCCGAGGGCTCGGTCATCTTTGAGAACAAGATGGGCACGGCTCCCGGCTGCGCCGTGGAGGACGACAACGGGAAGATCGCGATCATGCTGCCCGGCCCGCCCAGAGAGATGACGACGATGTTCGAAAATTCGGTCGTCGACTATCTTTCGCAGTTCTGCGATTCGATAATCGCGTCGAAGACGATCTACACGGCCGGTATAGGCGAGTCGACGCTCGAGGACAGGCTCTACGATATGATGACGACGTCGACGAATCCGACCATCGCGCCCTACGCGAAGGAGGGCGAATGCATTCTGCGCGTTACGGCGAAGTGCAAGACGAAGGAGGAGGCCGAGCGGCTCATCGACGAGGCGATAGAAAAAGTGAGAGAGCGCGTAGGCGATTATATTTACGGCGTCGACGTCGGCACGATAGAGAACGCCATCGTGAAGCTGTTAAAGGAGAAGGGACTTCGCGCGGCGTTCGCGGAGAGCTGCACCGGCGGCCTTATCGCGAAGCGCATAACGGATATCCCCGGCGCGTCCGACGTGTTCGGCATGGGCGTAGTCGCGTACTCGAACGAGGCGAAGATGAAGCTTCTCGGTGTAGACGAGGCGATAATAAAGGAGCACGGCGCCGTAAGCGAGGAGTGCGCCATATCAATGGCGAAGGGCATATACGAGGCGTCGGGCGCCGATTTCGGCCTCGCCGTGACGGGAGTCGCGGGCCCCGGCCAAAGCGAGCAGAAGCCCGCGGGCCTTGTGTACATCGCGCTTTACGACGGCACGGAAGTAAAGACGCGCAAGCTCAATATTTCGTACACCGTGCGCGAAATGGTGCGCCTGATTACGGCAAATTATGCGTTGGATATGTTAAGGAGAGCCGCGCAGATGAGGTAGCATGGGGGAAAGGCGGCAAGAAATATGCGTCTTTAACGTCTTCCGCTTTCCGCTTTTGCATTTTTGAGATTAAATTTCGGATATTAGAAACAAACAACAAATCCGAACCCGGGCCGATTGGCGAAGGGTTCGGATTTGCCTTTCATGGTGCGGGTGACAGGACCGCATATGCTTTGCATATGCCGAGCTTGTCGGCACAGCCGCCTGCGCTCCGGCCGCCTAAAAACAGTCCACCGGACTGTTTTCTTAACGGCGCCCGCCTTCTTAAGGTTCAAGTCCTGTCACAATAAATAACCGCCGCCTCACCCCGAATGGGGCAAGACGGCGGCTTGGTGCGGGTGACAAAACAATACCCCCTAAAAACCCGCATAAATACTGACTTTTTTAAATTTTAGTGTGCTACCGTGTGCTACGCATCGTATTTTCAACTTGATTTAACAGTATTTGTCAGCGTTTTTATACGGCATCGGAAGCCTGTTTGGAAGGCTGTAATGTGAGGCCGTTTTGACGAAGATATTCATTCGCGGCGGCGATGTTCTCGCTTTGGAATTTATCGAAGGCGTCGCAGTATGTGTCCATCGTTATTCTTATATCCGTATGCCCTAAGAGCTTCTGCAATACCTTCGGCTGCATACCGCCTTCAATCATCCTTGTGGCGTATGTGTGCCTAAGAGAATGGCACGACACCTTCCCGCGTACCGTCTCGTCGACTATCTTATATTTCTTCAGGACGCGCGAAAGCTCCATGTTCACCTGATTGCTCGTAACGAGGCCGCCGCTTTCTGTCGTAAAGAGCATATCGCCTTCGGCGTATTCCATGCACTCCGAAAGTATCGTCCGAACGTCCTCGGTCATTATAATCGTCCTGTTGCCCGCGTAGGTCTTTGCCGTATCGCCCAAAACGGCCTTGCCCTTCTCGCCGCGTGAGATCGTCTTGTTTACGCTTATCGTATTGAATATAAGATTTACGTCCCGCTTCGTCAGGGCGTTGACTTCGCCCATGCGCATTCCCGTAAACATGGACAGAAGCATCTGCCGGCTGTATTTTATATCCACGTTCAGAAGGACAAAGAGAAGCTTGTTCTGCTCGTCGAGTGTGAAGGCTCTTACCTTCTCGCGCTTCTGCTTTGACCTCGGCTGCTTTATATGATCCATCGGGTTTTTTGTGATTATTTCGCGCTTAATTGCTTCTTTGAACGTCGCGTTGAGAAGCTGAAAGTCCTTTTTCAGTATGGAGTTCGATTTATTTATCCGTCCCTGCAGATAAGCCCTGATCTGCGTTTCGTTCGCCTTCTGAAGCGGCGTATTGTATATGGGCTGCAGCCGCTTCAGCGTCGAAATGTGAGTAAGATACGTGTTTTCTTTTATCTCGTTCAGATTGTACTTGTCGACGATCATCTGTTTTGCAAGGTGGTATATCGTTATATTGCTCTTATCGACGAATTCGCCGGAGAATATGCCGTACTCGATCTGCTTGAGCTTCTGCCTGACCTCCTGCGGGTTCTTGCCCGAAACGCTCTTGCGTCTCTGATTGCCGTTCTCGTCGTAGCCTATGGTTATCTGACCGCGCCACAGCTTTTGAGACTTGCTGTAAAATATGCCGCCGTCGCCGTTAGCGTTCTTCTTAGCCATTGTCTGCACCTCCCGTGTTGTCATTCGCTTTTTCCAATGCTCTTACGTAAGTCCACCTGTGGACAACCTCTCGCAGCTTGTCTATTTTATCTCTGCTTGGTAAATCGTTGAAAAACGGAAAGATTACTTTTAAATCCTCCTGCATATCATAGGCATACGCTTTCGTTTCGCTATATAATTTCAAAACCTCATCGTTTGCCTTCAGCACATATCCTATATCCTTCTCTGTCGGAGTTTTGCCTTCATTTGAGAAAACGGTGTCATAAGCCTTATCAAACTCATACAGTATTTCAATCTGCCGCAATTTGTTCGCTCTAATAATCAGCTGCTTCGCAATCAAACCGTAAAACTGCTTGTTTGAGAGTATATGAGATATAATCGGACGCGCTTGGTCTATATATTTATCCACTTTGTTTATGTCAAGCAAATTATATCCTGCGGAAAGCAGCGTATTTTTCTCGGCGTATTTGATACTCTTGACCGCTTCTTCACTCAAGCCCGTATAGTCGCATACGAAGCGTAAATCTTTGTCGTTCGTCGGCGCATCGGTCAAGCCTAATAAGTAATCGGCGGATACGTTAAAGTATTCGGCATACTTTTTCAGGAAATCAACGGTTACAATTTTCTGTGCATTATAATGGCGCGTTATCAACGACACGTTACATCCGATTTTATCGGCAATGACTTGCCTCGCCTTTTCCTTATCGATAAGTGCTCTCAATCTATCCAGATCAATAACATTCTCAATAGTTTTTTTGTCACTCATAGGAAGACCTCCCATTTTCATTCTTGATTTTTGTCACAAAGTTTAATTTGACATGACATATTTTTGTTTTTGGCTTGACTTTTATTTTGTCACAATTATAATATCATTGTTCCCAAACAAAGTCAAGAGAAAAATAAAAACAAAGGGGGGTGAACTAATGAAGCGTTCCGAACTTGAAAAGACGGTCAAAGAAACCAAGCGAGAGTATTACCGTGAATACCGCCGAAAGAACAAGGCACGCATCGCCGAAAATAACAAGCGTTATTGGGAGCGCAAGGCGGAAAAGAAACTTCAGGCCGAAGGCAAGGCGTGAGAAAGGAGCATTACATGGCGCGATTATCAAAAGTCGAGCAGGAGACCGTTATCACGTATAACGAGGGCGAGGAAAACGCCGTCTGCTATACGCACGACAGGCGGCTCATGCGTATACTCGACGAAATGAGGGCAAAATCCTCGACAGTTACCCTTATTTCCGAGGACGAACACTCAAGGACGTATACTTTCACCAAGAAGCTTATAGGGGTTAAAAAGCCTCGTAAAATAAGCGAGGAAACGCGGCGTAAATTAAGCGCGCGGGCGAAGCTCAATTTCGCCGCCGCGCGCAGACGCAAAGATATTAATGAAGGAGGTCTTATCCATGATAGATAAAACTGCAGACCAGAATGACGAGAGACTGATTTTTTACACAACAAAGGATATTGCCCAAATGCTTGGCTGCTCGATCCCCACGGCACGTAAGCTGTTCTACAGAAAGGATGGGCCGGCTGTAATCCGTGTGGGTAAGAATTACAAAGTTGAGCGTCGCGCCTTCGAAGCGTGGTGCCGTGAGAAGCACGTATGAGAGGAGGTGTGACCATGACAGCAAGAGAGCCACCTTTGTGGCGAGCGGCATCGGGGCAAAAAAATACTTCTATCCCGACTTTTCACTTGGCGGTGCGCCGGAATAGAAGTATGCAAGTCCCGCCGAAGCGGGTAATCCTATATTTATACTTTATCACTCAAGGCACGGCCTTGACAAGAGGAAAGTGCCAAAATGAGCGAAAGTAATTCAAGAAACTACATATCGGAGATGAGACATGCCATTGCGTTCTCCCGAAAACTTAAATTAAGCCCAAGGGCGCGTTTATTGTGGCTATGCCTGATAGAGGTGGACAATTCGGCGTACTGGCCAGAATGGTTTCTCGCTACGCTGGATTATTTAAGAGACTATACGGGTTTGAAGAAAGAAACTATAATACGCGCACGCGACGAGCTTTTTAATCACGGCATTCTGGATTATAAAACGAACGGGAAAAACCCAACGCGCTACAAGCTCACGAACACAGCCGTACCGTTACCTAAAGGTGAAGGTAGCGTAGTCCAGAAAGGTGACGACAGCGTAGTCCAAAAAGGTGACGACAGCGTAGTCCAAAAAGGTGACGCATTAAAAACATAAGATAAAACTAAATAATAAAACAGGCGGGGGCGCGCCGCGAAAAGCGCGCTCCCCGCCAATTAAGAACAGAGGTAAACAATGAATAATAATTCAAATAATTGGTTGGAGGCTGTCGCCGATCAAGTCGCTGACGGCATAATGGAGAGAAAGCCTTGTCATGAGATTGCCAAAAAAGCAATTGCCGAAATTAAAGCGACAAAAAACTTAAGAAAGGATATAGAGCATGATAAATAATTTTGATGCTCAGGATATTGAGCAAGCGATAATCGGGGCTATCCTTCTCGGTGATGAAGACGCCTTAATAACGGCAGCGGGACTGATAGCCGCCGAGGACTTCACGACTTCCGAATACAGGGATGCGTTCGAGGCCGCGTGTGCGCTGTCCGACGAGGGAGCGAATATCGATCATCTTACGGTAATGGCTCTGCTTGAAAAGAACGGCAAGGCGGCAGACAAGGCCGTGTGGCTTGCGGCTATGGAGGCCGTGGGGAGTGTGGCGGCTCTGCCCGATTACTGCGCAGGGCTCAGAGAGAAGGCGGCGCGCAATCGTCTTAATGAACTCGCCCTTCGGGTGCACGAGGATATCGCAACGGGCAGGGACGTAGACGAGATAACGGAGGATGTACTCAATGCGCTTGAAGCGGCAAAGGAAAAGGGCGCGAAGGCGAACGACGTCTTTTATAATTCAGACCTTATCGCGCTTGCCCGCAGTCTTGCGGAAGGCGGACAGGTGCGCGTCCCCACGGGCTTTGCCCCCCTTGACCGCATTTTGGGCGGCGGATTTGTAGAGGGCGGCCTTTACATATTGGCGGGGCGTCCAGGCAAGGGAAAGACGACGGTCGCGCTTTCGGTAGCTCAGAACGTGGCGACGCGCGGCAAGACTGTCATGTACGTGAACATGGAGATGACCGCAGAGCAGATAGCGGCGCGCCGTGTGGCGCGAGAAGCCGTCGTGACGTATACGAAGGTCTTAAACGGCGAAATGAACGACGAGGAACGCCGCCGCGTCACGGAGGCGATATCGCGGCTCAAAACAAGCCGCTTCCGCAGTATTTCGGGGAGAGCGACGACGGCTCAGATAAGCGCGCAGATACGCCGCATGAAGGACAAGCCGGAGTTTGTGGTAATAGACTACATCGGGCTTTTGTCGCGTCAGGCGGGCGATACGCGCTCGCGCTACGACGTTATAAGCGACTTTTCGCGGGAGTTAAAGCAGATGGCATTAAAGTTCGGCGTCCCCGTGCTGTGCCTCGCTCAGCTTAACCGTGAAGCGGCAAAGGGCGCACCGGAGGTATTTCATCTGCGCGACAGCGGCAATTTGGAGCAGGATGCCGACGGCGTTATTCTCCTGTCGGAGACGGAGACCGAGGGGACGAACAAGCTCGGTGAGTTCAAGGGGATTTCTTTTAACGTGGCGAAGCACAGGCACGGCAAGTGCGGCGACGTCTTTATGAAGATGTTCCCCGCTACGGGGATAATCGAGTGAAAGGGGAAACGATATGACTAATGATTATTATTACGCCGTAAAGGCCGCAGAGAGGAAAGCGGCGCAGATAGAACGCTGTTACGGCGAGGGATACGTGGACTTCAAATACTTCTGTATGCTCGTAGGCGAAGAAGTGCGTATTCGCTCCTTGCAGAAAAAGGCCGAAGCGGCTTCACGCAAGCTCCGATGACCGATGCGCCGCGCTCCTCCGACAGTATTATAACACGGAGGGGCGCGGCATGGACAGAGAACACATGGCACTTATGGCACGGGCGGGGCATACGGAGTATTTAACGCCGCTGTGGGAGGAGGTGCAGGGGCTTTGCATTAAGCTTATGCGGGAATTTGCGCGGCGGCTCAGGCTTCCGAATTGGATTGACGCCGAGGATATAACGCAGTGCGCGTATTTCGGCTTTCTTGACGCGGTGGCGGCGTACGATCCCGAAAAGGGCTTTGCGTTCGCGACGTATCTTGGCTATCATTTGCGCAATGCCGCCGTAAGACAATCGGGGCTGCCGCGTCACGGCGGCGCGTACCGTGAGGTGAGCGGCGATGCGTACATTGACGAGGACGAGAGCATAACGCTCTTTGATACGGTGGCCGATGAGAGGGCTTCGGACGCATACAGGGCGGCGGAGCTTTCCGACGTGCAGGAGCGCATACGCGCGGCGATGCTTGGCCTTACCGAGACGCAGAGGCATATTATAGAGCTTCGATTTTGGCGCGGCGCGTCGTTTTGTGAGATCGCGGCGTTATGCGGCGCAGACCGTTCCGATATCGCGGCGCAGTACAGTGCGGCGATGCGCAAGCTGAGGAGCGCGCGGGAGCTTCGCGGGCTGTATGAGGATTACGGAAGGCATTATCACGACGGCGCGCTTTGGCAGTCGACGGATATGTTCGGCCTTTCGGCGGAAGCGGCTGCGGTGCGCCGCGAGATTGCACGGGAGTCACGGGCGCGGTATTTGTCCTACGGGAAGCGGCAGGCCATGATGAAGGCCGCGTATGACCGCTTTATGAGCCGCGAGGCGTCGGGCGATGCGTTTGACGCGCACGATCGCCCGTGAGGGAGTCGGGTATGCGGGCGTCCACCGATAAAACGGTTTTAAAACGGTGAAAAAAACGGTTTCAGGGGGGCGGCGCGTCCCGCTGATAACAGTGGACATAACAGTGGGACGCATACCTAAATACCGGTGCGAAACCGGCCGCAGACGTAAATTGAGGGCGTTTTTTCTCCCTGCTAACAGGCTCGATGCAGGGAGGACGAGAGGGATATATCGCCTGAGGGCAGGAGTGATGCAGGGCGGACGCGGACGCATGAGTCGGCTTTTCGGACGCGGGCGCGGACGCAATACAAGGGAAGCTCGGACATGAGGCGACAGCTTCCCGCGACGTCGTGACAGGCGTAAATCGAGGCAGATATGAACGAAGGCGGCAGACCGTAAAAAAGTCTGCCGCCGTTTTGTTTATTACAAAAATACGGGTTTTTGGGGGCAATTATGCGTTTGCCGTCTAAAAGTGTGCTACCGCCGATTTTTTATGCCCGAAAAAGCCGCTTGACGCCTCGCGTTGTGCCGTGTTTTTTAGTGTGCTACCGTGTGCTACCGAACGGTATTTTAGCTTGATTTAACAGTATTTAACATCACGCCGAAAACGCCAAAAACCCGCATAAACACTGACTTTTGGGCACTTTGAGAAAAAGAAACGGCAGTTAAAAAACTGCCGTTTTTGGTGCGGGTGACAGGACTTGAACCTGCACGCGTGGGCACAAGAACCTAAATCTTGCGTGTCTGCCAATTTCACCACACCCGCGTATGATACGATTTTACTATGACGGGCGGGCGCTGTCAAGCGCCCGCGGTCACTGCTTTTTTTTATGCTTTTTGGCGGGATGCGCCTTTTTGTCCTTATAGCTGCGCTTTGAAGGCTCGGGGGAGACGAGGGCCCCGGGGCCGGTGCCGATGAGGTCGTATCTGCCGGCGCGCTTTAGGGCCGCGATGACCTTTTCGCGGTTTTCCTCGCGCGAGAACTGCAAAAGCGCACGCTGCATCTCTTTTTCCTCGCGCGAGTTCGGGACGAAGATTTCCTTTCCCGTCATCGGGTCGATGCCGGAGTAATACGCCGCCGTGGCCATGGTGCCGGGCGTGGGGTAAAAATCCTGCACCTGCTCGGGCGACATATGCTTCTTTTTAAGATAAAGCGCGAGGGCCACCGCGTCGGAAAGCTCGCTGCCCGGGTGCGACGACATGAGATACGGCACGAGGTACTGATTTTTGCCGAACTTTTTGTTGAGCCGCTCGTATTCGGCGACGAACGATTCATAGACCGAGAAAGGCGGCTTGCCCATGCACATAAGCACGCGGTCGCTGCAATGCTCCGGCGCGACTTTTAGCTGGCCGCTTATATGATACTTTACGAGATTCTCGAAAAAGCGGCCGTCGTGGTCGAGCATGAGGTAATCGAAGCGGATGCCCGAGCGGATGAACACCTTTTTTATGCCGTCGATGGCGCGCAGCTTCTCAAGGAGCGCGTTGTATCGCCTGTGAGTGACGTTAAGGTTCGGGCACGGCTTCGGCGTAAGGCAGCGGCGGTCCTTGCACATGCCGTGCTCCTTCTGACGCTCGCACGACGGCTCGTGAAAGTTGGCCGTGGGGCCGCCCACGTCGGAGATATACCCCTTGAATCGCGGATTCTTCAAGAACGACTTCGCTTCCGCGATGACCGACTCGTCGGAGCGCGTCTGGATCATGCGCCCCTGATGAAAGGCAAGAGAGCAGAAGGCGCACGCGCCGAAGCAGCCGCGGTTTACCGTTATCGAGAACTCCACCTCTTTTATCGCGGGAACGCCGCCCGCAGCCTCGTACATCGGATGATACGTCCGCTCGTAGGGCAGCGCGTAGACCGCGTCCATCTCCTCTGTCGTAAGCGGCGGCTGCGGCGGATACTGTATAAGAAAGCGTTTGTCGTGCTTCTGCACGACTGTGCGTCCGCGCACGGGGTCGTGTTCGTCCGACTGGAGCTTGAAGGACTTCGCGTAGGCGCGCCTGTCCGACGACACCTTCTCGAAAGAATCGCAGTATACGACGCTCTCCGACGCCGGCGGAGCCGACGCGCGCACGACGCACGTGCCGCGTATGCCGTCCATATCGCGCACGCTCTCGCCCGATTTTGCGCGCCGCGCGATCTCAAGTATCTGCTTTTCGCCCATGCCGTACATGAGAAGGTCCGCGCCGGAATCAATGAGCACGGAACGGCGCACGCGGTCGTCCCAATAGTCGTAATGAGCGAAACGTCTGAGCGACGCCTCAAGGCCGCCTATCGCTATCGGCACGTCGGGATACGCCTCGCGTATTTTGTTTGAGTAGACTATGACGGCGCGGTCGGGACGGCCGAAGCCCTTGCCGCCCGGCGCGTATACGTCGTCGCGGCGCACCTTTTTCGCCGCCGTATAATTCGACACCATTGAATCTATCGCGCCGCTCGTGACCATGAAGGCGTAGCGCGGCCGCCCCAAAGCCTTAAAGCTCTCGGCCGACTTATAGTCGGGGCGCGCGATCATGCCGACGGTGAAGCCCTGCGCCTCCAAAAGGCGCGAGATTATCGCCGCGCCGAACGAGGGATGATCGACGTAGGCGTCGCCCGTCACCACGACGAAGTCGCAGTAATATCTGCCCGCGTCGCGAAGCTCTTTCATTGTCACGGGTAAAAAAGCCATCCCCATGCCTCCTTGTCTTAAAAGAAACGCCGCAGGGTATCCCCGCGGCGTTAATCTTACCAATCGTTGTTTGCCATCTTCTTTTCCATGAATTCCTGCTTCGTCATAAGCACCTTTCGCGGCTTCGAGCCTTCGTAGGGGCCGACGACGCCGCGCTGCTCCATCTGATCGACGATGCGCGCCGCTCTCGCGTAGCCGAGCTTCAATTTGCGCTGCAAAAGCGATACGGAGGCCATCTCCGCCTCTACGACTATCTCTATCGCGGCTTCGAGCATTTCGTCGGCGTCGTCGCCGTCCTCGCCGCCGCTCTGATGCGCGCCGCCTTTGCCCTTCTGGCCTATTATGCTCTCCTTCTCGATGTCGTCGAGGATCGTCTGGTCGTACGTTACTTCCTTCTGCTGCGACTGCTTTATGAAATCGACTACCGCCTCGATCTCCTCGTCGCTTACGAAGCAGCCCTGTATGCGCACCGGCTTGGGCGCGCCCATCGGCAGATAGAGCATGTCGCCCTTGCCTAAAAGCTTCTCCGCGCCGCCCATGTCGAGTATCGTGCGGCTGTCTATCTGGCTCGATACGGCGAACGAGATGCGCGAGTTTATGTTGGCCTTGATAAGGCCCGTGATAACGTCGACGGACGGACGCTGCGTAGCGATGACGAGATGCATTCCCGCCGCGCGCGCCATCTGCGCGAGACGGCATATCGAATCCTCGACCTCGTTGGGCGCCGCCATCATGAGGTCGGCAAGCTCGTCTATGATTATGACTATGCGCGGAAGCGGCTTTAAAGCGGGGTCTCCCTTTTTCGCTATCGCTTCGTTGTACGATTTTAAGTCGCGCACGTTGTTCTCCGCGAAGAGCTTGTACCGTCCGAGCATCTCGTTTACCGCCCACCGAAGCGCGCCGGCCGCCTTTTTCGGGTCGGTAACGACGGGGATGATAAGGTGCGGGATGCTGTTGTATACGCCGAGCTCAACCACCTTCGGGTCGATGAGAAGCAGCCTTACCTCCTCGGGCGTGGACTTGTAAAGAAGGCTCATTATCATTGAGTTTATGCATACGGATTTACCGCTGCCCGTAGAGCCCGCAATGAGCATATGCGGCATTTTCGCAATGTCGCCCACCATTACGCTGCCCGAAACGTCCTTGCCGAGCGCGAACGTAAGCCTGCTTTTCTGCTGTATGAACTCGGGCGACGTTATGATGTCGCGAAGGTACACGTTCGACGTTACGCGGTTCGGCACCTCTATGCCCACGGCGGCCTTGCCGGGGATGGGCGCCTCGATGCGCACGCCCGCCGTCGCGAGATTTAACGCGATGTCGTCGGAAAGATTTACTATCTTCGACACCTTAACGCCCGCGTTCGGCTGAAGCTCGTACCGCGTGACCGTAGGGCCGCGCGAAACGTCGACTATCTGCGTCGATACGTTGAAGCTGTTGAGCGTTTCGACAAGCTTCGTCGCGGTGGAGCGAAGCTCGGCCGATACGTCGTGGCTGCTCTGCGACAGGTCCTGCTTGAGTAACGTTATCGGCGGGTAAACGTATACGGGCGCGGGGGGAGCCTCCGGCTGCGCGCCGTTCTCTTTAAGGTTTGCTATGGGAGCTGCGGGAGCGGGGGAGACGGCCTTCGGCTTTTCGGCCTCGGCGGGCTTTGTTTCCTTAAGAGCCGCGCCGTCCTGTGCCGTCGCGGACGCGCCCGAAAGGTGAGCCGCCGCCTCAAGCTCGCTTTGCGCCTCGCGCGCCGCAAGCTCGCTCTCCATTGCCTCTATTTTCTTTGCCTCAGCCGCTTTTTTTGAAAATTCCGCGACCTTTGCGTCAAATTCCTCGGTGGAGAGATTGGTGAACTTATGCTTCGGCTTTTCTTCGCCGCCCACGTTCCTGTCGCGCTTTACGGCCTCGACCATCTCGTCGCTTAGGGGCGTGAATTTATAGTCGTCCTCAAGGCCGATATCTATCTGCGGCCTTTTTGTCTGCTTTCTGTGAAATATGCGCGCCTGCGGCTGGGGACGCTGCGGTCTTACGGCCGCCTCCTCGCGCCGCCTTATCTCGGCTTTCGTTTCGCGCTCCTTTTTTTCGGCCTCGCGGCGCTTTATTATCTCCATATCCTCGCGGTCGCGTATAGCCTTCTTTTCGCCGCGCTGCTTTATGAATTTATATATCGTGACGGGCGTCACGTTGGTAAGCAGCATAAGCGCAACGATAAGGATTATCACGACAACGATGACGGAGCCCGTTTTGCCCAAGAGCGGCATGAATATCTCGCCCGAGATGATGCCGCCGATAAAGCCGCCCGATATGCCGCGTCCGCCCGAGGCGTAATATGCCGCGGCGCGTTCGCCGAACGTGCCCGTAAGCTCCGAATACGGCGTAAAGTTATGTATGAACGCGGCGAGCATGCATACTATTATTATGAACGCCACGGTCTTTACGCGTATGCCCTTATGCGTTTCGCGCATGATGAGCAGTATGCCGGAATATATGAGGAAGAACGGTATCGTATACGCCGCGCCGCCCGTGATGCCCATAAGCACGGTCTTTATCGTGCTGCCTACCGCGCCCATGGAGTCGATAAACAGGCACAGAAGAATGAACGCGCCTATGATTATGAGAAGAACGCCGCGAAGCGCACGCATGGCAAGCTGCTTCGTCTGATCCTTATTCTTTTTCGTTGTGCGCTTCTTCGACGCCGACGACGTGCCCGACGATTTTGCGGCAGTTTTATGCTCCGCCTTTAAAACGGGCTTTTTTGCGCCCGGGGAGCGCGCCGCCTTTGAAGAGCGCGCCGCGGTTGAAGAGCGGGTACTCTTTTGAGCCTTCTGATTGCTCTGAGCCATATTTAAGTGAACCTCCGACTCAAGTGTAATAATCAATATATTAACATAACTTTTGATAAAATGCAAATTTTATTTGACGCGGTACCGCGGACGCGCTAAATCTGCGCCTTCGCCCACGCTTTTACCTCGTCTGAGGCTTCGGCCGCGCTCTTGCCCTCCACGGCAAGGCCCTTTTCAATCTTCGCGCCGCGGCATATCTTTTTTAAATCCTTCGGCGCGCTGCCGAGTCCGCTTCCCTCGTGCGTGATAACGGGGAATACGCGCTTCCCCTTCCAGTCGAGGCGTTCGAGAAGCGAGAAGACGACGCACGGATACGTGCCCCACCAGCACGGGCCGCATACGAATATGTTGTCGAAGCCGCTTATATCCGAAAGGTATGCTTTAAGCGCGGGACGCGCGCCCGCTTTAAGCTCGGCCTTCGCCTTTTTCGCCGTCTCGTTATAATCGGCGGGGTAATCCTCGGCGGGCTCTATTTTAAACGTCTCGCCGTCGGCCGCGTCGCGGATATATTCGGCCACGAGCTCTGTATTTCCCTTTTCGAGGTTCTTAATCTCGCCGCCGAAGTAATTTTCGCCCGCGCGGGAATAGTATATTATAAGATTTCGTGCCATTTCTTTGTCCCCTTTACATGAAAAAAGGGCGGCCGAAAGCCGCCCTTTCAATATAACGTTTACGCCATCTGGATGAGAAGCTCGCCCGCCTTTACGGACTGACCTTCCTTGATGTATACCTTTTCTATCGTGCCGTCTACCTTGGCAACGACGCTCGTCTCCATCTTCATGGCCTCGACGATAGCGACTACCTGGTTCTTTTCCACCTTGTCGCCTTCCTTGACCTGTACCTTCGATACCATGCCGGGGATGGACGCGCCGATCTGGAAGTCGTCGCTTGCGTCCGCGAATACAACGTTGTCGGAAGCCGTAACTATCGTCTTATCCTTTACGGCTATCTCGCGGCGCGCGCCGTTGAGCTCGAATATCATCTCACGCGTGCCGTCGTCGTTCTGTTCGCCGCGGTTTATGAACTTGATTACGAGCTCCTTGCCCTCTTCGATGTCTATCGTCGTCTCGTCGCCGGGTCTCATGCCCCAGAAGAATACCTTCGACTCAAGATTCGTAAGGTCGCTGAACTCCTCCTTGAACTTTAAGTAATCCTCGTATACCTTCGGATACATGCACCAGCTCATCACGTTGCGGTCGGTGGGCTCTGCGCCGAGCTCGGCGATGTGCTTTCTTACGGTCTCGAAGTCAACGTCGTCTAAAAGCTCGCCGGGACGGCAGGTGATGGGCTCCTCGCCCTTTAATACTATCTTCTGAAGCTCCTTGTCAAAGCCCCACGACGGCTGACCCATCATGCCCTTGAAGTAGCTTACAACGGAATCCGGGAAGTTTAGGTTCTTGCCCTTTTCCTTTATGTTCTCGGGCGTTAAGTCGTTCTGTACCATGAATATCGCAAGGTCGCCTACCATCTTGGAGGACGGCGTAACCTTTACGATGTCGCCGAGCATATAGTTTACGTCTCTGTACTTTTCCTTTACCTCGGTGAATCTGTCGCCGAGACCCAGGCTCTTGACCTGCGGGCCTAAGTTCGTGTACTGGCCGCCGGGGATCTCGTAACGGTAAACGTCCGTAGCCGGAGTCTTCATATCCGACTCGAACTCGCAGTATATCTTTCTTGCAACTGCCCAGTATTCGTGAAGCGGCTGCAGGTCGTGTACCTTTATGCCGGTGTCGCGCTCCGTATGCTCCAATGCAGCAACGACTGCGTTCAGAGAAGGCTGAGCCGTAAGCGAGGACATGCTTGCGATAGCCGTATCCACGATATCCGCGCCTGCCTGTGCAGCCATGATGGCCGTTGCCACCTGGTTGCCGCTCGTGTCGTGCGTGTGGACCTGTACGGGCATTCCGATGTTTTCCTTTAATGCCTTTACGAGCTTGAACGCCGCGTACGGACGAAGTACGCCCGACATATCCTTTATTGCAAGGAAGTGCGCGCCGCGCTTTTCAAGCTCTTTCGCAAGATTGAGGTAGTAGTTTAAGCCGTAGCTGTCGCGAGTGTCGTCCAGAACGTCCGCGGTGTAGCAGATGGTAGCCTCTGCCACCTTGCCCTGCTTTACGACCTCGTCGAGGGCTATCTCCATGCCGGGTACCCAGTTTAAGGAGTCGAATACGCGGAATACGTCGATGCCCGCCTCGGCCGATACTCTTACGAATTCACGGATCACGTTGTCCGGATAATTAGAGTAGCCTACGGCGTTCGCGCCGCGAAGCAGCATCTGGAACGGGATGTTCGGGATGCACTTACGAAGCTCGTCTATTCTCTCCCACGGGCACTCGTGGAGGAAGCGAAGAGCCACGTCGAACGTAGCACCGCCCCACATCTCGAGCGAGAACGCATTGCCAAGTATATTCGAGGTAGCCTTTGCGATGCGTACCATGTCGGAGCTTCTTACTCTCGTTGCGAGCAGCGACTGATGAGCGTCGCGGAACGTGGTGTCGCAGAGAAGAAGCTTCTTCTGGGCAAGTACCCACTTCTTTAAGCCCTCGGGGCCCTCGCGGTCGAGTATCTGCTTTACGCCCTCCTGCTTCGGGGTGTCGAAGCCTTCGGGAGCCTTGGGGCTTTCGAACTCCGGTATCTCGCCGGGAGCGTTTATAATCTTGTCGCCTATGTATTTAAGAACCTTCGTAGCTCTGTCCTGAGAATGTCTCGTGTTGAAGAGCTCGGGCGTTTCGTCGATGAACTTCGTATGGCACTGGCCTTCCTTGAACGTAGGATGACGAAGCACGTTGTTTACGAAAGCAACGTTGGTCTTTACGCCGCGGATTCTTATTTCGCCGAGAGCCGTTACGGCCTTTCTTATAGCGCCGATGAACGTGCGGTCGAACGCCGTCACCTTAACGAGAAGGCTGTCGTAATACGGCGAAATAACTGCGCCGGTGTACGCGTTGCCCGCGTCAAGTCTTATGCCGAAGCCGCCGCTCGAACGGTATGCCGTGATCTTGCCGGTGTCGGGAGCGAAGTTGTTGTCGGGGTCCTCGGTCGTAACACGGCACTGGATCGCGCAGCCGTTAAGCTTTAAAGCATCCTGCGAGGGGATGTTTATCTCGGGCGAATCGAGTCTTTCGCCGTCTGCCACGAGCACCTGGGTGCGAACGAGGTCAACGCCCGTTACCATCTCGGTTACGGTGTGCTCAACCTGGATGCGCGGGTTCATCTCTATGAAGTAGTGGCCGCCGTTTTTGTCAACGAGGAACTCAACGGTACCTGCGTTTACGTAGTTTACCTCGCGCGCGATCTTTATTGCGTCCTCATAGAGCGCCTTTCTTACCTCCTCGGGTACGGAGAACGCCGGAGTATACTCTACGACCTTCTGATAACGTCTCTGTACGGAGCAGTCTCTCTCGAACAGGTGTACGATGTTGCCGTACTTGTCGGCCATTACCTGTACTTCTATATGCTTCGGCTCAACGAGGAACTTCTCAAGGAAGATGTCGTCGCTGCCGAATGCCTTCTTCGATTCGTTCTTAACGAGGTTGAACGCGCTCTCCATCTCGGATTCCTCGTCAACCTTTCTCATGCCGCGGCCGCCGCCGCCCGCTGCTGCCTTTAATATTACGGGATAGCCGAACTCGGCTGCCGTCTTCTTTGCTTCCTCAAGCGATGCAAGAGGCTTTTCCGTACCGGGGATAGTCTTTACGTTGCAGCGCTTTGCTATCTCTTTTGCCATAAGCTTGTCGCCCATCTGCGCAAGCACATCCGAAGGGGGGCCCACGAAGATTATGCCCGCGTCCTCGCACGCCTTGGCAAATTCCGCGTTCTCCGCTAAAAATCCGTAGCCGGGGTGTATCGCGTCTACGTTTTTCTCCTTCGCTATGGCGATTATTCCGGGGATATCGAGGTATGCGCCCAGAGGACTCTTATCCTCGCCTACAAGATACGCTTCATCCGCTTTTGTTCTGAACAGATTGTATACGTCTTCCTTCGAGTAGATTGCTACCGCTTTCAGACCAAGCTCGTGACATGCACGAATGACACGTATGGCGATCTCGCCTCTGTTTGCCACCAATACTTTTTGTATTTTTTTCATGACGCTCCCTTTCCTTTTCTCGCTCGCGCCCCTTTTTGCAAGGAGCGCTTGGGCGTTATTCATTTTTAAAAGAGTTTATCTTAATTATATGTCTTTTTTCGCTTGATTTCAACAGTCTATTTTTAAATATTGCATTTTTAACACTGTATAGCACTTATGATATTCTCATTTGTGCATATTGTATAAATTTTATAAACGGCGCTGCCCGGGGTGTGATTTTTTGCCCTGATTTATGTAAAACTGCGGCGCGGCGGGCGGTGTGTCAGGCGTTGTTTCCTTTGTATTCGACGCACAGCATAGTAAGGTCGTCGAACTGCTCCGCGTCGCGCACGAAATCGTCCACGGCGGTGCGTATCGCACTCAAAACGCCCTCCGGCGGCGCGTACGGGTCGGAGTTTAATGCCTCAAGCATTCTGTCCGTACCGAAGAGGCGCTTTTCGGCGTCCGTTGCCTCGGGCACGCCGTCGGTATAGAGGAATACCTTTTCACCGGGTCTTAATGTGACCTCGTATTCCTTATACTTTACGCCTTCCATGCCGCCTATTACAAAGCCGTGCTTATCCTTCATTATCGAGAATTTTCCGTCGCGCATAAATACGGGGTATTCGTGACCGGCGTTGGCCGCGGTGAGCCGCCCCGTGCTTATTTCGAGTATTCCGAGCCATACGGTGACGAACATATCCTCCTGGTTGTTGTCGCAAATCGCGGAGTTCGTGTCGGTAAGTATCTGCGCGGGGCTCTTTCCTGTCATGGCGTTGTTTTTAAGTATGATCTTTGCGGCCATCATAAAGAGCGCCGCGGGCACGCCCTTGCCCGAAACGTCCGCCATGACCATGCACAGGTGGTCGTCGTCAATGAGGAAGAAGTCGTAAAAGTCGCCGCCTACCTCCCTCGCGGGCTCCATCGAGGCGTATATGTCGAACTCGGGCCTTTCGGGATAAGCGGGGAAGGTGTTCGGAAGCATGTCGGCCTGAATGCGCGTGGCAAGCGACAGCTCGATGCCGATGCGCTCCTTCTCCGCCGTTATGGTCTCTATGTCGCGGATGTAGTCCTTCATGCGAAGCGTAAGCGAGCGGAATGAATTTGCGAGAAGCTGCGTTTCGTCGCCCGTGTCGAGGTCCCATTCGAAGTCGAGCTTTTCGCCCTCCATCGCGCCCACCTCCTCGGTGAGCTTTCGTATCGGCATTACGATGCGGCGCGAAAGCACGAAGGATACCGCGAACGTTATCACTATTGCTGCGGCGAGCAGCGCAAGCAGCATATAGGCCGCGTTCTGAAGAAGGCCCGTCGTGTCGTTATACGAACGGTCCGTTATGACGCCGATATTTGAAAGAAGCTGCTTCGTCGGCGCCTCCACGACCTCTTGTGACTGGATTATCACTATCGACCAGCCGACGGTCTTCATCGGGGAATACGCCGCGTAGCTTGCGGCGCCGTCAACGGAGAGCTGCGTTACGCCCGACTCGCCGCCTACGGCCGCCTTTGCCATGGCTGCGAGAGCCCCGTCTTCGCTTTCGCGAAGGTCCGCGGCGTCTATGACCGCGGCGAGTGTGCCTTCCTCGTAAGTCGAAAAGAGCACCTGACCGTTCTCGTTTAAAATGCAGGCGTTTCCGCCGCCGCTCAGGTCCGCGCTTTTTACGAGCGTCTCCATGTCGTCAAGAGCCATGCCCGCGCCCGCAACGGCCTTAAGTTTGCCGTCAACGTATATCGGCACGCCGCACATTATGCCGAGACGCGGCGTATGCGCGTCCTTCGTTACGGGCGTGAAATACGGCTCGCCCGTCTCGGCCGCGCCGATGTACCAGGGGCGCTCCCTCGCGTCGAGCGGCATGAGATTGCCCGCTTCGTCGAACTTTTTGTCGGAAATATAGTCCGCCAGCACCATAATGCCCGATTCCGTCGCAACGTAGTTGGAGGGCATGCTGTCGCGGCTCTCGTTTATGGCAAAAAGCAGGTCCTGAATATTGGCGATGAGCTCAAGCTCCCTTTTTATCTTCGGGTCCCTGGGGTCGGTCTCCCGGGCGAAGAGCGTCTGGACCGTGAGCGTCCCTTCGTTTGCCGGGTCGGGCAGCGGCGCGGAGCGCGCGGAGTAGAGGCCGGGGTTATTGTAGATGTGTTCGGCGACTGCCGCCGTGATGCATACGTCCCGCCGGAACTCGGAAAAGAGCTCGTCCGCGATCTTTGCCTTCTCGCCCGCAAGCTCGAGTATCCTCTGCTGCGACTGCTCGGCCATGATAGCCGAGGAGTTTTCTTCGATGGTCGCGCTTAAGCTCCTGTTCGATGAGACGAGCGTATCAGACACGTTCACCATCGTAAAGGCGAAGATGACGCCGCCCGCCAAAAGCAGGGCGATAACGAGCCATATCATCGCGTTCTGTATTTTTCTTCCGAGCGATTTATTCTTTTTCATGAGATCATTTTCCTCTCGATTCAGCGGCGATGCGTTTAAAACGATGCCGTCTTTAAGATTCGCTGCGAAGCTGCGGCGCGCGCAAACGATGCTTTAATATCTATTATAATATAGCGCCGAAGGAATGGCAATAATGAACAGGGGTCGCGGACGTGAGTTTTTTGCGAAAATAAAAAGCCGCGTTTTTATACAAAACGGACAAATTGGCAAAAGCGTTTTAATTGACATTCATATGCCTAACGGTTAAAATATTATAATAACCTATTATATAATAAGGTTACTGCGGCCGTTTTCGCATGAAAGCCGCTTTTTCATAAAACGAAATGTCCGATTCATCCCCGCACGGGGCGGGGTTCCCGGTTTTGGAGGTTAATATATAAATGAACAGATATCATATAGGACTTGACGTCGGCTCCACCACGGTAAAGACCGCGGTGCTCGACGAAAACGACAAGCTCGTATTCGACCGCTATCAGCGCCATAATTCCGACGTGCGCCGCACGATAGCCGACGTGCTTACGGATACGCTGGAGCATCTGGGCGACGCGGAGATAACGATGATGATAACGGGCTCGGGCGGCATATCCGTCTCGACCTGGCTCGACGTTGAATTCATACAGGAGGTCGTGGCGGGCGTTGAGGCCATAACGCGCTTTATCCCGCAGACCGACGTTGCCATAGAGCTCGGCGGCGAGGACGCGAAGATAACATACATCACCGGCGGGCTCGAACAGCGCATGAACGGCACCTGCGCCGGAGGCACCGGCGCTTTTATTGACCAGATGGCAACGCTGCTCGCGACCGACGTCGACGGCTTAAACGAGCTTGCGAAGGACGCAAAGACGATATATTCCATCGCGTCGCGCTGCGGCGTTTTCGCAAAAAGCGACATTCAGCCGCTTTTAAACGACGGCGCGGCGAAGGCCGACATCGCGGCCTCGATATTCCAGTCGGTCGTAAATCAGACGATATCGGGCCTTGCCTGCGGCAAGCCGATTCGCGGAAACGTGGCGTTCTTGGGCGGTCCGCTCCACTTTATAGACCAGCTTCGCGCCCGCTTTATCGAGACGCTGCATCTTACGCCCGAGCAGACCATCGTGCCCGAAAAATCACAGCTCTTTACGGCTATGGGCGCGGCTCTTGCCTCGAAAAAGGCAAAGGTACAGAGCGTGCTCGAGCTTTCGGAGTCGATATATAAGCTTAAGAACGTGGAGGTAAAGGAGGTCGAGCACCTTCCCGCGCTCTTTAAGACGCCCGAGGAGAGGCGCGCGTTCGACGAGCGCCACGGGCGCGACCGTGTAAAATGCGCCGATTTTTCCGTTCACAAGGGCGAGTGCTTTTTGGGACTCGACGCGGGCAGCACGACGACGAAGGCCGCGCTCATCGACGCGCAGGGCAGGCTTTTATATTCGTGGTACGGCTCTAATCACGGCGATCCGCTCGATTCGGTAATCAGGATATTAAAGGAGCTTTACGCCTGCATGCCCGAGGAGGCATACATCGCGCGCGCGATGGTCACGGGCTACGGCGAAAACCTAATAAAGGCCGCCTTAAAGGTGGACGACGGCGAAATAGAGACAATAGCGCACTACACCGCGGCGGATTATCTTCTGCCGGGCGTCGATTTCGTTTTGGACATCGGCGGACAGGATATGAAGTGCATGCAGATAAAGAACGGCGTTATTGAAAACGTGCTTCTAAACGAGGCTTGCTCGTCGGGCTGCGGCTCGTTCATCGAAACGTTCGCGCACGCCGTGGGATACGACGCGCCCGCGTTCGCGGCGCTCGGCTGCGACGCGAAGAATCCCGTGGATCTCGGCTCCCGCTGCACCGTTTTCATGAACTCGAAGGTAAAGCAGGCCCAGAAGGAGGGCGCCGAGGTAGGCGACATCTCGGCCGGACTTTCGTATTCCGTAGTTAAGAACGCGCTCTTTAAGGTAATACGCATACGCGACCCCCAGCAGATGGGCAAAAAGATAATCGTGCAGGGCGGCACCTTCAAGAACGACGCCGTACTGCGCGCGTTCGAGATAATCTCGGGACGCGAGGTCGTAAGATACGACCGCGCCGAGCTTATGGGCGCGCTGGGCTGCGCGCTTATAGCGCAGCAGTCGTGGGTATGCGGCTCGCGCTCGACGATACTCGGGCCGGATTCGCTTATGGGCTTTACCGCCGAAAAGTCGGCGAGAAGATGCGAAAAGTGTCAGAATCACTGTCTGCTTACGATAACGAAATTCCCCGACGGCAAGGAGTACATCTCCTCGAACCGCTGCGAACGCGGCGGCAATCAGAGCGACGCGCCGAAGTCGAAGCTGCCCAATCTTTTTGACTATAAGTTTAAGAGGCTCTTCGGCTATTACAGGCCGTTAAAAAGCGAGGAGGCGCGCCGCGGCACGGTAGGCATACCGCGAGTGCTTGGCATGTACGAAAATTACCCGTTCTGGTTTACGCTGTTTACGAATTTAGGCTTTCGCGTTGAGCTTTCGCCGCGCTCGTCGCGCGCGATATACGACATGGGCATCGAGACGATGCCGTCCGAGTCGGCCTGCTACCCCGCGAAGCTCGCGCACGGACACATCGAGGCGCTCATAAAGAAGGGGCACAACTTCATATTCTATCCCTGCCTGCCCTACGAGCAGGACGAGGGGCTGGGCGGCGACAATCACTACAACTGCCCCATCGTGTGCACCTACGCCGAGGTGATCCGCGCGAACGTGGACGCGCTTCGGGAGAAGAACATCCGCTTTATGAATCCGTTCCTTCCCTATAATACGCCCTCGCGCATGGTGGAGCGCCTTTATGAGGAATTTGCCGATTTCGGCGTGACGAGGGAGGAAATGCAGCACGCCGTAGACGAGGCGTACGCCGAGGATAAGCGCTTTAAGAAGGATATACGCGACAAGGGACGCGAGGTCGTAGAGATGCTTCGCGCCACGGGTCAGAAGGGCATAGTGCTCGCGGGACGTCCGTACCACATCGACCCCGAGATAAACCACGGCATACCCGAGATGATAAACTCCTACGGCTTCGCCGTGCTCACGGAGGATTCGGTCGCGCACATGGGCAAGATAGACCGCCCGATAAGAGTAGTCGATCAGTGGATGTACCACACGCGCCTTTACGCGGCGGCGACGTTCGTAAGGGGCACCGACTTTTTAGAGCTCGTGCAGCTCAATTCCTTCGGCTGCGGCCTCGACGCGATAACGACCGACCAGGTAAAGGAGATACTTGAGGCATCCGATAAGATATATACGTCCTTAAAGATTGACGAGGTAAATAACCTGGGCGCGGCGCGCATTCGTATGCGTTCGCTCATGTCTGTTACGCGCGTGCGCGACAAGAAGGGCTTAAACGTCGTGAAAAAGCCGCGTCCCCAGCCGGAGCGCGTGATATTCACGAAGGAAATGAAGAAGCGCTATACGATACTCGCGCCGGAGATGTCGCCCATACATTTCAGGCTCATCGAGGAGGCCTTCAGGATATCGGGCTACGACCTTGTAATACTTCCGCACGAGGACCCCGCGATAGTCGAGGAGGGCCTAAAGTACGTAAACAACGACGCGTGCTATCCGTCTATACTTACGATAGGCCAGATCATGCACGCTCTTAACTCCGGCAATTACGACCTCGACACGACCGCCGTCGTTATTACGCAGACGGGCGGCGGATGCCGTGCGACGAATTATATCTCAATGATAAAGAAGGCGCTTCGCGACGCGGGACTTACACAGATTCCGGTATTGTCGCTCAACTTCGTCGGTCTCGACAAGCAGCCGGGCTTCAAGGTAAGCCTCGGGCTTATAAAGCGCGGCGTTCAGGCGATTTTATACGGCGACCTTCTTATGCGCGTGCTTTACCGCGTGCGCCCGTACGAAGTGGAGCCGGGCAGCGCGAACAGACTTTATGAGAAGTGGAACGCCATCTGCAAGGAGTCGCTCCGGCGCGGCTCGTTTAGCGAATACAAGCGCAATTTGCGCGCCATCGTGCGCGAATTCGACGAGCTGCCCGTCCATGAGATGAACAAGCCCAGAGTCGGGCTCGTGGGCGAGATACTCGTAAAATATCACCCCGGCGCGAACAACGACCTCGTCGGCATCGTCGAAGCGGAGGGCGCGGAGGCCGTGGTGCCCGATCTCGCGGGCTTCTTCTTCTACGTTATGCATCACGCGAACGAGAAGTACGAGCTTTTAGACGGCTCGAAGAAGGCGCGCACGGTGCAGAACGCGCTCATAGGCATTCTCGAAAAGGTGCGCAAGCCCATGATCGACGCCTTAAAGGGTACGAAGTTCGGCTATCCGCGGCATATTAACGAAACGGCGAAGGCGGCAAGCTCCGTCGTGTCGCTCGGCAACATCTCGGGCGAGGGTTGGCTGCTTACCGGCGAGATGATAGAGCTCGTTGAGGAGGGCGTGACGAATATAATCTGTATGCAGCCGTTCGCGTGTCTGCCCAATCACGTCACGGGCAAGGGCATAATGAAGGAGATAAAGCGCCAGGAGCCGAAGGCGAATATCGTCGCCATCGACTACGACCCCGGCGCAAGTACGGTAAATCAGTTAAACCGCATCCGCCTCATGCTCTCGACGGCGTTCAAAAATAACGAGGCCGCCCAAAGCGGCAATACCCCCGCCGAAGCCCCGGCCCACGCCGCAGCACAAAGGGAATAGGGAAGAATTAAAAAGAAGCGCCTTCTCCGGCGCTTCTTTTTTATGGGCGCCGTGACGGATGAGGTGCGTCCAAAAAGCTTAAAAAACGCTTCACTTTCAAGTATTTAACCTACCTTCCCCTATACTTACGCCTTCGCGTCCTGCTTCAACATCTATTCTTTTTAGAACTCCGTTCTAAAGACTTTTGTCTCCTGCCGGAGGGGCCTGCTTTTGGAAACAAAAGCAGCAAAATTTCCGAGAGGCTGCCGCCTCTCCGTCTCTCCGCCCCTCGCTCCCGGCCACGCTCACGCGGGCCTCTCCGCTCGGCGTTACGTCGCAATAGCTTTTGCCTTCTCCCACGGCAAAAATGCGCAATTTACGCTTATACTTATAGTTGCCTCGACATGAGGCATCATTCGAGATATCTTCGCGTCCAATCAGATTCCGCGGCCGAGCCGCTCCAAGACTTCGCGCCCGCTGAAAGCAGCTCCATCGGTCGCGCCGTGTCGGGCGCATCGTGCGCCCGTCTGATTTTGATTGCGTCATCTTCCGATGATGCGATGTTGCCGACGGCGGCAAACCGGGGCCCCCGAAAAATACGCTTGCGGATTTTTTGGGGTGGCAGAAAGGGGGACGGGGGGGAAATCGGCGCTAAGCGTTGATGAGAGCTTGCATTTAGAAGAAGCCCTGCGAGCCTCAGCCGATTTCCCCCGGAAATTTTGGTTCTTTTGTTTCCAAAAGAACCCCCGCGGGAGGCGATTTGAGTTTTTAGAGCAAAGCTCTAAAAAAGAATAGATGTTGAAGCAGGACGGGAAGGTGTGAGCATGGGGGAAGGTAGGTTAAATGCTTGGCGGTGAAGCTTATTTTGAGCTTAAAGTATAATTAGAGCAATGCGGTGACAATCCCTCAGTCAGCAGAGCTGACAGCTCCCTTTACACAAGGGAGCCTTTGGGGGGCGCAACTCCCTCAGTCTGCTTCGCAGACAGCTCCCTCAGGGAGGGAGCCAATAAGGACGCACGCGCCGATGGCGCTGCCCCTCATCCGGCCGCACGGCGGCCACCTTCCCCCCGAGGGGAAGGCAATACGGGGGGCGCGCGCGCCGATGGCGGCGGCGCACATCATCCGCGCCGCGCGAAGGGCGGCAAAGATACCCCGGCTTGACCTGTGCGCATACTTCATGCTAAAATAAAATATTATAGACGAAAAGGTCATCGGAGGTGTATGTATGGCGCATAAAATACTGATCGTCGAGGACGAATCGTATATCGTCGATATACTTGACTTCAATTTAAAGAAAGAGGGCTTTGAGACCGACGCGGCATATAACGGAACGGACGGCCTGAAAAAGGCGCTTTCGGGCGGCTTCGATTTGATACTTCTTGACGTTATGCTGCCCGGGCTCGACGGCTTCGAGGTATGCCGCCGCCTCAGAGAGAAGAGCACGACTCCCGTAATCATGCTTACTGCGCGCGAGGAGGAGTCGGACAAGGTGACGGGCCTTGAAATAGGCGCGGACGACTATATAACGAAGCCCTTCTCGATAAAGGAGCTCATCGCCCGCGTAAAGGCCAATCTGCGCCGCCAGAGCCTTACCGACCGCGCGGCGCTTCAGAGTCAGACGGTCTTCGGCGATCTTATCATAGACCGTGACAACTTCGAGGTAAAAAAGCGCGGCGAGACCGTAAACCTTACGCTGCGCGAATTTGAGCTTTTGAAATTTTTATCGGCGCAGCCGAAGAAGGTATATTCCCGCGAGGAGCTTTTAAAAGAAGTCTGGGGCTACGAATACGCCGTTTCCGCGGACGACGGGCGCACCGTCGACGTTATGATACGCCGCCTCAGGGAAAAAATAGAGGACAACGACAAGCAGCCGCGCTATATCGTAACGAAACGCGGCGCGGGCTATTATTTCGATTTTTAAAAGGGATATTATTATAAGACTATTGTTATAGGAAGATAATCTATGTTCAAAAGCCTTCAGATGCGTATGACCTTCGTGCTCATACTGCTCATCGTCTGCATAATGATGGTCGTGGGCACCTTCATACTGCACGGCACGACTTCGTTTTATATACGCGACTTCACCACAAAAATGAATACCGTATTCACCGACGAGACGGTCGAAACGCTTTCGCGTCAGGCGCAGGGCGAGAACGCCTATGTTGCCATAAACAGCCTGCTTTCGGCCTATTCGGCGCAGATAGGCGTTACGGCTTACCGCAATTATTATATCCTCGACGGCCGCAACGCCCGCTTTCTTGAGGGCACGAACCCCGACGAGGGCATGCAGCTTACGCGCACGCCGAATATCATAACGGCGCTCTCGGGCGAGGTGGGCAAAAGCGTCTCCACCGTATCGGAGTATATGGACTACGCCGTGCCCGTATTCTCCGACGACGGCAGCGTGAAATATATCGTATACGTAAAGGATACAAAGCAGCAGGTGCAGGACGTTTTATGGATGATCTTCGCCGTTATCGTTCAGGCCATGATGCTGGGCCTTATCATCGCGGTGGGTCTCAGCTTCCCGCTTGCGCGCACGATAACCGCGCCCATAGGCAATATAACGCGCGGCGCGAAAAAGCTCTCCGACGGCGATTTCGGCTACCGCCTCGACGTTACGTCGAACGACGAGATAGGCGTGCTCACCGAGGCCTTCAACTCGATGGCCGGCGTTATAAACGAGACGATGGAGGAGATAAATCAGGAGAAGAACAAGCTTGAAACGCTGTTTCTATATATGACCGACGGCATAGTGGCCTTCGACCCCGACGGCGGCCTGCTTCATATAAACAACATCTGCCGCGATATGTTCGGCGTTTACGGCGACGACGTGACGTTCGAGGAGCTTTTCTCAAAGACGGATATCGGCGTGGCATTCAATGAGGTGCTGTCGCTCGAACGCGAAAAGACGCTCATTTACGACGTTGAACTGAACGAAAAGTTCTTAGAGATCATCTTCGCCCGCTTCGACCCCGACAATCAGGACGGCGGCATACTCGCGATAATCCACGACGTTACTCAGCAGCAGAAGCTTGACACCTCGCGCCGCGAATTTATCGCGAACGTCTCGCATGAGCTTCGAACGCCGCTTACGAATATAAAAAGCTACACCGAAACGGTGCTCGAAAGCGACGACATCCCGCCGGAGCTTCGTCACAAGTTCCTCGGCATCGTAGTAAACGAGGCCGACCGCATGGCGCGCATAGTTAAGGACCTTTTAGTCGTTTCGCGCCTCGACAACAACCGCATGGACTGGAAGTTCTCGCGCTTTTATCCCGAATTTACACTGCGCAACACTTACGACGCCGTGCTCATGGACGCGAAGAAGCATTCGCACGAGATCACGCTCGACATTAAGAACGAGCTCGGCACCATGACGGGCGACAAGGAGCGCATAGAGCAGGTAATCGTAAATATCGTGTCCAACGCGATGAAATATACGCCCGACGGCGGCCGCATAGAGATCTCGGCCGAGCGAAAGGACGATACGATAACGATGATCGTTGAGGACAACGGCATAGGCATACCGAAAAAGGACCTGCCCCGCCTCTTCGAGCGTTTCTACCGCGTCGATAAGGCGCGCTCGCGCGAGCGCGGCGGTACGGGACTCGGCCTTGCCATCGCGCGCGAGATCGTATCCGCGCACGGCGGCTCCATCGGCATTGAAAGCGAGCTTGACCATGGCACGAAGGTGACGATAAACCTGCCGTGCAAGCTTACCGCCCCCGTAACGAATTAGAGCCGTCCGCGATATATCCTATTTTATATATAAATTAAGGAAGAACACGTGAAAAAGAAAGACCTTTTTTTAAACGTACTGCTTGTTATACTCATTATAAGCGCGGCCGTCCTTACGATAAGGGTGTGGGCGTTCGATACGGGTATGCTTTCGCCCGAGGCGGCGCTGCCGCGCTTTATAACGCGCATGGAAAACGGCATAAAGTACGGCGTTTTTTCGGACGTGCCCGAGAGCGCGCGCGAAAGCGTTATCATAGAAAGCTCCCTTATATACCCGCTCGACATGGCGATCCACGACGATAGCGGGCAGGGGCTCATGCCGCCGTTCGACTTCGGCACGCGCGAGAATTTGAACGCCGCGGCCTCAAACCTCATCGGCGCCGTTCTGTCCTCGGACGAGGCGTCGGTCGAGAGCGCTCCGGAGGGCGATATAAAGGCCGCGATAGCGAAAGACAGCCTCTGCTTCTCATACGGCTATACGCTCGATTTTATGCTCTATGAAAAGTACCTCGGACTAATATCCGACCGCTTTTCGCAGTACGGCGGCTTTGACTGCCTCGCGATCTCGCCCGCGGACGACCGCATATTTGTATACTTCTTTTTAAAGGATACGGGCGAGGGCATAAGCGTATCGGCGCCCGCCGACGGGCGCGTATCGGCCATGTACGCCGCGCTTTTTTCGGATACGTCGTCGTTTCTGCCGTGCGATTTCGGCTGGGAGCTTTCGGACGGGCTTTCGTTCGGCCTGCCCGAATACGTCCTTCTGCCGCGCGACGCGGTAAGTGCGCCGCGGCTTACGTCTTATCCGTACATTTCGCCCGTTGAGGAGGGGCAGGAAAAGATCAGAAAGGCCGAAAAGCTCTTAAAGCCGTTCGGCTTCAACCGTTCCTCGGGACGCTGGTACGAGGACGAGGACTCGCTTTCGTATATTTCCGACTACGCGACTTTGAGCCTTACGTACGACGGCTTTTTTGAATACAGGGCATTAAATTCCGAGCGCGGCTTTACGCCCGCGGACACGTCCGACTTTACCGTTCTGGACCGCGGCCGCATAATCGGCACGGCGGCTACGCTCGTCTCGTCGGTATATTCGTCGGCGCTGCCCGACAACGCCATCTCGGCCTCGTATGCGGGCATGGAGCGAAACGCGCAGACGAATACCGTCCGCGTATACTTCGATTATCTCTGCGGCGGCGTCGCGCTCTGCAAGGACGGCGCGATAAAGGGCTACGGCGCGGTGATAGACATAAACGACCGCGGCGAGATAGTATACGCAAAGCTCGTCTCCGACGTTATCCGCGAGGATACGGCGCGCGTTCGCGCGCTCTCGCGCGATATGCTCTTCTGCGCGATAGAGCTCGGCGGCAGCGGGGACGTTTCCGCCGTGAGGTTCCTTTATACGCAGTCGGAGGACAGGACGCAGTATATCGCGGGCTATTCCATTGAGACGGAGGGCATCGTATGAGCGGACGCGCAATAAAATCAATTTTTATCGTGATGTTTCTCATTACGAATATTTTTCTTCTGCTTTACACATCATATACTTACTATATGAAGGTGCATATCTCGCCGGAGCTTTCCGAAAAGACGGTCGCCGTTATGAAAAACGGCGGCGTGGACGTCGCGCGCTCGCTTATACCGAATTATAAGGAGAAAATAGCGCCGCTCGCGATAGTGAACGTGCCGGATACGGAGAAGCGGCTGACGGAGAAGCTTCTGGGCAAAAGCATTTCGGAGCTTACGTATCAAAGCGGAATGTACGTCGCCGACACGGGCGCTTACGTCATGCTTTCGGGCGGCATAACCGTCTCATGCGGCGGCATGAGCGCCGAGGGCGATGCGCTCGAGGCGGCGGAGGCGTTCGTATCCGCGCTCGACGGGAAGGTAAGCACGCACGAGCTTCTGGAGCGAAACGACGCGGCGGGACTTTTCGTGTTCGGCCAGTATATCGACTCGCTCGAGGTCGAGGGCGCGCGCCTTACCGTAAGGGTAAGCGGCGGCAGGCTCTCTGCGGACGGCACGTATATCTACGCGCCGGTGCTTCCGTCGGCGGGCAAAAGCTACAGCGAGCCTCTTGACGTGCTCTTAAAATTCCTGTCGCAGGACACGCAAAGCCGCGAGGTCAAGGACCTGTCTCTTTGCTTTATCGCGGAAAAGAAGATAAGCGGCTCGGGCCTTCGTCCCGCGTACCGCATAACGGATGAAAACGGCTATAATTACTTTTTCGACGCCGAAACGGGCGAGAGAATAAAGTGATAACCCGAAAAGTTTACAATTCGTACACATTCTTTTTGTAAAGAATGACCGATTATTCATTTACATTCGAAAAAAACATGTTATAATATTTGTAGTTATGTCTACATGAAAAGGGTGGTGAGGATGTGGACAAGCTGGTAATTAACGGGGGAAGCCCATTAAAGGGAGAAGTTACCATAAGCGGCGCGAAGAACGCGGCTGTGGCGATAATTCCCGCGACTATCGTAGTCGGCGGCGTTTGCCGTATAGAAAACGTCCCCAATATAAGCGACGTCGATATAATACTTCGAATACTGATGCAGATGGGCGCAGACGTCAGAATGATAAATAAAAACTGCGTTGAAATAGATACCTCGCGTATAACATCTTCGGTGGTTGATTATGATCTCGTTAAAAAAATGCGCGGCTCGTATTATCTTATGGGCGCGCTGCTTTCGCGTTTTTCCGAGGCAAGCGTATCTATGCCGGGCGGCTGCGATCTGGGCCCCCGTCCGATAGACCAGCATCTCAAGGGCTTTGAGGCGCTGGGTGCGAAAATTGACGTAAAGTACGGACTTATGTGCGCAAAGGCGGAGCATCTTCGGGGCTCGTCCGTATATCTCGACGTCGTATCCGTCGGAGCTACGATAAATATAATGCTCGCGGCGACGCGCGCCGAGGGCACGACGATAATCGAGAACGCGGCAAAGGAGCCGCATATTGTTGACCTTGCGAACTTCTTAAATTCCATGGGCGCGCAGATTTCGGGCGCGGGCACGGACAGTATAAAGATACGCGGCGTAAAGTCGATGCACGGCGGCGATTATACGATAATACCCGACCAGATAGAGGCGGGCACGTTCATGGTGGCGGCCGCCGCGACGAAGGGCAGCGTGCTTATAAAGAACGTAATTCCCAAGCATCTTGAGTCGATAACGGCGAAGCTCATGGAGATGGGCGTCGAGGTCGAGGAATACGACGAGGCCGTATACGTTACGCGCACGAAGCCGATTTCGAAGGTAAATATAAAGACCCTGCCGTATCCCGGCTTCCCCACGGATATGAATCCGCAGGCGGCGGTGCTTCTGTGCCTGGCCGAGGAGGGCTCGAGCGTGATAAGCGAGAGTGTGTGGGACAACCGTTTCCGCTATACCGACGAATTAAAGCGCATGGGCGCGCGCATTAAGGTGGACGGCCGCGTTGCCGTTATAGAAGGCGTGGGCAAATTCACGGCCGCGAAGGTGAAGGCGTGCGATCTGCGCGCGGGCGCGGCTATGATAATCGCGGGTCTTTGCGCCTCCGGCACGACGGAGATAGAGGATATTTCGCATATCGAGCGCGGATACGAGGATTTTGTGGCCAAGTTCCGCTCACTCGGCGCGGATATAAAGAAGATAATCGTACCTACATCGCCGCCTTACGAGAAGGCGCTGTAAGGATGACTAAGCGGGAACGCCTCGGGCGTTCCCGTTTTTGCGCAGATAAAGCCTTCTCCCGCCGGGCGGCGGAGGTGTCTGCGGGCAGGGCGGATGAGGGGCAGCGCCGCCACGGCGCGTGCGTCCCCCGTCTTGGCTCCCTCACCGAGGGAGCTGGCTGCGAAGCAGACTGAGGGAGTGACGCTGCGTTGCATGGTCGCATACGCTGCGCATGCAGAAGCATTTTTGAAAAGTTTTCAACCTATCTTCGCGATTGCTTACGCCATGGCATTCTGCTTTGACATATTGTCTTTTTAGAACTCCGTTCTAAAGACTTTGGTCGCCTGCCCGGCGCGGGGTACTTTTGGAAACAAAAGTACCAAAATTTCCGGGTGAAATCGGCTGAGGCGCGCGGGGATTGTGCTAAAGGCAAGCTCACATCAGCGCTTAGCGCCGATTTCCCCCCGTCCCCCTTTGATTATATAGCCTCGACATAATCATCAACAGTAGATGACGCAATCAAAATCAGACGGGCGCACGATGCGCCCGACACGGCGCGGTCGATGGAGAAGGCAAGGCGGAAAAAGATAACGTACAAGCTGCTTGTCAGCTTAACATATAGAGGACGCACGCGCCGCCGGCGCTGCCCCTCATCCGTCTGCTTCGCAGACACCTTCCCCCCGAGGGGAAGGCTTAGGTAAACGCAAACAAAAGAACGCTCCGCCGGGAGGCGGCGGTAAAAAGCCCGCCGTAAGGCGGGGAGGAACAGAGGTACATATGCTTAAATTTACAACGCTGTTTTCCGGCAGCTCGGGAAACTGCTCATTCATAACGGACGGCCGCACGCGCATACTCATCGACGCGGGCGTGAGCTGCAAGCGCATATCCGAGGCGCTTCGCGCACTGGGCGAGGACGCCGCCGCCGTCGACGCGCTCCTCATAACGCATGAGCACATCGACCACGTAAAGGGCGTCGACGTTTTATGCCGCAAATACGGCATTCCGCTCTACGCAAACGAATATACGCTTCACGATATGGCGCTTTCGCCGAAGGCGGCCGAATCGGCGCGGATAATCCGAAAAAACGCGCCGTTTGCCGTAGGCGATATAGAGATTGCGCCGTTTTCCACGCCGCATGACGCGGCCGATCCGCTGGGCTTCGTATTCCGCGACGAAAAGACGCGAAAGCGGCTCGGCTTCGCGTCCGATTTAGGCCACGTAAGCGTTGAGGTCTCCTCGGCGCTGTCGGGCTGCGACGCGCTCTACATAGAATCGAACCACGACGTGGGAATGCTTCTGACGGGACGCTACCCCGACTATTTAAAACGCCGCGTCGCCGGTAGAAACGGCCACCTTTCAAACGACGACTGCGCCGCGTTCCTCGCGCACAGCGTCCAAATGGGCACGACGCAGGCGATGCTCGGCCACCTGTCGAGGGAGAACAACCTGCCGCGTCTCGCGTACGATACGGGAATAAATGTACTGCGTGAAAGCGGAATAAACGCGGGCGAGGACGTGCGTCTATACGTTGCGCCCGCATCATATAAAAGCGAGGCGATAACGGTTTGATGCACGTTAATATAATCGCGCTCGGCCGTATGAGCGAGAAGGCTTACGCCGAGGCCGCGCGCGAATACGAAAAGCGCCTTTCGGCCTACTGCAAGGTCAGCGTAATCGAGCTTCCCGAAGCGCGCGTGACCGACGAGGATTCGCCCGCCGCCGTGCGCGCGGCGCTTTCTTCCGAAGCGAAGCAGATAGAGAAGCATATGGCGAAGGGCGTAAATATCGCGCTCTGCGTCGAGGGGCGCGGCCTTTCGAGCGAGGCGTTCGCAGAGAAGCTCGGCGCACTCATGACGGACGGCGAGTCGCGCGTGAATTTTATCATAGGCTCGTCGCACGGGCTCGACGCGCGCATTAAACAGAAGTGCGCGCTTCGCCTGTCGGTGTCGCAGATGACGCTGCCGCACCAGCTCTGCCGCGTGGTGCTGCTTGAGCAGATTTACCGCGCGTTTAAGATAAACGCGCACGAAAGGTACCATAAGTAGGGCCGCACTTCCGCAGGAGGCCCATGAAGCCTTCCCCTCGGGGGAAGGTTTTTTGTAGATAAAAAGCAGCCCCATCGGCCAAGCCGTGTCGGGCGCATCGTGCGCCCGCCTGATTTTGATTGCGTCATCTTCCGATGATGAATGACGTCGAGGCTGTAAAATCAAAGGGGACGGGGGGAAATCGGCGCTAAGCGCTGCAGGAAGCCTGCATTTACCTCAAGCCCCGCGAGCCTCAGCCGATTTCCTCCGGAAATTTTGCTACTTTTGTTTCCAAAAGTAGGCCCCTCCGGCAGGAGACCAAAGTCTTTAGAACGGAGTTCTAAAAAAGAATTGTGTTGAAGCAGAACAAGAGGCTTAGAATATAAGGAAAGATAGGTTAAAAGCTTAAAAGTGAAGCTTATTTGTGCATTGAGTTATCAATCGTGCGCCCGTAGGGAGGCATGCCTTCATGCCTCCGTGAAAACACGGCTGAGACACGCGGAGGCGTCAGGGG
>JAFWDJ010000017.1 GCA_017513095.1 Clostridia bacterium | reverse complement strand
GGGGGGAAATCGGCGCTAAGCGCTGATGTGAGCTTGCATTTAGAAGAAGCCCCGCGAGCCTCAGCCGATTTCACCCGGAAATTTTGGTTCTTTTGTTTCCAAAAGAACCCCCGCGGGAGGCGAGAAAAAGTCTTTAGAACGGAGTTCTGAAAAGAATTATGTTGTAGCAGGACTCAGAGCTGTAAACATGGCAAAAGATAGGTTAAAAACTTGGAAGTGAAGCATTTTTGTGCATTGAGTTATCAATAATGCTTCCGTAGGGAGGCATGCCTTCA
Source organism: Clostridia bacterium (assembly GCA_017513095.1). Lineage (GTDB taxonomy): Bacteria > Bacillota > Clostridia > Oscillospirales > RGIG577 > RGIG577. Next base: position 9,208 of record JAFWDJ010000017.1, on the reverse strand, counting down.
TGCCCCCGTGAAAACACGGCTAAGACACGCGGAGGCGTCAGGGGACGCCTCCCTACGAAGGACGGGGGAACGACAATCCCTCAGTCTGCTTCGCAGACAGCTCCCTTTGCACAAGGGAGCTAATACGAGGGGACGCACGCGGCGTGGCGGCGCTGCACCTCATCCGGTCGCACGGCGGCCACCTTCCCCTCGAAGGGGAAGGCTTTGGGGGGGGCGCACGCGCCGTTGGCGCTGCACCTCATCCGGCCGCACGGCGGCCACCTTCCCCTCGAAGGGGAAGGCTTTACGGGAGATAATGCCCTCTCCATCGGCCAAGCCGTGTCGGGCGCATCGTGCGCCCGTCTGATTCTGATTGCGTCATCTAATGATGATGAGTGACATCGAGGCCGTAAAACCAAAGGGGACGGGGGGAAGGCGGCCTAAGCGTTGCAGGAAGCAGACATATAGCACAAGCCCCGCGAGCCTGTGCCGCGGTCCCCCGGAAATTTTGGTTCTTTTGTTTCCAAAAGAACCCCCGCGGGAGGCGAGAAAAGTCTTTAGAACGGAGTTCTAAAAAGAATATATGTTGAAGCAGAATGCGAAGGCGCGGGTAAGGGGAAAGTTAGGTTAAAAACTTGGAAGTGAAGCATTTTTGTGCATTGAGTTATCAATAATGCTTCCGTAGGGAGGCATGCCTTCATGCCTCCGTGAAAACACGGCTAAGACACGCGGAGGCGTCAGGGGACGCCTCCCTACGAAGGACGGGGGAACGACAATCCCTCAGTCGGCTGCGCCGACAGCTCCCTTTGCACAAGGGAGCTAATACGAGGGGACGCACGCGCCGTGGCGGCGCTGCACCTCATCCGGCCGCACGGCGGCCACCTTCCCCTCGAAGGGGAAGGCTTTGGGGCAACTGTTCCCCTCAGGGACAAAAAAGAGAGGCCTAAGGCCTCTCTTTTGCGCCGTTTTCTACGGCTTGCACGAGCCGCAGGGCCTATACCCCGCCGCTATGGCATCCTCGCGCGTGCCGTTAAGGTACACCTTGTTCTTCTCCGCCATTTTGCCGACCGACGGGCACGACGGATAGTGGAAAACGCCCGTGTTCTTATTGGCGATATAGTCCGCGCCGGACGTATCGGGCACGACGCTTTCGTCGGGATTCTGCGCGGCGGCCGGCCGGCCACCCGCTCCCTCGCTTTCACCTGCGGCCGTGCTTGGGTTTACATAATTCGGGTCGCGTGTGCTGTCGCCCGTCTTATAATCAATGATAACGCCCGGCTGCACGTTGAAGCAGTAGACGTTGAACATAACGCCCGCGCCCGAGTCCTCGACGGAGAGCGCCTCTATCTGAACGCCGCTCGCGACGAGGTTTTCGCCCTCGAATACGGGCGTCACGCGGTAGAGGACGTGGTTATTTGTCCTTTTAACGTAATTCGCCACGACATTCTCAAACGGAAGCATTCCTTCTATATTTAAATAGCGCGTGCCGGTGATGAGGTTTTTCTCGTTCGCGTTTTCGCCCGCCAGCATGAAGGCGATAAGGTGGCAGCGGTTGTATAGATACTTGTCGGAGATGAGGTCGTCGTAGCGCACCGTATGCCAGCCCGAGGGCTTTACCATGCCTATCTCGCCGCGCGGCTCGTCGGGCATTATCTCGCGGCAGACGTTCGCGTAGGCCGTGCCGCACCTGCCGAGGCCGTCAAGCTCGCTGTAATACTCGAACGGCGAAAGCGCCTCTGAAGCGTCCGCAAAAAGCTCCGGCACGCCGCCGCTCAAAACGACGTAGGGCTCGCCCGTGTATACGGGCAGCTTCGCGGAGACCGAAACGCGCGCGCTTATATCGACGGCGCGCGTGATTATCGCCGCGGCCTCGGCGCGCGTTATGCGCGAATCGGGGAAGAACGTGCCGCGCGCGTCGCCGCCGTTAAGTATGCCCGCGCCGTAAAGACGCTCGATCTCGCGCGCGTACGGCGTGCGCGCGTTGACGTCGGGTATGTCGGAAAGGCTCACGTCGTTGATTAGCGAGTACGCCTCTTCGGGCAGTGCGTTATAGAAGATGTGCGCCATCTGCGCGCGCGTAGCGGGCGCGGCCGTGTCGGCGTATTCGCCGCTGTATATTATGGTGTGCTCTTCGGCATATTCGAGATACGGCGCGTACCACGGGTCGCCGTTTTCAAGCGTCGAGCGTCCCGTTTCGTATATTTCATTTACTCTGTCGGCCATGATGACGGCCTGTATCACGGTCAGGCTTTCCTCCGGGCGGAAGCTGCCGTCCTCGAAGCCCTCCATAAGGCCGTAGGCCGCGCAGTCGTATATGCGCGCGTATGCCCAATGGTCCGCGGATACGTCCGTAAAGCGCGCCGCGCGCGCCGGGCTTTTTACAAAGCCGTCAAGGCCCGCGGCCCCCGCGGGCGCAAGCGAGGCGATTATTATGAAAATCAGCGCCAAAAGCGCGGTGATCCGTTTTTTCATCGTAAGCCCTCCCGTACGATTCTTTGATACATGAAAAGTAACATATTTGTTGTGTTATGTCAACACGAAACGTCCTTTGACATCAGCAGGGAGACTCCTCCAAAGCCTTCCCCTTCGAGGGGAAGGTGGCCGCCGTGCGGCCGGATGAGCTGCAGCGCCGCCACGGCGCGTGCGTCCCCCGTAAAGCCTTCCCCTTCGAGGGGAAGGTGGCGGCGAAGCCGACTGAGGGATTGTAACTGCATTGCTCTATTTATACTTTAAGCTCAAAATAAGCTTTACCGCCAAGTCTTTAACCTATCTTTTGCCTTACTTAAAGCATAGTATTCTGCTACAACATAATTCTTTTCAGAACTCCGTTCTAAAGACTTTTGTCTCCTGCCGGAGGGGCCTACTTTTGGAAACAAAAGTAGCAAAATTTCCGGGGGACCGCGGCACAGGCTCGCGGGGCTTGAGGTAAATGTTTGCTTCGTGCAGCGCTTAGGCCGCCTTCCCCCCGTCCCCCTTTGATTTTACGGCCTCGATATCATTCATCACCGGAAGATGACGCCTTCTCAATCAGACGGGCGCACGATGCGCCCGACACGGCGCAGCCGATGGGGAAGGCTTTGGGGGGGGCGGCTTTCTTGTCGAAAATAGCGCAATAGTTGCTCGATTTCCCTTGAAAAATAAGAATAATTGCTATATTATATATATATTCAAGAGTTTTTTTCAAAGGAAGCCGCAAATAATATGAATATAGTTCTCATCGAGCCCGAGATACCGCAGAACACGGGCAATATCGCGCGCACGTGCGCCGCTACGCATACTCCGCTTCATATAGTGAAGCCGATGGGCTTTACCGTGGACGACAAAAAGCTAAAGCGCGCGGGCCTCGATTACTGGTATATGCTCGACATAACGTATTACGAAAGCTACGCCGAGTTCTACGAGAGCCATAAGGACTGCGAGCTATACTTCTTTACTACAAAGGGAAAGCGCGTCCATTCGGACGTAAAATACGGCCCCGACGCTTATCTTATATTCGGCAAGGAGACGGCGGGCATAGACGAGCGCATCTTAAAGGAGAACATGCACCGCTGCGCGCGCATACCGATGTACGGCGAGGCGCGAAGCCTCAACCTTTCAAACAGCGTGGCCGTCGCGCTCTACGAGGCGCTCAGGCAGAACGATTACGCGGGACTGAAGCTTCGGGGAAAGCTTCATAATATAGAGGACGACGATTAAGCGATATATAAGAAGGAGTGGAAAATAATATGAGTAAAAAAAGCATCCGGGACGTAGAGGTTTCGGGCAAGAAAGTGCTTGTGCGCTGCGATTTCAACGTGCCGCTGAGCAAGACCGACGGCTCTATCTCCGACGACAAGCGTATCCGCGAAAGTCTGCCCACGATAAAGCATCTGCTTTCGGGCGGCGCGCGCGTGATCCTGTGCTCGCATATGGGACGCCCCAAGGGCGAGTTCAACGAAAAGTATACCTTAAAGCCGGTGGCGGAGCGCCTTTCCGAGCTTTTGGGCTTTGAAGTGCCGCTTGCGCCCGACGTAATAGGCGACAAGGTGACCGCTCTTATCGACGCGCTCGAGCCCGGACGCGCCGTGCTCCTTGAAAACGTGCGCTTCTATAAGGAAGAAGAAAAGAACGACCCCGCGTTCGCGAAAAAGCTTGCCGATATGGCAGAGCTGTATGTAAACGACGCTTTCGGCACGGCTCACCGCGCTCACGCATCCACGGCCGGCGTTGCGTCCTATCTGCCCGCCGTATGCGGCTTCCTCATCGAGAAGGAGCTCTCCGTTATAGGCGGCGCTATAAGCGAGCCGAAGCGCCCGTTCGTAGCTATTTTAGGCGGTGCGAAGGTATCGGACAAGATAGGCGTTATCGACAATCTTTTGAATATCGCGGACGCCGTAATCATAGGCGGCGGCATGGCCTATACGTTCTTAAAGGCGCAGGGCCTTGAAATAGGCACGTCGCTCTGCGACGAGGAGCGCATCGACGTTGCGAAGAAGGCCATAGAGAAGGCGAAGGAAAAGGGCGTTAAGTTCTACATGCCGATAGACGTAGTATGCGCGTCCGAAATATCGGCCGACGCAGAGGCGAAGACGTTCGACGCGGACAAGATACCCGCGGACCTCATGGGCCTTGACATAGGCGAAAAGACGAGAAAATTATACGAGGACGTTATAAAAGACGCGAAGACCGTTATCTGGAACGGTCCGATGGGCGTTTTCGAGATCGATAAGTTCTCCGGCGGCACGCGCGCCGTGGCGAACGCAATGGCGGCCTCGGAGGGCATAACGATAATAGGCGGCGGCGACAGCGCGTCCGCAGCCGGAAAGCTGGGTCTTGCGGATAAGATGACTCATATTTCCACGGGCGGCGGCGCAACGCTTGAATACCTTGAGGGCATAGAGCTGCCCGGTATCGCCGCGCTTAACGATAAATAACGCATGAAATTTAAGCGGGCGGACTTCGGGGGTTCGCCCGCAATGCCGTTTTACGGCGCGAATACTTTTTTGGCGGAGGGGACTCATGGAGAACAAAAGAAAGAAGCTCATCGCGGGCAACTGGAAGATGAACAAGACGTACGACGAGGCGAAGGCGCTCCTTACGGAGCTTTCGGCGGTAAAGAATCCGCCGTGCGACGTCGCGGTATGCACGCCGTTCCTGTTTATAAAGGAAGCGGCCGAAATACTTTCCGGCACGGGCGTCCTTGTCGGCGCGCAGAATATGTGCGATAAGGAGAGCGGCGCGTATACGGGCGAGGTCTCGGCGGCGCAGCTTACGAGCGTCGGCGCCGACTGCGTTATAATCGGCCATTCCGAGCGGCGCGCCTACTACGGCGAGACAGACGCGGGCGTGAACGCGAAAATAAAGACGGCGCTCTCGCACGGACTTATGCCGATCGTCTGCGTGGGCGAATCGCTTGAAATGCGCGAGAGCGGCATAACGGGCGAGCATATAAGCATTCAGGTAAAGCTCGCGCTTTCGGGCATATCGAAGGAGGATATAACGAAGGTGACGATAGCCTACGAGCCCATCTGGGCGATAGGCACGGGCAAGACGGCCACGCCCGAGGAGGCGGAGGAGGTCTGCGGCCTTATAAGGGGCGTTATTTCGTCGCGTTACGGCGCGGACGCGTCCGAACGTGTGCGCATTCTTTACGGCGGCTCGATGAACGCGAAGAACGCGGCCGAGCTTCTTAAAAAGCCCGACATAGACGGCGGGCTTATCGGCGGCGCATCGCTTAAAAGCGCCGACTTTTTAAAGATTGTCGAGGCGGGAAAACAGTGAAGACCAAGGATAACAGAGAGATAAATCCCGTAATGCTCATAATCATGGACGGCTACGGACTTAACGAGGAGGAAAACGGGAACGCCGTAAAAGCGGCCTTTACGCCGCGCCTTGACGAGATGTTTGTAAAATACCCGAACACGCGGCTCAACGCGTCGGGTCTCGCGGTGGGACTGCCCGAGGGACAGATGGGCAACAGCGAGGTGGGACACACGAATATCGGCGCGGGCCGCGTGGTGTTCCAGGAGCTTACAAGAATATCGAAGGATATCGAAGACGGCGAGTTCTTCGACAACGACGCGCTTCGCAGCGCGGTGCTCCGCGCAAAGATAAAGGATCAGACGCTCCACGTCATGGGCCTTCTTTCGGACGGCGGCGTACACAGCCATATAACGCACCTTTACGCGATTTTGCGCCTTGCGAAGCACCTTGAAATGCGGAACGTCGCAATCCACTGCTTCCTCGACGGGCGCGACGTGCCCCCGAAGAGTGCCGCGTCGTACATAGAGCAGCTTGAGAAGATGATAAAGAAGATAGGCGTGGGCAGAATAGCCACGATAAGCGGCAGATATTACGCGATGGACCGCGACAACCGCTTCGAGCGCTTAAAGCTTGCCTACGACGCGCTCGTATACGGCAAGGGCGTGCGCGCGAAGACGGCCGCGGAGGCGATCGAGGCGTCATATGAGAACGACGTAACCGACGAGTTCGTGCTGCCGTGCGTTATTGGAAAGCCTCAGAGAATCGAGGAGGGCGATTCGGTCATCTTCTATAATTTCCGTCCCGACCGCGCAAGAGAGATAACGCGCGCGCTCGTCGATCCCGGCTTTACGGGCTTTGAGTGCGAGAGACTCGACCTTAATTACGTCTGCATGACGCAGTACGACGCGCTCATTCCCAATGTGCGCATTGCGTTCCCGCCGCAGAGCCTTCACAATACGCTCGGGCAGTATATCTCGAAGCAGGGGATCAAACAGTTCCGCATCGCGGAGACGGAGAAATACGCGCACGTCACGTTCTTCTTAAACGGCGGCGTCGAGGCGCCGTATCCTGACGAGGAGCGCATGCTCATTCCGTCGCCGAAGGTGGCGACTTACGATCTGCAGCCGCGCATGAGCGCGCCGGAGGTCACCTACGAGGCGCGCCGCCATATAGAGATGAAGAAATACGGCCTTATCGTTTTAAATTACGCGAACTGCGACATGGTAGGTCATACGGGCGTATATCAGGCGGCTGTGGAGGCGGTGTCCTGCGTGGACAGCTGTCTTAACGTGCTCGTTCCCGTCGCACTCGAAAACGGGTATACGCTTATGATAACGGCCGACCACGGCAACTGCGACAGGATGTACGACACGGACGGCTCGCCGTTCACGGCGCATACGACGAATCCCGTGCCGCTCATTATAACGAGAGAGGGCATTTCCTTAAAGGAGGGCCGCCTCTGCGATATCGCGCCCACGCTGCTTGAGCTTATGGGTCTTCCCATACCGAAGGAAATGACGGGCGAAAGTCTGATTATTAAAAAATAATATAAAGGAGCATATGAAAATGAAACCGTATCTTGAAATAACCGACGTATTCGCGCGTGAAATACTCGACTCGCGCGGCAATCCGACAGTTGAGGTGGAGGTTATAGTTGACGAGCAGTTCATCGGACGCGCAGCCGTTCCGTCCGGCGCGTCGACGGGCGCGTTCGAGGCGTGCGAGCTTCGCGACGGCGACAAGTCGCGCTATATGGGCAAGGGCGTTCTTACGGCCGTTGAGAACGTAAACGGCGAGATAGCCGAGGCGGTTATCGGCATGAACGCGCTCGACCAGATAGAAATAGATAATACGATGATCTCGCTCGACGGCACTCCGAACAAGACGAGACTCGGCGCGAACGCAATATTGGGCGTATCGCTCGCGGTTGCGAAGGCTGCGGCAGAGGCGCTCGACATTCCGCTTTACCGCTACGTGGGCGGCGTTAATGCAAGCGTTCTGCCCGTTCCGATGATGAACATAATAAACGGCGGCAAGCATGCCGACAATTCCGTAACGTGCCAGGAGTTCATGATAATGCCCGTAGGCGCCGACAGCTTCGCTGAGGCTTTAAGATGGTGCGCACAGGTGTTCCATACGCTTAAGGGCGTACTCAAGGAGAAGGGCTATTCGACCGCAGTCGGCGACGAGGGCGGCTTCGCGCCGAATTTAAAGAGCGACGAGGAGGCCGTTGCAACGATAGTTGAGGCAATAAAGAAGGCGGGCTTCAAGCCGGGCGACGACTTTATGATAGCGCTCGACCCCGCGTCGACCGAGATGTACGACGAGGCGAAGAAGATCGGCAAGGAGGGCTCGTACTACTTCTGGAAGAGCGGCATCACGCGCACGAGCGACGAGATGGTAGAGTTCTGGGCTGACTGGTGCGAGAAGTATCCGATAATCTCCATCGAGGACGGCATGGCCGAAGAGGACTGGGACGGCTGGAAGAAGCTCACCGAGCGCATCGGCAAGAAGGTACAGCTCGTGGGCGACGATCTGTTCGTTACGAATACCGAGCGCTTAAAGAAGGGCATCGGCCTTGAGACGGCGAACTCGATACTTATAAAGCTCAATCAGATAGGCACGCTCACCGAGACCTTGAACGCAATTCAGATGGCTAACCGCGCGGGCTATACCGCCGTTATCTCCCACAGAAGCGGCGAGACCGAGGATACGACGATCGCCGACCTTTCGGTTGCGCTCAACGCAGGCCAGATAAAGACGGGCGCTCCGTCGAGAAGCGACCGCGTTGCGAAGTATAATCAGCTCATCCGCATCGAGGAGGAGCTCGAGGGCGCAGCGCAGTATCTCGGACGCGACGCGTACTTCAATTTAAAGAAATAAGCAGGGGATTTGAAAAAAGGGCCGCGCCGCGGCCTTTTTTTGCGTGGATGAAAGCCTTCCCCCCAAAGGCTCCCTTGTTCAATCCACCCCAAAAAACACAGGGTTTTTCGGGGGCCCCGGCGGGAGCTGTCTGCGCAGCCGACTGAGGGAGTCGTCCGCCGTCCGTAAAGCCTTCCCCACGGGGGGGGGAAGGTGGCCGCAGGCCGGATGAGGGGCAGCGCCGACGGCGCGTGCGTCCTCTTAGCTCCCTTGTTCAATCCACCCCAAAAAATCCGCGAGCGTATTTTTCGGGGACCCCGGCGGGAGCTGTCGGCGCAGCCGACTGAGGGATTGTCACCGCATTGCTCTAATTATACTTTAAGCTCAAAATAAGCTCCTCTGCCAAGTATTTAACCTATCTTTAACCCTACTTGCAACATAGTGTCCTGCTTCAACATATATTCTTTTTTAGAGCTTTGCTCTAAAGACTTTTGTCTCCTGCCGGAGGGGCCTACTTTTGGAAACAAAAGTAGCAAAATTTCCGGGGGAAATCGGCTGAGGCTCGCGGGGCTTCTTCTAAATGCAAGCTCACATCAGCGCTTAGCGCCGATTTCCCCCCGTCCCC
>JAFWDJ010000016.1 GCA_017513095.1 Clostridia bacterium | reverse complement strand
GCACACTTTGAACTTCAATAATCCTTGTTCAAAGTCCTTAACCAATCTAAAGCCTTACTTACGTCTATGCATTCTGATTAAACATTATTTTTTTCAGAACTCCGTTCTGAAGACTTTTGTCGCCTCCCGCGGGGGTTCTTTTGGAAACAAAAGAACCAAAATTTCCGGGTGAAATCGGCTGAGGCTCGCGGGGATTGTGCTAAAGGCAAGCTTCTTGCAGCGCTTAGCGCCGATTTCCCCCCGTCCCCTTTTCTGCCACCCCAAAAAATCCGCGAGCGTATTTTTCGGGGACCCCGGTTTATGGCCTCGATATCATTCATTCTCATAAGATGACACAATCAAAATCAGACGGGCGCACGATGCGCCCGACACGGCTTGGCCGGTGGAGTTGCTTTCAGCGGGAGCCAAAGACTTGGAGCGGCTCGGCCGCGGAATTTGATGACGCGCGAAGATATCTCGAATGATGATTCATACCGAGGCAACTATAAGTATAAGAGTAAATTGCGCCTTTATTTGAAGGAGAAGCGATAGAAAAACGCGGAGTAGCGCTGAGCGGAGAGGCCCGCGCAAGCGTGGCCGGGAGCGAGGAGCGGAGAGACGGAGAGGCCGCGGCCTCTCGGAACTTTTGCTACTTTTGGTTACAAAAGTAGGCCCCGCCGGCAGGCGACAAAAGTCTTTAGAACGGAGTTCTGAAAAAGAATAAATGTTGAAGCAGGATGGGACGCTGTAAATTAGCCGAAAGATGGGTTAAATACTTGAAAGTCAAGCTTATTATAAGCTTTGAGTATAAAACAGAGCAGTGTGGAGACAATCCCTCAGTCGGCTGCGCCGACAGCTCCCTTTACACAAGGGAGCCTTTAGGATACGCACGCGCCGTGGCGGCGCTGCACCTCATCCGGCCGCACGCCGCGCCACCTTCCCCCCGAAGGGGAAGGCTTTACGGGGGTGCCATAGGGGGAAGGGTTTCCCCCTTACGCCAATTTTCTGCCCATGAGCACGCCCATTATCGAGGCCATCATAAGGCCGCGCGTCCAGCCGCTCGAGTCGCCGAGGCAGTGAAGCCCCGCGATGTTCGTATTGAAATCGGCGTCCATTTTAACCTTGTTCGAGTAGAATTTAAGCTCCGGCGAATAAAGTAGCGTCTCCGTCGAGGCAAAGCCCGGCACGACAATATCGACCGCCTGAATGAAGTTTATAATATTCGTCATCGAGCGGTACGGCATGGCCGACGTAATATCGCCCGCCACCGCGTCGGGTATCGTCGGCGTAATATTCGACTGCATAAGCTCCTTCTGCCACGTGCGCTTGCCGTCCAGAATATCGCCGAAACGCTGTACTAATATATGGCCGTTCGCGAGCATATTCGTAAGCTCGCCCACCTTCTGCGCGTAGGCGATGGGCTGATTGAACGGCACCGAAAAATTATGCGAACAGAGAATCGCAAGATTAGTATTGTTCGACTTCTTTTCCTTATAGGAATGGCCGTTGACGACGGCCAGGTCGTTGTCGTAATTCTCCTGACTCACGAAACCGCCGGGATTCTGACAGAACGTGCGCACCTTATTCTTAAACGGCCTCGGATATCCGATGAGCTTCGACTCGTAGAGCACGTCGTTTACCTCTTCCATGATCTCGTTTCGCACCTCGACGCGAACGCCGATATCAACCGTGCCCGGCTGATGCGCGATGCCGTGCTCCTCGCATAGCTTCTCAAGCCAGTCCGCGCCGCGCCTGCCCGTGCATACGACCGTATGCTCCGCGAAGGCCTCAATCTCTTCCCTGCCCTTTACGGCGCGCACGCCGAGGCACTTGCTGTCCTCTAAAATAAGATTTTTGCACTCGCAGCCGAACATTATCTCAACGCCCGCGTCTAAAAGATACTTCTCGATCTCCGCGTACAGCTTCTGCGCGCGCTCCGTGCCCATATGACGTATGGGACAGTCAACGAGCTTTAAGCCCGCCTGTATCGCGCGCTTTCTTATCTGTTTTACCTTTTCGGGATTTCCCACGCCCTCGATTTTGGGGTCCGCGCCGAATTTAAGGTATATCTTATCCGTATATTCTATGGTCTTCTGCGCAAGCTCCTCGCCTATCACGGTCGGAAGCTCGCCGCCCACCTCATAAGAAAGCGACAGCTTTCCGTCGGAAAACGCACCCGCACCCGAAAAGCCCGTCGTTATATGACAGTTCGGCTTGCAGTTAAGGCAGCGTCCCACAAGCTCCTTGGGGCATTTTCTCTCCGATATGCGTCTGCCCTTCTCCATTATAAGTATCTTCTTTTTCGTGCCGAGCGCGAGCATTTCGTACGCCGTAAATATCCCCGCGGGGCCCGCTCCGACTATGATAACGTCATATTTCACAATTAACACTCCTACGTTTTATGAGCTTCGTTTCTTAAATGCTCTATCCTCTCGCTTATGCGTATCCCCTGCGGGCATATGCGCTCGCAGAGTCGGCAGCCTATGCATTTGCGCGTGTTGTAAAGGTATTCGTCCTCGCCGAACGCCCGTCTTGCGTGCTTTACCATGTCGCCCGGGTCCCCCGACGCGACGTATGCGTTATACGCCGCCATAAGCGTCGTCACGTGCGATTTTATGGGACACATGCGGCAGAGGCCGCATGCGGTGCAGAACGTCTCATACGAGCCGAAATCGCCGTTTATTTTCACCTCGGGCGCATCGTCCGAAAGCGCCGCTTCGAGCATATCTATCTCGCTTTTTTTCGTAAAGGCGCACATAAGCCCGAGCCCCGCGCGATTTAAAAGCCTCAGCGCCGCCTGCTCGTCCGAAAGCCCGGGGGTAACTATGGGGCTAAGAAGCCTCGGAAAACGGCGAAAAACGCCTCCCAAAAGCGGCGTGAGCGCGAAAACTTCAATGCCGTGTGCGCGGCAGAGCTCCATCGCACCGCTTCTCGCTTTAAGCTCGAGCGGCGAGACGGGCATAAACACGCAGTCGATGTCCGGAATATCGGATAATACTTCTTTTAATTCGTCCCCGCCAAGCGTGCAGACGACCGCAAGACGTTTTATGAGTCCCCGATTTTTAAGTTCGACCGCCGTTTCGTACACCTCGCCGTCGTTTTTATAGTCGCTCCACGTTTCAAACGAATTTATATCGTACACCGTGTACATATCGAAGGCGCTCACGCGAAAGCGCCCAAGCGCATCGTAAAACTCGCGCGAGAACGACTCCGCCGTGTCCGAAGCGTTCGGTACGCGGCCGAATTTATACGATATTTGCGGCTCGAACGACAGCTCCTCGCGCGCCTGTAAGAACACACGTTCGCAGGCGCCCTCCATAAAATGCGGCGAAATATCGAAGACTTCAATGCCTTTTTCATGCGCATATTCCATAAGATCGCGGGCGTCGTCGGCGTTTTTTGCGCCCAGGCGCCGCGTATCGAAAACGACGCCTGAAATTTTCGTCAATTTCATGATTCTTCCTCTATATGTTGTATATCAGAATATAGATATTGCGTATATTTATTATATCCCGAGGCGTTTAATTTACATAATATTATCGGCAATAACGGCGCATTCACGCGGTTTTTTAATGTCAAATATTTCTGTGAGCAATGAAAAAGGCTCAAAAACAGCGAGTTTTTAACATTATCAACAGGGTTATGAACAATTTTTATGTAAACTAATGTCCGCCTGTATTTTATGCCCGCGCTCCTTACGCTCTCTGCTCGTCGCAGAGAAGCTTGTACTCTATAGAGTCGCGAAGAGCAAGCCAGCTTGCCTCTATTATGTCGGCGGAAACGCCTACGGTAGTCCACGTTCTCTGGCCGTCGGTCGACGCGATGAGAACGCGTACCTTCGCGCCGGTCGCCTCGCCCGATTCGAGCACTCTAACCTTATAGTCGATAAGATGAACGCTCGACAGCGTGGGATAGAATACCTCGAGAGACTTTCTAAGCGCCGCGTCTATTGCGTTTACGGGACCGTTTCCCTCGGCCGCGGTCATCTCCACCTTGCCGTCAACGCGCACCTTAACGGCCGCGAACGCGCCGTCGTCGTCCTTGTGCGGCTGCTCGCTTATCGCCTTGCAGTGGATAAGCTCGAAGTGGGGATTGTACGAGCCGTTTATGCGGCGCACAAGAAGCTCAAAGCTTGCGTCGGCCGACTCGAACTGCCAGCCCTCATATTCAAGCTCCTTTAACTTGGCAAGCGTCTTTGCAACGGACGGGTCGTCGCGCGTTATCGTCTTGTCGAACTGCTGGATCTTTTGGAGTATAGTCGCGCGTCCCGCGACCTCCGAGGCGAGGAAACGCCTGAAATTGCCCACCGCCGCGGGGTCTATATGCTCAAACGAGCTCGACGCCTTCACAACGCCGCTTGCGTGCATGCCGCCCTTGTGCGCGAACGCGCTCGTGCCGACGTAGGGCATTCCGCTCTCAATCGTGATGTTGGCTATGTCCGCGATGTCGGACGCCGTGGACGTTAGCTTCTCTATGTTTTCGTCGGGTATGCAGCGCATGCCCATCTTGAGCTGTAAATTGGGGATTATCGTCGAAAGATTTGCATTGCCGCATCTTTCGCCGAAGCCGAGATACGTGCCCTGCACGTGAGTCGCTCCCGCGCGGACGGCGGCAAGCGAATTTGCGACAGCGCAGCCCGCATCGTTGTGGCAGTGTATCCCCAGGGGGATGCTTACGGCCTTCGCCGCCTCGCCCACGATGCGGAAAACGTCGGCGGGCAGCATTCCGCCGTTCGTTTCGCAGAGCACTATCGTGTCAGCGCCCCCCTCCTCGGCGGCCTTTATCGCGGTCAGCGCGTATTCGGGATTGTCGTTATATCCGTCGAAGAAGTGCTCCGCGTCGAATATTACCTCACGGCCCTGCTCCTTTAAATAGCGCATCGTCTCGCGTATCATCGCAAGGTTTTCCGCAAGCGAGACCTCAAGCACGTTCTCAACCTGGAACGCCGACGCCTTGCCCACCACGACGAGCACGGGCGCGCCCGACGAAAGCGCGCTCGAAAGCGAGTCGTCCGCCTCGGGCGTCGAGTCCTTGCGCCGCGTGGAGCAGAACGCCGCAAGGCGCGCGTTTTTCAGATCGAAGTCTTTCACCTTCGCAAAAAACTCCATGTCCTTCGGATTCGATCCCGGATTGCCCGCCTCTATATATGATACGCCCAGGTCATCCAGGGCCTTTACCACGTTGAGCTTGTCCTCGAGGGAGAAGGAAATACCGGCCGCCTGCGCGCCGTCCCTCAAGGTCGAATCAAAGATTTTGATGACGTTGTCCATAAAAGTCCTCCCGCATATGCCTTGATTGTTTCGGGCGCCGTGCGCTCGATTGACATACGCTTTAAAAATGAATATAATAATATAAATTATATTATATAGCACAATTGACGGCAAAACAAGCAAATAGCGTATATTTATTTGCGAAGGAGCGTTTACGATGAAGCTTGACCATGCGGACGTTTTGGAGCTGCTTTTTCAGCGGTATCCGTTTCTGTGGGTGGACGAGGTCACGGACTGCGAGGCGGGAAAATACGCCGTTTCAAAAAAGTATATGGACCCCGACTTCCCCATGTTCAAAGGATACAGCCCCGACTGTGCGGCCGTGCCCGGCACAATTCTCATAGAGGCCATGTCTCAGACCGCCGGAGTCGCCACGGCGCTTTATTATAAGGAAAAGCGTATAAAGGCGCCCATACGCCTTTTTGCGGGCATTGAGAACGCGCGCTTTTATAAGAGAGTGCCCGCAGGAGTGACGATTACCGTTAAATCCGTTCTTCGCGACCCCGAGGCGAGGTTCATATACGCCGACTGCGAGGTCCTTGCAATGGGGGAGCGCGTTGCCTCGGCCGTCGTTTCGTTCGTATTCGCAAAGCCGCTCGATTAAAACGGATAAAAGTATTTGATTGACATATATGTCTGATTTTAATATAATTATATCAATATGAAACTACAAAAAGGGGGATTGGCTTTTATGAAGCTCAACAACGAAGAGGTTAAAAAACTGCTGCCGCACCGCGATCCGTTCCTCTGGGTGGACGAGGTACTCGAATGCGAACCGGGAAAATATGCCGTAGCCACGAAATACATGTCTCCCGATTTGGCGATCTACAAGGGGCATTTCCCCTCCTTCCCGATAACGCCGGGCGTTATAACGGTCGAGGCAATGGCGCAGACCGCCGGCGTTGCGACCGCGCTTCTCAATACGGGAGAAAATGCGGAGCCGAGGCTCGGATTTTTTGCGGGCATTGAAAACGCGCGCTTCAAAAGAAAGATACTGCCCGGCGACACCATCGTCATGAAATCCGTCGTGCGCGACCCCAACGCGCGCTTCGTTTATGCCGACTGCGAGGCCACGGTAAACGGCGAGATTGCCGCAACCGCTACGATATCGTTCGTATTCGCAAAGCAGTAAGGACGCACTCATAAAGGAGTTGATTTTTCTTAAATGGACGACACATATGAACGGTTAGTGCCGCTTATAAGTATCGCAACAGGCATGGAATCCGATGAGATAACGGCCGCATCGGACTTTAAAAGAGACCTGCTTTTAGACTCGCTCGACGCCGTTGAATTTGCAATGGAGCTTGAATTTGAGCTCGGCATAAAGATTGAGCGGGAGGATATGGCGAAAATCGCCACGGTAGGGGATCTTATATCATACATAGACAACAAACAGTGAAAAAAGGCTTCCGCGAAAGCGGGAGCCTTTTTCGCCGCCTCCGGCGGCGGGAAAGAAGGCTGCTGCGCGGCCGGATGAGGCGCCGCGCCGCTCGGCGCGCGCGTCCCCCGTCTTGCCTTCCCCTCGGGGGGAAGGTGGCCGCCGTGCGGCCGGATGAGGGGTAGCGCCGCTCGGCGCGTGCGTTTTTATCGGCTCCCTCCTCGAGGGAGCTGTCGGCGCAGCCGACTGAGGGAGTCGTTGCCCCCGCCCTTCGTAGGGAGGCGTCCCCAGACGCCTCCGCATGTCTTAGCCGTGTTTTCACGGAGGCATGAAGGCATGCCTCCCTACGGGCGACGATTGATAACTCAATGCACAAAAACGCTTT
>JAFWDJ010000015.1 GCA_017513095.1 Clostridia bacterium | reverse complement strand
ACGTGTCGCCTATATACGAGCGTATCGCATACGTGTACGTCGTACCAACGGTCACATTAGTATCCGTATAGCTCGTCGACTTCGTCGACGCGACTACCGTCGTCCACTTGCCCGAGCCCGTCTTTCGGTGTACCCGGTAGCCGTCCACGCCCGGCACTGCGTTCCACGACAGCGTTACCTTGCCGTTTGCGCTCGTAATCGAGCTTATCGTTACCGGCTTGGGCTCCGCCGCCGATCCCGATACCACCTTTATCGACTTCGCCGTTTCGTTGTAGCCCGTGCTGTACGTGTCGCCTATATACGAGCGTATAGCGTACGTGTACGTCGTACCAACGGTCACATTAGTATCCGTATAGCTCGTCGACTTCGTCGACGCGACTACCGTCGTCCACTTGCCCGAGCCCGTCTTGCGATGTACGCGGTAGCCGTCCACGCCCGCTGCCGCGTTCCACGACAGCATTACCTTGCCGTCCGCGCTCGTAATCGAGTTTATCGTTACCGCAGGCGGAGTATTCGTCGCAAGACCCATCACGGGAAGCATGGTCAATACCATGACTATCGCCACGATCAGGCTTAAAACTTTCTTTTTCACTGTTTTTTGCCTCCTTAGTATTATTTTTTATAATAAAAACGGAAAAATCGGGCACTGCTGCCCGTTGCCGCTGAGTTTTTCAGGTATTAAGCAGGGAGTAACACGGATTGTCAAAAGGTATACCTTTTAAATGAACAGGAATAATGAAAAAATTGGATTTTAACTTGTTTATTTTACTAAATATTGTTGAAAAAATGTGTGGCATATGATATATTAATACTAATAGATATTTTATGTCAAAAGGTATACCTTCTGGAAAATATTTTTATACTTTTCCACGCCCTATTCTCTTATTCTTCTGTAAAATGTGGATACGCTTACGCTGCATATCAATGCCGCTTCCCGGGCGGTTATTTCTTTATCCTTCCACCGCTTCAAAACGCGGGAGAAATCGTCGCTAAGCTCTATTCTCGGTCTGCCCAAATGCTTTCCTCTCGCTTTTGCGGCCGCTATTCCTTCCGCCTGCCTTTTATGTGTGTTTTCGCGTTCGTTCTGGGCTACAAACGACAGTATCTGCAATACGAGATCCGCTATAAACGTTCCCATAAGGTCCTTGCCGGTGCGCGTATCGAGCAGCGGCATATCGAGAACGCATATATCCGCGCCCTTCTCCTTCGTCAGAACACGCCACTGTGTCTGAATCTCGTTATAATTTCGCCCGAGCCTGTCTATGCTTTGAATATAAATAAGATCGCCCGGCTTTATCCGCTTCATCAATCTTTTATACTGCGGGCGCTCAAAGTCTTTCCCGCTTTGCTTGTCGATAAAGATATTGCATCCGTTAATACCAAGCT
Organism: Clostridia bacterium; assembly: GCA_017513095.1. Classification (GTDB taxonomy): domain Bacteria; phylum Bacillota; class Clostridia; order Oscillospirales; family RGIG577; genus RGIG577. The sequence goes on along the minus strand of JAFWDJ010000015.1, from coordinate 59,221 downwards.
CTTTTATTGCTGCCATCTGTCTGGCCTCGTTCTGATCCGCAGAGCTTACGCGAATATACCCGTATACTTTCATTTTTATATATCCTTTCTTTTTTGTATTTTTCTCCGCTTCTGTGTCTCTGATACAAAAGCAGGCTTGAATGAAGTATAATCTACCATAAAAAACGGGAGAGGATGAAATCATCCTCTCCCGTTTTTTATATGCATTGATCTGTTCTTGTAATGCCCGGCGGTATCGTTATCGACTTACCGCACTTTCGGCATACATATCGCAAAACACAGTCGTTTTTGCTGCCGGCTTCAAAAGGGTGCTTACCCCTGATCGCCCGTGTCCGCGCAGTGGAGCGTGAACGGCATATCCCCGGAGGTTCCGTAATAAATACTTTTCCACTGTTCTTCACTGCCGGAGTAATAAACATCCGTAAGCTTCGTATTATGGCCGTAATAACTGCTGCTGTGTTCGCCGAGTGCATTATAGGCAATAAATGTCACGCTTAACGGTATCGTAAGCGTCGTGACGCCGCTGCCTCCGAATGCGCCTGTCTCTATACTCGTTACGGTCGGCGGTATAGTGACGGACGTAAGGATCAGGCTGTTATAGAAAGCATTCCTGCCTATGACAGTCACGCCCGACGGGATATCGTATGACGCTGCTTCTTTGGCGCACGGATACAGAAGGAGAACATTCTTGTCCTTTGTAAACAAAACGTCGTCTGCCGACTCATATTCCGTATTGCCCGCATCAACATTTATTGAAATTAAATAGCATCCCAAAAACGCATCCTGTCCTATGCTCGTCACGCTTGACGGAATATTTATCGAAATAAGACTCCAGCAGTACGCGAACGCCTCGTCGCCTATCTTTTCCACGCCCTGCGGGATAGTTATCGAATCAAGGCTCCAGCAGTACGCGAACGCCCTGCTGCCTATTACTTTCACGCTTGACGGGATAGTTACGGATGTAAGCCGGTCACAGTTTGAGAACGCCTCGTCGCCTATCTCCTCTACGCCCTGCGCTATAGTTACCGAGGCAAGATTTTCGCAGAACACGAACGCCTGAGCCCCGATAGATTTAACCTTTTCACCGTTAATGGATTCCGGTATAACGAGATTCATAACACCGTAGTCTTCAACGCCTGATATGGTACCGTCTTCGAATTTGAAGCCGGGGTCATACTCCCCGCTGCAATGGAGCTCGGCGAAACTCAGCGCGTAATTACCGCTCCCAATGCTTATGCTGCGCCACTCTTTATCGTTTCCGTTATAGTATACGTCTCTCAGGCGATCACATCCGTCGAACGCATACGATCCTATGCTCGTTACGCTCACGGGTATCGTCACTGAAGTAAGCCTGCTGCAATACTCAAACGCATACCCGCCTATGCTCGTTACGCCCTCGGGTATCATCACGGACTCAAGGCTGCTGCAATAAGCAAACGTATACCGATCTATGTCCGTCACACCGGACGGTATCGTTACCGAAGTAAGGCCGCTGCAATACGCAAACGCATACGCGCTTATGCCCGTCACGCCCGACGGAACGGTGTATTCTCCGCTTTTGCCCGTCGGATACGCTATTAGAGTTTTCATATCTTTCGTAAACAAAACGCCGTCAACCGAAGTGTACGCAGTATTTTCAGGTGCAGCGTTTATAGACTTAAGAGCTTCGCACTTGTAAAACGGGGTGCCCTCTATGTTCGTCACGCTCGACGGTATACTCACCGAGGTAAGCCCACTGCAGTTCTCAAATGCAGATGATCCTACGCGCGCCACGCCCTCGGGGATTATTACGGACGTAAGACCGCGGCAGCACGCGAATGCATTGTCGCGTATGCTCGTCACGCCCGACGGGACGGTGTAAGCTCCGCTTTTGCCCGCCGGATACATCACGAGAGTTTTCTTATCCTTTGTGAATAAAACGCCGTCAACAGAAGTATACGCCGTATTGTCCGCGTCAACATTTATAGAGGTAAGCGCGGAGCAGTTGTAGAACGCATTGTTTCCTATGCTCGTCATGCTCGACGGTATAGTCACCGATGTAAGACCGTCGCAGTTTTGGAATGCACGAACGCCGATGCTCGTCACGCCCTCGGGAATTACAAGCCTTGTCACCTCTTTACCGTTAAGATACAGATGATGTGCGAAATACAGAGGATTAGCATCAAAAGTGACGAAGCTTATATTGCACCATGCTTCGATATCGCTTATATTCACCGAAGCAAGAGCATTGCAGCTTTGAAACGCGCCGTAAGCCATGCGCGTCACGGTGGACGGGATTGTCACCGATTCAAGGCCGGTGCAGTAATTGAACGCATTTCTGCCTATGTCCGTGACCTCAATACCGTCTATCGACCGCGGGATGACAAGATTGGTTATACGCTTATTTGAAATGCCGGTCACTTCTCCGTTGTTAAAAGTAAGCGTCGGCGTGCCCGCCCTGAAGCTCTTTGCCGTGTCGGCATATCCCGTGCTCCACACGCCGTTCTTCACGGCGCGTACCGTATAATAATACGTCACTCCGGGCGTTACGTCGGGATCGGTGAACGTCGTGTCCGTTGTATGGGCGAGTACCGTCTTCCAGCTTCCGCTGCCCGACTTTCTGTATACGCGGCAGCCGTCGACGTTGTCCCGGGCGTCCCAGGCTATTTTTATGCCGCCCGTGCTGCTCTGCGTTATCATGTTTATATTCACGGCGGCGGGCGGTGCGGCGGGCGAGACCTTTACCGACTTCGCCGTGTCGGCGTAGCCGGTGCTGTACGTGCTGCCCACGAATGAGCGGACCGTATAGGTATACGTCGTGCCCGCGGTCACGGCCGTGTCGGTGTACGACGTTTCCGTCGTGGAGGATAAAACGGTCGTCCACTTGCCCGTGCCCGTCTTACGGTATACGCGGTAGCCGTCGACGCCGTCCTGTGCCTGCCAAGCGAGGCCGACCTCACCGTTTTCGCCGTCGATCGACGTTATCGTTACGGGCAGCGGCTCTACGGTCTTCGCCGTAATCGTTGCAGCCGTATCGTTATATCCCGTGCTCCATGCGCTGCCGACATACGAGCGGACAGTATAAGAATACTTTTTGCCTTCCGTCACGGTCGCGTCGCTGTACGATGTGTCCGTCGTGGAGGATAAGATGCTCGTCCACTTGCCCGTGCCGGTCTTTCTGTATACGCGGTAGCCGTCAACGCCGTCCTGCCCCTGCCATGCGAGGCTGACCGTGCCGTTTGTGTAGCCAATCGACGTTATCGTTACGGGCGCAGGCTCTACTGCGGCTTTCACCGTTATCGTGACAGCCGTATCATTATATCCGGTGCTCCATGCGCTGCCGACATACGAGCGGACAGTATACGAATACGTTTTGCCCTCGGTCACGGTGTTGTCGGTGTACGATGTGTCCGTCGTGGAGGAAAGAATGCTCGTCCACTTGCCCGTGCCCGTCTTGCGGTATACGCGGTAGCCGTCGACGCCGTTCTGCCCCTGCCATGCAAGGCTTACAGCGCCGCTTGCGCAGTCAATCGACGTTATCGTTATGGGCTGCGGCTCTACTGCGGCTTTCGCCGTAATCGTCACCGCCGTATCGTTGTAGCCCGCGCTCCACGTCTTGCCGACGTATGAGCGGACAGTATACGAATACGTCTTGCCCTCGGTCACGGTGTTGTCGGTGTACGACGTTTCCGTCGTGGAGGATAAGATGCTCGTCCACTTGCCGGTGCCCGTTTTGCGGTATACGCGGTAGCCGTCAACGCCGTCCTGCCCCTGCCATTCAAGGCTGACCGCGCCGTCGGCATAGTCAACCGACGTTATCTCCACCGCAGGCGGAGTATCCGTCGCCAGGCCCATCACGGGAAGCATGGTCAAGACCATGACTATCGCCACGATCAGGCATAAAACTTTCTTTTTCACAGTTTTTGCCCCCTTAGTATTTCTATTTATAATAAAAGTAGGTTTGCGCTTATGCCATGTGCCTTATTACTTGCAGCTCTCTAAAAATTCACCGAGGCCGCGCGCAAAAGCGGCGTGGCCGCTCTCCGAAAAATGCACGCCGTCATAGGCAAGCTCAACGCCCCATTCGCCCGCGTCGAGATAATCCGCGCCGAGACGCGCGGCAAGCCCGCGGTAAAGCGGCGAAACGCGCGCGGACTCCTCTATAAGCGCGTCGCTTTCAACCCACTCGCCTCTTATCATCGGCGGCGTTGCGATAAGTATCACGCGCGCGCCCGCCGCCGTATCCATGACGAATCGAAGAAAGCGTTCCATGCGCGCGGCCGTCTCTTCGGCCGAAAGTCCCTGAAGCAGGTCGTTGCTTCCGAGCATCACCGTTACGAAGTCGAGCGGCATGCGGCTCTTTATCAGCTCGGAACAGCCCGAAAAACTGCGCTCCGGCGGTATCATAAGGCCGTTATGGCCGTAATTTATCACCTCATAGCCCGCGTTCGACAGTATTCCCGTCCACCGCACGTCCTTCGGGTAGCGTCCGCCGAAGTAAGAGCGCGGATCGTATCCGAAGGTGTTCGACGCGCCGAGGCAGAGTATGCGTTTTTTATCCATGGCCGCTTCCTTTCACGCCCGCGCAGGCGGGCGAACGTATCATTTATCTTTTTCCCCCGAATTTCCCGATTATGGCACCTAAAACGTCCGTCTTTTTCGTCTCGCCGCGCTTTATGCCCGCGATGTCGGGCCCGTGCTTTAAAAGCGACAGAACCGTAAGCGCCGCCGAAAGAACCGCGGCCTCATATTCGCCGCAAAGCAGCATGAAAAAGGCGAACGCCGCGGGGATGACGGGCCCTCCGATGCAGAGATACTTCGTAAAAAATACGGTTATCATTCCCGCCAGATTCGCAAGTACGCCAAGCGGAAAAGAAAACAGCGCAACGGCCATCGACGTTGTCGCAACGCCCTTTCCCCCGCGAAATCTGCGCCAGAACGGGAAATCGTGCCCCAAAGTGCAGCCGAGCCCCGCGTAAAGCGCAACTATCGCGCCCGCCTCACAAAAAAGCCGATACGACAGCGCGCCCGAAAGCACGCACTTTAAGAGGTCGCCCGCGAGCGTTATCATGCCCGCCTTCAGTCCCAGGGCTCTCGTCATATTCGCCATGCCGGGATTGCCGCTTCCGCCGAGCTCGGAGGCGTTTTTGCCCGTATAAATCTTTGATACAATGTCGGCCGTAAGTATGCAGCCGAAAAGATAGCCTATGACAAGGCTTAAAACCCTTTCAGTCATTGTTTCCTCCGTATCACACAGCGCCGAAAGCTTAAACGCTTCCCCGCTTTTTATACTTCCCCGTAAGCATACGGTGAAGAAGATACAGCGCGAACGCGGCGCCGCACGCCTCGCCCACGGGCAGCGCGGACGCAAGCCCCGCCTCGCCGAAAAGGCCGTCCAAAATGAACATGAACGGGATATAGAACACAAGCTCTCTTACGAAGGCGTGGAGCATCGTGTATTTGCCGTTGCCCATGGCCTGCATACAGAACGAGGTGTGGTAATTTAAGAACTGCACCGGTGACGCGATACAGCGTATCCTAAGAAAGAGCGTTGCAAGCGACACGGTGAACACCGCCGACTCCACGTCTCCGGCGCTCGTGCTCAAAAAGAGCTGCGATGACGGCTCCGCGAAAATCTCAAAAAACGCGATGCAGATAAACGACACGATAAGTCCCGTTTTTCTCGCCGTTTTTATAACGTCGCGCATACGTTCATGGTCGCCGGAGGCGTAGTTGTACGCTACAATCGGCAGCATTCCCTGACACAGGCCGATATTTATCGCATTGGGTATCCTCTCTACCTTCATTACGATGCCCATGCCCGCGAGCACGAAATCGTTGTGCGCCGCCGACAGGATATTTACGCAGATGTTGGCAAGATCGAAAAGCCCCGTAAGTATCGCTGACGGCACGCCTACGGCAAATACGGCGTTTATCTGTTCCCGTTCAAGCGTCAGCGCGCCCTTTAAGCTGAGCCCAAGCGGGGCCTCGCGTCCCGCCTTTACGTATGCCGCGAGAAGATAAGCGCACGATATCACGCCCGAGATGGCCGTTGCAAGCGCGGCGCCCGTGACCTCCTGCCCTTTGGGCAGCAGCACGAACATAAAAAGCGGGTCGAGCGCCACGTTAAGTATGCTGCCCGCGCTGAATCCGATGCTCGCCTGCGCCGAAAAGCCCGCGTTCCTGAGAAGATGCGCGAGCGTAAGCGACAGTATCCCGGGAACGCCGCCTATAACGATGACTATAAGCGCATAGCTTCGCGAATATTCTATCGTCGCGTCGGATGCGCCCAGAAACGTAAGGATCGGGTCCATGAACGCAAGAATAAGAAGCGAATATGTAAGAGCTATGGCTATGGCGCCGTACACGGCGAAGGCGCTGACCTTTCGCGCCCGCACAATGTCGCCCTTTCCCATAAGGCGCGCCACCTGACTTCCGCCGCCTATGCCGAAAAGGTTCGACAGCGCAACGCTCATCATGAGCATTGTAAGCGTTACGGTCGTCGCGGCTATCATATACGAATTGCCCGTCCTGCCGATAAAGAAGGTGTCCACGATATTATAGACAAGGTATATGACCTGGCTTATGATCGTCGGTATCGCCATCGTAAACAGCGCCTTCGGCACGGGCGTCTTCGCAAAGAGCTCCTGTTTGCTTACCGAAGTTTTTTTCATCATCTATAAAACACTCCAAAAAGAGCGCGGCCGAAAGATGCGCTACGCGCGCCCCCGAACCGTTGATTTCTTTTATGATAATATATTGTACCACCGATTTATGGATTTTTAAACGTTAAAATCACGGCGGAGTATAAAAGATGTAGGTTCGCCCTGTTTTGGACGGCCGTCAGGGTGCCAAAAAAGAGGTCGGAATTGTCGATTGCCGAACGTCGGCGTATGTTATACGGTTGAACCACCCCAAAAAATGTATTCATTTTTTTGGAGCCCCGACGCGGCAATCGGCATATAGCCGAAAAACGCCGTAACCCAAAGGTTACGGCGCAAAAGCTGATTTGAAACGGTGTGCATAACGTTTTTGCATTGCAAACTTCATGCACACAGTCCTTGATTCATTATTATTTCCTTTTTCGGCGGTCCGGCCCTTTTTTGACAGACTGAAAGCGGTGAAGCTGTTGCTTCACCGCTTATTCGCAGATTAACCCCCGCCATGCCGTGTAATCATCATTTCTTTGACCCTGCTAATTGCAGGTGGGTTTCCTCCTCCGGTTGTCACGTTCCCTTCGTCCGCACGAGTGCGGGAGGTCTACATCTTCCCAAGAGAGCCGGGATCCCGTATTTTTGAAGTGTAGGTTCAAAAATATGACGATTATCACGCGCCAGGCAGGGATATCTTTTAAGTTTTAATGCTCAATATCGTAATGATCCTCGAGCTCATAGTAATCGGCCAGATTTTCCTCGAAAAGTCCGAGCACCTCTTCGTATTCGTCGTCGTCCTCTATGGTGGCGAGAATCTCATCGCCGTTCTCGTCGATGATGAGCTTTAAAACGATGAGCAGATCCTCCTCCTCAAGCACGTCGTCTTCGTTAAGGTCGGCCTTAACGAGGGCAAAATACATGTTGTCGTTAAGCTCAAGCGTATCCAAAAGCTCATACTCAGCCTCGTCGCCGTTTTCGTCTATCAGCGTAATAAAATCATTCCCGTAATCGTCGCTCATTATTCCAAACCTCCTCCAAAAACGGCTTATGTATCTTCTGCCTTCAATCACATCTTACTACAAAGTGACAAATGCGTCAACTCGATTTTCAATAAAATGTACAACCTGCCCGAAAATTCTTTATTCCATACCGTTAAGATGGCGCGTATCGTTCTCGAAAAGAATGCGTATGCGGCCGTCGTCGGAGACGTCAAACGCTGTGACGCCGGTGTTTTGGCACCACACGCGCAGGTCCATATTCTTTATCGGTACATGGTGCACGTAGCATAAAAACGCCTTTATCGCTATGGCGTGGCTTACGATGCACACGGACGAGTCGGGACTGATCTTAACTATCTCGAAAATTTTATTCCTCACGCGCAGCTGAAGGTCCTCGATGCTCTCGCCGCCCGGAGTGCTCGTAATGTCGGGCTCGGCGTTGAACCGGTCGAACTCCTCTTTCCAATTCTCAAGTATTTCTCTCCACTCAAGGTTCTCCCATTCGCCGCCGTTTAATTCACGAAGCTCCGGAGCGCGTATGACCTCGATATCCCTGTCGCCCGCGACGGCCTTTGCAGTCTCGTACGCGCGCTTAAGGTCGGAGGAATAGATCGCATCGAGCACGACGCCCTCAAAGCGGCCGCGAAGTCTTTTAAGCTGAAGCCGTCCCTTTTCGGTAAGCTCGCTGTCGTAATGGCCGTGGAAGCGCGGCTCGGCATTGCCTGCCGCCTCCGCATGGCGTATAAGATATACTCTCGTCATAGTAAAAACCCTTTACCACATCCGCGCCGCGCCCGTAAGAGCGGTCACGTCGCAAACGTCGTTTTCTTCCATGAACTTTTCAAGGCCGCGCTTTATCTCGATGGGCGCCAAAGGATTTACGAGCGCCGCGCTGCCCACGGCAACGGCCGAGGCTCCCGCCATCATAAGCTCAACTGCGTCCTCGCCGCGCGCAACTCCCCCCATTCCGATGATCGGAATGTTCACGGTCTCGTATACGTCGTGCACCATGCGCACGGCTATCGGGAACACCGCGGGGCCCGAAAGGCCGCCGGTGTTGTTTTTGAGTATGGGTCGGCGCGTCTTTATGTCTATTCTCATGCCGAGCAGCGTATTGATGAGCGAAAGCGCGTCCGCGCCGCCGCTCTCTGCCGCGCGCGCCATTTTCTTTATGTCCGTCACGTTGGGCGAAAGCTTGATTATAACCGGCTTCTTTGCGACGGCCTTCACGCTTTTCGTCACCTCATAAACCGACCTTTCGTCCACGCCGAAGGCAACGCCGCCCTCCTTTACGTTGGGGCAGGAGATGTTGACCTCAAGCATATCTACGTCGCTGTCAGAGAGGATGCGCGCCATTTCAACGTAATCCTCGACGGTATTGCCCGCCATATTGGCGATTATCTTCGTATCGAAGCCGCGAAGGAACGGAAGCTCGTCTTTTATGAAGCTTTCAACGCCCGGATTCTGAAGCCCTACGGAATTGAGCATGCCCGAGGCGGATTCCGCCGCGCGCGGAGGCGGATTGCCCGCCTTCGGCTTTAAGGTAAGGCCCTTTACCGATACGGCGCCGAGCTGCGAAAGGTCGAAAAATTCGGAAAATTCGCGTCCGAAGCCGAACGTGCCCGAGGCCGTGACTATCGGGTTTTTAAACTCAACGCCCGCTATGTTTACGGCCGTATTTAACTTGCTCACAGCATGACCTCCTTTGAATTGAATACGGGGCCGTGCTTGCACACGTGCAGGTATTCCTCCTCGTTCTCCCTCGACTTTACGGCGCACGCGAGGCACACGCCGAAGCCGCAGGCCATGCGCTCCTCAAGCGATACCCACGCCGGTATGTTGTACTTGCACGCGAGCGCGTGCACGGCCTTGAGCATCGGAAGCGGCCCGCAGGCGAATATGGCCTTGTAGTGATGATTTACAACGAGGCTGTGCGCCGCCGCGACCGCCGTGCCCTGAACGCCGTAGGAGCCGTCGTCGGTGGTTATCACTACCTCGCGGCACACGTCGGCAAATCTGTCGTGGCTCACGAGCACGCGCTCCGTCTTATATCCCAAAACGGCGTCGCACGACTTGCCCTTTGATTTTGCAACCATGTAAAGCGGGAAAACGCCGAGTCCTCCGCCGATTACAAGTATATCGCCGTCAATATCCGTATCAAAGCCGTTGCCCAAAGGTCCCAGCACGTTCAAATACTCGCCCGCCTTAAGCTGCGAAAGGTATCTCGTGCCGCGTCCGCGCACTTCGAATATCATGCTCACGCGCGCGCCGTCAACGTTGTATATGCTTATGGGGCGTCTTAAAAAAGTGCCGTCGCCGCAGTCCACCTGTAAGAACTGACCCGGGCGGCAGTCGTGCGCAAGCTGTTCGCATTCTATGATTATCTCGTAGATGTTTCCCGCATGCCACCGCTTCGCGGCGATCTCTGCGTTATATGTTGCTTTTGACATTAAACGGATAACTCCCTTCGTTTAAAAGAGTTTTACAATTGCTCTTTTACCTCAATTAAGCATATCATTAAGCCCGCCCGTTTGCAATAAGTTCCGCTCTTTTTGGCAAAACGCACAAAATATAGTGTGCGGGCGCCAGGGTTTTTAATACGTACGTTTTTATGCGGGAAGTTATGCGGGGGAATATAAAAACACAGCGGAGCGCGGCTCCGCTGTGTCGTGGGGGGTGTAGTTTAGTTTGCGCTGTTATAGTGGATTGTTGCGTTTGGCAAATGCTCTCCGTAATCATACTGTCCGCGTTCTCCCGTTTCAGTGTCCACCCATTCTTCCAGATTTTCTTTTATTCGATCCCATCCCGATTCGTCTCCACCATAGTACACGTTGGTTATTTTTTTACAGTCCAAGAATGCATTGGCGCCAATGTTCATCACGCTCTTAGGTATCGTCACTGATGTAAGAGCCCAGCAACCGCGAAACGCATAAATGGCTATACTATTTACTCCCTCGGGGATAATCACCGAAGTAAGACTCTTGCAATTCCTAAATGCCTCTCCTATGTTCGTCACACCCTTGGGTACCGTATATGAGCCGCTTCTGGCATTAGGACACAGTAGCATCTCTTTTTTGTTTTTTGTAAATAAAACGCCGTCATACGAAGCAAAAACCGGGTTTTTGCCGTTTACGTTTATTGTCTCAAGTTTGCTACAGCCATAGAATGCATCCGTCCCTATGCTCGTCACGCTTGCGGGTATCGTCACGGACATAAGACTGCCGCAGCCTTTGAATACCAAGCGATCAATGGAACAAACTGCCACGCCGTCTATCTTTTCTGGTATAACGAGGGATGTTATATTCCCTTCATAATATGTGATTGCGCCAGCCGCTTTATCGAAATAAATATTTCCACCCGTTACGGGATATGCTTCGGCGTAATGAAGTCTTGCGTTATCAATCACACTATCTTTGAATTTACTTCGTATGTTTGCCCATTGTGCCTTACTGCCACCGTAGTATATATCCGTAAGCTTCGTGCATCCGTTGACAAGCGAAACTATATCACTGTTCACGTCCTTGGGGATGGAAATCGTTTCAATGTTTTTGATGCCGACAAACGCATTTTTCCCTATGCTCGTTACGCTTGCGGGTATTGTCAGAGAAGTAATACCACTGCAATCGTAAAACGCCTTATCGCCTATGCTCGTCACGCTCGATGAAAGAGTTAAAGATGTCAGCCCGCTGCAGCCACTAAATGTATTGTAGTTTATGCTGTACACGCCCTCAGGGATTATTAGGTTTGTCACTTCTTTCCCATCGATATATAAGTGATGGGCATAAGATAAAGGATTAGAAGCATAATCAACATCCATACGATCCAAATCAGGATAATACGATATATCACCAATCGTTATACAGCACCACGCGGCAAGATCGCTTATGTTGACTCGCACAAGTCTGCTGCAGCCGTTGAAAGCATAGTCGCCTATTTTTGCAACGCTTGACGGAATCGTCACCTCTGTTAGGCCGCCGCAGCCATCAAAGGCATGGTTGCCAATGCTTATCACACCTTCGGGTATTATTACAGAATTAAGCGCGCTGCAACCGCTGAAGATATATTTGCCAATACTTGTCACGCTCGACGGTATCGTCACCGATGTAAGACTGCTGCAGTTCGAGAACGCACCGGTTCCTATGCTCGTCACACCTTCGGGGATCGTCACAATTGGAAGGCTTGTGCAATTTCCAAACGCATATGCGCCTATACTCGTTACGCTCGACGGTATTGTCACTAACGTTAGTCCGGTGCAGCCATAGAACGCACGTTCGCCTAAGCTCGTAATACCTTCGGGAACAATAACAGACGCAAGTCCGCTGCAGTCTTGAAAAACGCCGGTATCTATCGTCGTCACTTCCGCGGGTATAGTCACAGACGTAAGTCCGCTGCAGCCGGAGAATGCATAGTCGCTGATTTTTGTCACGCTGGGCGGTATCGTCACTGATTTAAGACCGCTGCAGCCCATGAACGCATTTTTGCCAATGCTCATAACGCTTTCAGGTATCGTAACAGATGTGAGGCTGTCGCATCCTCTGAATGCACCATATCCTATGCCCGTCACGCCTTTTTTTATTTCCAGCTCTTTTATGGAAGACAATCCTATACTATTTAGTTTTATTCCAAACGATCCGTTTCCGGTCACAACAAGCTTTTCTATAACGCAGCCTGAAAAGGCTTTTTTACTTATATTTTTAAGGCTCGTAGGCAAATCTACAGAATTAAGAGCGGTGCAGTTTTTAAATGCATATTCGCCTATGGACGTTATTACGTCCCGAAAATCGACCTTTGAAAGCGCCGTGCAATTCTCAAAGGCGTAAGCGCCTATAGATAAATCTTGTGTACCACTAAGCACCGTCACGGTCGTAAGATTCTTGCAGCCCGAAAAGCCGTTGGCCTCTATGCCCTTTACCTTTACTCCGTTTATCACGGCGGGAATATATATTTCCCTTATATCCTCATCAGCGCACGATATCATGCCCGTATATTGATTAAAGCCAAGGCCCGCGGTACCAGCAGCAAAGCTTTTCACCGTATCGTTGTAGCCTGTACTCCACACTCCGTTTTTTACCGAGCGTATCGTGTAGTAGTACGTCACTCCCACGTTTGCGTTTGTATCGGTAAAGGTTGTATCGGTCGTGTTAGAAAGAACCGTCTTCCAACTCGCATTGGCCGTTTTTCTGTATACACGGTATCCGTCTGCGCTGGGAACCGCATCCCACGACACTATGATTCCACCCTCGGTGCTCTGCGTTATCATGCTTATATTCACGTCGTCGGGAACTGCGGAAGGTACCTTTATAGTCTTCGCCGTGTCGTTATAGCCCGTACTCCATGTGCTGCCCACGTTAGAGCGCAGGGTATAGCTGTAAGTCTTACCCTCGGTCACGGTCGTATCAGTGAAACTCGTGTCCGTCGTCGATGCAACAATCGTGGTCCATTTGCCCGAGCCTGTCTTTCTGTATATGCGGTAGCCGTCCACGCCGTCCTGCCCCTGCCATGCGAGGCTGACCGCGCCGTCTACGTAGCTTATTGAGGTTATCGTCACGGGCTGCGGCTCGACCGCGGCTTTCGCCGTTATAGTCTTCGCCGTGTCGTTGTAGCCCGTGCTCCATGCGCTTCCCACGTTAGAGCGCAGGGTATAGCTGTAAGTCTTACCCTCGGTCACGGTCGTATCAGTGAAACTCGTGTCCGTCGTCGATGCAACAATCGTAATCCATTTGCCCGAGCCTGTCTTTCTGTATATGCGGTAGCCTTCCACGCCGTCCTGCCCCTGCCACGCAAGGCTGACAGCACCGTCTGCGTAGTCAATCGTAGTAATCGTCACGGGCTGCGGCTCGACCGCGGCTTTCGCCGTTATAGTCTTCGCCGTGTCATTGTATCCCGTGCTCCATGCGCTGCCCACGTTAGAGCGAAGGGTATAGCTGTAAGTCTTGCCCTCAGTCACGGTCGTATCAGTGTAGCTCGTGTCCGTCGTCGATGCAACAATCGTAATCCATTTGCCCGAGCCTGTCTTTCTGTATATGCGGTAGCCGTCCACGCTGTCCTGCCCCTGCCATGCGAGGCTGACCGCGCCGTCCGCGTAGCTTATCGACGTTATCGTCACGGGCTGCGGCTCGACCGTTGCTTTCACCGTTATAGTCTTCGCCGTGTCATTGTATCCCGTGCTCCATGCGCTGCCCACGTTAGAGCGCAGGGTATAGCTGTAAGTCTTGCCCTCTGTCACTGTGGTATCGGTGTACGATGTGCCCGTCGTGGAGGATAAAACAGTCGTCCATTTGCCCGAGCCCGTTTTGCGGTACACTCGGTAGCCGTCAACGCCGTCCTGCGCCTGCCATGCAAGGCTCACAGCGCCGTCGGCATAGCTAATCGACGTGATGGTGACCGCCGGCGGCGTATCCGTCGCCAGACCCATCACGGGGAGCATCGTAAGCACCATTACAATGGCCACAATGAGGCTTAAAACCTTCTTTTTCATAAAAACCGTCCTTTCCGTGCTCTTTTCCCTGTATTTCGACCGAAAATCGGAGAAAAAACTATACTTTACGTACCACTTGAGAATTTGTGTCATTTTCACGCGGTATTATAAGATAAAGTTTATCACGCTGCCATAATTTGTGCAATACAGGACGAGGAAAAAATATAACTCCCCCCACCAAAAGCTTACTGCAAACAAAAAACTCCCCGAACGGGAAAACCCGTTCGGGGAGCCTTCATGTCTCACCTTATATATCCGCTATATTCACCATTTCAAGCTCGTGCGCCTTCTTGTCGAGCTTTAAGCACTCGACTACGGCGTTGGCCGTGTCGAACGACGTGAGGCAAACAACGCCGCGCTCAACCGACTTGCGGCGGATGCGCACGCCCTCTCTCTGCGGCTGTCTGCCGTGGGTGGAGGTGCTGATAACGTAATTTACCTTGCCGCTCTCGATGAAGTTTAAGACGTTGTCGTTTTTGTCCTCGCTTATCTTCTTTACGCTCGTAGCGTCGATGCCGTTCTGACGAAGGTATCTTGCCGTACCGCCCGTGCCGTAAATGGAGAAGCCCATATCAACGAATTTGCGCGCAAGCTCGGGAAGCTCGGGCTTGTCCTGATCCCTTATCGAGAAGAGAACGCCGCCGCTTCTGTTAAGCTTATATCCGCTTGCGGTAAGGCCCTTTAAAAGCGCCTCGTCGAAGGTGCGCGCAAGGCCCAGAACCTCGCCCGTCGACTTCATCTCGGGGCCGAGCTGCGTATCAACGTCGTGGAGCTTTTCAAACGAGAAGACCGGCACCTTTACGGCAACGTAGTCGCTCTCCTTGTATATGCCCGTGCCGAATCCGAGGCTCTTAAGCGGCTCGCCCAGGATGCAGCGCGTTGCAAGCTCTATCATCGGAACGTTAGTTACCTTCGAGATGTAGGGCACCGTGCGCGACGAGCGCGGGTTTACCTCGATTACGTATACCTCGCCGTCGTATACGACGTACTGGATGTTTATAAGGCCGACTACCTTGAGCTCCTTCGCAAGCTTCGCGGTATATTCAACTATCGTCTTCTTCGTCTCGTCGGAGAGGCTGTACGCCGGATATACCGATATGGAGTCGCCCGAGTGAACGCCCGCGCGTTCGAGATGCTCCATTATGCCGGGGATGAGGATGTCCTCGCCGTCGCTTATCGCGTCGACCTCGACCTCCTTGCCCATCATGTACTTGTCGATGAGTATCGGATGCTCCTGTACCTCGCGGTTTATTATGCCCATGAACTCCTTTACGTCGTCGTCGTTATAGGCTATAACCATGCCCTTGCCGCCCAAAACGTACGAGGGACGAACGAGCACGGGATAGCCTATCTCGTTTGCGGCCGCAAGCGCCTCGTCGAGCTTATATACGCTTGCGCTCTTCGGTCTCGGTATGCCGCATCTTTCAAGCACGCCGTCGAATATCTCTCTGTCCTCGGCCGCGTCTATCATGTCGGGCTGTGTGCCGAGAATCTTTATGCCCGTGTCCTGTATGTGCGATACGAGGTTTATCGCCGTCTGGCCGCCGAACTGTACTATGGCGCCGTCGGGCTTCTCCGTCTCGATTATGTTTATAACGTCCTCGCG
This sequence comes from Clostridia bacterium, assembly GCA_017513095.1. Classification (GTDB taxonomy): domain Bacteria; phylum Bacillota; class Clostridia; order Oscillospirales; family RGIG577; genus RGIG577. Next base: position 43,507 of record JAFWDJ010000015.1, on the reverse strand, counting down.
CGTGAGCGGCTCGAAATAGAGCCTGTCGGAGGTGTCAAAGTCGGTCGATACGGTCTCGGGATTGTTGTTCGCGATTATCGTTTCGTATCCCAGATTTTTAAGCGCCCATACGCAGTGAACGGAGCAGTAGTCGAACTCTATGCCCTGGCCTATTCTTATCGGGCCGGAGCCGAAAACGAGCACCTTTTTCTTATCGGAGGGGCGCGCCTCGTTGTCCTCGTCGTAGGTGGAGTAATAGTACGGCGTTTTCGCCTCTATCTCGCCCGCGCACGTGTCGACCATCTTATATACGGGCTTTATGGGCTCCTTTATCTTTTCGCCCGACAGCTCCTCTATCGTGCTGTCTAAAAAGCCCATCTTCTTTGCCTCGCGGTAAACGGCGGGCGTTAAAAGCTCCTCCTCGAGCATAAGCTCGGTATTTATGAGCACGCTGAGCTTATATAAGAACCAGCGGTCAATCTTCGTCATCTCGAATATCTCGTCGATGCGCACGCCGCGTCTTAATGCCGCGCAGATGTAGAAGATGCGCTCGTCGTCGCACTTTTTGATGCCGGCAATTATCTCGTCGAGCTCTAATGCCTCTATGCGCGGCATATACATGCGGTCGAGCTTTAATTCTATGCAGCGAACGGCCTTCATAAGCGCCGATTCGAAGCTGTCGGATATGCACATTACCTCGCCCGTCGCCTTCATCTGCGTGCCGAGCGTTCTGTCGCCGTATACGAATTTGTCGAACGGCCACTTGGGGAATTTCAAAACGATGTAGTCTATCGAAGGCTCGCTCGACGCGAACGTCGTACCCGTTACGGAGTTCTTTATTTCGTCAAGGTTATAGCCTATCGCTATCTTCGACGCTACGCGCGCGATGGGATAGCCCGTCGCCTTCGACGCGAGCGCGCTCGAACGCGATACGCGCGGATTTACCTCGATTACGGCGTAATCGAAGCTGTCGGGATTTACGGCGAACTGCACGTTGCAGCCACCCTCAACGCCGAGCGCGCAGACTATTTTAAGAGCCGACGCGCGAAGGCGCGCGCATTCCACTGCGGAAAGCGTCTGAGTGGGAGCGACTACGATGCTGTCGCCCGTATGCACACCTACGGGGTCCACGTTCTCCATGTTGCATATGGAGATGGCGTTTCCCGCGCTGTCGCGCATTACCTCGTACTCGATCTCCTTCCAGCCCGCCACGCACTTTTCTATGAGTATCTGACCTACGCGGCTCGAACGGATGCCCACCTCGGATATCTCGCGAAGCTGCGCTTCGTCGTTCGCACGTCCTCCGCCCGTGCCGCCCATCGTATACGCGGGGCGCACGATAACGGGATAATCAATCTCGCGCGCGAAGTCGACCGCGTCCTCTATGGTCGTTACGACCTTCGACGCGATGCACGGCTCGCCTATCTCCTCCATCGTATCCTTGAACGCCTGGCGGTCCTCCGCCTTTCTTATCGTGTCGACCTTGGCGCCGAGAAGCTTTACGCCGAACTTGTCTAAAAATCCGCTTTCGGCAAGCTCAATGCTTAAGTTAAGTCCCATCTGGCCTCCTAAGTTCGAAAGCACGGCGTCGGGGCGCTCTATTTCGATTATGCGCTTTAAAACGTCTATATTGAGCGGCTCAAGGTAAATTTTGTCCGCCATGTGCTTGTCCGTCATTATCGTAGCCGGATTGGAATTTACCAAGACAACGCAGATGCCGTCCTCTTTTAATGCCTTGCACGCCTGAGTGCCGGCATAGTCGAATTCCGCCGCCTGGCCTATGATTATCGGGCCGGAGCCGATAACAAGCACCTTTTTAAGTTCCTTACGAAGTGGCATTTCTCTTTCCTCCTAACCTTTGAGCGCGTCTAAAAACTCGCTGTAAACGTAACCGGTGCCGTATTCCTTCGGATATTCGTCGGGATAGAACTGCACGGTCTTTATATTCTTATCGGGGTAGCAGAGTCCCTCCACGGTGCCGTCGTTCTGACAGATGAACGAGACGCGCGCGCCCTCGGGCAGCGCGTCGGGGCTTACCGCGAAGATGTGGCTCTGCTGCGTGGGATAAACGCGGCCTATTTCCATATCGCGCACGGTGCAGGACGCGCTTCTGTGCGGCTTTTGCATCTTTATTATCTTTCCGCCGAGCGCGCTCGCTGTCATGAGATGTCCCATATCTATGCCGAGCGTGGGAAGGCCCATATCAAGAAGCGTCTTTACTCTTTCGGTGTACTTCTTTATGTTCTCGTCAAGCTCGCCGCCCGCACCCGCGATTATAAGCGCGTCGAAGTTCATGTCCGCGATATAGGAAACGTCGCTTCTCGGCGGGAAAACGGTCACCTCGGCGCCCGCCTTCGTGAAGGCGTTAATCACGCTCTTTTTCGTGCCGAAATCGTAAAGCGCGATGCGGTATTTCGTCTCGCCATCGGGCCGATAAGTCTCGGGATACATTCCCGTAACGCCCAGCACGCCGAAATCGAGCGGCGTACATTCGAGCACGAAGCCCACGTCCTCGTAATCTATCTTTTCGTCCGTGGCGAGTACGGCCGCGCGGATGCGGTCGCCGCCGCGGAGTCTCTTTACGAGCGCGCGCGTATCTATGCCCGATATGCCCACGATGCCCTTCTCTTTCAAGAGATCCGAGAGCGTGCCCTCCGAACGGAAGTTGCTCGGATCATCCATATATTCCTTTACGATAAGGGCCGTAGCCTGAAAATCCATGCCGTCAAGCTCGTTTATGCCGTAGCTTCCGATTATGGGGTACGTCATTATCACAAGCTTATTCTGATGCGCGGGGTCGCACAAAACCTCCTGATAACCTGCCATAGCGGAATAGAACACAAGCTCGCCCGCCGCGTTTGACTCGGCTCCGAACGAACGGCCGAAGAACTTTTCCCCGCTTTCAAGCACTAAAACTGCCTGCATACTGTTTACACTCCTTTGTATCTTTTATAATGGATCACCGGCGGGCTCGTTTCAGCCTATCGCCGCCGTTATTTCGTCTCTCATTCGTTCTGCCTCCGCGCGCGCCGCCTTCGCGAAGTTTGCGGCGTCGCCCGTCTTTTTGTAGGCGCACATTATCGCGCGCGACGAATTTATCACCGCGCCGAGCCCGTCCTTATTGAAAGCGTTCACTATATCGGCCGCACCCGCGCCCTGCGCGCCGTAGCCCGGTACGAGGAAGTACGCCCGCGGCATGCGCGCTCTTAAAATCTTCTGCATCTCGGGATAAGTCGCGCCGACAACCGCGCCGACAGAGGAATAGCCGCTCTCTCCGATAAGCCCTTCTCCCCAGCCGTTTACCATGTCGGCCATGACCTCGTATACGGCGTCGCCGCCTATCTTTTTGTCCTGAAGCTCGCCCGACGAGGGATTCGACGTCTTTACGAGCACGAAGATGCTCTTTTTATGCTCGCGGCAGGCCTCAACGAAGGGCGCAATTCCGTCGGTGCCGAGGTAACCGTTTACCGTTACAGAATCCGCGTCGAAGGCGGGCGTGACCTCGCCGCCTACGTCCGCGCCCGAAAGGTACGCGCCCGCGTATGCCTTCGCGGTCGAGCCTATGTCGTTTCTCTTTACGTCGGCTATGACGTAAAGCCCCTTTTCTTTGGCGTAGCGTATCGTTTCGTCAAGCACGCGGACTCCGCGCCAGCCGTAAAGCTCATAGTACGCCGACTGAAGCTTTACAGCCGCCACCACGTCGGAAAGCTCGTCGATAAGCGCGGCGTTGAATTTGTATATCGCCGCCGCCGCGCCCGAAAGGTTCTTCCCGTGCTCCTCGAAGCATTCGTTTATTATATGCTCCGGCACGTATGACAGAAGCGGATCGAGTCCCGCAACCGTGGGATTATTCTTCTCCTTTATCTTTTTTATCAGAATATCAACAGACATATTGCCTCCCATTTTCATATAGCTTTTTTCGGGTCCTTATATAAAATCGCTCTTGTATACGAGCTCGCCGTTCGATATGGTGCAGAGCACGCGGCCGCGAAGCGTCATGCCGTCGAACGGCGTATTTTTCGACTTCGAGGCGAAATCCGACTTGTTTACCCTGAACTCCTCCGTATCGAAGATAACGACGTCGGCGCGGCTGCCCGTTATAAGGCTTCCGCCCTCTACGCCCAATATGGCCGCCGGATTCGTGCTCATAAGGCGGATGAGCTTTCTTATGCTCATCTTGCCCGCCGCGACGAGATACGTATAGCTTACGGCAAGCGCCGTCTCAAGGCCCACAATGCCGAACGCGCCCTTCTCTATCGTGCCCTTGTCCTCCGCGGAATGCGGCGCGTGATCCGTTGCGATAACGTCTATCGTGCCGTCGCGCAGTCCCTCTATTACCGCGTCCACGTCCTCCTCGGTGCGAAGCGGCGGATTCATCTTCGCGTTCACGCCGAGTCCCATTACGGAGCGCTCCGTAAGCGAAACGTAGTGCGGCGCGGTCTCGCTCGTTATGTTGGGATTAAGTCTCTTGCCCCAGCGTATCGCGTCGACCGACTCCTTGCAGCTTACGTGCGCTATATGTATGCGGTTCCTCTTCGGCAGCGAAAGCATAACGTCGCGCATGATCGCCATATACTCCGCCATGCGGGACATACCGCGAAGGCCGAACTCGTATGACACCGCGCCCTCGTTTATAACGCCGCCGTCCACGAGATTTAAGTCCTCGCTGTGCGATATCGGCAGCATATGATAAGCGTCGGCCGTGCGAATGACGTCGAGCATGAGCTTTGCGTTCTCAACGGGGCGGCCGTCGTCCGACACGGCGATAGCGCCCGCGGCCTTCAAGGCCTTTATATCGGTCGGCTCCGCGCCTAAAAGCCCCTTCGTCATCGCAGCCGCGGGATATACGTTTACGTGCGTGCCCTCGGCCTTCTCCTTTATATACCTTACAAGCTCGGGCGTATCTATAACGGGCTTCGTATTGGCCATGCATACGACCGAGGTAAAGCCGCCGCGAAGCGCCGCCTGAGTGCCCGAGATTATGTCCTCTTTATACTCAAATCCGGGATCCCTAAGATGAACGTGCATATCGATAAAGCCGGGCGCCGCTATGCAGTCGGTCGCGTCTATCACCTTATCGGCCCTTTCGTTTATCCCTGTCGCAAGCTTCTTTATCCTTCCGTCCTCTATGAGTATGTCGGAGATCTTGTCAAGCTTCTGTGTGGGGTCTATGACCCGCGCTTTTTTTATGAGTATCGTCAAACAAAGCCCTCCTTCGCGTTCATGATTTAAGCTCCACTCTGTTTTCCTCGCCCGCCTTCGAAAGATATACCCTAATATCCTCCGACGCCGACGTGGGCACGTTCTTGCCGACAAAATCGGCGCGTATCGGAAGCTCGCGGTGCCCTCTGTCGATAAGCGCGGCAAGCTGCGTAAGGCGCGGCCGCCCTATATGCATCACCGCGTCGATGGCCGCGCGCACGGTGCGCCCCGTAGAAAGCACGTCGTCAACTAAAATCACGGTCTTGTCGTCGATGTCGAAGGTGATGTCGGTATTTGTCGATTTCGGCACGTCGCGCCCGCGCATATCGTCGCGGTACATCGCGGTGTCAATCGTGCCCACCATCACCTGCGCGTTCTCGCTTTTTGATATCTTTTCGGCCAGCATCCGCGCCAGCGCCACGCCTCCGCTGTAAATTCCTATAAGACAAAGGCCGTCGGCGCCGCGGTTCTTCTCTATTATCTGATATGAAATTCTTGTTACGGCGCGGTCTATCGCCTGCGCGTCCATAAGTACTTTCGCGTCCATACCCTCGCCTCCCGCATAAAAAAATACCCCTCGTCCGCAAGGAACAAGGGGGTTAAACATCCGCAGAGATACGCACAGAAGCGTTTGTATAACAACCTTATCGGCCTCACGGGACCGATTTAAAGATTTTTTTTAATGATACACCCAATTCGATTTAAAGTAAAGCGATTTTAAAAAAATAATTATAATAATTGAAAACGCCGCGTGACTTCTGTATAATTATAAGCGCATTACCATATTTAACGTGAATCATCAAAGACAGGAGGTCTTAAATAAATGATAAATAAAGTGACAACGCTTGACGAAGCGATGAAGGACATACGCGACGGCTCTTCAATTATGGTAGGCGGCTTTCTTGATTCGGGACGTCCCGACACGCTCGAACGGAAGCTTGCCGACATTGGGGCGCGCGATCTTACGATAATTTCGATGTGCACGGGCACCGAAAAAAGCGAGCTTTACCGCGTATTTACGCAGGGGCAGGTCTCAAAGGTAATAGCCTCGTACATCCGCTTTAACCCCGTGAGCATACAAATGATACTAAAGGACCCGAAAAGCGTGACGCTTCTTCCCATGGGCACGCTTACGGAGCGCATCCGCGCGGGCGGCACGGGACTCGGCGGCATACTCACGGCCGTGGGCGTGGGCACGCTCGTTGAGGAGGGAAAGCAGAAGATCAACATCGACGGGCGCGACTATCTTTTGGAGCTTCCGATACGCGCCGACTTTGCGATAGTCCACGCGTATATGGCGGACGAGATGGGCAACCTCGTATTCCGCGGCACGAAGCGCAATTTCAACGCCGTAATGCCGTATTCGGCCGATTTCGTCATAGCCGAGGCGGAGCACGTCGTAAAAGCCGGCGAGATATCGCCCGACGACGTCGTCGTGCCCGGGATATTCGTAGACGCTGTTGTAAAGGTATAAAAACGAGGTGAGCGAAATGGATAAAAAAGAAATAATAGCAAGACGCGTCGCAAAGGAGCTTAAAAACGGCGACGTCGTAAACTTAGGCATAGGCACCCCCACGCTTGCGGCAAATTACGTGCCCGAGGGCGTGACGGTAATATTCCAGTCGGAAAACGGGATGCTCGGCATCGGCCCCGCGCGCGAGCCGGGCAGCACGGACGACACGTACACGAACGCGGGCGGCGCGCTCATCACGGCGATACCCGGCGCGTCGGTGTTCGACAACACCATGTCGTTCGCCGTGATACGCTCGGGCAGGGTAAAGACCGCCGTTTTGGGCGCGCTCGAGGTGGACGAGTTCGGAAGCATCGCGAACTGGATGATCCCCAAAAAGAGCGTAAACGGCATGGGCGGCGCGATGGACCTTGTAGTCGGCGCGAAGCGCATAATAGTCGCTATGGAGCACACCGTAAAGGGAAAGCCGAAAATTTTAAAGAAATGCACGCTCCCCCTCACGGCGGCGCGCGAGGTCGATATGATAATCACCGAGCTTTGCGTCATCGAGGTCGATCACGAAAAGGGGCTCACGCTTACGGAGCTTGCGCCCGGCGTTACGGTGGACGAGGTGCGCGCCGCAACCGAGGTGCCGTTTAAGGTTTCGCCCGACCTTAAAACGATGGAGCTCATGTAAGGGGGAACACTTAAAATGAACCTGATAATAGAAGAAGTTACAAGCGACGAAAAGCTTAAAATCGTGTCTTTGCTTGCCGAGGAGATATGGCACGAGCATTTTACGCCGATAATCGGCCGCGAGCAGGTCTTATATATGCTCGATAAATTCCAGTCGTTCGACGCGATGAAGCGTCAGCGCGAAAGCGAGGGCTACACGTATTATTTATTTAAGCTCGACGGCGAATACGTGGGCTACTCGGGCATAGCCGTTCACGGCGACAGGCTCTTTTTAAGCAAGCTTTACGTTAAAAAGTCGGCGCGCGGCAATAAGATATCGCGCGCGGCAATCGAAAAATATACGGGCATCTGCCGCGAAAAGGGGCTTCGCGCGATTTATCTTACGGTCAACAAGTACAACTTCGCGAAGGACGTATATACGACGCTCGGCTTTAAGACGATAGACAGCGTAAAGACCGACATCGGCGGCGGCTTTTACATGGACGACTATATAATGGAGCTTGAAATTTAAAAAAATATCATAGAAAGAAGGACGAAAAAATGGCATACGAATACATGACGCTTGAAAAGCGCGGGCGGACCGCGATAATCACGTTCTGCCGCCCCGAGGTGCGAAATCAGATAACCAATGAGGTCATGGCGGAGCTCGGCTCGATAGTTTCCGAGCTTGAGGACGACCGCGAGCTTCGCGCGGTAATAATCACGGCGACGGGAAAGGCCTTCGCCGCGGGAGCCGACCTCAATATGCTTCTAAGCTTCTCCGTAATCGAGGAGCGCGAATGCTCCGCGTTCGGCATTGAGGTATGCCGCGCCATCGAGAACTCGCAGAAGGTCTACATCTGCGCGTTAAACGGCTACGCCTTCGGCGGCGGGCTTGAGCTTGCGATGGCGTGCGATATCCGCATCGCGTCCGAGAAGGCTATAATGGGCCTGCCCGAAACGAAGGTCGGCATAATCCCCGGCTACGGCGGCACGCAGCGGCTTTCGCGTCTCGTGGGCTTCGGCCGCGCGAAGGAGATACTTCTCACGGGCCGAAACGTTGATGCGGCCGAGGCGGAGCGCATCGGGCTTGTAAATTACCTCGCGCCCGCCGATAAGGTGCTCGAACGCGCGCTTGAGGAGGCCGAGCTTCTTTCAAAGAACGCGCCCATCGCGATGGGCCTTGCAAAGCAGGTAATGCTCTCCGACGCAACGACGGGTCAGGCGGCGGCCGCGCAGATGCAGGCTTCGGCCCTCGCCATCGCATACTCCTCCGACGACGCGAAGGAAGGCATGCGCGCCTTTTTGGAGAGAAGAACGCCGGAATTTAAGAATAAGTAGAAGTTGACACATAAAACGGCCTTCCGCAGTGCATGCGGAAGGCCGTTCGTTTGAAGATGTCCCTAGGCTCGGCTTCCCTCGAAAAAAAAGACCGTCTATCTGTCCGGTCAACCGAAGTAATATCGGGACAATGAGGACGGCAAACGGTCTATAAATATTATACTCCTTCCAACTTCAAAATACAACGATTTTTCTCGAAAAAAAGAGCCGACGGTATCGTCGGCCCCTTTACGTCTTCGTTAAATTTCTTATCCACCGCTTCGAGCGGTAGCGTAATATGTACGGGATGAATTTCAGCGTGTCCTCCGCGTTGACCGTGATGAAAACGACCCACACGGGCAGCTTTAAAACGAGGCCTAAAAACGCCGCGAGCGGCACGCCGAAGCCCCATATGCCAATGAGGTCGACAAGCAGGCAGAAGCGCGAGTCGCCGCCCGAACGCAGCACGCCGATGCACGACGTGTACGAAAGCGCGCGCAGCGTAAAGAAGCCCGCGAATATATTCATAAGAAGAAGCGCTGTATCGACGCTTTCGGGCATCAGATTGAAAAGCTTTAAAACCTGCGGATTTATCATAAAAAGAATGGCGCTTATAATAAGCGCGACGACCGTCGTATACTGCATTATGCGCCTGCCGTAGGCGTAGGCCGTATCGGGCTCGCCCTCGCCTATCTTTTTGCCTATCATTATTGACGCGGAGCTGCCGAGGCCGAACACCGCGATCCACGCCATGCGCTCGACCGTGCCGCTTATATTAACGGCCGCCGCCACGTTAGTGCCGATGTGTCCGTAGACGACCGTATACATAGACGTGCCCAGGGACCACAGGCATTCGTTGAAAAATACGGGCAGCGCCGTTTTTGCGACCTTCTTTACGAACGCGCGCGTAAACGAGAACATCTCGCGCGGCGTCGACGCGGCGTAAAGCTTCTTTGAATATACCGCGATAAGGATTATCGCGGCCTCCGTTAGGCGCGAGATGAGCGTGGCTATCGCCGCGCCGCGAACGCCCATCGGCTCAAGGCCGAACTGGCCGAAGATAAGCACCCAGTTTAAGAACGTATTTAAACTCAGCGCGATAAAGCTCGATACCGTGGGCAGTATCACGTTCTCCATGCTGCGAAGCACCGCCGTATACGAAAGCGATATCGCCGTCGCGACGTAGCTTATGCCTACTATGCGAAGATAATCCGAGCCGAGCGCGATAGGCTCCGGGTCGCTCGTGAATATGTGCATGAGCCTGTCCGGAAACGCCATCGCCGCGCACGCGACAATGACCGAAATGATAAGTCCCGCCGAAAGGCCCACGCCCTGCACGTGCTTTATGCTCTTTATGTCCTTCGCGCCCCAATACTGCGCCATGAACACCTGCGAGCCGCTCGCAATGCCGAAAAGCGCTATGATTATGAGAAAATATATGACGTTGCAGAATCCCACGGCCGCGATGGACGCCTCGCCCATCGAGCCTATCATAACGGTATCGACAAGGTTCAGCGAGGAATTTATAAGGTACTGAAGCATTATCGGTATCGCAAGCGTTATGAGAGTCTTATTGAATGGATCCGCGGCCATTCTTTTTAACATAAACTCCTCCATAATCATTAAGGGAGCTGTCTGCTCCCTTAATGAAATATTTTTAATCGTCAGCCCGCCTGGTCGTCCTCAAAGGTGTACCAATCGTCGCTGCCGCCGTCTTCGGAGCCGCCGGGCACCACGGTAACGGTCTGCGGCTCGCCCGCGCCCGCGTCGGGCAACGGATAATCATTCGCCGCCGCTTCCTCGGCGTCCAGATCCGTAAGCATGCCCGAAAGCTCGCTTTCGTCGACGATATCGTTCTGTGCGCGCTCTATCATCTGTATCGCGTATATGCCCGTGTCGGACGGCACGTACGAAATAATCACCGCGTCGCCGGGATTTAAGGTGATAACGAACTCGTCCGCCGCGGCCGACGTGCGGTAGAAGCGTCCCTCTCCCTCGAGGCGTATATAGAAATACGTGTTGCCCTCGATGACCGCGCTTCGTATCTCCGCGATAATTCCCGTGCTCTCGTTCACGTCGCCGCCGCTTACGTCAACGTCGTCGCCGTGGTTGCGAAGCAGCCTGATATAATTCTTTTCGCACTCCGCGACGGACGCGCCCGTCGCGACTATCTGATAGCGCTCGACGTTTACCATCGCGTACTGCTTTACGAGCTGCGCGTTGTCCTTTAGCGCGATGAAATACGTCGGCTGGCCCGCCACGTTTAAAAGCAGCGGGAATGTCGCCTCATATTTTAAGTGCTGCACCACGCCCTCGGCGGAGCGCATTGCCGAATATTCGGCCGCGCCGGGCACCGAATAATAGCGCGCTTCCTTCGTGCGCTGGTTGCAGAGCATAAATCCGATGTTGGAGTCGTCGCCGCCGGACGAGGTTATGCCCGTGTAAACGTATATGTCGTCGTTTAACGCGAGGTAATTGTAGCCCGCCGTCGTCTGCGTTACGTCCTTCTGACCGAAGATGGAATTTATGAAGCCCTTTATATAGAGGCCGTGATAATTATACTGCTCAACGATGAGCGGGGCCGGAAATACGCCGTCTATCCACTGCGGTATCTCGTCGACCGTGTAATATTTGCATTCCGCCGTTATCGCGTCGACGAGCACGATGCCCACGACGTCGCGGCCGCCGAAAAGACCTATCGTCTTTTTGATATGCGGCGCTATCCAGTAGGGGCGCCCCGCGTCGTCTATCTCGAACGTGGTGTCCGCGAAGATGTACGTCGGATACCTGAAGCGAAGAAAGCGTTCGAGAAGCTCGTTGAAATGCTCGTAGGGCGAGACCTTCATGCACGCGCCGAACTCGTCCTCAAGGCGCACGACCTCGACCTCCTGCGTTATCATATCAAGGCGCATATACGCGGGGAGGCCCTTTTTCGTATTGTTTATCCACTTCCAGACGTCGCCGTAATAAAGCGAGGTCACGCGGTAGGGACGGTTACGGAAGTTTATCTGCGAATACTCGCCCGAGACCTCGAACTGCGATACCATGTCGGCAAGCTCGCCTAGCTTTCTGTCGCCCAGCTTCTGCGCCGAGGCCTTGTCAAGCAGCGGAATCTGATTGTACGTTATCTCCGCCACGTCATCCGTGAAGCTGCCCGTTTCGACTTTTATTAAATCGCGGTATGAGGCCGCGCGGAAAATGGGCACGCTCACTATCGTTCCGATGATGAACACGACAACGATAACGGCGATTATAACGCCCAGGGGCTTTACCACGGACATCGTTTTATACGTGCTGCGGTCGAATATTACGTCGGCCGCGCGCCGCCTGCCGAACGAGAATATGACGTACGCGATAAAGAATACTATCACAAGTACGACGAGGAAAAAGTAAAAGCCCTCGTCCTGAAGGTTTATCGGCGGGAACACGGCGTAAAAGTAGAGCGCGCCGAAAATCACCGTCGCAATCAGAGCCTTTAGGATTATCATTCCTTTTTTCATGCCGTTCCTCCTTCTCGGGGGTGTTTTTATTGCTTCTTAAAGAATTCCACAACGAACAGGCGTCCGCCCGTCGTTTCGATGCCTGCGCCGTCTTCGACTATGACGTTGCTTATGCCGAGCGAAACGTCGGTCGCCATGTCGTAGCCGTTTAAGGGATACTCAAAGCCGTGAAGGGTTATGCCCGTGACGGGCTTATCTATCGCAAAAAGCGACACGGTGCGCCTTCCCTCGTTCGGGAAATCGTATTTTTGGCCGATGAAGAAATAGCGCGCCTCGTGGTCAATCATCATCGCGTGATATCCGCGCTTTTCTATCCATAAAAGAAGCAGCACGTTCGCGAACATATGGTCGAAGCGGCCGCCCGTCGCGGCGTAGAAGATAAACTCCGTGCAGCCGCGCGCGATGCCCTCCTTTACGGCTATCATCGTGTCGGTGTCGTCCTTGTGGACGTCGAACGTGAAAAGCTCGAAGTCGCCCTTCGGCACGCCGTCCTTCGCGGAGTCGAAGTCGCCCACGACGATATCCGGCTTTATCCCCGCCGCGCGCGCGTATTCATATCCGCCGTCGGCGCATATAACGATATCGCCCGCGGATTTTTTCATATTCCTTATCGGCTCGATGCTCGCGTCGGGCGCGGAGCAGATTATATGGCACGTCATAAAAGCACACTCCTTTTTTAGTCCCACGGCTTTATATCCTTGATCTGCTCGTAAAGCGAGCAGTAGGACGAATGCCGTGTTTTTTCTATTTTGCCTTCATTTACCGCCGCAATGACGGCGCAGCCCTTCTCCTTCGTGTGTGAGCAGCCCGTAAAGCGGCAGTCGTCGATATACGGAAGAAAATCGCGGAAGCCGCGGCACAGCTCCTCTTTGTCGATTACCGAAAGGCGCTCGATGTCGTATGAGGAAAAGCCCGGCGTATCGGCAACGTATCCGCCGTAAGCCTCGATAAGCTCAACGTGGCGCGTCGTATGCCTGCCGCGCTCTATGCGCTTTGAAACGCCGCCCACCAAAAGCTCGGCCCCGAGCCCCAGCCTGTTTATTATACTCGACTTGCCCACGCCCGATGCGCCCGTGAACGCCGAAACGCCGTTCTTTATGTAGGGCGAAAAGAGCGGCGCCGCGTCGTCGCGCTCGGCCGAGAGCGCGATAGTCTCAAAGCCCGCGCGAGCGTAAATGCCCGGAAGCGGGGTGCCCGGGAAAAGGTCAATCTTATTTATCACTATGACGGGGTCTATGCCCTTAAGCTCGCAAATCGCGGCTATCTTGTCGACGAAAAGAAGATTCGGCTCGGGGCTTGCCGCCGCCGCCACGATGAACATACGGTCTATATTCGCAAGCGGCGGCCTTATCATATAATTCTTCCTGTCAAGTATCTCAAGAAGGTATCCCGTGCCGTCGTCCTGCACGGATATCGTAACGCGGTCGCCCACCGCGGGCTTTATATTGTCCTTTCGGAAACGGCCCCTCGCGCGGCATTCGACTACGCCGCCGTCCGTTTTAACGTAATAAAACCCGCCTATTCCCTTTAAAATCAAACCTTCCATATGAGATTATTCCTGTTCAAAGCGCACTACCTTTTCGTAGTACAGCCCGCCGTTTATATAAATGCTTATCATTGCGGTGCCCGTGCCCGAAAGCTCTAAAGTTATGCGGCCGTCCTCGGCGCGGTGCATCTCCTCGTATATCGTCGTGCCGTTCTGCGTCACGCGGACAACCTGCGTCTCGGGCTCTTCGGGAAGCACTATTTCAAGCTCCTGCCTGAACTCCTCGCCCAAGCTTACCGTAAAGCCCATCGGGGTAAGCTCGTCCACCGTCGAGCCGTAGGTGAGCGTCTGACTTATTACCTCGCCGCGCGGCTCCTCTGATATCTCCTGCTTTATCTCGCCTATGCTAAGTCCCGACGCGAGTATCGCGCTCTTCGCGGAATCCTGGCTCATGCCCACGATAAGCGGCACCTGAACCTTTACGCTCTCCTTGCCTATGCTTACGTTCAATATGACCTCGCTTCCGTAGGGCGCCACGGTGTATCCCGCGGGCTGTGCCGATATTACGCTGTCGGACGGCACGCTCTCGCTGTACGCGTCCACGCGCGTTACGGTAAAGCCCTTGTTTTCAAGCTCCACCTTCGCGTAGCGGTATTCCATGCCCTCGATCGCGGGCACGGTCTCAGTGCGTTCGCCGGCGCTTACGATAAGCTCGATGCGCGAGCCCTTCTTTCTTACGCTGTCGGGCTTCGGCGACTGCGAGATTATAACGCCCTCGGGTATCATGGGGTCGTTTATGCGCTGAACGACGCTTATTTCAAAGTCCTTGTATTCGCCGTAGAAGTCGTTTTCGACCTCCTCAACGGTCTTTCCCTCAAGCATCGGAACGGTCACGCTGTTTTCGCGGTCCTCGCCGAATATCGCGGGGAATACCACGTTCATAAGGATTGCGACGAGTACAACGACGCCGACCGCGGCTATCGCCACGTTCTTAAGATAGGACGGGCGCTTCGTGCGGCCTCCCTTGCCCGTTTTTCCCGATTTCCCCGTTTTTCCCGTTCTCTGCGGCTTCTGCCTATTTCGCTCGGACGTTATGGGCGCGGGCTCGTATTCGTCGTCGTCCTCTTCGGGCTCGGGCTTCTTTTCTTTCTTCTGTATGTCGCGCAGGCTGTCGCCTATTTCTATCTTCTGCGTCGGCATTCCCGCGTCTTCGCTTTCCTCCTCGGCGTTGTAAACGTAATCGAACGTGACCGACGGCTCCTCGCGGACGAGCTCGAAGTCCTCCATCATTTCCTCAACGTTCGCGTAGCGGTTCTTCGGGTCGCGCGACATGGCTTTTAGGATTATCTCCTCAAAGCCCTCGGGGATATTCGGATTTATCTCCCTCGGACGCGCCGGAGTTGCCGAAAGGTGCATGAGCGCAACGGACACGGGATTGTCAGAATCGAACGGCACTCGTCCCGTCGTCATCTCGTAGAGCATAACTCCCACGGAGTATATGTCGCTCTTTTCGTCGGTTATCGTGCCGCGCGCCTGCTCGGGCGAAAGATAATGTGCCGTGCCTATGGCGGAATCGGTCATTGTGAGCGTATTCGACGCGGCAAATCGCGCGATGCCGAAGTCGGCCACCTTGATAACGCCGTCCTTTAGAAGCATTATATTCTGCGGCTTTATGTCGCGGTGAATTATCTTTCTGTTGTGCGCGTGCTCAAGCGCCCGAAGCACCTGGGCAATTAAGAATATGGCCTCTTTGTAGTCTATTATGCCCTTTTGGGACATATATTCCTTTAAGGTTATGCCCTCGATAAGCTCCATGACGATAAACGGGCGGCCGTCGAAAACGCCCACGTCGTAGACGCTTACTATATTGGGATGATTGAGTATCGCAACGGCGCGCGACTCCGTTTTGAAGCGCTTTACGGAGTCCTCCTCGTTCTTTAGCTCGTCCTTTATTATCTTTACCGCAACAAAGCGGTTTAAGGTGTTGCAGTAGGCCTTGTATACCTCGGCCATGCCGCCGACACCTATTTTTTCAATAACGCTGTATCTGTTTGAAAGCAGCTGACCCGTCAGGTCCTTCATAGGGAATCGCTCCCTTCGTCGTCAAAATCGGCGATAAGCACCGTCACGTTGTCGGCTCCTCCCGCGATATTGGCCCTGTTCACAAGCTCGGCCGCCGTCTTTTCGGCGTCTGTGCCCGACTTGAGTATTGAAAGTATCTCATCGTCGGTGAGCATATTCGTAAGGCCGTCGCTGCAGAGCAGTATTTTGTCCTTGTCGGATATCTCAGTTTCAAACGTGTCGGGGTGTATCTGCTCGTCGGTGCCTATGGCGCGCGTGATTATATTGCGGTTCGGATGGCTGCGCGCCTCGTCCTTCGTTATCTGTCCCTTCTGAAGCATTTCAAACACGAGCGAGTGATCCTCGGTTATCTGAATAAGCTCGCCGCCGCGCATTATATATGCGCGCGAATCGCCTACGTTTACGAATATGGCCTTCTTTTTCTCCTTCATGTATACAAAGGCCACCGCGGTCGTGCCCATGCCGAGATAGGCGCGGTTATTCTGCGCCGTGTCGTAGATATGCTTGTTCGCGGCGCGGATCACGCTTCTTAAAATGCTCTTTATATCGTTGGACGAAAGATCGTCCTTAAGCTCGCTCATCGCCTTTTCGGTTATCTTTCTTATGGCAAGCGCGCTTGCCTTGTTTCCGGCGGCGGCTCCGCCCATGCCGTCGCATACGACGCCTAAAACGAAGCTGTCCGTTTCATTGAAAGCATAGGAATCCTGATTGTTCTTCCGCACCATTCCGCGGTCGGAAAGACCTGATATTTTCAACTGAGATCACCCCCATGTCGAATACTTAGGTTTTTATAATATTTTGCGCGTTTCGTCCCTTCGGCTGCCAAGTCTCAGCTGTCCGCAGGAGCCCTGTATATCGTCGCCGAGCTTCCGCCTTACGGTAACGTTTATGCCGCGGTCCGAAAGACGCCCGGAAAACGCCGCGACCGTGCCCTTTGAGCTCGGGCGAAAGCCCTCCCGCGCGTCGTTTATCGGTATGAGATTCACATGGCATATCATGCCGCGAAGGAGGGAGGCGAGTTCGTCCGCGCACTGCGGCGTGTCGTTTAGTCCCTCTATCATGGCGTACTCGAAAGAAATGCGCCTGCCCGTCTTTTTTATATAATTATGACAGGATTTTATAAGACAATCAATACCGTATAAACGGTTTACCGGCATTATGCGGCTTCTTATATCGTCGTTCGGCGCGTGAAGCGAAACGGAAAGCGTAACGCCCAGCGAAAGCTCTGACAGCTCGTCAATTTTCGGCACAAGGCCGCACGTTGAAACGGATATATGGCGCGCGCCGATAGAAAGGCCGTCCTTTTCGCCCGCAAGGCGTATAAAGCGCACCGTATTGTCGAGATTGTCAAGCGGCTCGCCTATGCCCATCATAACGACGTTCGATATGCGCTCGCCCATATCCCGCGAGGCCTCGCGCACCTGCGAAAGAATTTCGCCCGCCGTAAGGTCGCGTATCTTGCCGCCCACGGTGGAGGCGCAGAAGCGGCACCCCATCGCGCAGCCCGCCTGCGACGATACGCATATCGAATTGCCGTGCTTATACCGAAGTATCACGGACTCAATAAGCTGGCCGTCCCGAAGCTTAAATAAATACTTTATCGTGCCGTCGCGCGATACGAGCTTCTTTTTAATCTCGGCCGACGCGATATACGTCTCTTTGGAAAGGCGCTCGCGCAGGCTCTTCGGGATGTTCGTAATTTCGTCAAAGCTGCGCGCGCCGCGCACTGCTCCCGTGAACACCTGCCCCGCCCTGTACGCGGGCTCGCCCGTCGCGGAAATAAGCTCCTTTATTTCATCAAGATACATCGACGATATGTCTTTTATCATACTTTTTTATCCTTTACAAGCTTAGCGATAAAAAATCCGTCCCCGAAATTCCCGTCGGGCAGAAACGTGACCGTACCGCCGCGCCTTATCGTTAATTCCTTCGGCACGCCCGGAAATTCGGGGCTTACGGCCGAAAAATCCTTGTGCTCCCTTAAGAACGCGGATACGACGTCCTCGTTTTCCGCGGGATTTAAGGTGCACGTGCTGTAAACAAGCGTTCCGCCCGGTTTTACGTATTTTGACGCATTTTTAAGTATTTTGTTCTGCGTTTCGGGCAGAGAAAAAAGTTCTTTTTCGCTTTTTAGCCTTATATCGGGCTTTTTCGCTATCGTCCCAAGTCCCGAGCACGGCACGTCGGCTATAACTGCGTCGGCGGTTTCGCAAAGCTCGGCGTCGAACTCGGCCGCGTCGCGCGGCGCGGGCTTTATTATATCAATGCCGAGCCTTTCGGCGGCGTCTTTTATGAGCCCCACGCGGTTCTCGTGGATATCGAAGGCGAAAATCGTGCCTTTGTTGTTCATATACTGCGCCGCCGCGAAGCTTTTCGCGCCCGGCGCGGCGCACATATCAATTACAGTGCCTCCCTCGCGCGCGCCCGCGGCGTGGGCCGCAAGCTGCGAGGTTATGTCCTGAAAGAAAAACATGCCGCGGGAAAATGCGCGATACCGCGTCGGGTCGCCCTTTCCCGAAAATACGTATGCCCCATTGAGAGCGGGCGACGCCTCAATAGAGGCGCCCTCGTCCGAAAGCGCGCGCGAAAGCTCCTCCTCCGACGCACGATAAGCGTTTCGCCTTATGTATATTTTCGGGCGGTCGTTTACGGCGCGAATGATGCGCGCGCCCGCATCATCCCCGTAGCTTTTTATGAAATGCCGCGCCATCCATTCGGGCAGCGAATATTCGAGCGCAAGCCTCTCTGTCGTGTCGTCCGGAAGGTTGGGCTTAAAGCTCTTATCGCGAAGGTACGCCCGAAGGACTGCGTTTACATAACCCGCCGCGCCCGCGTTTAATGTCCTTCGCGCCGACTTCACGGCTTCGTTTACCGCGGCGCTCTCGGGTATCCTATCAAGGAAAAGAAGCTGATAGAACGCGATTCTCAATATAATAAGCGCGCGCCGCTGCAGCTTTTCGGGCGGCGTTTTCGAGAACGCCGCGATGTACGCGTCCAAAAGGCGGTAATTCTGTATCACGCCGTATACAAGCTCCGACGCGAGCGCGCGGTCGTCCGGCGCCGGGTCGTATTTATTTAAAAGAGCCCGAAGCCCGAGATTCGAATACGCGCCCTCGCAGAATACGGAATAAAGCGCGCTCTGGGCTATGTCTCTTGCGTTTTTCTTGCCCTTCATGTCCTAACTCCTTCTTCGCCCGCCCGCGAGCACGATGAATCTGAGCATCTGCATAAGCGAAACGAGCATCGCCGCAACATAGGTAAGCGCGGCGGCGCGAAGCACCTTCTTTGCGCCCTCAAGCTCGTCGGGCGCAAGTATTCCCTCGCTTTCAAGGCAGCGTATCGCCCGCCTCGAGGCGTTGAACTCCACGGGCAGCGTTATTATCTGAAATACCACCGCGCCCGCGAAAAAGATTATGCCTATCCACACAATGGGCGAAAAATTAAGTAAAAATCCGATGATTATAAGCGGCAGCGCAAGCGTCGAGGCCCACTTCGTCACGGGGATTATCGCGTTTCGCAGCTTCAGCGCCGCGTAGCCCGTGTGATGCTGTACGGCGTGCCCCGCCTCATGGGCGGCAACGCCTATCGCCGCGATCGACGTTGAGTGATATACGTTCTGCGACAGCGCGATTATGCGGTTACTTGGGTCGTAGTGGTCCGTAAGGTCGCCCGTTATCGGCTTTAGCGAAACGTCGCGAATGCCCGCGTCCGAAAGGATCATGCGGGCGGCGTCACCTCCCGTGATCGCGCGTCGGCTCAATACCCTCGAGTATTTGTTGAACGCGTTTGACACCATCACCTGCGCTATTACCGAAAGTATTATCGCCGGTACGACAAAAATGAGATACGAACCGATATCGTAATAGTAATAAAGTCCGCTCATATCGTACATATGAACACCTCACAAGCTTTTAGGTTTATATAAGTTTTGTGCCCGCGGCAAGCTTATTGCCGTTTAGAAAATCGCGCGCCGTCATGCGCTTTTTGCCCTGAAGCTGAAGCTCCATAATCTCCACGGCGCCGCTTCCGCAGGATACGACTATGCCGTTCTTACCCGAGGACAGCACCGTGCCGCCGTCTTTATCTGAATTTGTGTCCCTTACCTTCGTTTTGCATATTTTAAGCGTTTTGTCCTCCCATATGCAGTACGCGCCGGGCCACGGGTCGGTGCCGCGCACAAGATCATGGACGCGCTGCGCGGGGAGCGAAAAATCTATTCTGCCCGTTTCCTTCGTCATAACGGGCGCGTACGTCGCCTTGCTTTCGTCCTGCGGCGTGCGAACGGCCGTGCCGGCCTCTATCGCGTCAAGCGTCTCTAAAAGCACCTCGGCGCCCATCTTTGAAAGCTTTGAAAACAGCTCGCCCGCCGTCATGTCGGGCCCTATATCCGTTTCGCGGCGAATGAGCATATCGCCCGTGTCAAGCCCCTCGTCCATATACATCGACGTTATGCCCGTCGTTTTGTCGCCGCCTATTATCGCAAAGTTTATCGGCGCCGCGCCGCGAAGATGCGGCAGAAGCGACGCGTGTATATTTATGCAGCCGTATTTCGGAAACGAAAGCAGCTCCTTCGGCAGAATCCTGCCGTAGGCCACTACGACTATTATGTCGGGATTTAAGTCTTCTATGATTTTTAAGGCTTCCCCGTCGCGAAGCGACTTCGGCTGATAGACCGAAAGACCGAGACTCTGCGCAAGCTCCTTTACGGGCGGCGCGGTCAGTACTTGCTTTCTTCCCTTCGGCTTGTCGGGCTGGGAAAATACGCCCGCAATCTCGCGGCCGCTCTCGCACAGCGCGCGAAGGCATTCGGCTGCGAAATCGGGCGTGCCCATAAATACTGTCCTCACGCGGCGTCACTCCTTATTATTCTTCGGCTCGATGAAGGTCACCCGCTGGGGCTGCTTGCTTCTGTTCTTCTTCGCCTTTTCGCGCATTCTTTCAAGCTCGTCGTTGTCGACCCATCTTGTCACCTTGTCGGCGTAGAGCACGCCGCTCAAATGGTCTATCTCATGGCACAGCGCGCGCGCAACGAAGCCCTCGGCCTCAACGTCGAACCACTCGCCCTCTCTGTTCTGCGCGTGTACACGCACCTTGCTCGGGCGCGTAACGTAGCCCGTCTTATTCGGTATCGAAAGGCAGCCCTCCACGTCGGACACCTCGCCCTCCGTAAAAGTTATCTCGGGATTTATAAGCTCTATGTGTATGTCATCGAACGACACTATCGCGACCTTTTTAAGTATACCCACCTGAGGCGCGGCAAGACCAGCGCCGTTTTGCGAAACGAGGGTCTCCTTCATATCGTCCAAAAGCTCCCACAGGCGTTCGTCGAACTTCTCGACCGTGCGGGTGTTCTTTCTTAATATATCGTCTCCTATAAATCTCATGTTCCTCAGTGCCATAAATATTCCTCCCAAATGATCTGTTATATATTCGCCGGATTTATCTCGACGCTCAAAGCG
Source organism: Clostridia bacterium (assembly GCA_017513095.1). Lineage (GTDB taxonomy): Bacteria > Bacillota > Clostridia > Oscillospirales > RGIG577 > RGIG577. Next base: position 22,354 of record JAFWDJ010000015.1, on the reverse strand, counting down.
GCCTTAGCGCCCTTTTTCTCCCTCGCGAACGCCGCCGACACATCACGCAGAAAATCGCGCAGCTTTTTCGTACTGCGGCATTTTAAAATAATTCTCATGCGGTATTTGTTGTTGACCTTCGCGACCGACGGCGGCGCCGGGCCGAGTATTATCACTTTTATATCAGTATTTTCACAAAGCTTTCGCTTTATAATCTTATCAAGAAGCTCCGCCGCGGCGTTTGCCGTCTCCTCGAGCGCGCTCGATACCGTAAGGCGCGCAAGGTCGCAAAACGGCGGATATATTAAAGCACGCCGAAGCTCAATTTCGCTTCGATAGAACTCCTCGTAATCGCCCTTTAAGCACTGCGCCATTATCTGACTGTGCGGCGAGTACGTCTGTATAATCGCGCGTCCGCGCACGCCGCGCCTTCCGGCGCGTCCCGTGACCTGAGTGACCTGCGAGAACGTCCGCTCCGCGCCGCGAAAATCGTCGGAATACATCGGCGCGTCGGCATTCAAAACGCCAACGAGCGTTACGTTATCGAAATCGAGCCCCTTTGATACCATCTGCGTACCGAGCAGTATGTCCGCCTTTCCCGCGGCGAAGGACGATATAAGCTCGTCGTGCGCGCGCCGTCCCATCGTCGTGTCCGCGTCCATTCTTATCACGCGCGCCTCGGGCAGAAGCGCCGAGAGCTCATCCTCCACCTTCTGCGTGCCCGCGCCCGAAAAGGCTATCATATCATTGCCGCATTCGGGGCACTTTTGCGGCTTTTCCTCGGAGTAGCCGCATATGTGGCATATCATGCGGTCGTTCTTCTTATGGTATTTGAGCGGCACGGAGCAGTTCTGGCACTTTATCACGTATCCGCACTGCGGACACGACACCGACGTGGAGTATCCGCGCCTGTTTAAAAAGAGTATCGACTGCTCGCCGCGCTCCAAATTTTTTGAAAGCTCCGATAAGAGCGGCGCGCCGAGCTGTGTGCGGTTGCCGCGCGCAAGCTCCTCCATCATATCGGAAAGCAGAGCCTCGGGAAGCTTGATCCCGCCGTAGCGCTCTGTAAGCTTTATCAGGCTGTATCTGCCCGTATCGGCGTAATAGAAGCTTTCGACCGACGGTGTGGCGCTTCCCAATACAAGAAGCGCGCCGTCTTGCTTACAGCGGTATTTCGCGATATCCGCGGCGTGATACTTCGGCGGCATCTCGGAGATATACGTATGCTCCTGCTCCTCGTCGATGATTATAACGCCTAAATTCCGAAGATTCGAGAATACCGCCATGCGCGTGCCCACGACTATCTTTACCTCGCCGCGCTTTATGCGCATATATTCGTCGCGGCGCTCGCCCTGCGACATCTTAGAGTGCATAAGCCCCACCGTATCTCCGAAATAGCTTCGAAATATTCCGAAGACCTGAGGCGAAAGCCCTATTTCGGGCAGAAGCACGAGCGCCGTGCGTCCCGCGCTTATCGCGCGTTCTATAATTTTTATGTAAACCTGAGTCTTTCCGGAGCCCGTAACGCCGTATAAAAGCGCGGCGCGCGGCCCGTCCTCATCCATAAGGCGCGAAAGCGCGTCGAACGCCTCGCTCTGCATCGGCGTAAGCGTTATTTCCTTCCTTTCGCCCGGCTTTAGATCCTTGTAAAAGCTTCTGCTTACGGGCGCGTCGAACACGTTTATATAGCCGTTTCGCTTCATCGTCGAGATGACCGCCGGACTTACGCCCGCGGCATACGAAAGCTCCTTTAAGGACATCGTGCCCTCCGAAAGCAGTATATCGTAGGCTTTTTTATGCTGCTCCTTCTTTATTCCCGCCGCGGCATCGGGCACGGCCTGTGCGTATCTTACGGTGCTGCCCGCGGTACCGCCCTCGAACGCGATCTCGGCTCTTAAAATACCGCGCTCGATAAGCGAAGCTATGCTTTTTTTCCTGTTCTTATATGCCGCTTCAAGCGAAGCCAGCGTCACGCCGTCGTGTTCGCCCACGTATAGATATACCTCAAGGTCGCTCTCGTCGCATTCGGAAAGGTCCGCATCGCGGTCTATGTATATCTTTTCAAAAAAGCGCATATTGCTCCCCGGCCGAAACTGGACACGAAGCGCGTCGAAAAAAGTACAGAAGTATCTGTCGCGCATGAACTCCGCCAACGTAAGCTCGTATTCGCCTACAAGCTCCCAGTCGGGAACGTACGATATCGGCTTTAAGCGCCTTGACGCCTTTCCCCCGCGTACCGATACGACAACGCCTTCCTTCTTTTTGTTCCCCTTTCCGAAGGGAACGATGACGCGCCGCCCTCTCTCGATGCGCGCGCCTATGGCGGACGGCACCAAATAGCTGTAGGGCTTGTCTATGGAAGTCTCGTCGATATTAACGTATACCTCGGCTATCAAACGCGCGTCCTCCTTTCGCGGCATGGTGTCGTGATATAAAAATCCCTGCGTCCGCAGAGATTTTTAACCGTATATTTTTATTCTTCCCCGCTCTCGTCTGCGTCCCCGGCCGCGTCTTCGCCTTCGGGCTCTTCCGCGGGTGCGGCTTCGTCAGTCACGGCGTCGTCAGGCTCGCTCTTCTCTTCTTCCCACTCTTCGTCGGGCTTGTGCATGATTATTTTCACTTTCTTGTCGGCTATATCGTTTATAGAGAGCTTAACGGGCTTTTCGTCGAGCACGTTGTGGTTCTTCTCCGCCTCCTCCGATATCTGCCGCGCGTGCTTCGCAACGGCGATAACGAGCGAATAGCGGCTGTCAACGGACTCCATCAGCTTATCCATGGAAGGGTATAACATTATTACATCTCCTCTTTTATGCCTTTTTATGTTCTTTTATTATCTTTATAAGCTCATCGGCGGCGCGGGAAGCGTCGTCGTTTATTATAACGCGGTCGTAATCCTTCGCGCACGAAAGCTCGCGCTCGGCCTCGGCTATGCGCCGCTCCACCTCATCCGCGCTCTCGGTGCCGCGCCCCGAAAGGCGTCTTCTTAATTCCTCCATACTGGGCGGCTTTACGAAAACGAGCAGCGCGTCGGGGCGTTTCTCTTTCACCTTCATCGCGCCCACTACCTCTATCTCCAAAATGACGTCGTAGCCGCGTTCGAGCATCTCGTCCACCGATTTTTCAAGCGTGCCGTAGAAGTTGCCGACGTAGCTTGCGTATTCAAGAAACTCGCCGCGCTCTATGCGGTCTAAAAAATCCTCGCGCGATATGAAGTGATAATGTACGCCGTCTATATCGCCGGTGCGGGGCTTTCTCGTCGTTGCGGAAACGGATACCTTAAGGTTTTCGTCCTTTTTCAGCGCCTCTGAAAGCACCGTGCCCTTTCCCGAGCCCGACGGGCCCGACCAAACTATAAGTCTGCCTTTACTCATCGTCCTCTAACTCCTCGTCTGCGTCCTCGGCGCGTCCGTTCAGCCTGTGCGCCACGGTCTCGGGCTGTATGGCCGAAAGGATAACGTGATCGGAATCGGTTATGAGCACGGCCCGCGTGCGGCGGCCGTACGTCGCGTCGATAAGAGAGCCGCGCTCCCTTGCCTCCGTTATTATTCTTTTAATAGGCGCCGACTCGGGGCTTACTATTGCGATAAGCCTGTTTGCGAATACCATATTGCCGAAGCCTATATTTATAAGTTTCATGTCGCTGCTCCTTTTTTGTATGCTTATTCGATGTTTTGTATCTGTTCGCGTATGTTCTCTATCTCGCTTTTAAGCTCGACTACCATGCGCACTATCTGAACGTCGCCCACCTTTGAGGCGATGGTGTTTGCCTCTCTGTTCATCTCCTGAGACAGGAAATTCATCTTCCTGCCTATGGGCTCCCCGGACTTAAGCATCTGCCCGAACTGCTCCATATGAGACTTCAGTCTTACTATCTCCTCTGCTATCGATACCTTGTCGGCATATACGGCCGCCTCGGTAAGAATACGCTGCTCGTCTATGCCAGCGTCGCCAAGAAGCTCGCGCATACGTGCCCCCAGCTTCTCCCTGTATTCCTCCTCAAGCTTCGGCGCGCGCTCCTCTATCGCCGATACGAGCGCAAGAACGTGCTCCTTTCGCTGTTCGAGGTCAGCGCACAGGCTCTCGCCCTCTTTTCGCCTCATCTCTATAAAGCTTTCAAGCGCCTCATTTAAGCACTCGCAGACGCCCTCCCAGATTACCTGTTGGTCCTGCTCGGCCTTCTTTAAATCAAATACGTCCGAAAAACGCGCCACGCTCATAACGCTTATATCGTCCTTTAAGCCGTAATCGTCGCGCAGTGTTTTAAGCATCGCAAGATACGCCTCCAGCACCGATTTATTGAGCCTTAAATCGATATTTTCGCTTTCGCCCAAGTCAATGCTTAAAAAAACGTCTATCTTTCCGCGGGCGGCGCGCTTCTGCACCTCCGCCTTTACCTTATCCTCCAAAAATGCAAGTATTCTCGGCGCGCGGCACGAATACTCGAAGCCCTTGTGGTTCACCGAACGAATTTCAACGGTAATATCCATACCATTGTGCTGCGTCTGCGCCTTTGCGTAACCCGTCATGCTGTTTGGCATTGCTGTTCCTCCGTTTATTTAGAGATACGTATACATTATAATAATACCACTCTTTTTCGTTTCTTTCAATGCCGCGATAATAAATTTTATGAATGATATCCCCGCTTCGGGAAAACAATATGAACAAATAAAAATGCACGGAGGGTCGATTTTGGACAGGGCTTTGACGGATATTTTAAAGGCTTTAAAATACGAGCCCGAAAAAGAGGAGGGCTTTATTCTTAAAGAGAACCTCACCGATTCGTACGCGTACCGCGAGCCCCGGGACGATACGCCGCTTCCCGCGGTATCAGAGAGGCTTTCGGAAAACCTCGGCGCGATAAAGCGCCTTTACCGCGTGCCTTTAAACCATGACGTTACGCTTCGCGAGTTTTCGTTTTCGTATAACGGCGGGACGCGGCGCGCCTTTATCGTCTTCATCGACGGCATATCGGGAAACGCGTTGATAAACGAAAACATACTTGAGCCGCTTATGATAAAGTCGCGCGGGCTTTCTTCTCTTGATTCAGAGCTTTCGGATTATATTCTCGAAGCGCTGCTTACGCAGAATCAGGTGAGCGTCCATACCAAAATCGGGGACGCGGTATCCGGAGTGAATTCGGGCGGCTGCGCGCTCTTTGCCGACGGCGTCGGCGCGGCCTTTCTTTGCGACGTAAAGTCTTGGGAGCACCGCGGCGTGGGCGCGCCGCTTTCGGAGAACGTGATACGCGGCCCTCAGGAAGCTTTTTGCGAAACGCTGCGCATGAACACCGCGCTTATACGAAAGACTCTTACCGACCGAAGCCTTGTGATGGAGATGACAAGTGTAGGACGGCGAAGCCGCACGCCCGTAGTTATAGCATATCTATGCGACGTGGTAAATCCCGCGCTTCTTTCCCATTTGAAGCGCAGGCTTCAGAGCATCGACGCCGATTTCTGCCTCGACAGCGGCGAGCTTGAGCAGTTAATTGAGGACAGCGGCCGCATTCCCGCGCCGCAGCTTCGCGCGACAGAGCGCCCCGACCGCGCGTGTCAGGCGCTCTGCGACGGGCGCATTGTGCTGCTCGTCGGCGGCAGCCCTTACGCGCTCATACTTCCGGCGCTTTTTACCGATTTTCTCTACTCCGTCGAGGACCGCTATGTCCGCGCGCCGTACGCGGCGCTTCTTCGCACCGTAAGGATCGCGGCGGGCTTTCTTTCGGTGTTCCTCTCGGGCATTTTCATTTCCGTCGTCTCCTTCCACGAGGAGTTTCTGCCTGTTGAAACGCTGCTCTCCATACAGCAGTCGAGCCGCGGCGTTGCAATGCCCACGTTTTTGCAGCTTCTGTTTTTGGAGCTTTTGTTCGAGATACTTCACGAGGCCGCCATAAGAATGCCGCGCCATATTGGCGCCGTTATAGGCATCACGGGCGCGCTCGTTATCGGAAATTCGCTCATCGGCGCGAATATCGTAAGCCCCGTCGCCATAATCTGCACCGCCATGAGCGTGCTTTCCACGTTCGCAAACCCCAGCTATATGCAGAACATCCATCTTCGCATACTACGCTATCTTTTTATCCTGGCGGGCGCGCTCGGAGGGCTTCCCTGCCTCTGTTTTGCCGCGATTATGGCGGCTGCGCTTCTCGTGAGCCTTAAATCATTCGGCGTGCCGTATTTTTCGCCCGCCGCGCCGCGAACAAAAATGAGCTTTTTGTCGGGCTTTAAAAGAGGACGCATTGAAGACGATTTCGTGCGCACCGACGCCGTAAGCCCCGAGAAAAAGTATAAAAAGAGGCCGAAGCGCAATGGATAAGCTCATATTCGGCCGTTTTGAATGCGCGTGCATGATGATAAACCTGATATGCGCAAAGCTTTTATTCACGGCGCCGCGCCTGTTTTTATATAATTCGCTCACCGCCGTATTCGCGGTGCTGCTTTGCGACTTTGCGGCCGCGGGACTTATAGTATTTCTCTTTTTTCGGCTCATGCCCGACGAGGAGCTTGATATCATAGACCTTGCCGAAAAGCATCTGGGCCGCGCCGGAGGCGCCGTCGCCGCCCTTTCGGGCGCAGCGCTTTTATTCACAGTACTCACAACGCAGCCGCGCATATACGCGGGCTTTATATCCGACGAAAGCGGCGGGCTTTTGTCCGCCGCGTTAATTGGCGCCGCGCTCTGGACCGCCGCCGCGGCCGCAGCGTACATGGGCGTTGAGACGGTGTCGCGCCTTCACGCGCTCTTCGTGCCTGTGTGCGCGGCTGCGTCGGCCGTGCTTTTTTCGGCGGCCGCGCCGAACGGCAGCGTATATCATCTTTTCCCCGTATTCGGTAGAGGCGCAGAGGCTGTCGCGCGCGACGCTTTTTCGGGCCTTTCGTGCTTTGCCGAATGGTTCGTCGTTCTCATGCTTTTTCCCCATATAAGAAAAAAGCGGCTGCTTCGCTCGTCGGCGCGCGCGGCGTTTATCATAAGCGCAATTCTTACCGCGCTCATAAGCGTGCTTTACTGCGCCGCCGTGTCGGCCGCCGCAAGGCGCGGCATTGCCTCTCCGGCGCTCTTTCTCGTGCAGACGGCGCGTATTTTCGGACGCGCGTCGCGCCTCGACATATATCTTATTATCATCCGAAGCATAGCCGCGCTTTTATACACCTCGTGCGCGCTGTTTTTCTTCGCGAGATGCACGGGAAAGCTTGCCCGACTGCCCGACTGCCGCCCGATAACGCTGCCCTCGGCCGTGTTTTTCTTCGCCTCGGGCCTTCTTTCGGGGGAAAACGCCTTTATCGGCCGTATGTATATGTACTCCCCTGTATTATGCTGGGCGGCGGGCTTTCTTTTGCCGCTCATGCTTCTTTTTATCATTCATTTTAAGGCGAAACGAGGTGAGAGGACGTGAAAAAGGTGCTTATCATTGCGGCGGCGCTCCTAATTGGCGCGGGCGCGTCGTTCGTCCCGGGCGAGCCCGGGGATCAAATGCACGTGCTTGCGATAGGCGTTGACGCGGACGACGGCGGCGGATACGTTTTTTCCTTCCTCGCCCCCGGTGAAAGCCATAACGGCGACTCAGACGCCGCGAATACGCTGATAAGCGTGTCCGCCGAAAGCTTCGGCCGCGCCGAGGCGGCGGCCGGATCATACCTTAACAGAAAGGTAAACGTCGATCATGCGTATCTCATTCTTTTCTCACGCGAGGCAGCCTTACGCGGACTTGCTCCCATTACGGCCGCCCTTTCAAATCGCGGCGTCCGCCCGCTCGTATGCGCGGCCGTAACGGACGGCCGCGCCCTTGACTCTCTTCGTGCCGCTGACCGCGCGGGCGCGCAGAGCCTTCCCGGATTTCTTTCGGCGTTCACCGAAAAGAACAGCCGCGTATTCCCCCGCCTCTCGTCGTTTTATCACCTTTATCCGCAGTTTGAAAGCGGTGCGCGCGCCGCCGTACTGCCGTATTTTTCGGGCGGCGATACCCCTAAGTGGGGCATGGCGATAATAAAGGACCTTACGGGCGCGGCCTTTTTGGGCGAGGAGGATGCCTTTTTGTTTGCCGCCGCCGCGGGGCTTCTCCCCGATGAATATACGTGCGCAGACGAGGTTGCGGGCGGCAAAGGCTTCGGCGTATATTTAAAGCCGCGCCGCTCCCCCGAAATTGACGTTGACGTTACCGGCAGCGCACCCGAAATATCCGTGCGGCTCTCCTTTGACTGCCGCATAATATGCCCTCCCGACGGCGGAGATGAACGGCTCATCGCCGCGGAGCTTGAACGGCTTTTAGAGAGGCGCATCGGCGGGTTTTTATACCGCACCGCGCGCGAATATAACGCCGACGTTTTGGGTATTTATGAACGCATCGCCCCAAAATTCCCGACGCTCGGCGCGCTCGACGCATACGGCTTTTACGAAAAATACAGGGGCTCGGTCTTTCGCGTTACGGTAAAGCTCTCCCCGGGCGATACGGACTTTTGCGGCGCGAAGGCGTGACCGTGGAAAGGCGGCGAAAATGCTTTATATTATAACAACGGCCGTTGCGGCCGCAGCTTTAATCAAGGGCGTATCCTACGCCGTATGGTGCATAAAAAACAAACACGCCCCGGGGGGCGTGTTCATGGCGGCGCTTTGCGCCTTTTCGTTTATATTCCTCTGCTTTTCGCTCTTTTGGGCTTAGCCCGCGGACGAAAGCTCAACTCCGGCGAGCAGCGCCTCGAACGTCTTATACGTCATTTCAAAGTCGATCTGAGCGTTCTCGAGTTCTATCTGCGCCGATTTGTAGGAGTTTTCGGACTTGATAAGGTCTATATTGGATATGGTGCCCGTCTCCTTGCGGACGCGGTCAAGCTCATACGTCGTCTTTGCAAGCTCCAGTTTCGTCTGAGCGATCTTCAGAGCGTCGCGCTTTAACGACAGCGCCGTCCACTGCTTGTCGAACGTATTGGAAACGGTCGTCTTGGCGGTACGGTAGGAAATAACGGCGTTGTCGCGCTGCTTTTCCGTAAGGTCGCTTTCCATGTTGTAATAATTCATGTCGGCGTCGTAGAGCGTTTCAAAGCTGCCGCGCAGAGTATAGCTGTTCTGCACCGCCTGAGCGTAGCACGCCTCGCGGTCGAGCGTGTCTATAATGCCCGCATCTACCGGAGAAAACGGCGCTATCTTCATCTGCTCGTCCTCGGAGAGGTTTATCATCGTTTTAAGGCTCGTCTCCACCTGAGAGATATTGCTTTCAAGCGTTACGAGGCTCGACTGAAGCTCCGTCTTCGAGTTTACAAGCGCGATGTAGTCTATATACGTCATCATGCCCATGTCGTACATTACCTTTGAAACCTTTAAGCTCTCCTCGAGATACGAAAGGTTGATCTTTAACGTATCTTTTGAGTTCAGCAGCTTGTAGTAGGAAAGTAAAAGCTGCTGAGCGCCGTAGGCTATCTGTTTTTTCGACACGGTAAGCGAGGTTATCGTCGAAGCGTTGGCCGAGACCTCCGCGGTAGAGAGTCCCGCCATGCCCAGAACGAAAATGTTGTTGCTCAAAACGACTATGTTTGGGTTGTTGTCGTAGGTGAGCTTATAAATATTGTCAACCGAGACCTCAACCACGTTATCCTTTGCAAATGCGCCCACGCACGAAACGCAGACGAGCAGTACAACAGAAAGACAGAGTGCAACTATCCTTTTTTTCATGTGTGAAACACCTCCCAATTCACGCCTTGGCGCGTCTCTTCATCGCGCGCTTTGCCGATTTGCGCGCCTGCTTCTTCTCCCATTTTTCCTCCTTCTGACGGCGGCGCTCCGCGCGGCCCTCTCGGGTGGATATCTGTGCGAGTGTGCTGTAAACTATCGGCACGATAACGAGAGTCGATATCGTGGACGTTATAAGGCCGCCTATAACGGTGAGCGCCAGCGGCTGCATCATCGCGCCGCTTTCGTCAAGCGCAAGCGCCATCGGCAGAAGGCCGAGTATGGTGGTAAGCGCCGTCATAAGTATAGGCCTGAGTCTTATCGGTCCCGCGGCTTTAAGGGCGTCTTCTATGCTCATTCCCTTTTGTCGCCGCAGCTGATTTACGTAGTCAACAAGCACTATCGCGTTGTTTACGACAATGCCGGCAAGCATGATAAAGCCTATCATCGTAACCATGTTTATAGACTGTCCCGCGAAGAAGTTAAGAAGGAACGCGCCTATGCCCGCGAACGGTATCGAGAATATTACGACGAAGGGGTAAAGCAGCGATTCGAACTGCGCCGCCATTATCATGTATACGAGCACGACTGCCAAAAGCAGCGCCTTGCCGAGCTGTGAGAACGAATCCATCATGTTTGCGTACGTGCCGCCGCCCGTATCGAACGAGTATCCGTCGGGAAGCTTCATTCCGGCAAGCTTCATCATTACCTCGCGGTTTATGCTGCCCGTGTCGCGTCCGTAGCTCTGAGCCGTAACGGAGATGTATCTCTGCTGATTCTGACGGGATACCGTGGTGGGGCCCGTGCCCTCTACGATGTCCGCAACGCTTTCGAGCGGTATTACCTCGCCGCGCGCCGTGCGGATATTTACGTATTTGAGCTGATCGAGCGTAGCGTTTACGTTTTCGGGGTACATAAGACGAACGTCTATCTCCGTACCGTTATTCTTTATCGTCGTTGCCACCGTACCGGTGAGCGCAAGCCTTACGCTCGACGCTACCTGAGAGCCGGAAAGTCCGTAGCTCATCGCCTTCTGGCGGTCTATGTAAACTCTCGCCTCGGGCTTGCCGCTCGATGCGGACGAGCTGGGATTTCTTATGCCCTGGATGGACGATATCTGATATACCACCTGCTCGGCGATGCCCTCAAGCACCGCGTCGTCGGGGCCCTTAATGTTTATATTTACCGCGTTGCCCGAGCCGCCGCCTCCCATCGAATAGGAGGAGCCCTCGCTTACGGTAATGTTTGCGCCCGTTATGCCCTTTACGAGGCCGCGCACTTCCTCGGCCACCTCGGTGGTCGAGCGCTCTCTTTCGTTTACGTCAACCAAAAGCAGCGTGACCGACGCGTTGCCCGACGAGCCCATCGCGGAATAGCCGCCCGTCGAAGCCGATACTCTGTCGGCCTCGGGTATCGCCATGGCGATCTTTTCGACCTGCATGGTAACGTCGTTTATCTCTTCAAGCTGCGCGTCCTTGGGCGTTTCTATCGATATGGATATGCTGCCCTCGTCCGAAGCCGGATAGAGCTCAAAGCCTGATACGGCAACGGAGGCAAGACTTGCAATGAGCAGGAGTACGGAAATGATAACGGTACGCTTCTTTTTCCTGAGCGCATACGAAAGCGCCCTGTCGTATACGTCGTAAATCTTCAGCATGAGCTTATCCCATGCCTTTACAATGGCATTTAGGAACTTTACCTTCGTATACGTCTTGTTTCTGTATTCGTCGAGCAGCATTTCATGCTGTTCGAGCTCGGATATCTCCACAACCTCGGAGGCCTGCTCTTCCTTTTTCCTTTTGAATAGCTTTGCGAACATCATGGGAACTATGGAAAGCGCCACGAGAAGCGAAGCCGCAAGCGAGAACGCGACCGTAAGCGACATATCCCTGAAAATCTGTCCCGCTATGCCCTTTACGAATACTATGGGCACAAATACGATGATGGTCGTAAGCGTTGAGGCCACGATTGCCTGTATAACCTGTCCCGCGCCCCTCTCGGCCGCCTCCTTTGAGCTGTAGCCCATGCCGAAGTGACGCGTTATGTTCTCGAGCACGACAATTGAGTTGTCGACAAGCATTCCGACGCCGAGCGAGAGACCGCCCAGAGAGATCATGTTTATCGTAGTGCCCGAGAAGTATATGAGTATGAACGTCGTTATTACCGAAATCGGTATCGAAACGGCGATAACAAGCGAGGACTTTATTCGCTTTAAGAAAATGAGAAGCACGAATACCGCGAGTATTGCGCCCGTCACGGCGCTGTGCGCAACGCTTGCGATGGACTTCTCTATGCTCTCCGACGAGTCGTAAGAGAACGTAAAGTTCGTCGTGGGATACTGCATCTTCAATGAATCAAGCTCCGCCTTAACGCGCTTTGCGACCTCAACGGTATTGCCGTCCGTCTGCTTCTGTATCGAGAGCATTACCGAGCTGTGGCCGTTTATGCGCGAATACGACGTTCTCTGTACGTCGCCCATATAAACGTCGGCAACGTCCGAAAGCCTTATATATCCGCCCGTCGCAAGCGGTATCGGAAGCGACTTAATCTCGCTAACGTCCTTTATCTCGCCCATTGAGCGGACGTTTAATTCTCTGTCGCCGTACTCGACCGTGCCGCCGACCGAGTTAATGTTTTCCGACGCGAGAAGGCTCATTATAGTCGCCGAGTTTATGCCGTAGCCGAGCATCTTGTCGGGGTTCATTACGACCTTGACTTCCTGCTCCGACTTGCCGTACGCGCTTACCGAAGCCACGCCCACGATACGCTCGAGGTTCGGAACTATCGTGTCGTCAACGAGATCCGTAAGCTCATATGCGTTGCGCTCGCTGTCAGTCACGGCAACGGCCGCTATCGGCATGATATTGGGGTTCATCTTGATTATCATCGGAGAGCTTATATCGCTCGGCAGCGCGCGCGATATAAGGTCTATCTTTTCTCGGACCTCTATGGATGAAAAATCAAGATCCACGCCGTCGGAAAACTCGATTATTACAAGCGAGCTTCCCTCCGATGATGTTGATGATATGTTTTCAATGCCCGATACGGCGGCCACCGCGCCCTCTATGGGCTTGGTGACAAGACTTTCGACCTCATAGGGACCCGCGCCGCTGTACGTCGTCATGACGATGACGTACGGGAGGTCCATTTTCGGCATCATGTCGATCGGTATATTCGTAAACGACACGAAACCGAATATAAGTATGATAAGCACGACCATAAGTATCGTTACGGGACGTCTTATCGCTAATTTGATCAAACCCATTTACAAAGCCTCCTTTAAAATCTCACTTACATAAGCCTTTACGTAAGCTTAGGAAGCTTCGGTGTCGTCAACTACCTCGACGAGCGTTCCGTCCTCAAGGAAGTCCTGACCTCTTACAACTACCTCATCGCCAACCTTGAGTCCCGAGGTTATCTCAACGTATTCGTCATTTGCAAGGCCCTCCGTGACGGTCTGCTTGTGAGCGCGCTTGTCGTCGCCCACAACGTATACGTAAGTTTCGCTCATGGAATCCTTAACGGCGGATACCGGCAGATAAAGCACGCCTTTCGCGCTGTCCGTTCTGAATTTTACCGACGCGAACATACCGCCCTTTAATTCGCCCGACTCGTTGGGGATAGCTATCTTTGCAAGGTAGGTCTGTGTGCCGGCGCTCGTCTGGGGGCTTATGCCCGCTATCGTGCCGGTGAATACCTCGCCGGGCATACTTGCAACTTCAACGGTTACGGTCTGGGTGCCGTCTATGCTGTTTATGACCGTCTCGGGAAGGCCTACCTCAGCGTATACCTCGCTTATATCGACGATGCTCATCGGAGGCGAAGCCTGCGATACCATGCCGCCTACGGCGACGGTGCTCATGCCGATATAGCCCGATACCTCGGCCTTGACCTCGGTGTCGTTATACGCGTTCTGGGCCGTCTGATAAGCCGCCTGCGCCTGAGTCAATGCGGCGCGCGCGCTCTTTTCGTTCTCGCCGAGTATCTTGTTTACCGTAAGGTCGTAATTCGTCTGCGCAAGCTGATACTGCTGATTTGCAAGGTCGCACGCGGACTTCGCCTGCTCGTAAGCCTGCTGGGTCGCGCCGCCCGCCTGATAAAGCGCCTCCGTTCTCTCAAGCGCGTTCTGCGCCTGCTCGTAGCTTATGCGCGACGTTTCCACGGCCGCGTTAAGCTGCGCTATCGTCTGCTCCGCGGTGCCGCCCACGGTGCGCTCATATGCGGCTCTTGCCGATTCAAGCGCGGCGGACGCCGACGAAAGCTGGGCCTGTACGTCTGTCTTGTCTATCGAGAAAAGCGTCTGGCCCTTGTTTACCCACTGACCGAGCTCCACGTATACAGCCGTAACCTTGCCTGATACTCTCGGCACAACGTATATCTCGCTCTTGGGCGCTATCGTGCCCGATAAGGTAACGTAGGAATCGAGCGTTCCTTCCTCGACCGTAACGGTGCTTACGTTTATCGCAAGCTCAGCCGGGGGCATCATTACTCTTCTGCCAGAGCTTGTTACTCTGAAAATTGCCAGAGCAACGAGCGCGACGATTATTATTATCGCCACGATGCGGCCCGTCTTTCTTCTTTTGGGCTTCTTGGTTTTTACTTCGGCGGCATTCCCGGGCGCTTCTGCGCTTTTTTCCTGCCCGCTCAAACCTTCAAGCTCCTGGTTTTCGGGTTCCCTGATATCGCTCATAATTTGTCCTCCTGCTTTATGATTTTCATTATATCTACTTTTTCAATTTCCGAATCCGCCATTTTGTTTAAAAGCCTGTTAAGAACTTTCAGGGATTCAACGAGGCTTTGGCTTTCATCGACGTCCAGCTTCTCAAGACGCTGAGCCAACTGCTGAGAGGCCGTTTTAAGCATTTTCTCTACGTAAGCCTTACCCTCATTCGTAAGCATTATCCAGACCTTTCGCCTGTCGGTCTCGTCGCTCTCGCGCAGGGCAAACCCCGACTTTATGAGCTTGTCTACCGTCTGCGTCGTCTGCTGCTTTGAGCATTTTAAGATGCCCGTGATATCGCTCATCGTAGCGGGACCCTTAAAGTATATGTTCGACATGACGTGCAGCCCCGAATTCGGCACTTCTCCGCGGAACTGCTTCTCTATCGGCTTCATTATTCCGCGCGTGAAGAGCTGAAAACACTCCGCGAACTGCTCGATTATGACGTCGCTGGTTGTAAACTCTGCCAATTCATTTCCCGCCCTTTCCGAAAAATAGTACACTTTTATATATTATCAATATTACTTTATTGTCCATTAAAATGCAAGGGTTTTGAATGTTTTTACTCATTGCACAAAACGGTCACATATTATTCAGACAATATTCACATATCCGATATTGCGTCCCTGAGCGCCGTACACGCCGCAATCCGTCACTCTTTGCGTTTGTCCGCAATACCGGTTAATTAAATCATATACTCAATACTATGTATGCGCATCACCCGAAAGTGGGGGATTCAGAAAAAAACATAAGTTTTTTGATTCCGCAAGGCGCGCGAGGGAGTCGTCCCCCCGCATTGCCTTCCCCTTCGAGGGGAAGGTGGCCGCCGTGCGGCCGGATGAGGGGTAGCGCCAACGGCGCGTGCGTCTCCTCGTCTTGCCTTCCCCTCGGGGGGAAGGTGGCCGCCGTGCGGCCGGATGAGGGGTAGCGCCAACGGCGCGTGCGTCCCCCCGTCTTAGCTCCCTTGTTCAATCCACCCCAAAAAATCCGCGAGCGTATTTTTCGGGGACCCCAGTGGGAGCTGTCGGCGCAGCCGACTGAGGGATTGTCTCCACACTGCTCTGTTTTATACTCAAAGCTTATAATAAGCTTGACTTTCAAGTATTTAACCTATCTTACGGCTAATTTACAGCGTCGCATCCTGCTTCAACATAATTCTTTTTTAGAACTCTGTTCTAAAGACTTTTGTCTCCTGCCGGAGGGGCCTACTTTTGGAAACAAAAGTAGCAAAATTTCCGAGAGGCCGCAGCCTCTCCGTCTCTCCGCTCCTCGCTCCCGGCCTCGCGAGCGGGCCTCTCCGCTCGGCGTTACTTCGCAATAGATTTTACCTTCTCCCACGGCAGAATGGCGCAATTTACGCTTTTACTCATAGTTGTCTCGGTATGAAACATCATTCGAGATATCTTCGCGTTCAATTTAATTCCGCGGCCGAGCCGCTCCAAGTCTTTGGCTCCCGCTGAACGCAACTCCATCGGCCAAGCCGTGTCGGGCGCATCGTGCGCCCGTCTGATTTTGATTGCGCCATCTTCCGATGATGAATGCTGCCGACGGCGGCAAAAAACATGGGGGACGGGGGGAAATCGGCGCTAAGCGCTGATGTGAGCTTGCATTTAGAAGAAGCCCCGCGAGCCTCAGCCGATTTCACCCGGAAATTTTGGTTCTTTTGTTTCCAAAAGAACCCCCGCGGGAGGCGATTTGAGTCTTTAGAGCAAAGCTCTAAAAAAAAGATAAAATGTTGAAGTAGAGTGCTATGTTTTAAGTCAGGCGAAAGATAGGTTAAAGACTTTAAAGTGAAGCTTTCCAATTAGCCTTTTGTATACAATGATATAGTGTGCCGACACTCCCTCATTCAGCGCCGATGGCGCCGCCAGCTCCCTCGGGGAGGGATCAAAAATACGCACGCGGCGAAAAAATATCGCGCAAATGCGCGATATTGTATTATAATATAAATATGCTTCTGAATAAAAGGAGGATGATCCTTTTGAGCGAGAATAAAAGAGTATTATGGCGCGCGGGCACGCTTTTAGCCCCGGTGCCGGCCGCGCTCGTCTCATGCGGCCCCCTCTCCCGCCCCAACGCGCTCACCGTCGGCTGGACGGGCATAATCTGCTCCGACCCCGCCATGACGTATATCTCCGTGCGCCCCGAGCGCTATTCCCACGGCCTTATCACGGACTCGGGCGTATTCGCCGTCAATCTTACGACCGCGAGGATGGCGCGCGCCGTGGACCTGTGCGGCGTAAAGAGCGGGCGCGACGGCGACAAATTAAAGGAAGCGGGCCTTCATACGGAGCCTGCCCTCTCGATAGAATGCCCCGTCATATCCGAAAGCCCGCTCGCGCTCGAATGCCGCGTCGTGAAAATCGAGCCGCTCGGCAGCCACGACATGTTCATCGCCCGCATCGAGGCTGTCAACGTAAAGGAGGAATTTATCGACAAAAAAGGCAGGCTTCACATGGAGAGCATGGGCCTTATGGCGTATTCGCACGGCGAATACTTCGCGCTCGGCGCAAAATGCGGCTCGTTCGGCTTCAGCGTGCGAAAAAAAGATACGAAAGCGCGCGGCCGCGCCCGTTGACATATCGCGTGAATAACTATACAATAATAATAAGCAGACTTTTAACAAAGACATAGGAACGGAGGGTGCAAAATATGGCAGAAAGACCGCAAAACTTAGCCGAAAAGATAATATCGGCACATCTCGTGTCGGGTGAAATGATACCCGGCGAACAGATCGCCCTGAAAATAGATCAGACGCTTACACAGGACGCTACGGGCACCATGGCTTACCTGCAGTTTCAGGCTATGGACACGCCCCGCGTAAAGACCGAGCTTTCGGTC
This sequence comes from Clostridia bacterium, assembly GCA_017513095.1. GTDB lineage: Bacteria > Bacillota > Clostridia > Oscillospirales > RGIG577 > RGIG577. The sequence continues at coordinate 5,160 of JAFWDJ010000015.1, read as the reverse complement.
GCGTATATAGACCACAACACCCTGCAGTCGGGCTTTGAGAACGCCGACGACCACAGATACATGCAGTCCGTGACGAAAAAGCACGGCATATACTTCTCGCGCCCCGGCAACGGCATATGCCATCAGGTGCACCTCGAGCGCTTCGGAAAGCCGGGAAAGACGCTTTTAGGCAGCGACTCGCACACCCCCACGGGCGGCGGCATAGGAATGCTCGCGATGGGCGCGGGCGGCCTCGACGTGGCCGTTGCAATGGCGGGCGGCGCGTATTACATCACGATGCCCGAGATAGTTTTAATAAGACTCAGCGGCGAGCTTCGCAAGTTCGTAAGCGCGAAGGACGTAATTTTAGAAGTCTTAAAGCGCCTTTCCGTTAAGGGCGGCGTGGGCAAGATCATAGAATACGGCGGACCCGGCTCGCGCACGCTCACCGTGCCGCAGAGAGCGACGATAACGAATATGGGCGCGGAGCTCGGAGCAACGACCTCGATATTCCCAAGCGACGAATCGACGCGCCAGTTCTTAAAGGCGCAGGGACGCGAGGCGGACTACATCCCGCTTTTCCCCGACCCCGACGCCGAATACGACGAAATAATAGACATAAACCTTTCGGACATAGTGCCGCAGGCGGCAATGCCCCACAGCCCCGACGCTGTAAGGAGCATAACGGAGATAGGAAAAATTCACGTCGATCAGGTGTGCATAGGCTCGTGCACGAACTCATCGTTTACCGACCTCATGACGGTCGCGCGTATGCTCAAGGGACGCACGATTGCGCCGAACATCTCGCTTTCCGTATCGCCCGGCTCTAAGCAGGTGCTTAATATGCTTGCAAAGAACGGCGCGCTTTCCGATATCATCGACGCGGGCGCGCGCGTTCTCGAATGCGCGTGCGGGCCCTGCATCGGCATGGGCTTCTCGCCCAACTCCGGCGGCGTATCCGTGCGCACGTTCAACCGCAATTTCGAGGGCAGAAGCGGCACGAAGGACGCCCAGGTGTATCTCGTAAGCCCCGAAACGGCGGCGGCAACGGCGCTCATGGGCTACTTATGCGACCCGAGGGATATGGCGAAGGACGTTTCCATGCGCGGCGTCGATATGCCCGATAAATTCACCGTAAACGACAATATGATAATTCCGCCCGCAAGCGAGGATGAGGCAGGCGAGGTCGAGGTAATCTTAGGCCCCAACATAAAGCCGTTCCCCTTGAACTGCGCGCTCCCCGAAGCCATAGACGGCGAGGTGCTCTTAAAGACGGGCGACAACATAACGACCGACCACATCATGCCCGCGGGCGCGAAAATTCTGCCGTACCGCTCGAATATACCGTATCTGAGCCGCTTCTGCTTTGAAGTGATAGACCCCACGTTCTCCGCAAGGGCGAAAAACGCGGGCGGCGGCTTTGTTTTAGGCGGCGTAAACTACGGCCAGGGCTCCTCGCGCGAGCATGCGGCGCTCGTGCCGCTCTATCTCGGCGTAAAGGCCGTCATAGCGAAGAGCTTCGCACGCATCCATTGTGCAAACTTAATAAATTCGGGCATACTTCCTTTGACGTTTACAAACCCCGAAGTTTATGATAAAATTAACGAAGAGGACACGCTTTCCATGCCGAACGTGCGTTACGAGATCGAAAACGGCGAACCGATAACCGTTATCAACGAGACACAGGCGTTCGAGTTCACCGCGGAATGCGAGCTTTCCGAGCGTCAGCGCGCGATGATACTTGCGGGCGGCGCGCTCAACTACGCAAAGCAGCAGTAAAAACGAAAATACAGACCGGGAGAGATACAATGACAAATCAACAGATCAAGGCGGCGGCCGAAAAATTCGAGGCGCTTTTAAGAGAACAGCTAAAGCGCGTTGACGAGATAAACAACGCGGGCGATTTTCTCGATTACGCGTCGCTCGATACGCTCATTATAGGCGTTGTGGGCGGCGACGGCATAGGCCCCGCGATAACGCATCAGGCGCGCCGCGTTTTGGAGTACCTTTTAAAGGACGAAATAGCCTCCGGCAAAATTGAGATACGCGATATAGAGGGCTGCACCATAGAGAACCGCGCGGCGAAAAATCAGGCGCTGCCCGACGAGGTGCTTTCAGAGCTCAAAAAGTGCCACGTGATCTTAAAGGGCCCGACCACTACCCCGCGAAAGGGTGACGAGTGGCCCAATATAGAAAGCGCGAACGTCGCCATGAGAAAGGCGCTCGACCTTTTCGCTAACGTGCGCCCCGTCAAGGTGCCCTCGCAGGGCATCGACTGGACGTTCTTCAGAGAGAATACCGAGGGCGCGTACGCCGTGGGCTCGAAGGGCGTTCACGTAAACGACGATCTGGCGATAGACTTCGTTGTAACGACGACCGAGGGCACCGAAAGAATAGCCCGCCTCGCGTATGAGTTCGCAAAAAAGAACAACAAATCGCGCGTTTCCATCGTTACTAAGGCCAACGTAATAAAGACGACCGACGGCAAGTTCTTAGACCTCTGCCGCAAGGTAGCGAGCGACTATCCCGAGATAGAGACCGACGACTGGTATATCGACATAATGACGGCAAAGCTCGTCGACGAGAAGCGCCGCCGCGATTTCAGGGTGTTCATACTGCCCAACCTTTACGGCGACATCATCACCGACGAAGCGGCGGAATTCCAGGGCGGCGTAGGCACGGCGGGAAGCGCGAACATAGGCAAGAGATATGCGATGTTCGAGGCGATACACGGCTCGGCTCCGCGCATGGTCAAGGAGGGACGCGAGAAATACGCCGATCCCTGCTCCGTTTTGCGTGCGGCGGTAATGCTCTTAAACCACATCGGCTATAACGACAGGGCCGCGCGTCTCGAGCGCGCGCTCGACATATGCATGTACGAGGAAAAGAAGCTTGTTATGACGGGACGCGACACGGGCGCGACCTGCGAGGAATTCTCCGACTACGTAATGGAAACAGTAAACAGAGTGTAAACCCTTTTTCAATCAAAAAGAGGTGATGTAAGTGGAAAAAAGACCGATTTCTACGCTTGTAATAAGACGACTTCCCAGATATTACAGATATCTTGAGGAGCTTATGCAGAAGGGCGTTACTAAAATTTCATCAACCGAGCTGGGACGGCGCATGGGCACTACGGCGTCTCAGATTCGCCAGGACTTAAACTGCTTCGGCGGCTTCGGTCAGCAGGGCTACGGTTACAACGTCGTTTTGCTTCATGACAAGATAGGCTCCATTTTAGGGCTGGACGTTGCGAAGAACGCCGTTATGATCGGCGCGGGCAACCTGGGCCACGCCCTGGGCGCGAATATGGACATGAAGCCGCTCGGCTTCAATCTCGTCCGCATTTTCGATATAAACCCGAAGATAGTGGGGCAGACTATCGGCAACGTGGAGGTCTTTCATATCGATACGCTCGACGAATTCGCAAAGTCGGTGAATATCGACGTGGCCATACTCACTCTGCCGAAGGCGGCGACCTCTCCGATGATTGAAAAGCTCGACGGTCTCGGCGTTAAGGCAATATGGAATTTTTCAAACGAGGATATCGAGGTGCCCGGCATGATAGTTGAGAACGTGCACTTAAGCGACAGCCTTATGACGCTTTCGTACCGCGTGGCGGACAGCAAGAAACCGGAAGAATAAAACGGGCTTTAGGGAAATAATATATAATAAAGTCGGGCGGCGCGGAGTTTACCGCGTCGCCTTTCCTATGGAGGCGGTCATGACCGACTTACTCATAAAAGCGTTCATAAAGAATGCGGGCGACGCAAACGACCCGGCCGTGCGCGCAAAATACGGCGCGCTTTCGGGAACGTGCGGCATTGTTTTAAATGTCCTGCTGTTCGCGGCGAAGCTCATTATCGGCATTATCTCGTCGTCCGTCGCAATAATCGCGGACGCGTTCAACAATCTGTCCGACGCGGGCTCGTCCGTCGTTATGCTCGTGGGCTTTAAGCTGTCGGGCGCGCCCGCCGACAGGCAGCATCCGTTCGGCCACGGGCGCATCGAATACGTGACCGGCTTTATAATCTCGCTGCTTATCATGCTATTGGGCGTTGAGTTCGTAAAAACGTCGTGGGAGCGGATAATGAACCCCGAAAGCGTGACGTTCGGCACGGCGACGGCCGTTATTCTCGCCGTATCCGTCGCGCTCAAGCTGTGGATGTTCGCGTTCAACAGAAAGCTCGGCGCGCGCATCGGCAGCGGCGCGATGAAAACGGCGTCCGCGGACGCGCTCTCCGACGCCGCGGCGACGGCCGCGGTGCTCGTGGGCCTTATAATCGGACAAAATACGTCGGCGCCCGTCGACGGCTGGCTCGGTATGGCGGTCGCGGCGTTCATTCTCTTCACGGGCGTCAATACGGCGCGCGAGAATATAAGCTCGATCATCGGCACGCCGCCCGACGAGGGCTTCGTCGAGGAGGTAAAAAAGCAGGCCGCGGCGTTTCCCGAGATACTCGGCGTCCACGATCTCGTCGTGCATAATTACGGGCCGGGTCATCTTATGATATCGTTTCACGCCGAGGTCGCGTGCGACGGCGATATGATACGCCTTCACGAGGTCATAGACGCGCTCGAATTCATACTTCGGGAGCGCTACGGCGCTGTGGCAACGATTCATATGGACCCGATAGTCACGAACGACGCCTTCGCAAACGAGAAGCGGGAGCTTGTGCGCGCCATAGTTTCAGACATTGACGAAAAGCTTTCGATACACGATTTCAGGGTCGTAAGGACGACGGCGTATACGGCCCTCATTTTCGACGTCGTTATGCCCTACGGCTATAAAACGCCGCCGCGCAAGCTCGAGGAGGCAATAGAAAACGCCGTGAAGGATAAGGACCCCGCCTGCTTCGCCCGCGTCCACGCGGAGTATTCGTATACGTAAGATGATGAAAAAAAGCTCCCGAAAGGGAGCTTTTTTAGCGATATTAAGCCTGCCTCACGGGGGAAGGCGGCCGCCGCGCGGCCGAATGAGGGGCAGCGCCATCGGCGCGTGCGTCTCTTGGCTCCCTCCCCGAGGGAGCTGTCTGCGAAGCAGACTGAGGGAGTCGTTGCCCCCGCCCTTCGTAGGGAGGCGTCCCCAGACGCCTCCGCATGTCTTAGCCGTGTTTTCACGGAGGCATGAAGGCATGCCTCCCTACGGGCGACGATTGATAACTCAATGCACAAAAACGCTTT
>JAFWDJ010000045.1 GCA_017513095.1 Clostridia bacterium | reverse complement strand
CCCCTGACGCCTCCGCGTGTCTCAGCCGTGTTTTCACGGAGGCATGAAGGCATGCCTCCCTACGGGCGCACGATTGATAACTCAATGCACAAATAAGCTTCACTTTTAAGCTTTTAACCTATCTTTCCTTATATTCTAAGCTTCCCATCCTGCTTCAACATCCATTCTTTTTCAGAACTTCGTTCTAAAGACTCAAATCTCCTGCCGGAGGGGCCTACTTTTGGAAACAAAAGTAGCAAAATTTCCGAGAGGCCGCAGCCTCTCCGTCTCTCCGCCCCTCGCTCCCGGCCTCGCGAGCGGGCCTCTCCGCTCGGCGTTACTTCGCAATATCCTGCGTCTTCTCCCACGGCAAAAAGGCTTAATTTACGCTTATACTTATAGTTGCCTCGGCATGAGGCATCATTAAAGATATCTTTGCGTCCAATCAGATTCCGCGTCCGAGACGCTCCAAGTCTTCGGCTCCCGCTGAAAGCATACCCCATCGGCCATGCCGTGTCGGGCGCACCGTGCGCCCGTCTGACCCCCGCGCCCGCGCAGGGCGCAAAAATTTCTCTGTCCAAGTTTTCATAAACCGAAAAAATCATCCTCATTCATCGACTTATCCACATTATCAACAGAGTTTTGAACAAAACAAGCCCCAATTTCACGCTGTTTTCAAAGATTTTAATAAAGTTTGAACACGAAACGGCCGTTGCCGTATGCAAAACCAAGTTTACATAACACGTTTTTCCGTCATTTCCGGCGTTTTTTGAATTGCATTGCTCATTCTATCGACTCGGCCGATCTGCCGTTTAAGGTAAGGTCCGCTCTTCTGCCGTTTTCGTATTCATAGAACGCCTGAGAGCCCACCATCGCGGCGTTATCGGTGCAGAGCGCGACGGGCGGCATATAGAGCGAAAGCCCGTGACGGCCCGCGGCCGCCTCAAGCTTTTCGCGCAGCATCGAATTGGCGCAGACGCCTCCGGCCATGACCACCGTGCCGACCTTAAAGTCCAGCGCGGCCTTTATCACGTTCTCCGAGAGTATGCCCGTCACGGCCTCCGAAAACGAGGCCGCCGCGTCGGCGCGGTCTATGCTTTCGCCGCGCTGACTTAGCGTATGCGCGTAATTTATCACCGCCGTTTTAACGCCGCTGAAGCTGAAATCGTAGGGCGCGTCCTTAAAATGCACACGCGGAAATTTTATCGCCTTCGCGTCGCCCTCGCGCGAAAGCCTGTCTATATGAACGCCGCCGGGATACGGAAGCCCCAAAACGCGCGCCGCCTTATCGAAGGCCTCGCCCGCCGCGTCATCGCGCGTGCGGCCGAGTATCTTATATCGCGTATAGTCGCTCACGAGCACGATATGGCTGTGCGAGCCCGAGGCAATGAGCGCGATGAACGGCGGCTTAAGCTCCCTATGCGCGATATAATTCGCCGCAACGTGCGAACGGATGTGATGCACCGGCACGAGCGGCTTTTTATGGGCATACGCCAGCCCCTTTGCGAAATTCACGCCGACGAGCAGCGCGCCGATAAGACCCGGCGCGTAAGTCACCGCCACCGCGTCCACGTCGGCCATCGTAAGAGACGCCTCCGACAGTGCGGCCTCGGCCACGTAGGAAATATTCGTAACGTGGCGGCGCGAGGCTATCTCCGGCACTACGCCGCCGTATTTTATATGCTCCGCTATCTGCGTGTTCACTATATTCGATAAGACCTCGCGGCCGTCGCGCACTACCGCCGCCGCGGTCTCGTCGCATGAGCTTTCTATGGCAAGTATATTCAAGAAAAAGTCCCCTTTTGTTATATTTACTTAAAAATCAATCAAGCGCGCGCCTCATTATGAGCGCGTCCTCCGTCGGGTCGCGGTAATAGCCGCGCCGAACGGAAATCTCCGAAAAGCCCGCCCCGCGGTACAGCGCTATTGCCGCCTCGCCGCTCTTTCGCACCTCGAGCAGTATTTCGCGCGCGCCGTTCTCCGAAAGGCGCGCCGCCATTTTCAAAAGAAGCGCCCGCGCAATGCCGCGCCGTCTGAGCGCGGGCAGTACCGCCACGTTCGTAATATCGGCCGTGTCCAAAGTAAGCGACGCGCCGATAAAGCCCGCTACCTCGCCGTCCGAGACGGCAATAAGATAATGCGTATACGGCTTTTTCATATCGTCCGCTAAGGTATCCTCGCTCCACGGATGTATTATGCACTCGCGCTCTATCGCGGCTGCGGCCGCCTCGTCGCCCGGTACAGCCTCTCTTATTATAAGGTCTATCTTATATCCCTCCCAGCACGTTAAGAAGGCCCGCGTAAATCTCGTCGGCGCAGGCCTGATATTCGTCAAGGTCGCCGCCGAACGGGTCGCTTATGTCACGCGGCGCGAGCGGGCGCACCTTATTTGAATATTCGGGGAACATGCGCTTTAAAAACTCGCTCTGTGAGCGCGTCATCGTGTAAACGGCGTCCGCCGAGGCGAGCATGCCGTCCGTTATCATGCGCGACGTGTGCGACGAAAGGTCGATGTTTCGTTTTGCCATCGTCATGATCGAATTGTAGCTTGCGCCGCTCTGAAACGAAACGGCCGTACCCGCGGAGGATACCTCGACGCCCTTTATGCCCTTTTCCTTTAAAAGCTCTATCATCATGACCTCGGCCATGGGGCTTCGGCACGTGTTGCCCGTGCATACGAACAGTATATTCATATCCTTCTCCTTTTCCCGCCGTCCCCGGCGGATTTTTTACCGCCGCCTCCGGCGGCGCGTTTTTTTTATCTTTAATTTAAAAAGTTGCTTTATTTATCTATGCCTTTAATTCACTCCCGACCCAACAAACAGCCGTCCCCGTAATGCCTTCCCCTCGGGGGGAAGGTGGCCGCAGGCCGGATGAGGGGCAGCGCCATCGGCGCGTGCGTTCCCTAAAGGCTCCCTCCCCGAGGGAGCTGGCTGCAAAGCAGACTGAGGGAGTTGTCCGTCTCTCGTAGGGAGGCGT
>JAFWDJ010000014.1 GCA_017513095.1 Clostridia bacterium | reverse complement strand
TCTCAAATTCATTAACTAGAGCTTTTTCGTTGTTCAATTTTTAAGGTTCAATCTCGCTGTCTTTCGCAACAGCTTTATTAGAATACCACTTCCTTTCCTCCTTGTCAATACCCTTTTTAAACTTTTTTTAAAAGTTTTTTTGACGCAAAAAACGCCCCGAAAGGCGTTTTTAATATTTATACTATATTATATAAAGCCGCGGCCTATCCCTCGTTCAGATTTCTGAATACCTTCATAAGCAGTATCTTGAGCTGACTGAGCTCCGATTCGGAGAGTCCTTGCGCGCCCAGCGCGTCGAATTTGTCGTAAACCATCTTCATATCATCCGCGGCCTTTAAGCCATTCGGGGTGATGTATACGTAGAGGGAACGCCTGTCTCCTTCCTTTCGTTTTCTCTCTATAAGCCCGTTTTTCTCCATGCGCAGAAGTATGCTGCCGAGCGTTGCGGGCTCAACTCCGCAGTAAACGGCTATCGCTTTTTGATTTGCCCCGTTTCGCTCCGTAAGATATTCGAGTATTTTAGGCTGTCCCGATGAAAGGCCCAATTTCTGTGCTTCGCGGAATACATTCCTGTTCATGGCCGTATGTGACCTCATAAGCAAGTAATGAAGCTCATCCATTATATCCGCTCCTAAGTAAGAATTGTTATTGTGATGTTTCTTATTTTTCAAACTATTAGCAAAACACATCATGCCCGAAAAAACCAAAGCATGATGTATTTTAAATGCAAAACAACCATATCTGATTATAAATATACACTAAAACAGTAGTTTATGCAACCCTTCAGCCTAAAAATTCTTTCAGGCGCTCCCCGTGAGACTGACTGTGTATCAATCTGCCCGCCGAACGCGCGCGAAGAAACGACACCGCCTCGCACCGCCGCACCGCCATGCGGTAAAGCGGCTTTGCGTCAAGCTGCTCCTTTGAAAAATAGATTATCTCACGGTTTTCTCCCATTGCCTCCATTGCCTCGCCGAGCTTTAAAAGAAACTCGTCGGCGCTTTCGCCAAAACGATAAAGATACGTCGCCGCGTCCTCGCCCGCGAACAGCTCAAGCGCACAGACACCCCTGCCCACGGCCGCAAGCCAGTAATGATCGGCCTTCGCCGTCCGAAAGAGGCCCTTATGCGTAAACGGCTGCGAGATCGCCACTGCGTCAAGCGCGCGCTTTCGTGCGGCCTTCACGGCTCCGGCCGCTTTTTCGGCGCGCTCGGCAAACGGCTTCGTATCGTAGCCCATGCGCCCGACGGAAAACCGCCTGCCCGGCTCAAGCGTAATGTGAAGCATATACCCGTCGAGGGCAATCTCCCGGGCGAAGCAAAGCGGTATGCGCACCGCGTTCGCCGTCTGCGGCAGTATGCATACGGAGTCGCCGTAAAGGGCGATCTTTGCGCGGCCGCGCTCGGCGGGCGTTTCGTATTCGCCCTCCGAAAGCATCACGAGCGGCTCTTCGATAAAGAGCGCCTCAAGGCTTCGCTTGCCGTAAAGCTCGCAAAGCTCCTCAAAAAAGCCGTCGTAGGAAAAGCCAAGCATCGATATTTCAAGCCGCTCGCCCGAACACAGGTCGATATATACCCTGTGATTTACGGGACTTATGCGCTCGACGTCGGCGAAATCGACGAAGCGTCCGCCGAAGCGCAGTCCCTCGCGTTCGAGCGTTATTTTCGTATCGCGCCCCTGCGCGCGTCCCTCGTATATCATCAGAGCTTCGTGCCGCACTCGCCGCAGAACTTCATTCCCGGCTCGTTCTCATGACCGCAGCTCGGGCATTTGCCGCTCTTTTTCATCGGGGAGCCGCATTCGCCGCAGAATTTGAGTCCCAACGCGACCTGTGCGCCGCAGTTGGGGCAGCGCTGCGTGCCGAGAGGCGCACCGCAGTTGTTGCAGAACTTGCCCTCGCCCGCGGGCTTGCCGCATTTGGGGCATACGGTCGTGCGCTTTTCAAGCTTGCCCTGCCAAACGGTCGCGGTATCGGCAGCCTCGTCGATATTACGGCGCATTGCGCGGTTGCGTGCCTGCGCAACGTAGCTTGCCTCGCGCGGAGCACACTCTACGCAGAGGCCCTCCTCGTCGTTCCAGCAGTCGGCGCATACCCACGTATTGCACGACGGGCACTTTTTGAAATTGGGGCGGACTTCTCTCTGAGCCGCGTCGAAGGCGCGCTCGTGCTCCTTTCTCCACTCGGGCGACTGGTCATTAAAGCGCCCGCCGAGCATGTCGCTTCCGCGCTCGAGCATGGAGCCGAGGTCGCCCGCTCTGCCGCCGAGCAGACCGCCCAGCGAGGACGCCATGCGTCCGAAACGCTCCGTCTTCTGACGATGGCCGTAGGTGCTCGACTGAACGAAGCTGCTCTTATAGCCGTTGCCGCAGCAGTCGCAGAAGAACTCGAACTGAAAGCCCGCTTCCGTGGAAAGGTCGTCGTGATTCCTTGTAAAAGAATGAAGCATAAAAATTCCTCCCCCATGTGTATTTTAAAAGAATCCGTTGTTTTTATCGGTTATTATATTTTATCATATGCGCACCGGTATTTACAAGAGGGGAAATATGACACAACCCCCGCCCGCGCATAAAAAAGACGAAGGGACGTGCCCTTCGTCTTTTCTTCTATAAATATAATACTGCATCTTACTCCGCGGTCGCGAGCGGGGACGGTACCTTGTACACGCGGCCCGCGAGCTCCTGATCGAGAAGATAGAGCCCCTTGCCGTCGCTGCCCATAAGGTCATACTTCTTTAAGTTCGTAGCGGCGTTGTCCTCCTCCTCGACCTGCTCGTCGACGAACCACATGAAGTAATTCGAGGTCTTGTGGTCCTTTTCCTTCTGAGCGAGCGTTACGATATCGTTTATAAGAGAGGTCACGAGCGCCTCATGCTCCGCGCTCTTAACGAGTACGTCGCGCACGCCGTCGAACGTCGCGGGCGGAGCCTCGATCGCGTCGAGCACTACGTTGCCGCCCGAAAGATGAACGTAGTTGTAGATGATAAGCGCGTGGTCGCGCTCCTCCTCGGCCTGGATCTTGAACCAGTTCGCATAACCGTCGAGTCCCTCGCCCTTTAAATACGAGGACATCGAAAGATACAGATACGACGAATACAATTCGCGGTTTATCTGATAATTGAGCTTCTTTTCAATATTCGGCTTTAACATTTTTATCCCTCCAAAAATTTATTTTAATAATTTATACCTTTTCTTATATAATCGACGAGCTCATCTATTTTGATGCGCACCTGCTCCATTGAATCGCGCTCGCGCACGGTAACGCAGCCGTCCTCCTCGGACTCGAAGTCGTAGGTTATGCAGTAGGGCGTGCCTATCTCGTCCTGGCGGCGGTAGCGCTTGCCTATGGAGCCCGTCTCGTCGTAGTCTACCGAGAATTCGCGGCTCAGCGTCTCAAATACGGCGGTCGCCTTATCGGAGAGCTTCTTCGAGAGCGGAAGCACCGCGGCCTTGAAGGGAGCGAGCGCCGGATGGAGCCTTAAAACGACGCGAACGTCTCCCTCGGAGACCTCCTCCTCGTCGTATGCGTCGATGAGGAACGCGAGCGCCACTCTGTCGGCGCCGAGCGACGGCTCGATAACGTAGGGGATATATTTCTCGTTCGTCGCGGGGTCGAAGTATTCCATCGACTCGCCCGAGAACTCCTGATGCTGCTTTAAGTCAAAGTCCGTTCTGTCCGCTATGCCCCAGAGCTCGCCGAAGCCGAACGGGAAGAGAAACTCTATGTCGGTCGTCGCCTTGGAGTAGTGGGAAAGCTCGTCGGGTTCATGGTCGCGCAGCTTGATGTTTTCCTCCCTCATGCCGAGGCCTATAAGGAAGTCGATGCAGTATTTGCGCCAGAACTCGAACCATTCGAGGTCGGTGCCGGGCTTGCAGAAGAACTCAAGCTCCATCTGCTCGAACTCGCGCGTGCGGAACGTGAAGTTGCCGGGGGTGATCTCGTTTCGGAACGATTTGCCTATCTGACCCACGCCGAAGGGTATCTTCTTTCTCGTGGAGCGCTGAATGTTCTTGAAGTTTACGAATATGCCCTGCGCCGTCTCGGGACGGAGGAAAAGCTCGTTCTTCGAGTCCTCGGTAACGCCCTGGAACGTCTTGAACATAAGGTTGAACTTTCTTATCTCGGTGAAGTTCTTCGAGCCGCATTCGGGGCACGCGATGCCCTTTTCCTTGATGAATTCCATCATCTTTTCGTTGCTCCATCCGTTGGGAGCGACTCCCGTCGCCTCCTCGATGAGGTGATCGGCGCGATGACGCGTCTTGCAGTCGCGGCAGTCCATGAGCGGGTCGGAAAATCCGCCCACGTGGCCCGAGGCCACCCACGTCTTCGGGTTCATGAGGATGGCGGAATCAAGTCCCACGTTCTGCGGGATCTCATATACGAACTTCTTCCACCACGCCTTTTTTATATTGTTCTTAAACTCCACGCCCAGGGGTCCGTAGTCGAACGTATTTGACAGGCCGCCGTAAATCTCGGAGCCCGAAAAAATATATCCTCTGCCCTTGCACAGAGCCACTATTTTATCCATTGTCTTCTGTGAATTGTCCATGCGTTTATCCTCTTTCCTTGATATATTGTCTCATTAAAATATTTTACCAAACGAAACGGCGTACTTCAAGTATTATTTTCAAAAGAAACGCATATCCATAATGACATGAAAAGGGATATCATATCTTCGATAAAAATTTCATCGTCGTTTTTGGGGTCGCTCATCGGCGCGGGCTTCGCCTCGGGGCAGGAGGTAATGATCTACTTCGGCGCGTTCGGCCGCGCGGGAGGGGCGGGCGTCGCGGTCTGCGCCGCGCTTCTTTTCGGCCTCGTTTCGGGCGTGTGCCTCATACTTTATAAGACAGGCGCGCGCGATTTTTATGAGCTTTTGAAAATCGCCTGCGGCCGCGCGGCCGCGCGCGTATTTTCGGCGGTCTTCCTTTCGTTCTCGTTTATCGCGTTCGGCGTGATGGCGGCGGGCTTCGGGGAAAGCGTGTCGGAGCATCTCGGCGCGGACAGGCGCATAGGCGCGCTTTTGTTCCTTATTATAATGGCGCTCGTCATGCGTGCGGGCGAGCGGGGCGTCGTGGCCGTGAATGTGGCTCTTGCGCCCGTGATGACGGCGGCCGCGCTTTTCGTTAGCGTATTTATCCTCTGCCGCGGCGGGATAAGCGCGTCGGGCCCGCCGCCGAACGCCGTGGGAAGCGCGGTGCTCTACGCGGGATACAACGCGATACTCGGCGTCGCCGTCATCGCGCAGCTTTCGCATCTCGTGCACTCAAGGCGGGTCGGGCTCATATCGGCTCTCATTTCGTCGGGCGCGTTCGGCGCGCTCATCTTCGTGCTGTGGCTTCTCATGACGAGAAACTACGCCGCGCTCTCGCCGCACGGCATACCGATGCTGTACGCCGCGTCAACGATACATCCTGTCATGGGGCACGTCTACTTCGCCGCGCTCCTTATGGCGATGATAACGACGGGCGCGTGCTGCGGCTTTTCCGTCTGCGGCTCGCTCGGCCTTTCGATGAGGCGCGGCGCGTATCTTCTGCCCGTCTGCGCGCTGCCGTTTATAATGTTCGACTTTCAGGCGCTCATCGCGCGTCTTTATTCGCTCTTCGGCATAGCCGGCGCGGCGCTTATGCTCATCGTGCTGTTTCGCGCCGCCCGCCTGCGCGCGCGCGAACGGTAAGTATTTGACAAAAACGCGCCCCGGATGGTATACTTCAAACGTAAATACGCAGATCATCGGGGTGTGGCGCAGTTGGCAGCGCGCGAAGTTTGGGACTTCGATGCCGCCGGTTCAAGTCCGGCCACTCCGACCAAAACGGGACGGTTTTTTGACCGTAAAACAGCGGGCAGTCACATATTGCGACTGCCCGCGAAGTATTTTTATGACTTTTTATCGCAAAACACATCTTAAAATCTATGGCGTCAGAGAGCGCCAAAAGGTGAAGCATTATCCGCCGCCGCGTCAACGGTTTTTCGGCAGATTTTCAGCTCGTCAAAAAATCTGCCGAAGTTTTCACCCAATATAGGCTTAAATATAGGTTGATTTTTACCTAAATATCCGCTATACTATATCCGGGAGGCGATAAAAATGAAAATCGATACCGGCGCCATCGTGACCGCGACCGAAGCGAATCAGAATTTTTCCCGCGTTGCAAGGCTTGCGGAAAAAAAGGGGCGCGTCGTGGTCTTTAAGAACAATCGTCCGAAGCTTCTCATAATCGACCTCGACGCCGAGCCGCAGATCGATATGACGGAGGACGAAAAGATCGATTTCGTAGCCGCGCGGATTCTAAGAGAACACAGAGCGGCGTTTGAGGAGCTTGCGAAATGATCAAATTTTCAAAAGAAAAAGTACTGCTCCTTCATAAGCTTCTGGCCGAAGCCACGGGCGGAAGCGTAGGCGTCCGCGACGAGGGACTTCTCGACTCCGCGCTCGAAAGCGCGTTCGCGGGCTTCGGTGATAAGGAGTTCTACCCGAGCAAAGAGGAAAAGGGCGCGCGTCTCGGCTTCGCGCTCATTTCAAATCACGCCTTTGTCGACGGCAACAAGCGCATCGGCGTATATGTGATGCTCTCCTTCCTCGAAATGAACGGCATAAAGATCGACTGCACGGACGAAGAGCTCGTTTTCATAGGGCTTTCCGTCGCGGACGGAAGCATGGGCTATGAGGAGCTGCTTCAATGGGTGAAGGGCCACAGAGAATAGCTCCGGGTTTTTCGGCAGATTTTCGGATTCTCCGAAAATCTGCCGAAGTTTTACCCCGCATCGTCTTACTCGACGCCTTGCTTACGTCGGGCTTCATCGATCACGGCGTATATATTGTCGAGTATGAACTGCTGCGCCTCGGCGTTGTATACCGTCACGCGGTACGTGCCCGTCATCCCCGTATGCTCCTCCGTCGATATACCGATGGAGCGCCCCTGCTCTGTGGGCTCCTTTCGCGTTCTGCCGTCCGCGGTCTTTATCTCCTCAAGCATCCCGCAGCGGATGAGAAACGCCGTGACGCTCCTGTGCGTAAGCCGCTTCATAACGCTTTGGTCGATAAGCTCGTTTACCATCGCCGTGAAGGCGCTTACGGTCACCGGCCTTTCCGATACGTTAAATCGCTTCAGCTCCTCCGGCGATATCATGAACGGCTCCTTTTTTATCCTTTCGGGTCTTCCTATTTGACCGCCGTTCTCTATAACTTTTTCAAGCACGCCGGAAACGTAAAACAGGCATCGCGAAATTCTCACCTGATTTATGCTGTCGCCGTCCGGCACAGGACGGTCGGTCAGCGGGTCTATCCCGTTCGCAAGCTTGTCAAGGTACATTTTTGCTCTCTGCATCGTCTCAAGCTCCGTCATATTATGACCCCCTAAATCAAAAATTACATTTCCGCAAAAACGCGGTGCGTTTTTATAATATTTTACCACATCCGAGCCGATAATCAACCAAATATGGGCGCTCCGCGTATTTTCCGTTTGCGAAAAGGCGCGCGTTATGATAGAATACGAAAAAAGACCGCCGCGTCGATATTCTTATTTTATCGGGAGACGCAATGCCATGAAATGCGAAAAATGCAATCATACCGTTTCGGACGGAAGCTTTTTTTGCAATTACTGCGGGGCAAAGCTCGGAAGCGGCGGCGGCTCCCATACGATACAGTGCCGCGTCTCCTCCGAGTGTGCTGTATAAGGTCGTAGAATGGGACGCCCCGGTCCGAGACGAAATTCTGACAGGTAACAAGGGCCTTTTCATCGGAGAAGACGCAATGTTCGTTGAAATAGGCGGCAAACCGGTCGTAAGCAACGAGATGTCCGTTCCCAAAGGAACGGAGTCCGTCGGACTTATGTTAACCCAGGGATTTTTTCGCCTAAGCTGATAAAAAAAGCTTAGTTAAAATAATATACCAAAATAAAAATACGGCCTTCGGCTGACGCCGAAGGCCGTATGCGTTCTCTTATTCTTCCTCGAATTCCTCGCGAAGGGCTTCGAAGCGGCTCTTTATTTCCTCGTTCTTCTTCTTTACCTTTGCCTTGAAGGCCTCGGTCTTCTCCTCGCGAAGCTTCGCGCGCGCTTCTCTTTCGGCCTGACGCGCAACCTCGTTCGCGTGCTCTATCTCAACCGCAACCTCGGCTGCGTCAAGACGGATAACGCTTACGTCGAACTTGCAGAGCTTTACATCGAGCGCCGCGGGAAGCTCCTCCTGAGCAAGCAGTATAAGCGCGGTCTCGCCTTCGGCTATGCAGTCGCTCGCGCGCTCAAGCAGGGATGCGTTGTCGAGAGCGTCGCCCGCGTCAATAGCGCTGCCCAAAAGAATGCCCATGCCGCCTCCGATAAGTATTCCGAAGGGGCCGCCCAGAATGCCGATAAGACCGCCTATAATGCCGCCCTTCACGGCGTCGTCTCCCGTTTCCGCGCCCGAATCGAAGAAATCGCGCATCGTAAGGCTTCCGTTCTCCCTTTTTACCACCGCGGCCTGAGATATTATGTAACCCTCGCCCGCATAGGCGCGCTTAAGCTCTGAAAACGCCTGATACGCTTCGCTTTCCACTTCGTATTTTGCAATTATTATGCTTTCTCTCATTTTAGACACCTCTTTTTGATTTGAAAAGAAAACCGTCCTTCCGAACATCTATAATTATACTCCTGTTATCAGCACTGTCAAGCGTTGAGTGCTAAAAATTATGTTAACTTTTGTTTAAAACATATACTGTAAATTCCCGCACGTGCCGACGCAAAAATCCGTTGTCCTGCGGCGCAAAATTTATAGACAAACGATAGGTTTTATAATATAATATGTTAAATAACTATGTTTTACGGGAGATGGTTCGAAGTGAAAATTTCCGAGGTTTTAAAAAGAGACCGCGGCGTATTCTCTTTTGAGATATTCCCGCCCAAGGCGGACGCCGATCTTATGAGCGTGCTGACGTGCGCGAACGCGCTGTCGCGCTATTCGCCCGATTTCATAAGCGTGACCTACGGCGCGGGCGGCGGCACCTCGAAAAACACGGCAAAAATCGCGACCTTCCTTCAGGATAAATGCCTCACCCCGGCGCTTGCGCATCTTACGTGCGTTTCGTCCACGAAAACCGAGATAGCTCATCATCTTTCGGAGCTTAAAGAGGCGGGCATAGAAAACATACTCGCGCTGCGCGGCGACATCCCCGCCGACAGGACAGACTTTCCCGACCCGAAGCACTACCGCTACGCGACCGACCTTATAAGAGAGATAGCCCAGGGCGGCGGCTTCTGCATCGGCGGCGCGTGCTATCCCGAAACGCATCCCGAGGCGAAAAGCCCGAAGGACGATATCGACAACTTAAAGCGAAAAGAGGACGCGGGCTGCGATTTTCTCATCTCACAGCTCTTTTTCGACAACGACAAATTCTACGCCTTTCTTGACCGCGCGGCGGCCGCGGGCGTAAGTATTCCGATAATCCCCGGCATCATGCCCGTTCTGAACGCGGGTCAGATAAAGCGCATGTGCAAGCTCTCGGGCGCGGCGCTCACGCCGAAATTCGAGCGGATGCTCGCAAAATATCAAAGCGACCCGCACGCGATGCGGCAGGCCGGCATAGCATACGCGACGGAGCAGATAACCGACCTTTTGTCGTACAACGTAAAGGGCATACATCTTTATACGATGAACAAGCCCGACATCGCGGTACAGATAAAGAACAACATCCAATTCCTCTATTAGGAGCAGCCTATGGGCCGTTTGAGAGAAGAGACGCTTCGCTATCTCGGCTACGGCAAAAATCCCGCCACGGCCGGCGTAAGCGAAATAATAGACGAATGCGAACGGGAGCTTTACGAGCTCCCTACCGTAAGATATATATACAGGATATTCGACGACCTTATGCTTTCGGAAGGCGGCGTGACGCTCGGCGGCACGGCGTTTGAAAGCCGCGCGCTTGCCTCGCACCTTCGCGGCTGCGAGCGCGCCGCCATACTCTGCGCCACGCTCGGAAGCGCGGCCGATATGACCCGCCTCAGGCTCGAACGGCTCGACATGAGCCGCGCCGTCGTTATGGACGCGGCGCAGAGCGCGTATATCGAGGAGGTCTGCGACCGCGCCTGCAAGGAGATGCTTTCGCGCGTATCAGGCGAGGGATTTTATCTTACCTCCCGCTTCAGCCCCGGCTACGGCGATATGCCGCTTTCATACCAGCCGGTGATACTTTCCGTTATGGACGCGCCAAAGCGCATAGGGCTTACGTGCAGCGAGACGAATATGCTCACGCCGCAGAAATCCGTCACCGCGATAATAGGCATAACAAAGAACGCGCAAAAGTGCGGCGCGGCTGCGTGCGATATATGCTCGGCGCGCGAAACGTGCCGCTTTAAAAAGACTTGACCGAAAACCCGAGGAGGGCTTTTATTATGAAAATAACCGACGCGCTTAAAGAAAGGCTCGTATTCTTCGACGGGGCCATGGGCACCGAGCTTCAGGCCGCGGGGCTTAAGCTCGGCGAGCTTCCGGAGCTTTTAAATATAGACGAGCCCGAAACGGTGACGGCCGTCCACAGAAGGTACCTTGCGGCCGGCTGCGACGTCGTGACCGCGAACACCTTCGGCGCGAACCGCCCGAAGCTTGGCGGCAGGCTCGAAGCCGTCGTGGAGGCGGGCGTTGCGCTTGCGCGCCGTGCGGCCGACGAATGCGGCGGCAAATGGGCCGCGCTCGATATAGGGCCCTCGGGCAGGCTTTTAAAGCCGCTCGGCACCACCTCGTTCGAGGAGGCGTATGAGCTTTTTTCCGAGGTAGTGCGCGCGGGGACCGCGTCGGGCAAATGCGACCTTATCCTCATAGAAACGATGGCCGACCTTTATGAAACGAAGGCGGCCGTGCTTGCCGCGAAGGAGAACTGCGATCTGCCCGTCTTCTGCACGATGACGTTCGACGAGAACAAAAAGACATTGACCGGCGGAAACGCCGCGGCAATGGTCGCCCTTTTAGAGGGACTCGGCGTCGACGCCATAGGCCTTAACTGCGGGCTCGGGCCCGTTCAGGCGGGCGAGGTCTTCTCGGAGCTTTTAGAGGTGTCGTCAACGCCGATAATGCTCCAGCCTAATGCGGGTATGCCCGTATACCGAAACGGCGAGACGACGTTCGATGTTACGGCGGAGGAATTCGCCGCCGTTATGGCGGGCTATGCGCAGAGAGGCGCGCGCGTGCTCGGCGGCTGCTGCGGCACGACGCCCGAACATATCCGCCGCATGAAGGAGGCGTGCGCGGACGTTTTACCCGTACCCGTAAAAAAGAAGGACATAACGCTCGTGTCGTCGTATTCAAAATGCGTGCGGCTCGGCGGCGCGCCCGTGATAATCGGCGAAAGGATAAATCCCACGGGCAAAAAGAAGTTCAAGGAAGCACTGAGAAACAGCGATATCGGTTACATACTGCGTGAGGCCGTTTCTCAGGACGACTGCGGCGCGCATATACTTGACGTAAACGTAGGACTTCCCGAAATAGACGAGGTAAGAACGCTTAAGACCGTCACCGAGGAGCTTCAGGGCGTTACAAATCTGCCGCTGCAGCTCGATTCCACCGACGCGGACGCGCTCGAGGCCGCCATGCGCGTATACAACGGCAAGGCCATGATAAATTCGGTAAACGGCAAACGCGAGGTCATGGATAAAATATTCCCGCTCGTAAAAAAATACGGCGGCACGGTAGTGGGCTTATGCCTCGACGAGGACGGCATACCAGACACCGCCGAGGGGCGCGTGCGCATCGCGCGCCGCATAATAGACGAGGCGGCGAAATACGGCATTGAAAAGAAGGATATAGTAATAGATACGCTGACGCTCACGGTCTCGGCCGACCAGCGCGAGGCGGGGCGCACTCTCGACGCGCTTCGCGCCGTAAAGGAAAAGCTTGGCGTAAATACGGTGCTTGGCGTGTCTAATGTATCGTTCGGACTTCCGCGCCGCGAGATAATAAACGCCGCGTTCTTCACGCTCGCGCTCTCGTGCGGGCTCGACGCGTGCATAATAAACCCGTGCTCAGAGGACATGATGCACGCTTACCGCGTGTACCGGGTCATAGCGGGGCACGACGAGAACTGCGCCGATTACGTAAGCGTTTACGCGGGCACCGTATCCGATACGAAGCCCGCCGCGCGCACCGCGGCGGGACCTTCCGAGGCGGCGGGCGGCTCGCTTTACGAGATAGTTATAAAGGGGCTTCGCGCCGCCGCCCCCGACGCGGCGCGCGAGGAGCTTAAAACGAAAACGCCGCTTGAGATAATCGAGGGCATACTCATACCCGCGCTCGATACGGTGGGACGCGGCTTCGAGGAGGGCACGATATTCCTTCCGCAGCTCATAATGAGCGCGGAAACGGTCAAGGGCGCGTTTTCGGTAATCAAGGAGAAAATGAGCGCATCGGGAGAGACGGGCGCGTCGCGCGGACGCATCGTGCTTGCGACCGTCAAGGGCGACATACACGACATCGGCAAGAACATCGTAAAAGTCGTGCTCGAAAATTACGGCTTTGATGTTTTGGACCTCGGCCGCGACGTCGACCCCGAAACGATAGTTGAGGCCGTAAAGCGCGAGAATATACGGCTTTTGGGACTGAGCGCCCTTATGACCACCACGGTCGTGAGCATGGAGGAGACGATAAAGCGCCTTCGCGAGGAGGGCGCCGACTTCTGCCGCGTCATGGTGGGCGGCGCGGTGCTGACCGCCGAATACGCCGAAAAGGTCGGCGCGGACTTCTACGCACGCGACGCGATGGAGTCGGTGCGCTTCGCGAAGGAAGTTTTCGGCGCGTAAAGGGTGATAATATTGAAACGAATATATAAATTAGCGGCCCTCGCCCTCGCGCTCGCCGTCACCCTCGCGCTCCTTTCGGGCTGCGAAAAGGAAAACACGGCGTATTTAACGATAGACGGCGAGGCGGCGGACGACGCTGTATATATGTATTACCTCAAAAGCTCGATGTACCGCGTCATGGCGATGTACGGCGCACAAAGCTCCACGGAGGCGTTCTGGACGGCAGAGCTCTCCGGGGACGAAACGCCGTTTGACACGGCGCTCGCTCTCGCCGCCGAAAAAACGGCCGAGGAATATATAATAAGCCGCGAATTTGACCGCCTCTCAATCCCCTGGGACGACGAAAAAGAGGCAAAATTCGAGGAAAGCCTGGGCGCGATGACGGCGGGCGGCAGAAGCTACGAAAAATTTCTCGCCGCGTCGGGCCTTACCGACGAAGCATGGCGCTTTATAACGAAGAACGCGGTAAAGCGCGCCGCGCTCTGCGATTATTACGACGCTTTGGGCAAAAGCTTTGAATCGGAGCTTTCACGCCTTAAAGCCTCAGCCGACGTATCGGCGAACGGCGAGGCGATAAGCCGCCTCGACCCCGTAAAGATAATAAAGTAAACACATATCCGCATTTTTTCAAAGAAAAGAATGGACAGACCGAGAAAAAACGAGATCATAGAAGTATATATATCCTCAGTAACGCTCGAGGGCATGGGTATAGCGCGCCTTGAGTCGGGCTTTGTCGTCTTCGTGCAAAACGGAGCGCCCGATGAACGCGCCGAGGTGCTTATAATGAAGGTTCTAAAAAGCTTCGCCTACGCGAAGATCGTGCGCCTTGTTTCCCCCTCGCCCGACAGGGTAAAGCCCGCGTGCCCGTATTTCGGGCGGTGCGGCGGCTGCGCGTTCTGGCACCTTTCGTACGAGGCGGAAAAAAGAATCAAGCGCGACGCGGTATACAATAATATAAAGAAGCTTGGCGGCGTCGACTTCCCCGCCCTTGAAATCATCGGCGCGCCCGACGTGCGCGGCTACCGCAACAAGGCGCAGTTTCCGATAAAGCGCGCGCGCGACGGGAGGCTGCTCGTCGGCTTTTACCGCGTCCGCTCGCACGACGTCGCGGATCTTGACGATTGTCTTATCCAGTCGCCGCGCGTCTTCGCCGCGGCGAAGGCCATCCGCCGCTATATTGAGGAAACGGGCGAGAGCGTCTACGACGAGATGACGCACAAGGGCGTACTGCGCCACGTTTTCGCGCGCGAGGGGCGCGCGTCGGGCGATACGGCGGCGGCCGTAGTGATTAACGCGGACAGGCTTCGCGACGAGGCTCGGCTCGTTGAGATTTTTAAGGAAACGATGCCCGGCCTTACGGGCGTTTTGATAAACGTAAATAAGGAAAAAACCAATGTGATAATGGGCGACCGGTCGCGCCTTATCTGGGGGCGCGACGAAATACGCGACACGATAGGCGGCACGGAGTTTATAATCCCGCACCGCTCGTTTTATCAGGTGAACCCCGAGCAGACGCGCGTGCTCTACGAAACGGCGGTCGGTATGCTCGACCCCCGAAAAGACGAAACGGTGCTCGACCTCTACTGCGGCGCGGGCACGATATCGTCGTATATCGCGCGGCGCGCGGGACGCGTCGTCGGCGTCGAGGTCGTAAAGGACGCGGTAAATATCGCGCGCCAAAACGCGCGATTGAACGGCCTTCATAACTGCGAGTTTTACTGCGGCGACGCGGGCGAAACGGCGGCGCGCCTTTTGGGCGAGGGCCTTAAAATCGACGCGCTCTGCGTCGATCCGCCGAGGAAGGGCTTAGACGGCGCCGCCGTGGACGCGATAGCCGCGCTCTGTCCTTCGCGCATCGTATACGTTTCGTGCGACTCCGCAACGCTCGGCCGAGATATAAAGCGGCTTTCGGAGCACGGATATACGCTCACGGCCGCGACGGCCGTCGATATGTTCCCCCGCACGGGGAACGTCGAGGCCGCGGTGAAGATGATGCGGGGAAATCCGTAACCATGGCAAATATAATCACCTCCCTTCGCATAATACTCAGCGCCGCGCTTTTGTTTTGTCCGGCGCTTTCCGCGGCGTTCTACGCCGTATACGCGGCCGCGGGTATTACCGACATGATAGACGGCGCGGTCGCGAGAAAAATGAAAACGACAAGCGAATTCGGCTCACGGCTCGATACCATAGCCGATCTTTCACTCGTCGCGGCGTCCCTTATAAAGCTCCTGCCCGTACTCGATATCCCGATATGGCTCTGTATCTGGATCGGCGCAATCGCGGCGATTAAATCGATAAATATCGCGTACGGCTTTGCTTTGCAAAAAAAGCTCGTCGCGATGCATTCCGTTATGAATAAAATCGCGGGCGCAATGCTTTTTTTATTTCCTTTCACGCTGCCGTTCATCGATTTTCGATACGGCGCGGCGGTCGTCTGCGCCGCGGCAACTGCTGCGGCCGTGCACGAATGGCACTGCGTGAGAACGGGAAGAAAAGAAACGGCGGGATTCTTGCCCCGGCACAATAATCAAAAATAAGGTGAAAAACAATGAGCGAGTTTATAATGAAAACCGAATTCAACGATGAAGAGCTGCCCTTTTCGTTTACGACTGCGCTTTACGGCGATAGGCTTATCTGCTCAATCGAGCCGCCGCGTGAGGATGTGAAATTTTTATGCTATCTTCTTTATGAAAAGGACAAAACAAGAACGCCCTTTTACAAGGATCGGGCCTTTTCATCGGAGAAAACGCGCGAGTTTGACCTGTCGGCCCTGCTTTCGGAAGACGACCTGCCCGCCCGCATCACGGTAAAGATTTACATAAGTGACGACGCGCAGAAAAAATCCGTCATGGGCGACTCGTTTTACTATCCGCTTCCGACTGGGCCGAAGATAACGGCTGTCATACCCGTTTACAACGCGAAAGAATATATTGCGGAAACGCTTCGCTCCGTATCAGCTCAGACGCACCTGAATTCGGAGTTTATTTTCATAGACCGGCTGTCCTCGGACGGCTCTTACGAGCTTCTTAAAGAATTTGCTAAAACGGAGCGCCGCGCAAAGGTATTAAAGCAGCGCGCAAGGCTGCCCCACGACGATAAAAACACGGGGCTCGAACGCGCCTCGGGCGACTATATCATATTCCTTGAAGCGGGCGATATGTTTTCGCCGCATCTTTTAAGCGAAGCGGCGGCGCGCGCGGAGGATACGGACGCCGACGTCGTTGTATTCGCGGCCGAACGATTTGACGCCGCCAAAGATGAAACAACGCCCATGCCCGAAGTCTGCGATACCCGGCGCTGCCCGAAGGATGCGCCCGTATTCTCGAAAAAAAGCGGCGACATCTTTAACTTCACCCGTCCCGTATTATACAATAAGCTCTTTAAGCGCGAATTCTTACAGTCGCACGGCCTTTCGTTTCCCGCGCATTTAAACGACGCCGACGCCGTTTTTACGTATACGGCGCTTGCGCTTGCCGAAAGTATAGCCCCGCTTGACCGCGTGCTTCTTTCGCACACCGGACAAGGCGAAAAAAAGGCGGACGAACGATACGCAGCCGACCCGACGTCGTCCGTTTTAACGGTGTCGGAGCTAAAAAAATCCCTCGCAAATCACGGTGTTTACGCCGAGGCCGAAGCGCCGTTTCTTCGCTTCGCTCTGCCGCATCTGATGCGCAGCCTTGAGTCGGCGCGCGATTTCGAGGGGTTTAAGACTGCTTACACGGCCTTAAAACAATTCGGCATGAAAGAACTGGGGTTCCTTGAAAAACCCTCGGACTTTTATCCGGAGGAAAGCCGCAAATATTACAATAAAGCGGAGGCACTGCTTAGATACTCCGAATATGACTATATAAAGGCCTTCGGCTTGGAACGGCTCATCTCGCACCGCCTTATACTTCCGCCCGAATACGCAAAGGAGAGCGCGCCGCAGCCCCGGGTCACGGTCGTGGTTCCCGTTTACAACACGGAAAAATATCTCGCCGAATGCCTCGACAGCATCCTTGCGTCGACGATGCGCGACTTTGAGCTCATCTGCCTAAACGACGGCTCAACCGACCGAAGCCTTGAAATAATGAAAGAATACCAAAAGAAAGACGGCCGCATAATTATATTCGACGCGCCCGAAAATCACGGCCTTGCCGCGACGCGAAACGTCGCGTTCGACCACGCGAGGGGCGAATATATCTGCTGCGTCGACAGCGACGACCTCATAACGCCGGATCACCTTGAAAAAACGTACGAGTACGCAAAACGTTACGATCTCGATATGCTCTTTTTCGACGCCGTCCCGTTTTACGAAAACGAGGAGATGGAAAAAAACTTCTCCGCCGAGGGCGCGATATATACCTCCACGATAGATTTAAGCATTCCGCGCACGGGCAGACAAATGCTTACGGATATGATGAAAACAAAAACGTACAGATCAAATATGTGCCTGCAGCTTATTAAGCGCGAACACCTTGACGCCAAAAAGCTGCGGCTTTATCCCGGCCTCATATATGAAGACGTGCTCTTTACGTTCGTAAGCCTTTTAAGAGCCGGCCTCTGCGCGCGTCTGAGCCATCCGTATTACAGGCGCAGATTCCGCGAGGGCTCCATAATCATGGAAAAAAAGGACTTTTGCCATATTCAAAGCTATATCCTCATCGCGGCGGAAATGATGACCGAAATCCGACGCGCGTTTCCGAGCCGCGAGGAAGAAGAGCTGTTTTTCATCCGCGTCAGATCCGTCGCCAAATCCATGAACACGGCTTACGAAGCCTTGAGCGAAGACGAACAAAAAGAATTTACCGAACGATACCTTACGCCCGTCGAGGCGATATGGTTTAAGAGCATCCGTGACATATCAAAGTAATACCGTCCTAAAAACAATCAAGGGGGATGAAATCATGAAAAAGCCGTATGCATAATATGCATGGCAGCACTCATGCTGTGTCTTTGCGCCTGCTCACAGAAGGCGCCCGAAAACGACGCCCCCGCGGATGCGGCAAACGCTGTCATAGCACAGGGGCTGCCCGGATTCACCGTTTCGGGCGAGACCGACCTTCCCGGAAACTTCTATCTTTCCTTCGTCTACAGCAGAAGCATAATCATGCTGGACGGCAAGGGAAACATCGTCTGGTCGAAGCACGAAGATCAGCCGTGGGACGGCGTTATGACCGGCTGGTGGGATTTTAAAAAGCACGACTTGGACGGTGAGACATATTACAGCTACCACGATCAGATCGGCACGTACGACAACTACGGTCTCGAGGGCTTCGCCCCCGGCGAACGCGTTATTCTCGACGCCGACTTTAACGAAACCCGGCGCATCACTTTCGAGGAGTCCGACGTCACAAAAAAGGGCGCGCCCCTCGACGGACACGATTTTCTTATGATATCCCCCGATCACTACATACTGTCGGGCTACATAAAGGACACGGTCTATAATCACCCCGACTATCCCGACGGCGCAAGCGTCGTATATTCGTATCTTCAGGAGGTCGAAAACGGCGAGGTCGTGTGGGATTTTAAGAGCGTCGATTATCCCGAGCTTTACGCGCTCACGATAACGGACGCCTCCCGGACGGCGAACGATTTTGCGAACGAAACGACCGACGTTCCCGACATCGTGCATTTCAACGCCATGCGTCTTGACGACGAGGGAAACCTCATCTGCTCCTTCCGCCATATGAGCACGGTGCTCTGCCTTGACCGCACGAAGCGAACGGACCAGATCAAATGGAAGCTTTCGGGCAGGGGCGACGATTTCTCCCTGGCCGACGAGCAGAAGATGAGCTGCCAGCATTACGTTACGGTAGACGGCGACAATATAACCGTATTCAGCAACGGCAACAAAACGGGCAGAACGCGTATAATTTCGTATAAGCTCGATACCGAGAGCAAAGCGATAAAGAATGTCCGGTCGTATTATCTCGAGGATAAATATTCTTCCGCGTGCGGCTCCGCGCAGCGTCTCGACGGCGAAACGTACGTCATCGGCTGGGGACGCGCGGATGGCGACGCGGAGTGCATGTGCGTTTACGACTTTTCAAGCGGCGAGCGCCTTATGTCCGTCGAGCTTGACAACCCGAACAACTTTACGTACAGATGCGTCTATTACGACTGAGAATAACTCCATAAAGAAAGGCATACGCTATGGACACGGTTTTATATACCCACGGCAGGGGCGGAAGCGCGGGTGAGGCGCGATATGTCCCTACGGGACACACGCGCGAACTTAGTGAGCGTATATCGCAATGCGCGGCTGCGCATTATATCGCATTTGCGAATGCAAATATATCGCGTTTGCGATAGCAAATATATCGCCATTATGTCCTTCGGACGCGATATGCCTGCGGCGCGATATGTCCTTATCGGACGCGATATGCATGCGGCGCGATATGTCCTTCGGACATGATATGTCTCGGCACACGCGCGCGAACGCAGTGAGCAAAATCGCACGGCGCGAGCCTCACCGTAATGGAAAGCGCCGGACATTGGTTCCACACGGAGCCCGAGATGCGCTTTCTCTTCGATTGGATTAAAGAAAAGCTCGGATGATCGGGCCTTCGGGCTTTATCATAGAAACAAAACAAAGATAAAAACGCAACGTGCGCCGAAAGGCGTGCCAGAGCCGGTAGGTAGCCCGGCCGTCCCGCGAAAGCGGGGTAAGTAACCCTCCCCCTCCGGGGTCGTCCGTTCTTTGTTCACAGCAATCATTTAAGGAGGGATCGTTATGGACAAAACGAGCGGCAGGCTTACCGTATACTTCGAGGACCCGTTCTGGGTGGGCGTGTTCGAGCTTGTCTTTCGCGGGCGGCTGTCCGTGTGCAGGGTCACTTTCGGCGCGGAGCCGAAGGATTACGAGGTCTGGGATTTCGTGCTGCATAACTATTATAAGCTTAAGTTCAGCACCCCCGTAAAGACGGACGCGCACAACAAGGCGGACAATCCGAAGCGAAGGCAGCGCGAGGCGAAAAAGCAGACAGAGACCCGCGGCATCGGCACAAAGTCTCAGCAGGCGCTGAAGGCGCAGTACGAGGAAATGAAGACCGAGCGCAGGGAAAGGAGCCGTGCCGAGAAGGAGGCCGAAAAGGAGCGCCGCTTTAAAGAGAAGCAGCAGAAGCGAAAAGAAAAGCACCGCGGCCGTTAAGCGCGGCAATCGCCGGTTTTCGGCCTCATTTCGTTTTGACGAACGGGACTCCCCGCCGCGAAAGCGGCGGGGAGTTTTTCTCTTTTCGGGCGCGCACTTATGCTTTAATTATAAAAGGCCTCCGACGAAGGGGCTTTTCGCCTCGTTTCGCCGGGGGCCCTTTGGAAGGGATGGTGGGTTAAGTTATTAAAGGTCGGGACTTACCGAAGATAAGTCCGGGGCTTTCGGGAAAGATACGGCGGGGCATTCGCCCTCCTGCTTTTCCACATAGCAGAGGACGCCGCGGGGCAGAACGTAGAGCACGGTGCCCTCGTCGGTATCGCCTATCTTATCGTAGAGCCGTCCCGCGCTCACGCTCTCGCCGATGACGGTATAGGGGCTGTTCGCAACGTAGCCCACCTTGCCGAGGCCCTCAAGCTCTACCTTTATCGCTTCCCTGTCGGCCTCGTTATCCGGCTCCTTTACGAGGCGGACGGACATTTTCGGCTCGAAAAACTCCTGCCCGTGGTAATGATTCGTTCCCGTTATGGTAAAGTACATTCTGTTCATGACACATCCTCCTTTGTGCTTTTCTTTTTTGTTTTTCTTTTTTCTTTCAATGCTATTATAATCGGGGATGTGTCCCGAAAAACGGACTTTGTCACGCCTTTCGCAATATTTTTTAAGTTTTTTCAAAAGTGATAAGCGCCGCTTCTCTATCCATTCTTCGAAAAAAGCCTTTCGCATTCCTTTAAAACGTCTACAACGGGATACTCGCCGCCTTCGGCCCATTCCTTTATCTCCTCTATAACGCCGCGCTCGTCGGGCGTAAGCTCAAAGCCTCCGGATACCTTTAGGAACCGAAGGAGGATATCGACGTCGTTCTCAATCGACGACATGCCGGGCACGGGCCCCTCGTCCATAAGAAGCGATATGAGCCTGCCTATCGCGCGGTACTCCTCACGCGTCGGCCCCGAAAAGAGAAGCTTTTCCGCCTCCGACTTTTTCCAGCAGACGAGCGCCGAATAATCCGCCGCGAGCGTGTCCCCGGACACCGCCTCGAATAAAAGCCACCGGCGTATTTCATCCGTTTTGGGAAGAAGATAATTTACCGCGTGCACCCTGCCCCAGTCTTTGACCTTTTTTGCAAGCGCGAATATCTCTTCGTTTCCGTTCTGCCATTTTCGCATGTTCCATACGGCGAAAAGCGTAAACTCCTCGTGACTGCCGAGGCGGCGCATCGCTTCCTTTACAATCTCGTCAATGTCGTCGAAAAGCTCTAAAAGCACCATACCCGCCTTAACGCACGACACGTGCGCCGAGTCGAACATGAGCGCGCAGGCGGTCCTGTAAATATTCGAGGCGTCGAGCCTGTCCGAGTGCTCCATGACGTATTCGCAGAGCGCGTCCGAGCCCATAACCACGTTGCCCCCGCGCGCCCATTCATAAAAGAGCGCCTCCGCCTTCTTATGATCGCCCTCCGACGCGGCCTTTACCGCCCGCGCCATCGCCTTCGCCTGTTCGGCGCTCTGGTCGGTGAGCTGCATATGATAAAGACATATTCCGTCCGCCGCACCCGGCGCGAATTTCATCCCGTTCCCCGCGTCGGACGCATCGTCGGGCAGCTCAACGCTCCCGATTTCGGCGCCGTCCCTTAACGCATCGCATATCATCATGTATATCGATTTTGCCATTTAAATTTCCGCCTCCTTTGCGCTTCTTTCCCTCTCATAATAAACAATATCACGCGATACGTCCGAAAAAACGGACTTTATCGCGTTTTTTATAATTTTTTTACGCTCCGTAATGCTCGCCGAGCGTTTTAAGCGTCTCTTTCATCATCGAAACGGCGGAGTCGGGCGAAATTATCCTGACCCTGCGCCCGAGTGCTATAATCCAGCCTAAGAACTGAGGACTTAATGCGACGCTCACGGTCGTGCGGAAGCGTTCCCCGCCCTCGGGAACGATGAAGATGTCCTTTCCGAAGCGGTCGATGAAAATACCTGCCATATCGTTTTCGGCCTCTATCGTCACGTCGGTCTCCTCGCCGCTGAACATGCCGAAAAGCCGCTTCGTATAGCGCGGCGCGTTGAAATCGCGGAAGCGTTCGACGCCCTCGCGCGCGTCGCCCGTTACGTGAATCTTTATCATCTTATCGACGCGGTAATGCTTTATCTTGTCCTCGCGCGCGTCGTACGCGACGAGATAATAATTCTCGTCGTCCCACATGAGCGACCACGGGCTCACGCGGTACCACTCCCCGTTCCTTCTTAACTCCTGCTTCTTTTTTTCGTTCCATCTGAAATACTGAAACCGTATCTGCACCCCGTTGTTTATGGCCTCGTGCAGCTTGTCCACGTTGTAGTAGATGCTCTCGTTCATCGTCTTTATGCGCCCCGAGATGAACACCTGACGCTGAAGCTTTCGTCCCTCGTGCCTGCTTGCGAGCGATTCGAGCTTCTTTATGAGCTCCTTTGACTTTTTGTCCGTGATGAACTTTGCCGACTGCACCGAATCGACAAGCAGTTTCAGCTCCGCGAGCTCAAATTCCCGTGCGCCGAGGTGATAGAAATGCTCGCGCCCCGCGCGTTCGGTCAGGATGTCATACCCGAAGCGCCGCAGCTCCTCAAAATCGAGATACAGCGTCTTTCTGTCCGCGTTCACGCCGTACGCGGAGAGCTTCGATATGATGTCGTGCATCGTAAGAGAATGCGTATCGTCCGTTTCCTCTGTGAATATTTTCGCAAGATAGAGCATTTTAAGCTTCTGATTGTCGCCCTTTCTTTCGCCCGACGCCATGCGCGCCCCCTCCTTTATATGTGCTTTTAAGTATATTGTACCTCATTTTACCGTTCAGACAAGATATTTTGTCCGAAAATCGGGACTTAAAATCCGCGGCGCCCGTCAGGGATTGCACGCCGCCCAAAAGCATGGTAAAATATGAGACGGAAACGAAAAATTCGGGCGTTTTTTAGAAATCACACTTCACGAACGGGAGGACGGACCATGATGCATTTCAAATACGTTCGCATACAGGGGCAGGAGCTGGCCGCGAACACGCTCTACGCGAAGGGCGTTTTCAGCATGTGCTGGCAGCTCATACAGAACGACAAAATGGAAGAGGAGGACGCGGACCTCTACCGCGAGATCGACGACTGGTTCTCGGAGAATCTGCCGTGGCCGCCTCAGTGCAAAAATCAGGAGCGCGTCGTCTGCTTTTTCAAAACAGAGAACTCCGACGAGATGATGAAAATGATACGCCCCGCGCTCTGGCTCCTTGAAAAATACGAGCATCCGTATTACCTCGTATATACGAACACGCCGGGCGAGATCGTCTACGAGGACAAGTATCAGGTGGCGGTCAGAGCGCCCGAGAACCTCATCATAGAGGCGCTCCAGCCTAATTGGAGCCCAGGCAGAGAGGGCGATGATAAAAAATGACCGAAAGACCCAAAACGTGCGACCTTCACACACATTCTAATTACTCCGACGGCTCCCTTTCGCCGGCGGAGCTTGTCGCCCTTTGTGAAAACGCCGGCCTTTCGGCCGTCGCGCTGACCGATCACAACACGGCGAAGGGACTTTCGGAATTTATGGCGGCGGGCGAAAAAAGCACGGTCGAAACGGTCGCCGGCTGCGAATTTTCGACCGAGTTCGAGGGCGGCGAGGTGCATATCGCGGGGCTTTTTCTGCCGCCCGACACGTGGGACGAGGTCGAGCGCTATACAATGCAGCTTCTCATCGCGAAGAAGCGAAGCAACGAAGCGCTCATCGCGGCCCTCAACAAAAACGGCTACGACGTAACATACGACGAGGCGGCCGCCCTTACGGACGCCGACGAGTTTAACCGCGCGCACGTCGCGCGCGTGCTTTTTGACAAGGGTTATGTAAACTCCACGAAGGAGGCGTTCGACACGCTCTTAAAGGAGGAGCACGGCTTCTACGTGCCCCCAAAGCGTCCCGACGCGCTCGAAACGGTGAAATTCATAAAATCGTGCCGCGCCGTCGCCGTGCTCTGTCATCCGTTCCTGAATTTAAGCCGCGAACGTCTTCCGCGGTTTCTTTCCGCGGCGAAATCCGCGGGGCTTGACGCGATGGAGACGCGTTACAGCGACTTTGACGAAACCGCGAGCCGCGAGGCCTCGAATATCGCAAGGGAATACGGCTTAAAGGAAAGCGGCGGCTCCGATTTTCACGGCGCGGCCAAACCGGATATAAGCCCCGGCACGGGCCGCGGGCCGCTTTGCGTCCCGCTTGAATTTTACGAGGCGCTGAAGGGGTAAATCTTTGCCGCTTCATGCGGACAAATAATCTAAACGCGCGCATCGTGCGCGCCGGAGGCATAAAAATGGCACTTACCGCGGCAGGGCAGAACGATTTTTCAAAAGGCCCCGTGTGGAAAAACATAATACGTCAGGCGCTCCCGCTTACGATAGCGCAGTTCGTGCACCTTCTTTACAACGTAATGGACAGGGTGTTCATCGGCCACATGGAGGGCGTGGGCACGCTCGCGCTCACGGGCGTGGGGCTTACGTTCCCCATCGTCACGATAATACTTGCGTTCGCGGCCCTGTTCGGCATGGGCGGTGTGCCGCTCTTCTCCATAGAGCGCGGCGCAGGGAATAAAGAAAAGGCCGCGCGCATTATGGGAAACTCCCTTGCCCTCATCGTTATCGCCGCGGCCGTTCTTACCGTGCTCGGCTATATTTTTCACCGTCCCGTGCTTTTCGCCTTCGGCGCAAGCTCCGATTCGTTCGTCTACGCCGACAGCTATCTTATGATATACCTTTCGGGCACGCTTTTTTCGATGATCTCAACGGGCATGAACGGCTATATAAACGCGCAGGGCTTCCCGCGCGTCGGAATGATGTCGATAATCATCGGCGCGGGCTTAAATATCGCGCTCGACCCGCTTTTCATCTTCGCGCTCGGGCTCGGAGTCCGCGGCGCGGCTCTCGCCTCGGTAATAAGTCAGGCCGTATCGGCCGTATGGGTGATGCGTTTCCTTACGGGCAGGCGCGCCGAAATACCGCTCGAAATAAAGAGCATACGCCCCGACCGCGCGACGGCTGCCGCCATATCGAAGCTCGGCGCGGCGAATTTCATAATGCAGGGCACGAATTTCCTCGTTCAGGTCGTCTGCAATTATACGCTTCAGGGGTACGGCGGCGATATGTACGTAGGCATTATGACGGTGGCAATTTCGATACGCGATATATTCATGCTGCCGATAAGCGGCATCGTGGGCGGCGCAATGCCCGTGATAAGCTTCAACTACGGCGCGAAGCAGTACGCGCGTGTAAGGGACGGCATCCGCTTCAATACGATAGCGGGCTTTGTCTATACGCTGGCCGCGTGGCTCCTCGTCGTGCTTCTGCCGCGCGTATGGTTCGGCATATTCTCCGACGACGCCGCAATGACCGACGCGGGCGTCGGAATGCTTCGCATATACTTTTTCGGCTTCGTCTTCATGGCGCTGCAGTTCGCGGGACAGTCCGCGTTCCAGTCGCTGGGCGACGCGCGCCACGCGATATTCTTCTCGCTGCTTCGAAAGGCGGTCATCGTCGTGCCGCTCACGCTCGCTCTGCCCGCTTTGGGCTTCGGCGTCACGGGCGTATTCTTGGCGGAGCCGATATCCAATGTGGCGGGCGGCCTTGCCTGCTTTATCACAATGAGAATGACCGTATATAAAAACATAGAACGCCTTATCCCCGGACCAAAAAAGGAGTGAGCGCATGAGAATAGCAGTAGTTACGGGCGCGTCGAGCGGGCTCGGACGCGAATACATAAACGAGATAAACCGCCATGAGAGCGATATCGACGAGATATGGGCCGTGGCGCGCCGAAGGGAGCGCCTTGCGGCCTTAAACGAGGACTCGCGCATTCGTGTGCGCGCCTTCCCGCTCGATTTAACGAAAAAAGAGAGCGTCGAGGCGTTCATGGCGGCGCTCGAGGCGGAAAAGCCCGACGTAAGGCTTCTTATAAACGCGGCGGGCTTCGGAAAAATAGGCGATTTTTCCGCAATGGACTTAACCGAGACCGACCGCATGATAGAGCTTAACTGCCGCGCCGCCGTCGATATGACATACGCCTGCCTTCCGTATATGCATGAGGGCGCGCGCATTATGGAAATATGCTCAACGGCGGGCTTTCAGCCGTTTCAGTATCTTTCGATATACGCCGCCTCGAAGGCGTTTTTATACAGATTCACGCGCGCGCTTCGGGTGGAGCTGTTTTCGCGCCGCATAAAGGTGACCGCCGTCTGCCCGTACTGGATAAAGGATACGGAGTTCATACCGACGGCGAAGGACACCTTCGGCGGCGGGCACGCCGTGCGCCACTTCCCGCTCGCCTCGCGCGTGCGGTCGGTCGCCGCGCTGTCGTATAATGATTCGCGCCTCGGCCTTGCCGTATCGACGCCCGGCGTCGTATGCGTCGTCCACCGCATCGTCGCCAAATTCGTGCCGTCGGAGCTTATGATGGGCATATGGGCGCTCTTAAGACGGGCGTAGGGTAAAAAATATATATAAGGAGAGATTACAGTGAAAACAGTTATAATTAACGCAAGTCCGAGAAAGAGCAGAAATACGGCACAGCTTTTAAAGGAGGCGGAAAAAGGCGCGAAGGCCGCCGGGCGCGAGACTGAATACATAAACCTTTATGACCTTAACTTCACGGGCTGCAAAAGCTGCCTTGCCTGCAAAAGAAAGGATATAGCCGAGCCTTGCAAATGTTATATAAAGGACGAGCTTTCGCCCGTGCTTGAAAGCATCCTTCATGCCGACTGCCTTATCATCGGCTCTCCAATATACTACTCGGAGCCGACGGGAATGCTTCGCTGCTTTTTGGAGCGCATTACCTTCCCCGCCATGTCGTATAACGACTATACGAGCGTATTTAAAGGACGTGTGAACACCGCCGTTTTTCTTACGATGAACGCAGACCGCGCAATGTATGACAAGGTATACAATAACGCGATGAAGGTATATTTTGCACCCTTCGGTTTTTTGAACGGCGACATTGATATATACCCCTTCTGCGACACGCTCCAGGTGGATGACTATTCAAAATACGATATGGCGTCCTTCAGCGAGGAGCACAAGCGCGCCGTGCATGAAACGCAGTTCCCGACGTATCTGAAAAAGGCTTTCGACGTCGGAGCGGGCGTTTAAAGCGCGCATAAAACTTCGCCGCTTAAAGAAACGCCGTCCTTGGCACTTTACAATGCGCGCCCGCGCGCGATATAATAATATATACGCCGCAAATTACGGCGGCGGGCGTTTATTCTTAAAACAACGCCTTTTACCGAAAGAGAAAGGAAAAACAATATGGCCGAAGAGAGCAAACTTCACAAAAAAATGAAATACCTTGAAAGCGTTCCGAGCATTAACCGCTGCCTTGAACGCATAGTATCCGGCGATGATGTCTCCCCCGCGGATGTGCGTTCATATTTTAAGAACAACCATGCCGCGTACAAAAGAGTTCATTCCAAAGAAGGGTTCATGCATTTTCGCATCTCTCAGAACGGTATGCTCTCGGACGAAGATCTGTATTATCAGCCGAACACGGTCTCAAAATATATTAAGGATGGCGACAGCGTGG
Organism: Clostridia bacterium; assembly: GCA_017513095.1. Taxonomy (GTDB): domain Bacteria; phylum Bacillota; class Clostridia; order Oscillospirales; family RGIG577; genus RGIG577. The sequence continues at coordinate 1,979 of JAFWDJ010000014.1, read as the reverse complement.
TGGAATTAGGCCCGGGCATGGGCTCAAATCTTCTCTATCTTGCGAAAAAGCATCCGACCGCTTCCTTTACGGGCGTCGATCTTTTCCCCAAACCCATTGCGGACATGCCGTCCAACGTGCGCATCATCGAGCACGATTACAGCGATATGTCGATGATACCCGACGCGTCCGCCGATGTGGTCTTCGGCATAGAGACCATCGTGCACTGCCAGGATAAAACAAAGGTCTACAAAGAGGTATACCGGATACTCAAGCCCGGCGGCGTTTTTATCGTATACGATTACGCGCTGAGACAGGCGATGGAAAAGTATGACGACGTGGAGAAAAAGGCTATCATGCTCGTCTCCAAGGGCGGCGGCGCCGCGCTTTTGGAGTCCAAAGACGAGTGGGAGGCCTATTTTGACAAGGGCGGCTTTACGAAGGAATCCGTAAACAATCTTACAAAGAACACGCTGCCCGACCTTAAACGTCTTTCCACATTGGCGTCGCACACGCTGGGAAGTTCATCCCGTGCGTGGTTTACCTGCACGTTTCTGTCATTAAGCTACGTAGGCAATATCCTTATCGGCTACATCGGATACGACGGCGGCGTTGAGGGCCTCGGATATTATCTTGAATGGATTTACAGAAAGTAAGGTGAGCGCATTATGGCTTCAAGCAGAGGATATCTTGACTACATACTTGAAAGCCTTTCGCTGTGCGGAGCAGGGGACATAACGTACCGCGCAATGATGGGCGAATATATCATATACGCAAGCGGCAAGGTGATAGGCGGCATATACGACGACAGGCTGCTTATTAAGCCCGTGCCGTCGGCGCGCGCGCTTATGCCCGACGCGCCCGAGGAGATACCCTACGAGGGCGCGCGTCCCATGCTTTTATGCACCGATACGGACGACGCGGAGTTTTTACGGGAGCTTATAGACGCGATTTTGCCCGAGCTTCCCGCCCCGAAAAAGCGAAAAAAGGCGTAAATGAAAATAGAGACTTCCGCAGGAGCGAAAAACACGCGTCCCGCGGGAGTTTTTGATAATATGCGGTGATATTTCGCGCACGCGGCGCATATTATCGGATATCGAATGAAGCTTTGAGGTTTTTAAATGATAAAGGCTGTTTTTATTGATATAGACAATACGCTTCTTGACTTCGACGCGTACGCGGCCGAAAGCATGAGGGAGGGCTTTGAAAAATTCGGCCTTCCGCCGTATGAGCCCGCGATGCTTCCCGTGTTCAAAAGCCTGAACGAGGAGTTCTGGCGGATGATAGAGCGCGGCGAGCTTGACCTCGAGGGCTTAAGACGCGACAGGTGGAATATAATCTTTCGCGCGCTCGGCATAAGCTTCGACGGCGAAACGTTCGAGGCTTTCTTCCGCGAACGCCTGTTTTCGAGCGCGATTCCCGTTGAGGGCGCGCACGCGATGCTCTCGTATCTTGCGCCGAAATATATACTCTGCGCGGCGAGCAACGGCCCGTACGAGCAGCAGATGAACAGGCTCCGCCTTGCAAAGATGGACGGATATTTTAAGTTCTTCTTTATCTCGGGCGAAATGGGGCTCTCAAAGCCGTCGCGCGCGTTCTTCGACGCGGCGATCGGGCGCATAAACGCGGCCGAAAGGGACGCGGGAGGGCCCGAAATACGTTCCGACGAGATGATGATAATAGGCGACTCTCTTTCGAGCGATATCGCGGGCGGCCGCGCGTGCGGCCTTAAAACGTGCCTTTTTGACCCGCGCCGCACGCTTATGCCGGGCGCTCCCGCGCCCGATTATGTGATACATGAGCTTCACGAGGTGCGCGGGATTTTATAAACGGGGAAAACCTTCCCCCGTCGCCCTTCGTATTGCCTTCCCCTCGGGTAAACGCTGAAGAAGTCACGACTTCTTCAGCAAAAACGCCTAAAAAGTGATTTTTTAAAAGCGAATCCGGAGAAATGCGTGTATTTTTACATCTTTTCATCGGTGATTTGCTCTTTTAGGGCG